>NZ_JAFCIY020000055.1 GCF_020194955.2 Desulfuromonas sp. CSMB_57 | reverse complement strand
ACACTTCCCGGTCCGCTGCGGCGGCGAAGGCCCGCAGGCGGGTCATGGTTTCGGCAAAGCGGGCCGGGGTCAGGGATTGCGGTCCGTCGCAGGAAGCCTGTTCCGGGTTGTTGTGTACCTCGACCAACAGGCCGTCGCACCCGGCCGCCACGGCCGCGTAGCTCATGGCGGGTACCAGGCTGGCGTGTCCGGTGGCATGGGAGGGATCGACGATGACCGGCAGGTGGGTCAGTTCCTTGAGCACCGGCACGGCGGACAGATCCAGTGTGTTGCGGGTCGCGGTTTCGAAGGTGCGGATGCCGCGCTCGCAAAGAATCACCCGCTGATTGCCTTCGGCCAGGATGTATTCGGCGCTCATGAGGAATTCCTGGATGGTGGTCGCCATGCCGCGCTTGAGCAGTACCGGTTTGTCCTGTTGGCCGAGGAGCTTCAGCAGGGCGAAGTTCTGGACGTTGCGGGCCCCGACCTGGAGGATGTCGGCATATCCGGCCACCAGTTCCAGGTCCTTGGGATTGACGACCTCCGTGATGATGGGCAAGCCGGTCTTTTCCCGGGCCAGGGCCAGCAGTTTCAGCCCTTCTTCCTCCATTCCCTGAAACGCGTAGGGACTGGTGCGCGGTTTGAAGGCACCGCCGCGCAGCACACTGGCGCCGGCAGCCTGTACCGCTTGGGCCGTTTCCAACAGTTGGCTTTCTCCCTCCACCGAGCAGGGACCGGCCATGACCACCAGTTTCCGTCCGCCGATGTCGAGTCCCGGCGCCAGGTTGAAGACGCTCGGTTCCGGTCGGACTTCACGGCTGGCCAGTTTGTAGGGCTTGAGAATGGGTACTACGGCCTCGACCCCGGCCATGGATTCCAGGGATTGCAGGACCGTTTTCCCCCGCTCGTCACCGATGGCCCCGATGACGTTGCGGGTTTCACCGTGAATGACATGGGGCTTGTAGCCCAGTTCCCGGATGCGTTTCTTGACTTCGGCCAGCAGTTCCTTGCCGGCGCCCTGTTTCATGACGATGATCATGGCGTTGCTCCTTTGGTAAGCCGCTGAGGGGTTATCCGGGGGGCTGGCTCAACCGTTCTTCCCTGGTGACCTACCAAAAGAAAAAACCACGGTCGAGCCGGTCAAGGCCACCCCGTGGTTTTCTGATTTTCGCAATGGATCGCGTCGCTAGCGCATCAGACTCCTACCTGGGCGGCCCGGCCAAAGAAAAAGCCGCCGCTAAAGTAAAAGGAGGGAAAAAATGCGCTGCTGAACAACATGGCGATCCTCATGTCAGGAATGAAGTCTTTTCCTAGCAGATAAATGGCCGACTGGCAAGAAAAATATCATTCCTCCGTCGGTGGCTCCTGCTGGGCCGACTCGATGAACCACTGCAGCCAGCGGTGCACGTCGTTACGGCGGATTTCGCCGCGCAGCAGGGCCATGCGCCGTTGCCGCTCTTCGGCCGACATGTTGATCGCCCGGTAGATGGCATCGGCCGTGTCGTCGATATCGTAGGGATTGACCAGCAACGCGCCTTTGCCGAGCTGTTCGGCGGCGCCGGCAAATTCGCTGAGGATCAGCACGCCGTTGTTGTCCACGGAGCAGGCACAGTATTCCTTGGCCACCAGGTTCATGCCGTCCCGCAGGGGGGTCACCAAGGCGATCTCCGAGGTGCGATAGCGGGCCAGCAATTGGGTGCGGTCCAGGCTCCGGTAGGCATAGTGAATCGGTGTCCATTCCGGTTGGCCGAAGCGGGCATTGATGCGTCCTGCCAGTTGATCGAGCAATTCCTTGAGGTTCTGGTAGTCGGGGACCAGGGTGCGGCTGGGGACCACCACCTGTAGCAGGGAGATGCGCTTGAGCAGGTCCGGGTATTTTTCGAGAGCTCTCTCAAAGGCCAGGAACCGTTCCGGCAGGCCCTTGGTGTAGTCCAGCCGGTCGATGCCCAGGAGCAGCTGGCGGCCGCGCAGGTTTTCATGCAGATACCAGGCGGCATCCTCGACTTCGGGGGACTGGGCGCCGTCGTTGAATTCATCGAAGTCGATGCTGATGGGGAAATGGCCCACCTTGATAATCCGGCCCTCATGGCGCAGCAGCGTATGATGGCGCTGGCGGGTGATGACCTCCACCTTCGGCAGCAGGGTGATGACCGTATTGACGAAATTGCGGCGGTCGCCCAGGGTCTGGAAGCCGAGCAGGTCATACTCCATCATGGCTTCGAGAAGCGGCATTTTCCAGGGCAGGCGGCGGAACAGATCCGGGGTGGGAAAGGGGATATGCAGAAAGAAGGCCAGTCGCTGCTTGACACCCATCTGGCGCAAATCGTCGCCGACCAGGAGCAGTTGGTAATCATGCACCCAGATAAAATCATCCGGGGCGGCGATGGCGGCGATGGCCGATGCAAACTTGCGGTTGACCGAGCCATAGGCTTCCCAGTTCTGGCGATCGAAGCGGCAATAGCCCAACAAATCGTGGAACAGGGGCCACAAAACCTCGTTGGCGAAGCCGCGGTAATAGCGTTCCACATCTTCTTCGCAAAGGGGAACCGGCAGCAGCTGATAGCCCTGCTCTTCCCGGAATTGTTTCAGCAGCGGCCCCAGTTCGGCTTGGGGTCCGCAACCCGGCCAGCCGATCCACAGGCCCTGGCTGCGCTGCATGATGGGCGCCAAAGCGGTGATCAGGCCACCGCTGCCCGGTTGCAGGGTCCAGTCCTCACCTTCCTGTCTGAAAACTGCAGGCAGCCGGTTGGAAACGATTATCAGGCGTTTGGGCTGTGAAACCGTCATGGCGAATGCTCCTTGCGAGAATCGTCAGTGTCCGACCATCATGCGCTGTTGCGCGGTCTGCTGCAGGCTGAGCTGCAGGGTCAGGTATTCCCGCAGGTGGCGGGTGATGAGAAAGTTTTCCGCGACGAACCGCTTGGCCCGTTGGCCCATCTCCTCCAGCAGACGCCGCCGTTGCAGCAGGTAGCGGATGCGCAGGGCGGCGCCTTCCGGAGTCCGCACCAGAAAACCGGTATACTGGTCAAAAACCTGCAGACGAATGCCCCCCGTATCACCGCCGATGACCGGCTTGCCCTTCCACATGCCCTCCGTCACCGTCAGGCCGAAGCCTTCCCGCAGGGATTTCTGCACGACGATGGTGGCAGCCCGTTGCAGGGCATTGATGGCGCGGTGAGCGTCGGAAGGCAACAGCAGCACATGGATGCGGGGATCATCGCCGGCCGCCTGCCGGACTTCATGAAGCACCGCGGCTCCTTCCGGATCGTCCGTTGCCTCCCCTCCGGCCAGCACCAGTTGCATGGGGGTCAGCCGTGCCGCCAGCTTGAAGGCGCGAATCACGCCGACGGGATCCTTGAAACGATCATAACGCGAAACCTGAAGAATGATGGGCAGATCGGGGTCCAATCCGAACCGCTCATAAATGTTGTCGACTTCGGCCGCGGGCAGATCGCGGTTCTTTTCACTTAAGGGATCGATGCTCGGCGCGATAATGTATTGCGGATGCGGCAGCGGTTGTGCGAACTCCGGCAGGGAAAAGATGCTGGCGTCATAGGGAGTGACCCATTTTTTCAGATATTTCCACACCGGGCGATAGGGCCGGCTGGCGTCGATGTGGCAGCGCCATATCCATTTGCCCCGGCGCGTGGGCAGGTGCGCCAGCAGTGCGGCCGGCTGGGGATCGTGAATGAAAACAAAATCCGCTTCCTCAAGGACAGGGCGCAGTCTCTCCGCCGTATCGGCGTTGGTCTGCCGATAGGTTTCCAGCAGGGAGTCGGTAATGCTGGTCTGGGTGCCTTGCAGGGCATTGTGAAAGCTCTTGGTGCATTCGTAAAAGGCGGGTGACCCACTGATGACTTCCCAGCGGGCATCCATGCCGAGAGCCTGTTTCAGGGGCAGCAGTTTCTGCAGAATTTCCGCGACGCCCCCGCCTTCGCGGGTTGAATTGACGTGGATGACCCGGGCGCCCTTCAAAGGTTCGGCCAGCTGCTGCAGGTGGTGAATGACTCCCGTTCCGGCCGCGGTTGCATAGCGTCCGAGGAAGTCGGCATTTGTCCCGTGCTTCGGCTGTTCCATCAGGCCAGCTCCTCGAAAAAATCCTGGGCAATGCGGGCGATGGTTCGACGAATTTCGCGCAGGGAGGAAAAATAGGGATCGAAATCGCCCAGCCGACGCGCCAATTCCTCAAAGGGGGCGCCGCAACTCATCAGCCAGGCGCTGAAATCGTCGCAGCGCTCGGCAGTACGGTTGCGGGCATCGATAAAGTGGTAGTAGATGCTTCCCGTGGACAAATTTGGCAGGCAGGCGGCGAGATCCCGCGGATCTTCCAGTTCCATGCCACTATCGAAGGAAATGAGTTGAGAACGCAGGAAATAAAACCACTGGTCGGCCCGTGCCCAGGGTATCAGCTCGCTTTCATCCAGGCGTTCTTCCACCACCTCGAGCAGTTCCTGGCGCAAATCCTCCTCGCAATCAAAGTCGGTGGGCAAAATCATGCTCAGCCGTTCTGCCAGGGGTTTGTCATGCAGGCCCCGATAGGCCCAGGAGGCGAAATCATTGCTGTATTCCGGTTCGTCAAACAGAGGTTGCAGCAGGCGCCCCCAGAAATGATGAGCGATGCTGTCCACCGGAACCTGCGTCAGCCCTTCCCTGAACTCCCGCAGGTTCTGAGCACGAAAGCCGGTGGAAAGGGTGATCAGAGCGCAGTCCCGGAGGGCAAAGGGCGTGGCTGCGTCTGGTGCTGGGTGGGAATCGGACATTTTGGAAATTCCTTTTAATTTGTCGGGCACATATACTGTCAATAATAACACGACAATTCAATGTGGCAAAGGCAGGCCGGGGCGGGGATGTCAAGGTGCGGGTTTTTTGCTTGACAGGTCGGAGTGAATTCTTTATAAACGGATTTCGACTTGCCCAGATAGCTCAGTCGGTAGAGCAGTGGACTGAAAATCCACGTGTCGCTGGTTCGATTCCGGCTCTGGGCACCATAAAAATAAGAAGGGGGTTGTCTTCTGCACGAGGACGACCCCCTTTTTCTTTTTCCAGCCTATCCGTGAATTGTTAAAGATCGAAGTTGCCGGCTGCTTCCGGTTGGTAGAGGATCGCCTCGATGCGGATCTGCTTGATGCCGGAGCGGACCTTGCGCTGCACCACCTGCCCCTGAACCCCGCCCAGGATGGCCGCACCGATGGGGGACAGAATGGACAGGCGGCCCGCCTCCAGGTTGGCTTTTTGGGGAAAAACCAGGGTGACCTCCATCTCCTTGTCGGTGTCCAGATCCCTGATTCTGACCCGGGAATTCATGGTCACGACGTCGGCGGGAATGGATCTGGAATCCACCAATCGACAGCGGCTGAGATCCTCTTCAAGTTGCTCAAGGTAGTCTTGATCCCGGGCATAATATTCCTTGGCGGATTCGATCAGTTCGAGCAGTCGGTCGTGATCGTATTCGGTGAGGAAAACCTGCTTCTGTTCCATGGTCGGCCTCCTTGGCAATCTTGCTGATTGCGCAAAAAACGAAACCCTCCCGAGCAGTACCGAAATGAACCGGTCGCTGATCGGAAGGGAGACAATCCAGCTGGTAGTTGGACTCTAACCGTAAGGGCGGAAATTGTCAAATGGAGCATGGCACAGAGGGCAGCCCGACGGACAGGCGGCCCTCTGCTGTTATATGAAAGGCAATCAGTCGTGTTGCATCAAACGCTGCCTTACCAGTTTTCGCCCAGCAGTTCGAAGTGGGCTTTGGGATGGGCACAGGCCGGGCAGAGTTCGGGGGCCTTGTGATTTTCATGCAGGTAGCCGCAGTTGCGGCAACGCCAGACTGCCTTATCGGAGCGCTCGAATACGCGATTGCTTTCGATGTTGGCCAGCAGGTCGCGGTAACGCTTTTCGTGCTGTTTCTCCGCCACCGAAATGGCGCGCCAAACGGCGGCGATTTCGGCGAAGCCTTCCTGGTCGGCCACGGCGGCGAAGGCCGGATACAGATCCGTATGTTCTTCATGTTCGCCCATGGCCGCAGCCAACAGGTTTTCCGCCGTGGTGCCGATCTTGCCGGCCGGGAAACAGGCGGTGATTTCCAGGTCGCCGCCTTCCAGGAATTTGAAGAAGCGCTTGGCATGCTCTTTTTCCTGGGCGGAGGTTTCATCAAAGATATCAGCGATCTGCACGAAGCCCTCTTTACGTGCCACGGAAGAAAAATAGGTGTAGCGATTGCGGGCCTGGCTTTCGCCGGAAAAGGATTTCAGAAGATTCTTTTCGGTTTCGGTGCCTTTGACGCTCTTCACGATCCATGCTCCTTGTCATAATAGGCCCTTGCGGGCGTTGGATGGGACATTGGGCTTAACAGGGTGAGCAAGCCCACGTTCAATAGATGCCGGCAATGGGTCAAGCCTAGAAACCTGTTTCGGGGAGATAAACGAGGAATCGCTTCGCTTCCCAGGTCAGCCGGTCCGATCCTTCTTCAGGCATTTGTTGCAGATACCATAAATCACGGCGTTCTTTCTTTCTATCCGGCCCCAGTGAGCGATTTCTTCCGGAACCCCGGACTGATCGAAGCCGGGCCAGTGAAAGTCCATGATTTCCTTGCAGCGACTGCAGACCAAGTGGTGGTGGGTGTCGTCCGCCACTTCGAACCGTCCCTGGCTTTCAGCCGTATCCAGCTTGTGAATCAGACCATGGCGGGCAAAGGTTGCCAGGGTGCGATATACCGTATCCAGGGACAGGGAGGGCATGCGCTCGAGCAACCTCTGATGTAATTCTTCCGCGGAAGGATGATCTTCGGACCGCGCCAACTCCCGATACACTTCCAATCGCTGGGGCGTCAACCGCATCCCCGATATCCGACAGGCCTCGCGCAGGGCTCGAAGCAGATGCGAGTCGGAATAATCAGATGACATCGATTTGGTCATGGGACCTCTTGATAATAATTCCTATCTGCGAATATAGTTCTTTAACTGCCCATGTCAAGGCCTTGGCTCAACCATTTGCACGAAGGCTGCCTGAATAGACGTCCGGCCCCAGGACAAGGTTCACCATGGGGCCGGTATGGCGGACAAAGGGGCGCTGGCGACAACTGCAATTCACCGGATCTTGGCTGCGAAATTTTGGCCGAAGCTGCGGCACTGCTCCAGCCCTTCCCCGTCCGGCTGCCAGGACAGACGCAGACCCTCCTCCACCGTTTCGAAACCGGCTTCAGCCAATTTCTCCGTCAGCAGCTTCACACACTCACCGCTCCAGCCAAAGGAACCGAAGGCCGCGGCCCGCTTGTTGCGGAAGCGCAGGCCGCGCATCTCCTCAAGGAGCCCGGCCACGGCCGAGAGAATGCCCTGGTTGATGGTCGGCGAGCCGAGCAGAATCGCCTTGGAACGGAACACCTCGGTAATCAGATCGTTTTTGTCCGAGCGTGCGCAGTTGAAGATTTTCACGGTCAAATCCGGTGCCGCCTGGCGCAGGCCGGCGGCGATGGTTTCAGCCATGATCCGGGTGGCGTTCCACATGGTGTCGTAGAGAATGGTCACCTGGTTTTCCTGGTAGGCTTCTGCCCAGGCCAGGTATTGCTCGACGATCTGCAGGGGATTGTCGCGCCAGATGACGCCGTGGCTGGTGCAGATCATCTTCAGGGGCAGCTTCAGGCTGACGAATTCTTCGATCTTCTTTTTCACCAGCGGGCTGAAGGGCGTGAGGATGTTGGCGTAGTATTTGATGCACTCGGCCCAAAGCTCGCAGGGATCGACGCGGTCATTGAAAGGCTCCTCGGCGGCGAGATGTTGACCGAAAGCATCGTTGGAGAACAGGATTTCTTCGCCGGTCAGATAGCAGAACATGCTGTCCGGCCAGTGCAGCATGGGCGCTTCGACGAAGATCAGTTCGCGGTTGCCGAGGGACAGGCGATCGCCGGTCTTGACCGGCTGGAAATTCCAATCCTGATGATAGTGGCCGCGCAGAGACTTGATGCCGTTGGCGGTGCAGTAGATGGGCTTGCCCGGCAGATGGCGCATCAGTTCCGGCAGGGCGCCGCTATGGTCCGATTCCGCATGATTGGCGATGACGAAATCGATGTCCTCCGGACGCACCACTTCGAACAGGCGATCCACAAATTCCTTGGCGAAGGGGGCCCAGACCGTGTCGATGAGGGCTGTTTTCTGGTCGCGCACCAGGTATGAATTGTAGGTTGAGCCCCGATGGGTCGAATATTCCTCACCATGGAATTTGCGTAATTCCCAGTCGATCTTGCCTACCCAGGTGACGCTTTCGGTAATCGGAATGCTCATGGGGCCTGCTCCTTTCAGGTTATGAACTTGGTCGGCGCCGTCGGCCTCGGCACCTTCACCACCAGGATGCGCAGGGGGCCATCGCTGCGGTTATGCCAGCAATGGGCAATGTGAGCCGGGCTGTCCACCAGGCTGTCGGCGGTGACGGTTTCCTGTTCGTCGCCAATTTCCACCACCCCGGTTCCCTCCAGCACATAGAAGAAGACATCCACCGGTGTGATGTGCTTTTTAAGGGACTGGCCGGGTGCCAGGTCCAGGTGCATGGCCTGGGCATGTTCGGTATCATAGAGTTTGTGCGCCTTGACCTGGTGTGGGTTGGCCTGAGGTTCAAGGCGGGCCATGGATGTGACCTTAATCATAGCAGATCCTTTCGATTTTTGTCGTGGAAGGCGCATTGAAATTCGCCACTGCGAAGCACGCCGGGCGCGCGTTAGGCGCCCCTAAGAGGCCATCTGCTTGACCACCAGCAGGCGCAAGGGGGTGCTGCCGTGGTTGGTCCAGCCGCGCTGGGCGTGGGCCGGAACGAGGGCCAGAGTATCGGAACCCACGGTTTCGGTGCGGGCGTCCACCTCTAGGGTGCCGGTGCCGGACAGCACGTAGAACAGAACAGTAATGGGCAGAGCATGGGCGGGTACGCTCTGACCCGTCTCCAGCACCATGTGCACCAGCTCCAGTCCCGGCAGGGTGACGAGCTTGCGGGCTTCGAAGGGCACGTCGATGGTCGCGGCTTTGAGCAGTTCGATGATTTGCATGATTCACGATCCTCCCTGATGGGAAAACATTTCCTTGTGGGTGCCCCCGGGACAGGGTGACTTTTGACTGCGGATGGTGAAACTATAGCGGGAAGAGAGGAACGGAAGCTTGATGGAGATCAATTCGGGGATTATTTACGGACAAGTTGCTTTGCGGCACCGGTGGCAACCTTGAACTGTTGCCGAGAAATTCAGGAGGGAGTTTGGGGCCCGTCGGGTTTGAGCTGCCGCCAGCGTTCTTCGGTATAAGTCTGATAGTGGATGTCGCCATGACAACGGCGGCAGATCACATTGCGACGCCAGCGCTCGGCGGTGGCGATCCAGCACCCCCGGGTGCAGAAGACAATGTAGCGCGGCGGCGCAAAACGCAGGGAATGACAACGACGGCCGGTCCCGCCGATGGCCATGGCCTTGGCCCGCCAGACGGCGTCGTGGTTATGCTTCTTGCCGACCAGGGCATGGGCGATTTCATGCAGCAGGGTGTCGCGGATTTCTTCCGCCGGAGCGACCAGGGCAAACTGCCGGGCCAGGGAAATCTCCTTGCGGTCGAAACGACAGCAGCCGGCACGGCGGCTGCCGTGGTCGAACCGAAACCGCCAGTCGGGCAGGCCGTGTTGCCGCAGCAGTTCCTGCGCCTGGTCGGTGACAGCGGCCAGTGGGTCGTCTTGAGTTGGCAGCACCTCATTTGCGCCGGCCGGACGGCTGAGCCGGCTATAGGGCACCTGAAATTCCCGTCCGTCTTCGCCCAGGACCAAGGCGCGCTTGGGATTGAGCCGGGTGATTCGACCCTCGACAGGCCGGCCCCGAAAGTCAAAAGCTACGGACTCGCTGACGCGGAAAACCGGCACATCTGACGTGGCCGCAGGCATCAGCGGAGCGGCCGGCGCCTTGCCCGATAGGGGTGCTTGAGCGCTGTCCAAGGCGGCCAGAGGAACCTGCAACCACTGTCGGTCATCGCAGAGAATAAACGCTCCCCGGGTGCCGATGTGGGCTACCACGCCGGATACGGCACGTCCCTGGTGGGTGAGCTGAACGCGATTCCCGACGGCTAAGGGTGCGGATTTGGATGGTTTCGGCACGACGACGGCTCCCAGCCTGGAATGATAAAAAGCCCGGTAAAGAACTATCATGGCAAAATAGGATAAAATGATCCAGTTCCAAGACGCCCGAAGCAGTCAGGCTGTTAATCCATCCATTCGGCACCCTTGAATTTCGCCATGAGGCCGGATATCCTGAGCCCGGGGTTGCTTTTGCCACCCCGGAGTCCCGGGCGAACTTAACATTCTTTTGCAGGTAGAGAGAACGTGAATCTTTATTTCAGGTTGCTGCTCATGTTGCTGCGCCTCTGGCGAACCAGGGGGGCCCGGCTCACAATCACCGATGAGGTGTCCCTGCCCTTTCGGGCCTGGCCGCTGGACTGCGATGCCAACCTGCACCTGACCAACGGCCGTTATTTCAGTCTCATGGATCCGGTGCGGATCTATCATCTGGGCCGCACCGGGCTGTTGCGCGAACTGCTGCGTCGTCGCTGGCAGCCGGTCCTCAATGCGGTGGAGATCACTTTCATCCGGCCGCTGGCTCCCCTGCAGCGTTTTAGCATATCCCTTCGGGTCCTTGGTTGGGATGAAAAATACCTCTATCTCGAGCATCGGTTCGAATCCCCCGGCACGTTGCATGCCGTTTCCCTGGGACGGGCGGCGTTTTTGGGCCGCGACGGGGTGGTGGCTCCGTCGGTCGTGGCGGCTCTGGCCGGCGGCCCGCAGAAATCGCCGCCCTTGCCGGAGGCGATTCGCGCCTGGCAGCGACTGCTCGAGGACAAGCGCGACCATTTTCGGGACAGCGTGCCGGTCGGAGCAGCCAGTACAGCTGTCTGATGCGCCATGAGAGGCGCTGCGAACTTTTGCAACATTCAGAAAGGAGCGGGATTCATGCAACAGCGGGACGGAGGTTGGAACCCCTACCTGGCCGGCGGTCTGGCCGGTTTGGTGAGTGTGCTGTCGGCGTGGTATAGCGGCATGTTTTTCGGTGCCTCCACCACTTTTGTGCGGGCGGCCGGACTCATCGAACGCCTGTTCATGCCGGAACGGGTGGCACAATTGGAGTATTTCGTCAAGACGACCCCGAAAATCGACTGGCAGTGGATGTTCCTGGTCGGGATTCTGCTCGGCGCTCTGCTCTCCGCCGTCACCTCCCGCAGCTTTCGCTGGCAGGCCCTGCCGGACATGTGGCAGGAGCGTTTTGGCGCCAACAGCCGCGCTCTGCGGGCCGTCGCCGCTTTTTGCGGCGGGGTGGTGCTGATTTTCGGGGCCCGGCTCGCGGACGGTTGTCCGAGCGGCCATGGTCTCAGCGGCACCATGCAGTTGGCGGTCAGCGGCTACATTTCTCTGGTCTGCTTTTTTGCCGGTGGCCTGCTGATGGCCCGGCTCATTTACCGCGGAAGGTGACATATGAAACTGCTGCTGAGCGGATTGGTGACGGGATTGCTGTTCGGTTTTCTGCTGCAGAAAGGCCGGGTGTTGCGCTACGACAAACAGCTTGCCGCCTTGCGACTGCAGGACATGACCATCGTCAAATTCATGCTTTCCACGGTAGTGGTCGGCATGGTGGGGCTCTTCCTGCTCTACGACCAGGAATTGGTTAAGCTGTCCATCAAGCCGACCATCCTCGGCGCCAATATTGTCGGCGGACTGATCTTCGGCATCGGCTGGGGTCTGGTCGGGTATTGCCCGGGCACCTCCCTGGGCGCCCTTGGCGAGGGGCGCTGGGATGCCCTGTGGGCCATCGCCGGCATGGTGGCGGGCGCCGGCCTGTTTGCGGAAGTGTATCCGCTGTTGACCCGCACCCTCCTTACTTGGGGCGACTATGGCAAGATCACCCTGCCGCAGGTGCTCGGCGTCAACCATTGGCTGCTGGTGGTTATCTTCGGTCTCGGCGCTCTGGCGCTGTTTCGCTGGTTTGAGAAAAAAGGGTTATGAGGGTAAAGGGGTTCAGTAAAGAGTCTCGCGCCCCCACGCCGAGGGCCGCATGAACCCATCCCTGGGGCTTGGCTGGCGCCATCCGGGCGCCAGACACCCTCGGCATGGGGGTGCGAGACTCTTTTTCACGGGTGCTGAATCGTTGCGGAAAGCTATGGATTTGTGCAAACCGCGGGGCGCTGTCCAAGACAGCGCCCCGTGTGGTTTCAGGCCTGGTCGCGGCCCCGCACCCGCTTGGCCAGCGCTTCCGTCAAGCGTTGCAGGGCCGGCGAACGATCGTCCGGATGCAGATGGATTTCCAGCAGAGCCCAGGTGCTCTGGTCCTCCATGGCCTGTTTCAGGGCCGCCTCCAATTGGCTCTCGGTGTGAATATCAAAACTGCGCCCGCTGCCGAGAAACTCCGGCAGCCGACTGAAGCGCCACGCCGGGATGTCGTTGAAGGCGCCGTCCAGCATCGGGCGTTCAGTGCTGTAGCCGCAGTTGTTGAGGACGATGACGATGGGGGTCAGACCGAAGCGGGCGGCGGTGGCCAGTTCCATGCCGGTCATCTGGAAGGCGCCGTCGCCGACCAGCACCACCGGACGCAGGTCGGGACGTGCCAGCTGGGCACCGATGGCCCCCGGCACGGCAAAGCCCATGGAGGTATAGTAGGCCGGGGCCAGAAAGGCGCCGGGATGGCGGATGGTCAGATCGGCGGCGGCAAACAGGGCCTCGCCCGGGTCGGCGAGCAGAACGGTATCGGCGGCCAGAAACGATTCCAGGCAGACCATGAGCCGGGCGATGGTGATGGGCTTTTCAGAAACGGCCCAGGGGGCTGCCGCCGGACGCTGCGTGGCGGCCGGTATCGGCGGAACGGTCAGCTTGGCTTTCCGCAGGGAGTCCAACAGATCCGGGAGATAGACTTCGGGATAGGCGTGATGGCCGACGGTGGTGCGTTCGCTGGTGGCGTAGATGGTACGGGACGGGTCGAGGCGCGCGGTAAAGATGCCCAGGTTGATGTCGGTCAGGAATGCGCCGAGGAGCAGCAGGCAGTCGCTGTCTTCGATCTGCTGCCGGACCCGGTCCGCGCCCAGCGCCCCTTCATAGAGCCCGATGAACTGCGGATGATCCTCCGGTAGTACGGATTTGGCCAGCAGGGTGGTGGCGAAGGGCAGCCCGGTGCGTTTTAGAAGATCCAGGAGCGCCTCCTGCAGGCCGTAACGCTGCACCTCGATGCCGGCCAGAATGACGGGCCGTCGGGCCCGGCTCAGGCGATTTTGGATTTCGTCCAGGGCTTCCGCCAACTGCGCCCCATCGCCGGCAGCGGGCTGCAGCCGTGGACGGCAGGGGGTCTGGCAGGAGCACTCCGTCAAATCCCGGGGCAGTTCGATGTAGACCGGCCGCTTGCAGCGCCAGGCGGTGTCCAGCACCCGGTCGATTTCGCAGCAACCGTTGTCCACGTCGGTCAGATCGGTGGCGGCTGCGGTCAACTCCCGGAAGATGCGCAACTGGGTGGCGAAATCCCGGACCTTGTGATGCAGCAGGGGATCGCGGAGCCGCTCGTTGAGTCCCGGCGCGCCGCTGATCACCACCACCGGCGATTTTTCGGCATAGGCCTGGGCGGTGGTATTAGCCAGTTTCAGTCCACCGACGCAATAGGTCACGCAGACCACGCCCATGCCGCGCAGCCGGGCGTAGGCATCGGCGGCGAAGCCGGCCCCCTGTTCGTCGCTGGTATTGATGAACTGCAGAGGGCTTTCTTCCAGTTGGTGGCAGAAGTTCAGAAAGTAGTCGCCCGGCACGCCGAAAACATGTTCGACGCCGTACTCCAAAAGACGACGGATGAGATACTGGCTGACGGTGGTTGACAGGGTCATGGCAGCCTCCGTGATCGGGTTATTACCGGGGTGCGGCCAACAGGCGGCGGGCCCGTTGCCCGCAGTCCGCCAGGGCGGCCGCTGCCTGCTGGGCCCATTGTGCGGCTTGTGCTTCATCGAGACGCTTCGGCAACTGTAGAGGCGGGCCGACGGCCAGGGCAACGCGTGCAAAGGGCAGCGGCAGAACCATGCCGTCCCAGCGTTTCTTCAGGCGCCAGCAGCGATTGGCGGCTACTTCAACAGGCAGCAGGGTAAAGCCGAAATGGGCGGCGAGTTCGACTGTCCGCGGCTTGATCTGGTGATAGGGGCCGAGGGGGCCGTCGGCGGCGATCCCCCAAAGGGTGTGTTCATGGAGGGCCTGGCGCAGGGCGCGCAGGAATTCCTTGCCCTGCTCCTCCGGCAGTTGCAGAGCGTCGTAGCCGAAGCGCCGGGCGGTGGCGGCGATGATCCGGCCCCGCCAGGAGCGATTGGTCAGAGCACAGGCGCGTTGCTCTTGCATCAGGACAAATAGCGGTAAATAACTGCCGTGCCAGAACAACACCAGGGTTCGTCGGTTTTGCCGCTGCAAGGTTTTCAGCTGCTCCATGCCCTGCAGGCTCCGGCGCCAGGTTCCGCTCCAAAGCCGTAACAGCAGATAGACCAGGGTGCCCAGGAGACTGGTCAGGATATCCGCCGCTGAGCGTTGCCATACAGGGCTGCGGGTCATGGCGCGCTTTTCGGTCCGGATAGCGCGGCACTGCGTAGTGCTTCGTTGACCGCCTGGGCGATGTTGTAGAGAATTTTCCATTCTTCCTCAAGGCGTTTGGCCGTTTTTCGCCAGGCGCCATTGCCCGTGGAACGGGGGGCCTGGTCCAGCACCAGGCCATAGAGATGGAGCAGTTTGGCGACACTGCGGGCCATGGAAAACCGGCGGGCGGTGGCGGCGGCCTGTTCGGCCAGGCGCATACGTTCGGCGGCCGGCAGTTCGGCCAGCCAGGCCAGGGCGGCTATGAATTCCTCTTCATTTTCGGTGGCCAGGAGGCGGCCGTTGCGCCCGTCCCGGACGATATCCCGAACCCCTGGCGCATCGACGGCCACTACCGGTGTGCCGGCGGCCATGGCTTCGGCCAGCACCATGCCCTGGGTTTCGCTCTGGGATGCAAACACGAAAGCATCCATGGCGCGGTAGGCATCGGCCAATTCCTCTTTTTGCAGCACGCCGGCCAGATGCAGCCGTGCTCCGACCCCGGCAGCCGCGCAGGCGGCCTGGACAATCTCCCTGGCCGGACCTTGACCGGCGACCAGCCAGTGGGCATCGGGCCGGTTCTGCAGGAATCGGCTGACGGTGCGGGAGAGGAACCCGAGGTTCTTTTCGGCGGACAGACGACCCAGGTAGCCGAGCAGCAGGGCGTCCTGCGGAATCTGGCAGCTCTGGCGAAAACGGTTGCCGTTACCGGCCTGAAAGTGGTCCACTTCGACCCCGGTGGGGATGACCCGGAGCGGGGTTTTTACTCCCCGTTCCCGCAGGCATTCGGCTACGGTACAGCTTGGTGCCACCACCGCATCGCACAGGTTGCAGTACCCGACCGCCAACTCCACGGCGAATCGCTGCAGGCGTCGGGAATCCAGCGGCAGGTAGTGGGTGTAGCGCTCATACATGGTGTGGTGGGTGAAGACTACCGGCAGACCGTGCTGGGCGGCGATACGCAAGGCGGTGTGACCGAGCAGAAAGGGGTGATGGGAGTGGACCAGATCGGGGGCGAAAGCCCGCACGTGCCTGGCCAGGCGACCGGGGACCGGCATGGGAATGGAAAAATCACTGTGGTGGAAATGCTTCCAGGCTGGAAATCGCACCACTCCCGGTTCGTCGACGGGGGCGCCGTCGAACTCCGGGGCAGCCACCATGACCTCGTGGCCCGCCCGGCACAGGGCGTCGCGAAAGCCCTGGACGCTGCGCGCCACGCCGCCGACATGGGGTGTGAAGGTATTGGTCACCATCAAGATTCGCATCTGCGGTCGTATTCATTCCGGTCGGGGAGCAGATCATGCCGCCTTCCTGTCGCTGGCGGAGTTCTGTTTCATTGTAACCGGTTTTTGTCTTTCGACCAGCAGGGGCGGTCGGGGCGTTTGTTTAATGCAGCAGGGCGGCCAGTTCTTCCCGGGTTACGGGATAGCGTTCGCCGCAATATTCGCAGGTCACCACCGGTGCCTCGCCGCTCGCCAGGATGTCTTCCAGTTCTTGACGTCCAAGGGCCCGCAGTAACTGCAGGATCTGTCGGCGGTGGCAACCGCAGTGAAAGGACAGAGCGGTTTCGCCATGGTCATGAAACGGCAGGCCGGCAAACAGTTGCTCCAGGATTTGGCGGGGCCCGAGGCCCTCGCGCAGCAGGGTCGTGGTCGAGGGCAGTTGCCGCAGACGATCCTCCAACAGCGCCACGGCGCTCTCATCCACCGGCGGCAGGGCCTGAATCAGGAAGCCGCCGGCAACGCCGACCCGGCCGTCTTCCTGCAGGGCGACGCCCAAGGCCACGGAGGAGGGGATCTGCTCCGAGGTGGTCAGGTAATAGGCCAGGTCCTCGGCGATTTCGCTGCTGACCAGTTGGACCATGCCCCGATAGGGTTCCTTCAGGCCCAGATCCTTGACGACATGCAAAAAGCCCGCTCGCCCCACAGCCTCGGCGACGGAAAGCTGGGTCATGGTTTCGGCCAGGGGAATCCGGGGCACTTTCAATGCACCCCGGACCCGGCCGCGGGCATCGGTCTCGGCGTGCAGTTTTTGCAGGGGACCGTTGCCTTCGACCATGATGGCCAGGCGTTGGTCATCCTTGAGCAGGCTGCCCAACAGGGCGGCTCCGGTCGCCAGGCGGCCGATGGCCATGGTGGCGATGGGGTCGCTGTCCTGGCGGCGGCGGATTTCCTCAACCAAGGCGGTGGTGACGGCGGCGGTGGCCCGCCAGGTGCCGTCGACGGTCGTGATGCGAATCAGATGATCCTTCATGCCATGGAATCCTGTGGTAATGGTTAATGGCCAGGGACAGCTTGCCCGGCGGCCGGTTTGTCGCTATAGTCTTGCACGAAACCGCACCGCTGCGGTTCTTCGCCCCAGCCCCGCCGGGAACTTTCCCGGGCAGCGCTGCAACCGCTTTGCAAAGCCGGTTTTTCGGGAAGTGCCGGACGGATACTAGCGGAAATGGCGCGTTTGTGACAAGACACCAATTGCACTTATGGAGGAGTCATGAAAATCATTCTGCCGGTGGCCGGTAAAGGGACCCGCTTACGCCCCCACACCCATACCCGGGCCAAATCCCTGGTGCAGGTAGCAGGCAAGACGGTCCTGGAGCACATCATCGAGCGCCTGAAAGTGCTGGCTGCCGATGAGCTGATCTTCATCACCGACGACAACGGCGAACAGATTGAGCGTTTCATGCAGCGTTGTTTTCCCGATCTGCGCTGCAGTTATATCGTCCAGCACGAACGCCTCGGTCCGGCCCACGCCGTGTCCCTGGCCGCACCCCGCATCGAGCCGGGCGACGATGTCCTGGTGGTGTTCAATGACACCATTTTCGTTACCGACCTGACGCGGATCCCGGAACTGGTGGCCGGCTGCGACGGGTTGATTTACTCCAAGGAGGTGGAGGACTACCAGCGTTTCGGCGTCAACGTGGTGCAGGACGGTTTTATCGTCGACATGGTTGAAAAGCCGGACACGCCCATTTCGCGCCTGGCCCAGGTCGGCCTGTATTATCTCAAGGACGCCAAAGGCTTCATGAAATACCTGGAACAGACCATCAACGCCGGGGAAACGGTCAAGGGCGAATTCTATCTGCCGGCGGTATTCATGCGCATGGTTGGCGAGGGGTTTTGCTTCCGGGCGCCGGAAATCGATGCCTGGCTTGATTGCGGCAAGCCGGAAACCCTACTGGAAACCAACCGTTTCCTCCTCAAGGAGCGGCACCTGTGTCGCGGCGAACTGATCGACACGGTGGTGCTGCCGCCGGTCCATATTGCCGAAGGGGTCACGGTACGGTCATGTATCATCGGTCCCAACGTTTCGGTGGCGCCGGGGACGGTCATCGAAAATTGCATCGTCAGCGACTCCATCATCAACGCCGATTGCCAGTTGCGCGCCATGAATCTGCGCGACAGCATTCTGGGTCAGGCCGTGCGGCTCACCGGTACTCCGCGCCGCATGAATGTCGGCGATCATTCCCTCATTGAGATGGAGGGCTGAGCCTCGTCCTTGACCGGCGCCGCCAGGCACAGGGCCAGGTACAGTGCGGCAGCATCCGTCACCTCCTGCAGCGGGACCTGTTCTTCAGGAGTGTGGGCCGTTTCCAGGGCACCGGGGCCCAGCAGCAGGGGCCGGCAGCCCTGCTCAAAGAACAGGTTGCCGTCGGAATGGGAGCGAAAGGCTCCGAACCGGACCGGTCGTGACAGCTCGGGCAACACTTCGCGCAGACAATGGGCCGGCCAGTGATCGATGCCCAGATCATAACCCTGACTGGACCAGGGAAAGGCGATCTCCAGGTCCAGTTCAGACAGCTGCCGGCCGGCCGCCGCCAGGCGCCGCCGCAGAGCATTGATGGGTTCCGCGGGGGACATGTGCGGCGGCAGATGCAGATCGATCCAGGTTTCGCAACGGTCGGGGATGACGAAGCCCGCCCGGGAGGAGTTCATTTCGCGTATGGAATAGACCAGGCCGTGATCGGCCCGTCGCAGCAAGGGTGCACGGCCCAGGTACAGCAGGGTACGCAGCATGGCTTCCACGGCATTGTGGCCGTGTTCCGGCAAGGAGGCGTGGCTGCGGCGGCCGCGGGTGGTCAGAACCGCCTCCAGGTAGCCGTAATGGGCGCAGCAGGCGGTCAATCCGGTCGGTTCGCCGATGACCACCCAGGCGGGGCGGCGTTGTTCCAGAAAGGCGGTGCTGCCGGCCCCGTCCTCCTCCTCTCCCACCACCAGCAACAATCCCGCGGCGGGTCGCCGTTCTGCCGGGAAATGCTCGGCCAGCACCAGAAAGGCTTCCACCATGGCCGCACAACCGGCCTTCATATCGGCGGCGCCGAGGCCGTGCAGCATCCCGTTCCTTTCCACCGGGCCCTGCTCCTGCAGTTCCCAATCCGGCACCGTATCGACATGACCGACCAGGTAGAAATCGGGCTCGGTCCCGGTTGGCACGCAACGCAGGTTGAACCGCTCCTCGTCGACCACTTCCCGCAACACCTGCCATCCCCCCTGCCGCAGGATGGTCTCCAGGAACAGCTGGATATCGCCCTCCTTGCCCGAAGGCGAATAGATTTCAACCATAGCGTGCAACAGGCGACGCAGACGTTCAGGTTGGAGGTGACGACGCAGATCACGCCACAGGCTCATCATGGCGGCTCCCTTGCTTGCGTTTGCGGGTCAGGTTGAGGGTCATGTAGACATGCTGCTGAGGATTGCCGAATCCCTGCTTGCGAAAAAAGGCCAGGGCCGGTTGATTGTTGGCGGCGGTGTCGATGATGATCATGCGCACTCCCTGCTCGCGCATGCGCCTTTTCAAGTCACGAAACAACCGCACGCCGATGCGGCCCTTCTGCACCGTCGGACTGACCCCGAGCCAGACCAGGTAGCCGTATTTCCAAGGCGAGCGATGTTTTTCCACCGTCGTGCCGAGGGCAAAGCCGACGATGCGGTCGTCGATCTCACCGACCAGACACAGTTCGCTGTCGGAATTGAACAGGGTGGTGATTTCGTATTCATCCCAGGTGCGATACAGAGTCGGAAACAGATCGGCGGTAAAGATCTCCTCGCCGATATGAAACACCTCGGACAGATCGTCGATGGTCATTTCCCGAATGCGTAACCTGCCGCTCCGGGTTGTTGACGCCTGGTTCATGGGAATTCCTTTCCAAGGGCACAGGGTTCCTGAAAAGTATAGCAAATCAAAACGCTTGCCGCCCTTGCCCGGAGTGGATGGAATCGTTATCATGACCGGAGCCGCTCGTTTGCCAGGCGGACCCGGATTTTTATCGTCGCTGAAGAAAGAGAAAGAATTATGACTCCTGCCCTGGTTCGGGTTCTGTCCTGGCTGGCTCCGCCCCTGCTCGGCGCCATTATCGGTTACGTGACCAACACCATTGCCATTCGCATGCTGTTTCGCCCTTTACGGCCCTGGTATATCTGGAAGTGGCGCCTGCCCTTGACCCCGGGCATCATTCCGTCCAAGCGGGGCGAATTGGCGATGCGCATCGGGGAGATGGTCGGCAGCCATCTGGTGACCGGCGAGGAGGTGGGGCGGGCTCTGGAACGGGACGCCTTTCGCCGTGAATTGCGCATGGCGGTGGCGGATCGGCTCGATGCCCTGTTGCATCGCGAGTTGGGACCGGCGGCGGAGTTGGTGCCGGAACGTTTCCGGGTCCGCTTTGATGAATTGGCGGAACGTTTGCGTTGGCAACTGAGCCGGGAATTGTTTCTTTATCTGGAAAGCCCGGTTTTCGCCCAGCGCCTGCGTTGCTGGCTGCAGGAGCGGGGTGAACGGCTGCTGTCTCGGGATGTGGCCGGCTTGCTCCCCCCGCAGCAACGTCTGCTGGTAGAAAATCATCTGCGGCGGCTGGCCAAGGAATGGATCCAGTCCGCGGCCACGGGCCGGGCCGCAGCCCACATGCTCGATGAACAGCTCAGCCAATGGCTCGATTCCGATGCCAGTCTGCGTGACTGGCTGCCGGCGGAGCTGGTCGCCGGGCTGCTGGATCGACTTGAGGCCGAGCTACCGGCTCTGCTGGAACGGTTGGTGGCCATGCTCCAGCAACCTGAGATCCGCGAAGGGCTGCTGCGACGGGCACAGGAAGCGATTCAGAAATTCATCGCCTCCCTGGGCGGTTTGTCCGGTCTGGTGAGCAGCTTTCTGAAACCGGAGACCATCAGCCGTCATCTGCCCGGTCTGCTGGATCGGGGAGCCGAACAACTGTCCGCATTTCTTGCAGAGGAGCAGACAAGGCAGCAGATTGCCGAGTTGCTGCGGCAGCGCCTGGAAGGTCTTTTGGACCGGCCGGTGCGTGATTTGCTGGCCCGAGTCCCCTACGGCCGGATTGCCCGGGTGAAGCGGGCCTTGCGGGCCCGGGTGGTGGTCCTGGTGCGGGGGGACGCAGGAGGGCGGTTGGCGGATGCTGTACTGGATCAATTGCTGACCAGTGTTCGCGGTCGGACCCTGGGCGAGTTGCTGGCGGCCGGACTGCCGGAGGGTGGCTTGGAGCGGGGCCAGGCGGCCCTGGCAGAGCGCCTGCTGGCTGTGCTGTGCTCTCCAACGGCTCGGGCAGTGGTGGAGGCAGAATTGGCCGTGCTGGCCCAGGAATGGCTTTACCGGCGGCCCTTGGGCAGGCTGTCGGCGCGCATGTCCAGTGAGGCGCGGGCCGAGTTGGAAGAGGCGCTCGGTCAACAACTGACGGAGTTGCTGCGTAAGGAGGTCCCGGCCCTGGTTGAATCCCTGGATGTGCGATCCATGGTTGAGGATAAGGTCAATGGTCTCGATATCCTCGAGGTCGAGGGGCTGCTGCTGGGCATCATGCAGGAACAATTCAAGTATATCAACCTGTTCGGAGCCCTGCTTGGGGGGCTGATCGGTCTGGTCAATCTGTTGCTGCTGCTCTGGCTGTAAAGGGGGAAGCCGATCCGGGCCAGGTCGGTTATAATCTGAAAGCCGGGAGGGTCGCGCCGCCCGGATCGGTTAGCCTCGATGCAACTGGTCGGCGGTCGCGGAGAAGGGTCCCGCGCCCCCAGGTCGAGGGCCGCATGAATCCATCCCTGGGGCTTGCCTGGCGGCAGCCGGACGCAGACACCCTCGGCATGGATGCCCTGAGACCCTTGGCCGAACAGTTACTCGTCGATTTTCCAACAGGACTGCGGAGGGATGAAAAAACACCGCGCTTACCGTTTTCCAACCAGGTCCGGGCACCGGTATCGGCTGTGGATCGATGGCCATGGGTTTTTTCCGGCCATGGAACGTGCCATCGCCAACGCCCGGCGTTATGTGTTGTTGGAGTTCTACCTGTGCGAGTCGGGCGCCTTGATGGAGCGGTTCATTTTGCTGCTGGCGGCAGCAGCGCAGCGTGGCGTGCGGGTTTGCCTCCTGCTCGATGCCTATGGGGCGATGGGGTTGCAGAAGGGCGATCGGGAACGCTTGTGCAGCAGTGGTGTGGATCTGGCGTTTTACAATCCCCTGAGACTGGCCCGCTGGGGGCGCAATCTGTTTCGGGATCATCGCAAGCTGCTGGTGGTCGACGGCGAGGTGGCTTTTACCGGCGGTGCCGGCCTGACGGACGATTTCGACCCTGATCTACGACCGGAGACCTGGTGGCATGACACCATGCTGGAGATCCGCGGTCCCTGCGTGGCCGATTGGCATGCCCTCTTTGCCCGCATCTGGAACCGCTGGGCCCCCTTCCCTCTGGCCGCCTGCGCACCGTGTTCGACGCCGGAATACGTGGGCGGTGGCCTGGGTCGGGTGGCGGCTCAGCCCCTGGCCGTGGCGCGTTCGGAAATCATGCGCTCCTATGTTCGGGAAGTTCGCAAAGCCCGGCAACGGGTCTGGCTGGCGACCGCCTATTTCATGCCGTCCTGGAAATTGGCGCGGGCGTTGCGAATGGGGGCCCGACGCGGTTGTGACGTCCGCCTGTTGCTGCCGGGGCCGTTCACCGATCACCCCTCGGTGCGCCACATGGGGCGCCGGTATTACCAGAGCCTGCTGCGTCACGGGGTGCGGATTTTCGAGTATCAGCCGCGTTTTTCCCATTTGAAGCTGTTGTTGTGCGACGACTGGGTCAGCCTCGGTTCCAGCAATGCCGATGCCTGGAACTACCGCTGGAACCTGGAGGCCAATCAGGAAGCCCAGGATCCGGATTTGGCCGAGCAGGTCGAAACCATGCTGCAGGAGGATTTCGCCCGGAGCCTGGAAATCGACCTGGCCGACTGGCTGCGGCGGCCCTGGCACCGCCGCTGGCCTGAATGGTTTTGGGGCCGGGTACAGGCTCTGCTGGCCTGGATCAGTTCCCAGGTAAGGCAGCGAACCGGTTCCGACGAGCCCTTGTGATGGATTCCCCCCTCACCAACTCCAGGCCAGGCCTGCTTCGGCCAGGTGCAGGGTGCGGGAGTCGTTGTCCTGGAAAGCGAAATTGTGCACCCGGTCGCAGGCGTACCGCAGTCGTAAAAGCATTTCCGGCGCATATTGCCAGGACAGTTCCAGGGCGGGTTGGTAATGCCTTTCCGACGGCAGGCCCGGCGGGGTGCGGTCGGCGTGATGGAAGGACAGGCTCAGGCTGAGCCCTTCATTGAGGTAGGCGCTCAATTCGGCAAAATAGCCGCGGCCCGTACCCCCGAGATGGTGTCCCAGGATTTTCTTCTCGTAGGTATATCCGGACCTATAGATGCCGTGCCGGTACCAGGCGTTGTTGCGGTTGGTGTCCGTGTATTCGAGGCGCAGCCCCAACCGGCCGCTCGGCTCGATTTGCGGCAGATAAATCCCGGCCAGGTAAGCGGTTTTGCTCACAAAGGGGAGGATGCCCAGTGCTTTGGCTTCGTCCTCGCCGCCATATTCTCCATACAGCTCGGCGTTCCACAAAAAGGGCAGCTTCAGCCGAAAATCCAAGGCGGCCAGGGAATTGCTGGTATCGTCGTCGCCGCTGAGGTTCTGGCCGCCGATGATGGTCAAAAAGTCGTCGAAACCGATATCCGGTCGGCCTTTGCCGCCGAACATGACCGTGCGATGCATGCCCAATTCCAGCCAGTGCCAGGGCTTGAAGCCGATGCGCAAGCCACCGAACCAGGGTCGCGGCACCTCCCGATCATTATCCAGGCGGGCGGCGAACATATCGAACTGGAAAGGTCCCAGATACTTGAGAATCCAGGGCAGTTCCACCGGTGACGGGTTGTGCAGCCGGACCAGGTCCAGCGGGTCGGCGTTGTTGCTGAGGACCAGGCTGCCGTGCCGTCCCTGGCCCCACCAGAGCGGCTGTCGGCCGGCGCTCAGCTGTACCGGGCCTAGTCCCAGTGCGACGACTCCCTGCCGAAATCGCAGACTGGCACCATCACCTTCCTGAAGGCGTACCAGGGGGCGCCAGTCGACCGACAACCAGCGGCCCCAGCGGGCATCGCCGACCAGGGTCAGTTCGCTGTTGTGTCCGGTACGGTAGTCGAGACCGTCGCGATTGGTGAGCAGGGCAAATTGTGAAGCATTGGTTTGAGGATAGGGTGAATCGGCGCCCTCCCGATACAGGTAGTCCAGACGCATCTCCCGAATCGGCTTGAAATAACTTGCCGCGGGTGTCTCGGGGTTCTGCAACTCCCCTAATTCATGGTGGAATTCCTGTTGGAGTCGGGCTAACAGTTCCCTAGCAACGGGGGCAACTTGCGCGTCGCGACTGCGTTGCGTCGCTTCGTCGGTTTGACGCGCTGCTTCCGCGCGGGAAAAAGGTCGGTTGCCTTGCAGGGAGGATTCGATGAGCCCCAGGCCGGTCAGTTTGTCGAGGGCCGGATAAACCCAACTGGAGAGGGGAATGGCCGGACTTGGCGCGGCCAGGACCGGGGTGAAGGATAACAGCAAAATCGGCACCAACAGCACGAGGGCCCATGGACGGAACATGGCCACAATCCTCCATTGTTTGGCAGGGTATCCCGGCAAGCCAGGATGAGTCATGGAATGGAATAGGACAAGATATGGCGCCTGTCTAGCACAAATGATGATGAATTGCAAATGGAATGCGGTCAATGTTTCTTGGTTATGATTGGCGGCCGGTTGCGGCGGCCGTTGACTAGGTGGTGACGGCTTGCCGAAATTCCTGCATGAGGCTATGCTGAAGCCGTTGAGGGAGGATTGAAACTTGGTTGCGGGTCAGGGGGGGTCATGAAGCGGATGATTCTTGTCGGTGTTGCGCTGGTGCTGGCGACGGCCGTGTTTTTTGCCTGGCGCTGGTATCGCAGCGATGACCAAATTCGGGTGCTGGCCACGGAAGTTGTTTCCCGGGGCACCGTACGCCAGGTCCTGGAGCAGACCGGCATTGTCAAGGCCCAGGTTGGGGCGATTGTCAAAATCGGTGCTCGGGCCACGGGAACCATCGACCGGATGTTGGTCAAGGTTGGCGATGAAGTGCGTAAGGAGCAGTTGGTGGCCCGCATCGACAATCGCGAGATCGGTGCCCAGGTGCGGGAGGCGGAAGCCGCGCTGCAGGGGGCGGAAACGGAGTTGTCTCGAATCCGACAGGTTTACCCTCTGCGGATTCGGGAAGCCGAAGCCAACCTGGCCCTGGCCGAGGCTCAGGCTCGTTACCAGGCCGGAAATCTGCTGCGCATAACCGCCTTGGCCGACAGCGGCGTGGTGTCGCGGGATGAATTGGAGAACACCCGGCAACGGGCCGAAGTGGAACAACGCCGCCAGGCCGCCCTGCAGGCCGCTCTGGAGCGCGAACGCCGGGAGTACCTCGACCAGGCGCGCAAGGCGGAGCAGGTCCTGGAGCAGGCTCGCGCCGGCCTGGCAGCATTGCGGGTGCGGGCCTCCTATACCCTGATCCATAGTCCCATCGCCGGTGTCGTCAGTCAGGTTACCGCCCAGGAGGGCGAAACCATCGTCGCCGGGCTGCAGGTGGCCAACCTGATCACGGTGCTCGATCCCTCGCGCCTGGAGATGTGGATCTACGTCGACGAAACGGACATCGGACGGGTACGCCACGGCCAGGCCGTCGAGTTCCGGGTGGACGCCTATCCCGGCCGGATTTTCCCGGGGACCGTAGCGGAAATCTATCCGGAACCGGAGATTCGCGACAACATTGTCTACTATCGGGCCCTGGTGGCCATCGATGATGAGCAGGCCCAGTGGCTGCGGCCGGAGATGACCACTCAGGTGCAGATCGTGGTGGCGGAGAAGGCCCAGGTACTGCGCCTGCCCAACATGGCTCTGAAGTGGGTGGACGGACGGCAGGTGGTGTTCGCCGTCGATGCGGCGGGTGCCGTCCGGGAACTGCAGCCCGAGTTGGGCCTGACCGGGCTCCAATACAGTGAAATTCTGGGCGGCCTGGCAGAGGGCCAGCGGGTCGCCACCCAGGTGGAACTGGGTTCGGCCCGCGCCGCTGCGGGCGGCGGACCGCGACCCGGCAGCGGTGCCGGTGGCGGTGGCGGACGGGGACCGCGATGAATGCCTCCCCGATCCTCATCCGGTTGCAGGAGATAACGCGGCATTTCCAGCAGGGCGAATTGCGTGTCGAGGTGCTGAAGGGCATCTCTCTGGAGGTGGCGGCCGGTGAATTTATTGCCCTGCGCGGCACCTCCGGCTCCGGCAAGTCGACCCTGATGCACATCCTGGGTTTGTTGGATCGGCCGACGGCGGGCCGCTACCTGTTGCAGGGCGAGGATGTGGCCCGGTTGCCCGATGATCGGTTGAGCGAGCTGCGCAACCAGATGTTCGGCTTCATCTTTCAGACCTTTTACCTGGTGCCCTATATCACCGCCCTGGAAAATGTCGTCCTGCCCGGCCTGTACGGGCCGCAGACCGGCCGCAGGTTGCGACAGCGGGGTGAGGAGCTGCTGGATCAGGTTGGCCTGTCCGACCGCATGACCTTCCGCCCCGGACAACTTTCCGGTGGTCAGCAACAGCGGGTGGCTCTGGCCCGGGCATTGATCAACGATCCCGAGGTGCTGCTGGCCGACGAGCCTACGGGACAGCTGGACTCGACCACCAGCGCCGAAATCCTGCAGCTGCTCGGCGATATCCATCAGCAGGGGCGCACGCTGGTGCTGGTCACCCACGATGCCGCCACCGCCAGCCACGCGCAACGGGAGATACTGCTGCATGACGGGCAACTACGCGAAGGTTAAAGCCTGGCGCCTGGCCGGGCGCATCGCCGGCATGGCCGGCCGGGCGCTGTGGGCCTATCGTCTGCGCAGCCTGTTCGTCATCGCCGCCATTGCTCTGGGCATCGCTTCACTGACGGTGATCGTTGCGGCGGTGGATGGGGCCGATCGCAAGGCCCGGGAGATGGTGGCCATGTTCGGTCCCGACGCGGTGCTGGTGTTCGGCGGCAACATCGAAACCCGGGCGGTCGGACAGCGCACCCTGACTCTCTCCTATCAGGACGCCGAAGCCATCCGGCGTTCCCTTCCCGGGGTCTACCTGGTGGTGCCGATGCGGGCCAGAACCAACCTGACCCTGCGTCATCGCCATCGGGTCATCCGTTTGCCTATCGCCATCGGCTCCACGGACGGTTACGCCCGGGCTTGGAACTGGCCGTTGAGCGAGGGGCGGGATCTGACCGCCGAGGATCTGGCCCAAAGCGCCAAGGTGATGCTCATCGGCGATACGCCGGCAAGAGAGCTGTTCGGGGATCAGTCCCCCGTCGGCCATACCGTTCTGCTGGAACGCATGCCGGTACAGATCGTCGGCCGCCTCAGTTACCGGGGGGTATCGGGGGGTGGCGGTGCGGTGGATGAGCGCGTCATTCTGCCCATCACCACCCTGACGCGAAGCTTCAACCTTGATCGGCAGTACTTTCGCGCGTTGCGCATCAAATTCCACTCGCCCGAAAACATGCCGCAGCATGTGGCCAACCTGCGTAGTCTGTTGCGGCATCTGCATCGACTCGGCCCGACGGATCCGGATGATTTTACCATTCTGACGGCGGACGAAATTCTCAAGTTTCTGGCCATGTTCAAGGGCGGGCTGGTGGTTTTCCTCGGTGTCACCGCTTTGGTAAGCATGGTGGTCGGTGGTTTTGTACTGGCCAACCTGTTTTATCTGAGTATCGACGAACGACGCCTGGAATTGGGCCTGAAAAAGGCTCTGGGAGCCAAACGCGGCGCGATTCTCTCGCAAATCCTGCTGGAGGCCATCGGCCTGACGCTGGTCGGTGCACTGCTGGGCATGGTCGGTGGGATAGGTTTCGGCCAGTTGCTGGCGCGCTTGGGAATACTGGAGATCCATTTTTCCTGGAAGGTGTTTTTCTGGTCCGTATCCGCGGCCCTGGCCATCGGTCTTCTGTTTGCCCTGCGGCCGGCCCGCCAGGCGGCCTCTCTGGCCCCCATGGACGTTCTCAAAAACAGCGGCCGATAAAGGAGCAGAGGTGCCGGCATGTGGTTCAGTCTGAAAGTTGCTCTGGCGTCCCTGCAGGCCCATCGGCTGCGCACCCTGCTGGCCATGGTTGGCGTATTGCTGGGCGCCCTGGCCCTGACCGGGGTCCAGCACATCTCCCGCGCCATGCTGCTCAAGGCAGAGCAGGAAACCGCCAAGCTCGGCAGCAACCTGTTCATGGCTCGTACCGGGCAGGTTGCCTTTCGTCCCTCCAGTCCGGCGGGTCGCGTCCGCCAGGAGGCGACCACTTTTACTCTGCAGGACGCCCGGGCTTTACAGGACGGGTTGCCTTCGGCCCGATTGGCGGCGCCCTTCGTCAGTGCCGCCCGGCCAATCCGGTTCGGCCGTACGCAAATCACCTGCCAGGTGGTGGCCACCCTACCGGTTTACAGCACCGTGCGAAATTTCCGTCCCCAACTTGGACGCTTCCTGATGTGGGAGGATGAGGCGCAACGGGCCTTGGTCTGCGTACTCGGGGCGAACATCGCCGCACGCCTGTTCGGCAGCCCGTCCCGTGCCCTGGGCCAGCAGGTGCTCATCGGGCGTTCTGTATTGCGGGTGGTCGGGGTGATGGAAGAGAAGGGTGCCGACATCGCCGGCGCCGATCAGGACGAGCAGGTCTTCGTGCCCCTCTCGACCTATCTGCGGCGCATGGCCAACCAGACCTGGATTACCGGCGTCTATCTGCAACTGGCCGGCAACGCCGATATCGAGGCGGTCAAGGAGTCGGCGACCGTCATCTTGCGGCGGCGGCACCACATTGGTCCCGGACAGGAGGATGATTTCAGCCTGCTCACCGCTGCCGACACCATTCAGTTGCAGCAGCAGGCCCTGGCCCTGGTGCGGACCCTGGGCCAGATCAGTTCCACCATCTCCTTTGCCGTGGGCGGTCTGGGCATTTTGTCCATCATGGTGTTGTTGGTGCGGGCCCGGCGGCTGGAAATCGGCGTACGGCGGGCGGTGGGAGCCCGGCGGCGGGATATACTGCGCCAGTTTCTGCTGGAAGCCTCGCTGATGGCGTCTCTGGGCGGCCTGCTGGGCGTCATTTTGGCCCTGCTGTTGGTGGGGGTGGTCTGTCATTTCGCCAAACTGCCCATGGTCCTGGATGTCTGGCTGGTTCTAGGGGCGCTGGCAGGATCCGCTTTGCTGGGCATGACGGCCGGTGCCTACCCGGCCTGGCAGGCGGCGCAGGTGGAAATTCTCGATGTGCTGAAAAGTGAATAAGGCAGGCTGAAGGCGGAAGTCCGAAGGCTGAAGAAAAACTGTTGGTTCATGCCGCCCTCAGCCGGTGGTTTCGGCGGTCTGGCTTTCAATGCATGCGAAGGCCTTGGCGGCAGCTTCGATGGTCCGATCCAGGGCTTCGCGGTCATGGGCCAGACCGACGAAGCCGGCTTCGAACTGGGACGGCGCGAGGTAGATGCCCTGCGCCAGCATGAGCCGGAAAAAGGCAGCGAAAGCCGGAGTGTCGCTGGCGCAGGCCTCGGCGAAGTTGGCTACCGGCCCGGGCTGGAAATAGCAACAGAACATGCTGCCGACGCGCTGCAGACAGGTTGCGTGGGGGGTGCCGGCAGCGGCCTGCCGCAGGCCTTCGGCCAGATAGGCACTGCTTTCCTCAAGTTGCCGGTAGACGCCCTCCTCCTGCAGCAACTGCAGTGTCGCCAGTCCGGCGCTCATGGCCAGGGGATTCCCGGACAGGGTTCCAGCCTGATAGACCGGTCCTTCCGGGGCCAACAGGCTCATGATCTCCCGGCGGCCGCCGAAGGCGCCGACGGGCAGCCCGCCTCCCAGGATCTTGCCCAGGCAGACCAGGTCGCCCTGCACCCCATAGCGTTGCTGGGCGCCGCCCAAGCCGAGGCGGAATCCGGTCATGACTTCATCCATGATCAGCACCATGCCCTGCTCGTCGCAGAGCTGCCGCAGGCCCTCGAGGAAACCCGGCTCGGGCGGCACGCAGCCCATGTTGCCGGCCACCGGCTCGACGATGATGGCGGCGATGGCGCGGCTCTCGGCGGCGACCAGTTCCCGGACCAGCTCCAGATCGTTAAAGGGCGCCGTCAAAGTATGGCGGGCGCAGTCCGCCGGTACTCCCGGAGAACTTGGTACGCCGAAGGTTGCGGCGCCGCTGCCGGCTTTCACCAGCAGGCTGTCGGCATGGCCGTGATAACAGCCCTCGAATTTGAGGATCTTGTCCCGGCCGGTGTAACCGCGGGCCAGGCGGATGGCGCTCATGGTCGCCTCGGTGCCGGACGATACCATGCGGATCCGTTCGATGTTGGGATAGGCGGCGCAGACCAGTTCGGCCAATTCCGTTTCCAGGGCCGTCGGGGCACCGAAGGAGGTGCCGCGGCCGACGGCGGCCCGCAGAGCCGCCACCACTTGGGGATGGCCGTGCCCGAGTATCATCGGCCCCCAGGAGCCGACATAATCGATATAGGCATTGCCGTCGGCATCGTACAACCGGCAGCCTTCCGCCCGTTCGATGAAGATCGGCTGGCGGCCGACGGCCTTGAAGGCGCGGACCGGGCTGTTGACCCCGCCGGGAATGACCTGTTGGGCTTTGGCGAAAAGCTTGGCCGATTGTTGCTGGATCATGATCACCCCCTGTCCGGTAGCGCAGCCAACCTGCGGAAAATCCTTGTTTCTGCGTAACACAGCTGCCTTGGACTGTCAAGCAGGACCCGCCACCCATAACACTGTTTCGGTTGCCATTGGCCGGTCGATACATTATGCTGGCCCAATCCAAGGTTCTCAAGCCTGGCTTGGCCTGGATTGCTGCATGTCCATGCCAGGCAAACGCATCTTTTATGAGGTAAACCATGATTTCCAACACAGCGATTCTGCAGCTGCAACCGGATGTGACCTGGCAGGACATGGGCGAAAATGAGCCGGCCGTCATCCTGCAGCTGACCACCGGCCAATTGTTTACCTGTAATCTTACCACCCGGCGATTTCTGGAGCTGATGGATGGCCGGCGTTCATTTTCCGAACTGGTGGATGCCGTGCATGCCGAGTTCGAGGTGGAACGGGACCGACTCGAGCAGGATTTGCGGCACTTGTCTTCCAGGCTGGTGGAAGCTGCTCTGATCCGGTGTGGCTGATGCATTTGTTGCTGCGCCTCCATATCCGCCTGGTGACCCTCGCCATACCTTTGCTGGATCGTTGGTTGTCTCTTCCGCGGTTGGTGCGATTGCTGATTGCCGGTCCCAAATGGCAACCCTACCGGCGTGTGCCGGTTGCAACCCTCTCGGTACTGGTACATGCCGCCCTGCGCCGCCCGCGCTGGATGAAGCGCCGAGCCTGCTATCGTCTGGGACTGACCATGGGTCACTTTCTGCGCTTGGCCGGCCGGCCGGTACTGATGCATTTTGCCATCGCGCCGCCCAGCATGGATCCCCGACGTCTCCACGCCCACTGCTGGGTCACGGTGAACGGTGAAAACATCACGGCGCCGTCCCTGCCCGGTACGCGCATGCGGACTTTTGTGCAATTTAGTGTTGACAATGAGACGGAATTCAGAACAATGTTTGTGCGGGGCTGAACAATCGGTCATTTCAGCGTTGTTCCATCGGATCTTGCGGATTGAAAGCAGGTAGTTTTGAGCTGGGAGTGGAAAATTCAAGTTCTTTTTCAGGGAGGGAGATTATGCAGGAAAGCAAACAGGATTATCAGGCGCCGGAACTGGAAAAGCAGGAAACTCTCGCCGAAATAACGGAAATTTCCGAGAGTGTCTCCGGTGTGATAATCGAATAAGCATAAGCAAGGAGGGAAAAAATGAGTGCGCAGCAGACCAAACGGGATTATCAGACGCCGGCGTTGACGACTCTGGACCTCCTGGCGGAGGTGGTGGAGGGTACTCAACCCATTGTGTCCGGAGAAATGTCGAAATAATTAATGGGAGGGTTAGCATGGAAAACCAAACCAAGAAACAAGCCTACCAGGCGCCCTGTCTGGAAAGGCAGGAATTGCTGGAGGCCATCACCGAAATGGCAATGATTACCTCGGGCGAGCCGCTGCCCAGCTGACTTTGTCGACATCTTTTAAAAGGAGCTGCCCATGGAAAAGCAAGCGTCGCAAAAACAGAGTTATCAACCGCCCCTGCTCCATCCGGGTGAAACTCTGCAGGAAGTCACTGCCGGGGGCAGCATGATTGTTTCCGGCGACGATCGATAGCACTTATCGAGGACGAATACTTTTCGTTGATCCAAGGCCGGTCCGTGCCGTAGCTGGGCACGGACCGGCTTTGTTTCAATTACCGCTCTTCTCTTGCCGTGTGTTGTCATGCTCGAAACCCGATATTTTTCGCTTCATTCTCAGTCGCTCCGGGTCGAAAGTGAGGACCAGGGCCTGCTTCAGGCCGTGGAAACGCTGTTGGATGGATTTTTTCGTGTTGCGCATCATCCTTCCCTCAACGCTGATGAAGGGGCTTTTGTGTTGCGCGGTCGCACCGTGGAGTACGCCGGGCAGTTGCCGGATATCGAAGAACAGTCTTATCCGAAGACCTTCTCCGCGACCCCGGAAGGCGGGGTGCCCATGCGGCTGTTGGTGCGGCCCACGGGGCAGCGGGTCAACCTGCTGGAGGATGTGGCGGTCACCCGCTATGACCTGCGGCAACAGACCGCGGAGGCCGTGGTGGTGCGGGGCAAGTGGGGAATATGGGGTTTTCAGTCCCTGATCCCCCTGTTATCCGAGCTATTGGCTGGCAGCGGCATGTACCTGCTGCATACGGGGGCCAATGTGCTGCCCGGAGGCCGCCATGGCGTCATGTTCTTTGGCGCCAGCGGCGCCGGCAAGACCACTTCGGTCCTGGCCCTGGCCCGTCAGGGCTGGCCCCTGATCTGCGACGATGCCGGTTTTTTGTCCAAAACGGACGGTTGTTTTCAGCTTTGGGGGTTGCCGCGCGCCAGCAAGGTGCATGAAAAGACCTTCGAACTCCTGCCGGAGCTGCGTCACCTGCCCAGCCGCAAGCTGCCGAACAGCGATGAATGGCGGGTGCGGTTCCGCGATCTGCCCGGCGCCGATCCGCGGGTGCGATATCCGATTCGTGCCCTGTTTCTGCTGCAACCCCGCAGCGCGGGAGAGCATCGCCTCCAACCGTTGTCGGGCCTTGCCGTCCTGCCGCGCCTGCTGCAGGGCAACCTGCGGGTCATCGAACCCCTGGCAGAGGGTCCCGGCGGCGCCATGTTTCAAACCCTGGCCGAACTCTGCAAAAGTACGCCCTGCTTTGGCCTGTCCGTGGGGCCGGATCTGGCCGATTTGCCGGAAGTGATCCAGTCGGTGTTGGAGGGTGAGGTCCTGGTATGAACGCCCCCGATCGGGTCCTGCTGGCGCTCAGCGATCCCGAGGGGCGGGTCAGACCCCCTGCCGGCAGCGGCTGGGTGCCGCGGTTGTCGGCGGAAGAACTGTGCCGGCGGGCCCTTTTTCATGGGGTGCACGGCACGGTGCTGGCCAACCTGCAAGGCGCATCCGCAGAGGTTTGGCCGGTCTGCTGGCGCGATGCGGCAATCCGGGCCTTGGCCCCAGTTGTGCGCATTGATGCCGCCCGCGGCATGTTGCTGCGCGCTTACGGTCTGCGGATGTGCCGGGCCCTTGAAGCCGCCGGTTTGCCGGCCTTGCTGCTCAAGGGCGCGGATTTCGCGGACCAGCTCTATCCCCGCCCTGCCCTGCGCAGTTTTACCGATATCGATCTGCTGGTGCGGCCGGAGGATTTCGCCCGCGCCGGCCGGGTGCTGCTTGAGGAAGGTTGCGCCCGGCACAGCGACGGCCCCCTCAAGCATGCCGCCGCTTACGGCGAAGAGGTCTATCAATTGGCCGTGGCCGGGGTCAGCCTGCGCGTCGAACTGCATTGGAACCTGGTCAATTCGCCCAGCCTGCATCGAGGCGTTCATGTCGTTCTGGACGATTTGCTGGATGATGCCGGGGGCTTTGGTCATGAAGGCCGCCTGCTGCTGGCAGCGGTGCATGCCGGCAGCGGGCACCAGTTCGATCGCCTCAAATTTCTGGTGGACCTGTTGCAACTGCTGCGTCGGGGTGAAGCCATGAACCTTCTCTGGCTGGCCGAGCGGGCCGGACGCACCGGCAGCAACCGGGTGCTGGCTACGGCCTGCTGGCTGGTGGCAACCCTGTTCGAGGGCCCGGAAGCGCCTATTGTGGGCCGACGCCTGGGGCTGACCCCGCCCCCCTTCTGGTGTCGGTGGCTGTTGTCGCCGCCCTTGGTGATGCGGGGATTGTCGCCGCGCGGCGGCGACGGTTTGCGCAAAAATCTCTTTCGGCAATACCTAAAAGGGGGTGGTCCCGTCCGGCTTCCGGCCAACGATCAGGGGGCGATTCTCTCCAGCCCCGGCGAGGATGCGCCATGAGGGTGCTGCTGATTTGTCCGACGCCGCCGGCCGATTCCTGGCCGCGCGGCGTTTTTCTGTATTCCATCGTCCCTACGGAAGCGGCCCAGGCGTCCGCCCTGCTGCGCCGGCATGGGCACCCGGTGGGGCTGCTGGACCGGCAGGCGGAGCTGGCGGCAACCGGTTTTGATTGGCCCGCGGCCGATGCCCGGCTGTGTGGCACACTGCGGGACTTCGCTCCGGAGCAGGTGGTCTTTTTCTCCCCCTCGGCGGCGGCGGCAGAAACCTTTCGTTTGGCCGGTCTGGTTCGTTCGGTCCTCGGTTCCGGCCCATCGCTGCTTTTGGCCGGGCCCCATGCCACCGCCCTGCCGGAAGAATCCCTGGCGGCCTGCCCGGATTTGAACGGGGCGGTGGTCGGCGAATTGGAATGGACCCTGTTGGAGGTGGCCCAAGAGGGCTCCGCTGCGTCCATTGCCGGTCTGCTGCTGCGGCCCACGGCTGGTCCCGCCAAGCTGCTGCCAAGGCCGGCCTGCGCCGATCTGGATCGGCTGCCGCCGCCGGCTTGGGATCTGTGTACCATGGATTACTACACCGCTCGCAGCCGCTGGCTGATTCGCTGGCTGCCCTTGCGGGTGCTCAACCTGCGCACTTCGCGCGGCTGTCCCAATGCCTGCCGTTTCTGTGCCGCTCCGCTGACCGCCGGAGCGGGGGTGAGGTTCCATTCGGTGGACTATATCCTGGCCATGATGGAGCAGGCCCTGGGGGAATATGCCATCGACGGCCTGTTGTTCGAGGACGAGACCTTTGCCGCCGACGAGGATCGACTGCAGCGCTTATGCCTTGCCATTCGACAACGCGGCTGGCATCGACGTCTGCAATGGGCCTGTTGCCTGCGGGCGGACCAGGCGCAACCGGAACTGTTGCGGGAGATGCGGGCAGCCGGCTGCATCCAGGTGGAATACGGCTTTGAAACGGCTAGCGACCGGTTGTTGCAGGCCATTGGCAAGAATACCAGTGTGGCCCAGAACCTGGCTGCGGCCCGCCGGACCCGCGCCGCCGGGCTGCGGGTGTATGCCAACATGATGTTTGGTCTGCCGGGAGAAACGGCCCGCGACATGGCCGACAATCTGCGCTTCATTCGTGCCATTCGCCCTGAGGTCTTGTCGGCGGCCATCATGGCGCCGTTGCCGGGTACGCCTCTGTTCGAGGGGCTGACTGAAGGCCAACGAAAAAATTTAAAATGGGGGGATTTTGCCTACCTCGACCAGCCACGGCCGGGGTTCAACCCCACAGCCGTGGAGGAGGAGCAGTTTCTGGAGAACTATCGGCGAATCCGGAAATATTTCGTCCGGCCGTTAGTGCTGCGCCAATTGCTGCGCGATGCCGGGAACGAAGATACCGCTCTGGTAAGCCACTGGCGGAAGGAATGGCGGCGGTTTTGTCTCCGGCATCCCCTCCGGGCCTGGCGCCTGCGGTTTTAGAGATGGGGCGCCGGTCGGAAGGGGCCAAATTGTGCGGGGTTGCCGGGGTGGCGACCCCTTTTTTGTGGCTGCCGATCAAGGTCGGATTTCATGGCCCGGGGGAATTTCCCTCTGGTGACTGGGCAGGCGCGGAACCAGGCGCTGCGGCCACACTTCCCGGGCAAACTCGTCCTCGCAGATGGCGCAGGGGGCGGGGGGATAATCCTGAGTGCACTTGGTGCGTCCGCAAAGGGGGCAGATGTCGAGCATGGCAAGCTCCTTGTAAGGCTGGCTCAGTCGTCCAGCGGTTCGAAAAGGCGGGCGAACAGCTCCGGACGGCAGGGAAATCGCCGTCCCTGTTCATCGATACACAGATATTCGCCCGGATAGACGATGCATAATCCCTGGTAGCCATTTTCCACGGGCGGGATTACGGTACGATGAGCAACGCGATAGGCTTCAATGATGCCGGGGCGGCGACGGAATCGGGACATGGCTCCTCCTTGATGAAACGCCGACATTTGGCGGGAGCCTTGTTTTGTGACGGTGAGGCAGAAATTAATAATCAGCTAGATAGGCTGAAGACTGAAGGCTGCAGGGAAAGGCAGGAGAAGGCGGCCCGGAGGGGGATTACTCCAGGCCGCTGTCGAAATTGAAGGTCGAGGTGCCGGGCAGTGGAGTGTTGCGCCGCAGGGCGTCGAGAACCTGTTTGCCGCGCGGCGAAAAGGGGCCGAGGTGGCCGAGTTCCACCAGCAGGTTGGCGCAGCCGAGCTTGGCAATCTGGTCGAGGCGACCGATCAGGGAAAAATCGTGCTCGGCGGTGACCGTGGTCAGGCCGCCCTGGTGCGTCACCCGGTAGGCGTCGCCCCGGTCGGAGAGCACCGGCTGATCGGGGCGGACATCGCGCAGGGCGATGCGGGAGGTGATCAGGGGCACCGGAGCATAGACCGTCAGGCTGGCCGGCAGGCCGATGGGACGGGCCAGCAATTCCCGCAGGTTGTCGCGGTCATCCTCGATGTAGAGGGTCAATTCCTCGAGGCCTAACTCCCCCCAGGCCAAAGCCGCCTGGCTGTTGAGGGTGAAGAGGCGATAACCGGTCATGAGCCGCATTCCCTGGAGACCGTCGAACAGGGGCAGGTGCCCCAGATTGTTGACGCGGAAGCGGTGAAACCCGCGTTCGGCCAGCTGCCGCACGGCATCCCGGGTGGCCTGCCATTCCGCATCGAAGAGGATGAAGGGAACATCCCAGACGACGGCATCGGCGCGGCCGGCCAGACGTTGTCCAAGCCGCGGCACCTGCTGCAGGTTGCCGGCGGTCAGGGGCACCAGGAGGCGATCCACCTCGGCATCGCTCAGCAGATGGCTGTCGCGCAGGCTGCCGAGGCCGACGGTGATGGCGGGCGAAGCGGTTGCCTGCGGGGGCAATTCCGGCAGCAGGGACGCGAGGGCGGCCTGCAGATGGGCCCGGCGGCGGCTTTCCCGGGCCTGTGCCAGGCTTTGCCGCAGTTCCCGATAAAAAGTGCGGCGGACCTCTTTCAGGCTGCTGGGCGGGATGACCACCGGCGGCAGCGGCGCGCAATGCAGGTCCTGCAGGAGGAAGGGCGCTTCGGCGGTGCGCTCGAAAACCGTTTGCAGGGTGGCGGCGCTCAGGGGGTTGTCGGTGGCATCGTAGATTGGAACCGAAAATTGTCGCTCCAGGGTGATGCCGGCGACGGTGGCCTGCAACCGCAGGGTGGTGTCGTCCAGGGCAACGTTCAGGGCCAGGGGCTCGCGGGCCGGTTCGGCCTGCTGCAGGCGTCGCCGGCAGGCGGCCTCACTGAGGGTAAAAGCCTGTTCCGAAGAAACCTTGAAGACGGCGTCGCCGACGCGGAAGGCATCCCGAAAGGGGCTGCGCACCGTCACCACCGCACCGGCCTGAACCAGTTTCACCGGCTTGCGGGCGGCCTGCAGTTCCTTGATGGTGAAGGCTTTGCCCGCCTGGTCGGTCTGCGGCTGAACGCGCAACCGATCGCCCAGGTGCAGACGATCCCGCGTCTTGAAGCTGAGCTGGTCACCGCGGGCGAAGGTGACCTCGCCGAGAAAGCGGCCGGTGGCGCCCTGCAGGGCCGGAATGGCGATATCCGTTGGGGTGGGGCCGGTCAAAAAGCCTTTGGTCGGTTTGCGGCCAAAGGATTGCTTTAGCATTTCCTTGGCCGTTTGCAGGGCTTGGGGACGCTCCTTGACCGGAGTATCCAGCACCCGGCGGTAGGCGCCGACCACATTGGCCACATATTCGGCGCTTTTCATGCGCCCTTCGATTTTTAAACTGCAGATGCCCGCCGCGGCCAGTTCCGGCAGCAGATCGATAGCCGACAGATCGTTGGGAGAAAAATAGTAGCCGTCCCGGTTTCGATGCCGGTAGCGGCGTCGGCAGGGCTGGGCACAGCGGCCGCGATTGCCGCTTTTGCCGCCGAGAAAAGACGAGAAGTAGCACTGGCCGGAAAAGCTGAAGCACAATGCGCCGTGGACGAAATGTTCCAGTTCGAGGGTCGTGCGGCGGCGGATGGCGGCAATTTCCTCGAGGCTCAATTCCCGGGCCAGTACTCCCCGGGTAAAGCCCATCCGCTCCAGCATCTGCACCCCGGCGCTGTTATGTACCGTCATCTGGGTCGATGCGTGCAGGGCCAGCCCGGGAAAGTGCTGCCGGGCCAGGCGCCAGACAGCCAGATCCTGCAGGATGACACCGTCGGCGCCCAGACCCTCCAGAACCGCCAGAACCTCCGCCAGGCGCGGCAGCTCCGCCTCCTTGATCAGGGTATTGACGGTGACATAGATGCGCCGCCGGCGGCCATGGGCATAGTTGAGCATGCCTTCCAGTTCGGACAGGGTCAGGTTTTTCGCCTTGGCGCGGGCGGAAAATTCCTGCAGCCCGCAGTAGACGGCATCGGCGCCGGCTTCCATGGCGGCGAAAAAGGCTTCCAGGCTGCCGGCCGGGGCCAGCAGTTCGGGTCGGCGTGCGGGGTCGGACATGATGGACTCTTTTCGGGTCTTGCAAGAAAAAAGACCGGGTAGGCGCCCGGTCCGAAATGTATTGATTTATCGCACCATAGCATGGCCAAGGCCGGCAAGGCAACCATGGGGGCGCTGTGTGCAAGGATGCCACGGAAAACTACAGCAGGCCGCGGTCGGCCAGGCTGACGTAGCCCTCGCTGCCGATGATCACATGGTCGAGCACCCGCACGCCCATGAGATCGCCGGCTTCCTTGAGACGGCGGGTGATCTCCAGATCTTCGCGGCTTGGCTGCGGATCGCCGGAGGGATGGTTGTGAACGAACAACACGGCCGCCGCTGCTTCCCGGACCACCGGCGCGAACACCTCCCGGGGATGGACGATACTCGCCGTCAGACTGCCCTCGGAAATGCGCACCTCCCGCAGCAGACGGTTTTTGCTGTCCAGCAGCAGTGCCAGAAACAGTTCCCGTTTATGATCCCGCAACCGCTCGTGAAAATGCTCATACACCTCGGCCGGGGTGCTATAGCGATCTCCGGGTCGCAAAGCGGTGCCGGCGAAGCGCCGCGCGATCTCGAAAACCGCCAGCAGTTCCGCCGCCTTGGCCGGACCGATACCGCGCACTGCGCACAGCTCGGCGACGGCGGCGCCGGCCAGGGTGCGCAGAGAACCGAACCGTTCCAGCAGCTGCCGGGCATGATCCACGGCGCTGGCTCGGGAGCCGGCGTCGCCGGTGCGCAGAATCAGACCGAGCAGCTCGGCATCGCTCAGGGCTTCCGCGCCGCGCTGCAGCAGCTTTTCGCGGGGACGTTCGGCCGCGGGCCAATCCTTGATGGGGGTCATGATCGCTCCATGAATGGTTTGTGTGGCGGCCATTATTTTAAAATAATTCATTATTTAAAACCATAGAAAATCGACGGCGCCCGGTTGTGGCAGGTCGGCCTTGGCGATATGCTTTGGTGGTGGTCTTTTGAAACAGTCCGGGCGCTTGGCACTTTAGAGAGGGACCGGCAATGAAGAAGGTAAGGCTTGGTCTGGCGCTGGGCGGGGGCGCTGCACGGGGGCTGGCCCACATCGGGGTCTTGCAGGCCTTGGAGGACTGCAAGGTGCCTATCGGTCTGATCGCCGGTGCCAGCATGGGCGCCATTATCGGGGCCATTTACGCCATGGAACCGTCAGCCGCCGGCCTGCAGCAACATTTTGCCGAATATCTGGACAGCGATGCGTTCAAGGAGTCCCGCTTTTATCAACTGATGGAGCGGAAAAACGATGGCGCGGGCGTGTTTGAACGTCTGATGCATTTAGCCTGGAAGGGTTTGTTTCTCTCTTTGGTCATGACCCGGAAATCCTATTTCGGGGATAATCTGTCGGAGCAAAATTTTGCTCGGCTGATTCCCGATGTGGACATGAGCCAGACCCGTATCCCCTTTTGCGCCAGTGCCTTGGACCTGGTTTCCGGGCAGGAGACGGTGCTGAGTCGCGGCAGTCTGCGCCGTGCGGTAGCGGCGAGCTGCGCCATACCCGGTTTGCTGCCACCGGTTGTGGAGGGGGAAAAGATCCTGGTGGATGGCGGCTGGATCAACGCGGTGCCGGTTTCGGCGGCACGCCGCCAGGGTGCCTCCCTGGTTGTCGGGGTGGACGTTTCAGGAGACCTGCCACCCTTTTCCGGTGCCGGCAGAGCTCTGGAAATCGCCGGGCGTGCCGACTCCATAACACGTTGGGCGCTGGGACTCGAGCGGGCGCGGGCCGCGGATTTGCTGCTGCGGCCGGAAAACGAACAGGCCCATTGGGCCGATTTTTCGCAGATGGAAGAAGCGGTGGCGAGCGGGCGTCGCGCAGCCGAAGCCCAAATGGCTGAAATCCAGAGACTGTTGCGGCGCCAACGTCGCTGGGCCTGGCTGGGGTGCTGAAGGGCATCCTGATGCCGCGCGGATGCGTGCCAGGATGTCGGTCACTCCGGGGGTTGACGGTCCACTTCCCGACGCTGTTCCCGGCCGACCAGGATGACCAAATCAGCAAGTTGCTCGGCAATCAGGTCCAGCACATCGTCCATGGTGAGGATGCCGACCAGGCAACCCGATTCCGTCACCACCGGCATCCGCCGGATGCCCTTGTCCCGCATGCGCTTGATGATGTCCAGTGGGTCATCGTCCTCCCTTGCCGTGATCAGATCGAAGGTCATGATATCGCCCAAGGACAGGGTCTCCGGCGCCAGGTTGTTGGCCAGGACTTCCACCACCAGATCCCGGTCCGTGACGATGCCGACCGGGAAACACCGCTCTCCATGTTCCTCAACAATGACCAGATCGCCGACATGATGCTGGCGCATCAGCCGGGCTCCCTCCGGTACCGACATGGACCGATCCGCGACCACGACCTCCCGGTTGCACAATTCCCCCACGCGCATATGGAATCTCCCTGGATAGGTGGATATGGTCAGCAGCACCCTCCACTCCAAGGGGGAAGGGCGTCACTGCTTTCATATTTAAATGGTTATCATCCCATCACCGTTCGTCAACCGGATGGTGATGGGTTTTATCCGGGCATCGCTGGGCGGGTAGGCAGTGGCCATGATCCAAATCTTGGTACTTGACGGCTTTTGTCAACCATGATATTGAAAAGGAAATTCAAAACCAAAAAGGTTGGGCCATGGACAAACAAAAAATGAAAGGTCCCTGCAGTCCCGGATTCTGGACAAGAATGGCGAGCCGTCTGGCGGATGACCGTGCCTGTCTCTCCGCCTTTATTGCCTTTCACGCCGCCGAGGTCCTGGCAGGGGTCAAGCCTGGCAACCTGGTGACGATTCATGACAAGGTTCATCCCTGCGGTCGCAATCTGCTGCGACTCTGGCGGCGATACGGAACCGGGTTGCTGAAAAACAGCCCTTTGGCCGCAGAGGAACTGCGCCACGGTACCGGCAGCGTGCTGATATATCTTTATCGTCCGGATTTGCTGGAGACCTTGTTGTGCAGCGGGAGGGTCAGGAATTTTCTGAGGCGGGCCGGTTATGCGCCCTTCGGCAACAGCCGGGATGCTCTGGATTTATTGTCCCGGCGCTTTGAGCAGGAGGATTTTCCCCATGAAATAGGCATCTTCCTGGGTTATCCCCTGAAGGATGTGGCAGGCTTCATGGGCTGGGCGGCGATTCCCTTCAGCAGTCCCGGTCCGTGGAAGATATATGGTCGTCCGGATAGGAGCCTTGAACTTGCGGCCTGCCATCGCGCCTGCCGGCGACGCATGGCGCAGGAATTGGAAAATGGGAACGATCCCTGTCGTTGTCTGATGGAGAGCCGGCTAGGCTGGGAGCCTCTTCCGCAGCCTTGGGCGGCCAGCGCCTGACAGTCAAAGCTCTGTCCACAGGGCAGTCTGTTCAAAGCCACAGCCTGCCCTGTGGGCGTATCCCATCAATTGTGCGAAAAGGTACATGGCAAAAGGACAGCCGGACTATTACACTTCAACCATACGGTCGGCGGGTCGTGCCGGCCGTACCAAACCCATCCCCAAATTGGCGCGCTGCCCGGCCTCCTGAGCAGCGCGTATTTTTTTGTCCACAACGGAAAGATCAGTCGTGTTTTTTGACCGTTTCCTTGCCGGCGCGATGGATGCCGAGGGAGTATCGGTGCGGGCCGGGCACCCCGGTGGAGACGAAGCCCACCCGATCTCCGGGCATGATGAGTTTGTCCAGGGGATAAACGAAATGGTTGACGAACACGCCCTCGATTTTGTCGAAAGGCAATTGCAGTTCCCTGGCGAGGTCCTCGGCGACCACGCCCTCGGGGGGAATATAGACCTCCGTCGGAGTGGGCAGGCCGGCGGCTTTGCGGGCGGCGTCGAGGAAGCCGAACATGCGGATCTTGGTGTTGGGGGTCGGGCTCATGGGTGACAACCTCCGTAAGGATGCGGGCAGAGAGCCAATAGGGCCGATACCTGCCTATTATAAGGGGCTTGGAAAAATCACGTCAAATGAATATAATCGATTCATGCCATCAAAATAACAGATGTTAAGGGGCGAGCATGGATTCGACGGCTTTGCGCATGTTTCTGGCGGTCGCTGAAGAAGGTGGGGTGACCCGGGCCGCGGAAAAGCTTCATTGCGTCCAGTCCAACGTCACTTCGCATATCCGCAAACTGGAAAAGCAGTTGGGCGTGGTCCTGTTTCACCGCAATCGCCGTGGCATGGTGCCGACGGCGGCGGGTTTGCAGTTGCTGCCCTACGCCCGTTCGGTGAAACGTCTGCTGGAGGAAGCCCAGGCCGCACTCCGGCCGGCGGGATGTCCCAGCGGCCTGCTGCGTCTGGGGGCCATGGATACGGCGGCCGCGGTGCATCTGCCGGCGATACTGGCCAGTTACCATCGCCACTATCCGGAGGTGGAATTGCGTCTGGCCACCGGTGCCAGCAGCGAAATGGTTCGTCAGGTCCTCGATTTTACGGTCGAAGGGGCCTTGGTCGGAGGGCCTGTACATCACAACGACATCGTCGGGGAAGAGATCCTGGTGGAGGAGCTGGTAGCCATCAGTTGTGCCACCAACTGCCGGCTGCAGCCCAAGGACTGTCGCACGGTGCTGGTTTACCGGCAGGGATGTTCCTGCCGACGACGGTTTGAAGACTGGCTGGCCGCCGCGCGTTGCGTTCCGGACAACGTCATCGAGTTCGGAACCCTGGATGCCATCCTCAGTTGCGTGGCGGCCGGCATGGGCGTGACAGTGCTGCCGTACTCCTTTGTGGATCGCGAACCCTATCGTTCCCTGGTTTCGCTGCATCCCCTGCCCGGCCCATTTGCCCAGCTGCCGATCTTTTTTGTGCAACGCCGCGGGGTGGCGCCGCCCGAAGCCTTGGAACTGTTTCTGCGCCTGCTTCGAAACGGGCTGGCACCCGGCGACCAGGGATAATTCGACACATCCTCAATCCACCCGGACAAAGGGGAAGCGTTCGCTCATGTCGCGGGTGATGAAACCGATGCCGCAGCGCGTGCCGACGGTTTCGATGGCGATGACCACATCGCTGTAGTCGAAATCCACGCGCGCGTCATGGCCCAGATCGGCCAGTTCGTCGATGATGTAGGTATCCAGGGCCTGTTCAATGTCCGGCGAAACGATGCGGCCTTTCAGTCCGCGCCGCTCCAGGCGGACGTGAAAGCACTGCTCTGCCAGCTGCGGTAAAAAATCCCGGATGGTTTCGCAGGCCCGGGCCAGAAAATCGTCCAGGTCGAAGACGAAGGTCCTGACAAAGGGCACCACGCGCCCCAGGTTGCGAAAGGCCGCGGGGGATTCCGCGCGACGGCTGCGGATGGTTTCCAGAAACGCTTCCGGGTCTGCGACTCGCCCCAAGGCCACGCCATGGAACTCGGTCTTGTGGAATTCCCCCCAGGGCGCCAGCTCCGCCAGCATATGACTGTAGCGCCCGTCCTGAGCCATGGTGACCAGCACATTGAATTGCCACATGGATAACTCTCCTTTGCTTTGTTGGAGTTTAGCCAAAGGTTCTGGTTTGGCAAGGAGAGCAGGCGGTTGGTCTCGGAGAATTGCCTGGTAGTGAGGTTCCGCTGGGCAACTGGGCCAGACAAGGGAGTCATTGATGAGCGAACAGCGCAGCCAGGATCCGGAATTCCGCCGGCGGGCGTTGGCCAAGATCCATATCGCCAAGAAGGAACTCGGGCTCGATGATGCCGATTACCGGGCGGTGGTCCGCTCCGTGGCCGAAGGCCGGGAGTCGGCGGCCCAACTCAGCGATGCCGAATTGCAGCAATTGCTGGAACGGTTGAGCGAACTCGGCTGGCGCCCGCGCCTGCCGCGCACCGCCCAGCGGCCCCTGCCGCCCATGGTCTGGAAGGCCCGCGAGCTGTGGCTGGAGCTGCACCGGCGCGGAGCCGTGCGCAACCCCGGCTGGAGCGCCTTGGCGCGTTTTGCCAAACGCATGACCGGCGTCGGCGATCTGCGCCGTCTCGACGTCCGCCAGGCCACGGTGGTAATCGAAGCCCTGAAGCAGTGGCTGGAGCGGGTTTGAAGATGGCAATGGAAAAGCCAGGGGCGATGATTCCGCCCCTGGTGTTCAGAGCTCCTTGCCGATCTGGAAGGCCTGGCCCAGGTAGGGGCCGACGCCGTGATAGGTGCGGATCACGGGGGTGAAGATCATGGGCCGGACCTTTTCAATGTCGGGAATACCCTGGTCGGAAAGGATGGCGCTGTCGGCCTTGACGTCGACGATTTCACCGATGAATTGGGTGTGGCCGCCGACTTCGACGGTCTGCACCAGGCGGCATTCGACGATCAGGGGCAGCTCTTCGACATAGGGCGCGTTTACCAGTTCGCTTTTTACTGCCGTGAAGCCGGTGGCGGCGAACTTGTCCGTATCCCGACCCGAGGCGATGCCGCAGTAATCGGCCTGGCGGCCGAAAGCCTCGGTGGCGATGTTGATGGTGAAGGCCTTGCGCTGCAGGATGTTGCCGTGGGTGTAGGTGGCCGGCCGCAGGGCAATGGCGGCGCAGGGCGGCTTGGAGCAGCAGATGCCGCCCCAGGCGATGGTCGCCAGGTTCGGGCGGCCGGCGGCATCGTAACTGCCGATGAGCCAAACGGGGGCGGGCTGGGCCAGGGTGTTGGCTCCCAGGGACTGTTTCACGGGTTCCTCCTTGAGCAAAAACTTCGGTGAAGTAACTGGGGCGCTAATGGGTCTCGGGGCGTTCAGGCAGAGGGTGTCTGGTGCCCGGATGGCGCCGGCCAAGCCCCAGGGATGGGTTCATGCGGCCCTTTGCCTGAACGCCCCGAGACCCTTGTCCAGGTTTGCTGAACGGTAACAGGGCGAAAACGGTCCTCAGGGCTGCAGCTTCGACAGGGGCACCCCGCCGACACCGATGTTTTCCTTGGAATTTTCATCGATGATGACGATGAACTTCTCGGCCGGGATGCCGGTGACCTCGGCGGCGGCGGCGGTCAGCCGGGCCATGAGCTGCTCTTTGACTTCCGTCGACTGGGGGGAAATACCGAGGGTGATGATGGGCATGATGGGCTCCTTGGTTCGGGTTGCAATGGGATTACCGGAAAAACGGGTCAGCGCCGCTCGGCCAGCAGCACCGCCCGCAGGGGGGCTTGGTAGCCCTCCACGGTGCGCCGCGCATCGGCCGGATGGAGAAAGTCGGCCAGGGACTCGGTGTTGATCCAGGGAGTGCGACGCTGCTCTTCGGCCGTCGTCCAACTCTTGTCGAGACAGCGCACCCGCTGAAATCCGGCTCGCTGCAGCCAGGTCATGAGCAGGGGCACCGTCGGCAGGAAAAACACGTTGCCCATCTTGGCGTAACGGTTGCGGGGGCAGAGGGCCAAATCGTCCTCACCGTCCAGCACCAGGGTTTCCAGCACCAACTCGCCACCGGGACGTAGCAGGGATGCCAAGCGATTCAGGGCATCGTGGGGCGAGCGTTGATGATAGAGCACCCCCATGTGAAAGACCGTATCGAAACGGCCGTCCATGGCCGGCAGCTCCTCCAGCTTCAGGGGCAGGCAGTGGACCCGAGGCTGCCGCAACCAGCCCTGCAGCAGCAGGTACTGGCAGAAAAAGGGCGGGTAGGGTTCCAGGCCCAGAGCCAGGTCCGGCTGGTGCGCCGCCATCCGAAACAGATAGTAGCCGCAACTGCTGCCGATGTCCAGAATCCGCCGGCCGGCCAGGGGGGCGATATGATCCTTGAAACGGTTCCATTTCAGGTCGGAACGCCATTCGCTGTCCACGTCGATGCCGAACAGTCGCAGCGGGCCCTTGCGCCAGGGGCGGAAGGCCATCAGCAGATCATGCAGGGCCGCTTGCGGCCATGCGCCGAGATCCTCCGGCGCCCCGATGACCACCCGCCCTGCAGCCAGATCCAGACGGCTGGGTTGCAACCTCGGCGCCTCGGCCAGGCGCCCCAGCAGCCGCCGCACGTTGCCGTCCCGGTGCCGCAGTTGCGCGCCCCGTTGTTCGAGGCGGGCCGCCAGCTCCGGTTGCCAGGAGCCGGACCCCAGGGCCGCCGCGGCGTTTTGCAGGGTTTCCATCAGGACCGTCATCGCAGGCCGATGAAGGCGGCGAAATTGAACCATTTCAGCCAGATGTCAATGCCGGAAAACCCGGCCTGACGGAGGCGCTGCTGGTGAGTGGGCACGGTTTCAGGGACCAGCACCTTTTCCAGGGCAGCCCGTTTCTGGCTGATCTCCAGGGCCGAATAGCCGTTCTCTTCCTTGAAGCGCACATAGAAATCCTGCTGCAGTACATCCAGGCGGGGATCCTCGTGCCGAACCTTTTCCGTCAACAGCAACACGCCTCCCGGTCGCAGCGCCTGGCTGATGCGTCGCAGCAGCCCATCCCGGTCCTGCGGCGGAATGAATTGCAGGGTCAGGTTGAGAATGAACACCGAGGCCGGCGCAAAATCGATTTCCCGAATATCCGCCTCCAGCAGTTCGATCTGCTGGTGGGGATCGCAGGCCGGCAGTCGTTCTCGACAGACCCCCAGCATGGCTGCCGAATTGTCGACCCCCACCAGATGGAAGGCGCGCCCGGCCATTGCAGCGTGCAGGGCCCGCAGCAGATTTCCCGTGGAACAACCCAGGTCATAGATGACCGTGCCCGGCTGGTGGAAGTGCGCCGCCAGTTGCGCCTGGCGGCATATCAGTTCCTGATAGCAGGGCACCGAACGATGGATCATGTCGTCGAAGACCTGGACGACAGCCTCGTTGAATTCGAATGGGGGTACCGGCTGTTGCGGCCGGGAAAACAAATCATCTCGGGTCATGGGCAATGGGGCCGCGGATGGGCGGACAGCGGACAAGGGTTGAGAACGCCCGGCAGCTCAGCGCTGCAGGTTGGTGCCGCAGCGCGGGCAGCTCAGAGCGCTGGTGCTGGTTACGGCGTGGCCGCAGGTCGGACAATAGAACCAGAACCGGCAGTGCTGGCAGCGTTGTTCGTTGAGGCCTTGTTTCTTTTTACATTTCGGGCACTTACGGTAAATTTTTCGCTGTTTGACGTAATCTTCGAAGAGCAGGCCGCAGCGCGGGCATTCCTCGGCATCGGGATTGGAGATGGTGGCGCCGCAATTGGGCATCGGGCAAACAAACACCGCCTTGCAGGCGCTGCACCAGTATTTTCCTTTTTTTTCCGCTTTGCAGCGCGGGCATTTTTCCATGATCGGTTCCGTTAAACATGCAGATGAAGAAGAGACCAAAGACAATCGACGCAGGCGGATTCCTTCTTCCGGGAACCGCCTGCGTCGGATTGTGGTTACCTCAAGATTTTACCAGGCAGGTCGAAAATCAGTCCACTTTGAAAAAGGCCGTCTTGGCAGCCTTGCAGACGCTGCAAGGGCCTTCCGGCGGACCTTCCAGGGTATTGCCACAGACCTTGCAGACATAGTAGTCGACGGTTTCGATCTTGCCCTGATTGTCCAGGGCCTTCTGATAGAGACCGGCATGCACTTTTTCCACCTCGTTGGCATAAGCCAGGGTGCGCTCGGCGGCCTTGAAGCCCTTGGCCTTGGCTTCCTCGATCATGGGCGGATACATTTCCTTGAACTCATGGGTTTCGCCGCTGACCGCCTCCTTGAGGTTCTCCAGGGTGCTGCCAATGCCGCCCATGGCGCGCAGATGGGCATGGGCATGAATGGTTTCCGCTGCCGCCGCGGCGCGGAACAGCTTGGCCACCTGGGCGAAGCCTTCACAGTCGGCGGCTTCGGCAAAGGCGAGATATTTGCGATTGGCCTGGGATTCCCCGGCAAAAGATTCCTGCAGATCGGCCTCGGTTTTGGTACCGCGTACATCGGACATAATTCCCTCATCTCCTTGTTAGGGGTTAACGGGCTCCGGCGTGCTGGGCGCATCTGCCCATAAATACAATCGATATGAACATATTAGGAAATTGGGCGGCGATGTCAACCGCCGACGTCACTTGAGTCGGCAGGCTTTTTCCACGTCATCCGTCTTGCCGATCATGACCATCAGATCGCTGTCCTTGATGATGTGGGTCGGATCCGGCAGGGTATTGAATTCGCCGGTCAGCATATCCCGGATGCCGATGACCGTGACGTTGTATTTGCGTCGCAGATCCAGGTCGATGAGGTTGTGGCCGACAAAATGGTTGGGCGGCGCCACCTCGCTGATGGAATAGTCCTCGGCGATGGGAATGAATTCCAGGATGTTGGAAATGCACAACCCCTTGGCGGTTTTGATGGCCATGTCCTTTTCCGGAAAAATGATATCCGTGGCGCCAACTTTCTCGAGGATGCGGCCGTGATCCTCGTCGACGGCCTTGACCAGGATGCGCTTCACGCTCATTTCCCGCAGGTGCAGGGTGATGAGGGTGGAGAGGTGGCTCCGCTCTCCGGTGGATATGATTACGGCCTCCATTTCGCCGATGCCCTGGCCTTTCAGAAACTCCTTGTTGGAAGCATCGCCGAGGACCGCATAGGAGGTGAAATTTTTGATGCGCTGGATCTTGTCCCGGTCCAGATCGATGGCGATGACTTCATGGCCCTCCTGATAGAGAGTCTTGGCTACATGGAAGCCGAAATTGCCCAGGCCGATGACGCAAAACCGTTTCATGGATATGTCTCCGTAGAGAGAAGTCAGCCGATCATGATGTTTTCTTCGGCATATTGCACCGCGTTGCCGCGGGAACGGCCGATCATGGTAAAGGCGACAGTGAGCAGGCCGACGCGGCCGATGAACATCAACAGGATGATGATCAGCTTGCCGGCGGGTTGCAGTTTGGTGGTGGCGCCGAGGGACAGTCCGACGGTGCCGAAGGCGGAAATGGCTTCAAAGACGTACTCGATAAAACCACCCTGGCTGGTCGCCGCCGGAACTCCGCGCAACTGCACGGCCAGCAGGCCGAAGATGGCCAGGAACATGAACATCAGAGCGGTCATCACCAGGGTCAGGGTCTTGCTGACGACGGCATCCGGCAGGGTGCGATGCGCGACATTGGTATGGGGGTTGCCTTTCAGGCGACTGTGCAGGATGGCTACGAACAGGCCCAGGCTGGTGGTTTTAATGCCGCCGCCGCAGGAACCGGGCGAGGCGCCGACAAACATCAGAAACATAATTAGAAACAGGGTCGGAATCTGCAGCAGGTTCAGATCGACGGTGTTGAATCCGGCGGTACGCGCCGTGACCGATTGAAACATTGCGGTCCAGAAACCTTCGGCGCCGCTCATGCCGGCCAGGGCGCCGCCGGATTCCAGCAGGCCGATGAGCAGTGCCCCGCCGAGGATCAGCACGCCGCTGGTCAGAAACACCATGCGTGAATGCAGGGACAGGCGGCGCCGCCCCTGGGGCCGGCGCCACAGGTCGATGACTTCCTTGATGACCAGAAAGCCGATGCCGCCCAGGATGATGAGCGCCATGATGGTGATATTCACCAGCGGATGGGAACGGTAGCCGATGAGGCTGTCGCTGAACAGGGCGAAACCGGCGTTGCAGAAGGCCGAGACGCTGTGAAACACGGCCATGTAAAGCCCTTGGGCGAAGCCCATTTCCGGCACGAAAACCAGCGCCAGCAGAGCCGCGCCGATGGCCTCGATGGTCAGGGTCACGATGAAGATGTTGTGCACCAGATCGCGCAGGGAGTCCACCGGAGTGTGCAGCAGCGTTTCCTGGACCACCCAGCGGTCGCGAATGCCGACGCCCATGCCCAGGTAGAAGAACAGATAGACTGAAAAGGTGGTGATGCCCAGGCCGCCGATCTGGATCAGCAGCAGCACCACCAGTTGACCGAACAGGGTCAGCTTGGTGCCCGTGTCGACGACGACCAGTCCGGTCACGCATTGGGCCGAGGTGGCGGTGAACAGGGCGTCCAGCCAGGACAGCGGGGTGCCATGGGCGGCCATGGGCAGAGACAAGAGGGCCGCGCCCAGCAGGATGGACAGCCCGTAATAGATGATCAGAATCCAGCCGGGAGCCAGGTTGTGGGTGCGTAACAGCATGCGTTTCATGATGTCCGTGATTCGGGAAGACAGAGTGCCATCGAGTTGCGACCGCTCCTGATGCTAGTCCCAAGGCCTGGCCGACGCAAGGCCAAAAATTCAGCAGGTCATGGCTACAGGTTCAGATAGGGGCGCAGGTAGCGGCCCGTATGGGAAGCCGAACAGCGGGCCACTTCCTCCGGCGGCCCGCTGACCACCACGGTGCCGCCGCGGCTGCCGCCTTCGGGACCCAGATCGATAAGATGATCGGCGGTCTTGATGACGTCCAGATTGTGTTCGATGACCACCACCGTGTTGCCGGATTCCACCAGCCGCTGCAGGACCCCGAGCAGATGCTGGATGTCGGCGAAATGAAGGCCCGTGGTCGGCTCGTCGAGAATGTAGATGGTGCGCCCGGTGGCGCGTTTGCCTAGTTCCTTGGCCAGCTTGACGCGCTGCGCCTCGCCGCCGGAGAGGGTGGTGGCGCTCTGACCGAGGTGGATATAGCCGAGGCCGACGTCGCGCAGCATCTCCAACTTGTTGCGGATTTTCGGCAGGTTTTCCATGAAGGCCAGGGCCTGATTGACGGTCATGTCCAGTACCTGGGCGATATTGTGGCCCTTGTATTTGACCTCCAGGGTTTCGCGGTTGTAGCGGGCGCCCTTGCAGACCTCGCACTGCACATAGACGTCGGGCAGAAAGTGCATTTCGATGCGCAGGATGCCCTCGCCCTGGCAGGCCTCGCAGCGACCGCCCTTGACGTTGAAGGAGAACCGTCCGGGGGCATAACCGCGCAGTTTGGCTTCCGGCAGTTGGGCGAAGAGGTCGCGGATGTCGGTGAACACCCCGGTATAGGTGGCCGGATTGGAGCGCGGCGTGCGGCCGATGGGCGACTGATCGATGTCGATGACCTTGTCCAGGTGCTCCAGGCCTTCGATGGCGTCGACTTTGCCGGCCTTGTCCCGGGCGCGGTACAGGCGCTGAGCGAGGGCCTTGAACAGGGTGTCGATGATCAGGGTCGATTTGCCCGAACCGGAGACGCCGGTGACGCAGGTCATGACGCCGAGGGGGATGCTGACCTCGATATTCTGCAGGTTGTTCTCCTTCGCACCGACGATGCGCAGGGTCCGGTCGCTGCTGCGGCGCTGCGCCGGCAAGGGGATGCTCAGCTGGCCGGACAGGTAGCGCCCGGTAAGGGAGTTGGGATCGGCCAGGATCTGCTGCGGCGTGCCCTGGCTGACCACCTCGCCGCCGTGCACCCCGGCGCCGGGACCCATGTCGATGACATGGTCGGCTTCGAGAATGGTCTCTTCGTCGTGCTCCACCACCAGAACCGTGTTACCGAGATCGCGCAGCCGTTTAAGGGTATCCAGCAGGCGGCGGTTGTCCCGCTGGTGCAGGCCGATGGACGGTTCGTCGAGGATGTACAGCACCCCGACCAGGGACGAGCCGACCTGGGTCGCCAGTCGGATGCGCTGACCCTCGCCGCCGGACAGGGTGCCGGAAGCGCGGTCCAGGCTCAGGTAATCGAGGCCGACGTAGGTCAGAAAGGACAGCCGCTGGCGCACCTCCTTGAGGATGCGGCGGGCGATTTCGAATTCCTTGTCCGGCAGGCGCAGTTCGGCGAAGAAGCGTTCCGCCTCATGGATGGACAGGGCGCAGACCTCCTGGATGTTGCGGCCGCCGACCCGCACGAACAGGGATTCGGGGCGCAACCGGGCGCCGTGGCAGGTCGGGCAGGGCATGACGTTCATGAAGCGCTCGAGGTTTTCCCGCACCCGGTCCGAGTCCGTTTCGCGAAAGCGCCGCTCCAGGTTGGGGATCACTCCCTCGAAGGGTTTTTCGTAAAAATGGCGTTTCTGGCCCTGGTCGTAGAAGAAGCGCACCGGTTCCTCGCCGGAACCGTACAGCAGGATCTGGCGCAGCCGCTCCGGCAGCTGGTTGAAAGGGGTGCGGATGTCGAAGCCGTAATGATCGGCCAGAGCTTCCAGCAACTGGTGGTAGTAGAAGCCGGTGCGCGTCTCCCAAGGCACGATGGCCCCTTCCCGCAGGGACAGGGCCGGATTGGGCACCACTTCCTCGGGATCGAAGTACATGCGGGTACCGAGGCCGGAACAGTCCGGGCAGGCGCCGTAGGGGTTGTTGAAAGAAAACATGCGCGGTGTAATCTCCGGGTAGGAGATGCCGCAGTCCGCGCAGGCATGCTGCTCGGAGAACAACTGGCTTTCGCCGTCGACCACTTCGACCCGGACGATGCCGCCCGCCAGACGCAGGGCGGTCTCCAGGGAATCGGCCAGGCGCGACTCGATGCCGGGCCGCATCACCAAACGGTCGACCACCACCTCCAGGGTGTGCTGGCGGTTTTTGTCCAGCACGATGTCCTCGCCCAGTTCGCGCATTTCGCCGTCGATGCGGATGCGCACGAAGCCGTCGGCCTGCAGTTGCCGCAGTTCCTTGCGGTATTCGCCCTTGCGGCCGCGCACGATGGGCGCCAGCAGCAGCAACTTGCTCTGCTCCGGCAGGGTCATGATGCGGTCGACCATCTGCTGTACCGTCCAGGAGGCGATCTCCTTGCCGCAGGCGTGACAATGGATATGGCCGACGCGGGCGAACAGCAGGCGCAGGTAGTCGTAGATTTCGGTGACCGTGCCGACCGTCGAGCGGGGGTTCTTGGAGGTGGTTTTCTGTTCGATGGAGATGGCCGGCGACAGGCCCTCGATGCTTTCCACATCCGGCTTGTCCATCTGTTCCAGAAACTGCCGGGCATAGGCCGAGAGGCTTTCCACGTAGCGACGCTGGCCCTCGGCATACAGGGTATCGAAGGCCAGGGTGCTCTTGCCGGAGCCGGAGACCCCGGTAATGACCACCAGCTTGTCGCGCGGGATCTCGACGTCGATCCCCTTCAGATTGTGCTCGCAGGCACCCTTGATGATGATTTTGTTCATGATGCGTTCATCGATTCTTTCGGGGGTAAAACCCTGTTGGGGCCTGTAGGGGCAAACCCATGTGTTTGCCTGCGGGCCGCAAGCCTGAGGCGATCGCCTGAGCCGGGCGGACACATGGGTCCGCCCCTACGTAGCCATTTCCTCCGCCAGGCGCAGGGCCGCCACCAGGCTGGCGGTGCCGGCCCGGCCGCTGCCGGCCAGGTCGTAGGCGGTGCCGTGATCCACCGAGGTGCGGATGATGGGCAGCCCCAGGGTGACATTGACGCCGTCCTCGAAATGCAGCAGCTTCAGGGGGATCAACCCTTGGTCGTGGTACATGCAGATCACGGCATCGTAAGCACCGCCCACGGCGAAATGGAACAGGGTGTCGGCGCTGTGGGGGCCGCTGGCGGCGATGCCTTCCCCGCGGGCGGCGGCGATGGCCGGCGCGATGAGGCGGGCCTCTTCATCGCCGAACTGACCGCCCTCGCCGGCATGGGGATTGAGGGCCAGCACCGCCAGGCGCGGCCGTTCCAGGCCGAAGAAACGCCGCAGGGCGCGGTGGGTTATGCGCATCGTGACGAGAATCTCGTCCGTGGTCAGGGCAGCGGGGACCTCGGCCAGGGCCAGGTGGGTGGTGACCAGGCAGACCCGCAGGCGTTGGCCGGCCAGCATCATCACTACCTTGTCGACGCCGCATAGTTGTGCCAGCAACTCCGTATGGCCCGGCGCCGGACAGCCGGCGGCATGTATCGCCGCCTTGCTGATGGGTCCGGTGACCATGGCCGCCGCTGCCCCGGCCAGACAGGCCTCGGCGGCCCAGGTGATGTAGTCGATCATGGCCTGGCCACAGGCTCGGTCCGGTCGGCCGTAGACCAGTTCGTCCGTCGCCAAGCGGGACAGGGCGCGTAGCGGCAGATGCCGATGGCCAAGACAGAGCACGTGATCCGCCAAGCCCCTGGACTCGGAGCGGCACTCCAACTCGACGCCGAAGATGTCGGCGGCGCGCTGCAGCACGGCGGCGTCGCCCGCCACCACCACCGGTCGGGGCCCGTCCAACTGCCCGTCGAGCCAGGCCTTGATGATGAGTTCCGGGCCGACCCCGGTGGGATCGCCCTGGGTGATAAGGATGGGCTTTTCCATGGTTTTTGCCTTCAGGGCCTTGGGCCGGGGTAACTATTCAGCGGCGGTGGAGAAGGGTCTCGCGCCTCCCACTCCGAGGGCCGCATGAACCCATCCCTGGGGCTTGGCCGGCGCCATCCGGGCGCCAGACACCCTCGGCGTGGGCGCCCCGAGACCCTATAGGGAACACTTTCCGGGCCGGGAGAACGTCCGTGGTCAAGGTTCAATCCGGCAGTATAATCCCGGCGCCATGCCGGCGACAACCTGAATCAGCAAAACAGCCGCGGCTGGTGCTCCGGTCGCGGCTGCAGTATATTTTTCCACCTGACGATTTACTTCAGAACTGCCAGCTCATGCCGGCAGCGCCGGGCGTAACCCGGTCCCCCAGGGCGTCCCGCAGTTGTGCCACGGCGGATTCGCCGGTGCAGTGGCAGGGCACTATCAAATCCGGGTTGAGTTGCTGCAGGGCGGCCAGGGTGCGGTCCAGCCGCTCGCGGTGGGCGTTGACCAGGTGAAAGCCGCCGATGACAGCGTGAATCGGCAGCCCGTCGTTCAGTTGTTGAATGTACTGCAGGGTGTTCACCAGCCCGGCATGGGCGCATCCGGCGACGATGACCAGGCCCTGTTCGGTGCGCAGCCAGAGAGCCAGATCGTCGTCGACGGGGTCGGGGCGGGTGCCGGCCGGATCCAGAAAGAAGGGGCCGCCGGGGTCTTCAAAATCGGTTTCGCGCGGGATGGGTCCGGTCAGGCCCATGTCTGTGGTCAGGGTGACCGGTTGCGTCACCCATTGAATTCGGGAGGGTGGCAGGCGATCGAGGGCCAGCATGGCCGGCCGGCGGATGTGGATCGGTCGTACCGTTTCTTTCTCGATACTGTAGCGCGGTTGGACAATGCCGGGATGGGCGAAAAGCCGGGCATCACGGGCCTGCGACAGGACCAGGGGCAGGCCGCCGGTGTGGTCGTAATGGCCATGGCTCAGCACCAGCGTCTCGGTGCGGGCCAGGTCGATGCCAAGCTGGCGCGCGTTGTGCTGCAGGGCATCGGTCTGGCCGGTGTCGAACAGCAGTCGCCGGGCTTCGTTTTCAATCCAGAAAGCCAGACCGTGTTCGGCGGCCAGGCCGGCGGCCGCCAGGTTGTCGACCAGAATGGTGAGGCGTAATTTGGCCGCCATGATCACGGCCTCCGCCGTTGCATGAAGGTGGCTTTCGCCCAGGCCAGAATCTGTTCATCCCGGCACAGTTCCGCTTTGAGCCGATATAAAGGCGGCCTGGCATGCAGCAGACGGGCACGGATTTCCAGCGCCGCATCGCAGGCTACGCTTCGCACATAACGCACCTGCAAGTCGCCCGTCACCCCTTGGACGCCATGGTGAAACAGGCAGTGGGTCATGGCCGCATCCAGCACGGAGGCGATGACACCTCCGTGCAGGATGCCGTCATAGCCCTGCAATTCCGGCTGGGCCTGAAAGGAAGCTCGGACTTCCCCATTAGGCAGCGGCTGGAAAGCCAATCCTAGGGATCGCGGGTTCAGGGTGCCGCACAGCAGGCATTGACTGTGACCGTTGCGGACTCCCATCCCCTCGGCAGTGTCAGTGATCGCAGACATTGACGCCGGTTTGCAGGGTGCCTGACAGGAAACTGGTCACCAGGTCCTCCGGTGTTTCGGCCGGTGCGCCGACCAGCACCCGAATGCCGTGATCGTTGAACATGCCTTGGGCGCGCTGTCCCATGCCGCCGGCAATGATCATGGTGGCGCCCTGTTTGGCCAGCCAGGGCGGCAGCAGGCCGGGCTGATGGGGCGGGGCGTCGATGTCCTGTCGCTGCACGATTTTTTTAGCGGCCGGATCCACATCGACCAGAGCGAAGCATTCGCAGTGCCCGAAATGCAGGGAAAGTTTGCCGTCCGCCAGAGGGATTGCAATTTTCATGAGTGGTTCTCCTTGTGCTGTGAAGGTGGTTGGAGTCAGGGCCCGGCCTGTCGGGCAGATCCCTTTCCCTGTCGGCAGCCGAAACAGGCCGGGACAGGGGCTGTTTTACAATTCAAGCCGGTTCCAGATGGCGCAAATATCTTCGACGCAGGGAGCGTCCGTTTCCACCACGGCTTTTTCCTGCATCTGCGCCAGGGTGACGGCACGGTCATAGCGGATGCGCCCGGCGATGCGGGCTCCCGCCTGACGGGCTTTGGCTTCGATGTTTTCCGTCATCCGCGGATTGAGGTCCCACTTGTTGACGCAGACGGCTGTGGGGATGCGAAAATGCCGGGTCAGGGACAAGACCCGCTCCAGGTCATGCTCGCCGGACACCGTCGGTTCGGTAACGGCCAGCACCAGACTGGCGCCGGTTACCGAAGCGATCACCGGACAACCGATGCCCGGCGGGCCGTCAACGAGAATCAGCGAGTGACCATTCTGTTCGGCGAGGCGGCGCGCTTCCTGGCGCACGGTGGAAACCAGCTTGCCGGAGTTTTCCGCCGCCACGCCCAGACGGGCATGCACCATGGGACCGCATCGGGTGTCGGAAACCATCCACTCGCCGCAAACTCTCTCAGGAAAATCGATGGCCTGCTCAGGGCAGAAACGCACGCAAACGCCGCACCCCTCGCAGGCAACGGGATCGATGGCAAAGCTAAATTCCCCGTCGCGCCCGGTCTCGGTTCGCACCGCGTCGAAACGGCACAGCCGCAAACAGGCCCCGCAGGCGATACATTGTTCCGGACGGATGACGGCCTCATGGCCGGCGCGGAATTCGTGCCGCTCCCTGACCCCGGGGGCCAGAATGAGGTGCAGATCGGCCGCGTCGACGTCACAGTCGGCGATGACCGGTCGCTCGGCCAGGACGGCGAAGGAGGCCGTGACGCTGGTCTTGCCCGTGCCGCCCTTGCCGCTGATGATGACCAA
>NZ_JAFCIY020000001.1 GCF_020194955.2 Desulfuromonas sp. CSMB_57 | reverse complement strand
AGGTTATTGGCTTGATGTCGTTGGTAATATTCATCGGGCACCTCCAGTTTTTTTATGGTACCAAATATGGGCCGAAAAGGAAAGCACCCAAGGGCTCAACTTTTGGGACACCAAGTTCGGGGCTATTTTAAGAGCCCAGAATCAGGGGAAGATAAGTCATGTGAGCCCGAAACTCCGCCGGCACTCCGTCCCCGACCCGTTGATTGGGCCGGAGAAACAACAAATATTCGCTGGCATGCTTTCCAAAACCGAACATCTCCGCCCCTTTCTTGACCCCTAACGACCTCCGAGGGAAGGCCTTATATGGGCGTGCCTCGACCGACCAAATTCAGCTGGTGTCGCAACATGATTCGGGCGCTGTTGAAGCTCGGTACCCCGTTGGGCGCCGTCATCCGCGCGGGGCTGTACCATGGAAACTGGCCGCACAGTCCGGCATGACCAGCCAATGGCTGAAGGTGCAAGGTCTCGTGTCGGTCAAAGAACTTTGGGTGAAAATCATTCCCCGGCTACCCGATTAGGGCAATATCTGCTCATCATGAGTTTTCAGAAATTAGATTGCCGAAAACTTTTATTGCTTCGCTTTCAAAGCGTTCCTTTAAGCCAGCAATTTCAAGGTAATCGTTTCCGGCATCTGCCGCTTCATCTTCATCATCTGATTCTTCAGCTACGGTTTTAAGGCGTTGCATCTCTCTTGAAATGGATTCGAGGATGTATCGCGCCTCCCAGTCGAGTATGGAAAAAATTAATTCACGCTTTTTTGTCATTATATCACCTGTTTTCTAAAAACTTTTTGACACTTCATGGTAAGTTTCGACAGCAAATCAACAAATTCATCTAATGTCATATTGTGCTGAGGGCAAACACTGTAATGACCAGGTCTATCGTTAATTAACTTAAGTCCAATTGGCAAATGTGTTCCTTTGGCGATCATCCATACCCAGCCAGCGACAGGTGTTTTATCCAGTCTGTCTCTTGTTGCAAGCGAAACCCCTTTTCCATTTGCCACCACGGCGGTAATTCCATTTATCTCAATAGTATCAATATCTTTTGGTCTCCTTACATGCGTAAGCCGCGGACTTGTTGCGTTGCCAAGTCGAAATAGATCTTCAGGCGCCAAAAATAAATCGACTAGTTGCATAATTGTCCCCTCTGATTTCTTGTTGCTCTTGAGGTGAGCATCACCGGCGTGGACCTGAACTTATAGGGTGCAAGTCCCCTGCATCCCAGGGTCCCTTGAACAATGACAGCACATGGAATTTTTTAACTTTTTATTCTAGCTAGTGTCCGTCCGGAAACCCCGGTTTTTATCAGGCGCGGCCACTCTGGCAGCAAGACAAATGCCAGATCCGCAGGGTTTTGAAATTGTTGAGTCTCATAGCGCCCCCGATTTATCCCAAAAGTGCGGCATAAGGACGCACGATTCCTGTCGGAGGCGAGTTTTACAGCCTGTTTTGTCGCGTTAGCCCTTGGCCAGTTCGATGCGTGCCAGAACCAGCAGGTTGTACGAGACGACATTGCTCCAGACATAGCGCCTGAATCCGCGCCATCCGCTCCAGGTACAGCGGGTCAGGCCAAAGCGCCGTTTCAGGGCGGAAATATTGGCCTCGATCCCGGCGCGAAAGTGTTTCAGGCGCTTGTAGACCCAATGGCTCTTGGCCATGTCGAGCACCCCAAGGCCGCGACGCTTGGAGAAGACGGCATCCTTGACCAGGTGCTCTTTGGCAAACGACAGATTGTCCTTGGAGGCAAAGCCCCCATCGGCGCTGATTTGGCGCGGCATGGTGCCGAAACGCTGCTGATGGCGCTCCAGCAGGTCGATGTATTGCTCGCTGTCGGCGGGATTGCCGCGGGCGATTACGCAGTCCAGAATCAGATTGGAGGCGCCACCGGTAAAAAAGACCTTGTGACCGTACTCGGTTTCGCGGCGCGACTTGACGATGATGTCGCTGTGGCTCTCGAAAAAGGAGATGATTTTCTCCGAGGCCGGGACCTTCTCGTCGCGAAAGACACGCCGTTCGGTCTGGTCGATGACCTTTTCGAGAATGCGCAGGGCCCGCTCCAGCTTCTGTGCCAGAAGGTGCGCGGTGCAGCCGTCTTGGAAGCTGTCGCCCTGGTAGGCGCCCAGAACGGGGATCGCCTCCCGGGCATAGCCGCAGACCTTGCGGGCGACTTCCACCAGGTCGCGGTAAGCGGCCACGCGGGTTTCCTGCTTGCGGGCATTGAGGATGGTCAGGGCGCGCTTTTTGGCTACCCGGCGATGATCGGAAAATGGGTAATCCGGACGAGGCCTGAGCTGATGGCCCTCGACCATCCAGCGGGTCATGATCCGAATGCCGTCCCACAGCAGCGAGGAGTCGGTGGGCTGGTGGATGTTGGTCTCAATGGCGGTGGAGTCGATGCGCACCTTCTTGCCCGTCTCGATTTTCGTCCCGGCGGCGTAGTCGAGGATCAGGTGGTGCAAGGCCTCCCAGGTCGACTCCGTCAGGCTCTTGATACTGTCCTGGAGGATCGACTTGCGGGGATAAACGCCCATCTCAAGGCGAGCAAAAGAGCGGAAGGCCACGGAATCTTCCAGGTAAAAGGCCAGTTCCTCATAGGTCAGCTCGCGATACTGCTTGAGAACGGCGCAGCGCAGCACCTGGTCGGCCGTCAGTCCACAGCGCCCGGTATCCTCGCGCCGACCCTGAAGCAGATCGCGGTGAACGGCATCGAGGATATCCGGCGTGTGATCCAGAATCTGCGAAATGCAGCGCAGCTCTTTGGCGATGGCGCTGGTATGCATGAGTTCGAAGATGGACATTTGTCGATTGATTTTTCGCCTCACGAGCCCTCCTGACCGTATTGAAGTTGAATAAATTCAACAGGTTAGAGGGCTATATTGTCATGCCACGCTCAAAATTTCAAGTACAAAAACGTGTCTTTTGTTCGTAATTACAACAGCTTATGACTTTCCGGATAGACACCAACTATGACCAACCCGCCAACGACAAGTCCCACCCAGCCTACAGGGGTAGAAAGCATTATAAGCCCCAGACCAAATGCTCCAGCCTTGGCAACGCCACTGCCTGCCAAGGCACTAAGAGCAAACCTGGACGACTCCACGAACAACTCCCGCTCCCAGTCGCCGCCTTCCTGGTAGGTATTGTGGACATGGCCGGCGCGGCTGCCGAAATCGATGACCGCCAGGCCGTTGCCGAGAAACTTGGTGTAGCCGGCGAACCGGACCAACCGCGAGGCCTGGGCCGTATCGGTGACATGGAGCTTGGCGACGGTGCGGCTGCTCTCGGCGATGTTCATGCCCCTTCTGGCACTCGTTAAAGGCGTTCCCCGGCGCGATCGCATTTGTTGGGTTAGCTTTTTGAGTTCCGCCCCGAACTTGGCCTGCATTTCCTTGAAGGCGGCCATCACTTTTTGCCTGGCCTCCAGCACCTGCCGGGAGAGCAGTCTGCTGCCGCTTTTTTTGGCCTGCTGCCAGACCTCCCGGTACTTCATAAGGGCATCTTGATATTTCTGCACGGCCCGCAACAGGTCCCCCATGCGTTGCGAGTAGACACTGCCGGCCGTGCCGGCCATTCCCGCCAAGTGGGCACGCAGGGTTTCCACAATCTCCGCCAGGGCGACCACGTTGTCACCGCCGAAGGAAAGGGAAAGGTTGGTCAGTTCCGTTGCCGCATCCGGGTGATAAAGCCGGGAGAGGATGCTCCGATCCATGGGACCGCAATAATCCGATACCAAATAGGGCGTATAGGGATAGATATATCGAGGTTTGGAAAAGGCCAGGCCTTCCAGATTATCCATGGGGATGCCGAAGGTGCTTTCCATGATGGTGGGACAGATGCGTCGATTGCTCAGAATGATTTCAGCCATTGTCGCTCCTTCGCGATTCGGGCAGCAGGTTCAGGCAGCAATCCGAACCGAACCCAGCCTATTGGCGGCGACCCGCTATTTTCCCGATTCATTGGAAGCTCACAGCCCCGGTCTCTTGCCGAACACAATCGGGAATTCATAGAGCAGGCTGCCATCCGAATCCCGGAGAAAGGTGCGCAAAAAGTAAAACACGGAAACCAGTTGGCCCAAAAAGCGGTGTACCAGCGAGCCGAACAGCACCAGGTCGCCGGTGCTGCAGAAATTGCTGCGCTGCAGGGTCAGATCCACCTGCCACCCCTGGCACCATACGCCGCGAATGACTCTTCCGGTCTGTTCGATGGTGAAGCCGACAATGCCGTCGATGCGCCGGTCGTTGCACCTGCTCCCATCCCCGTAATCGAGCACCGTGGCGCCGATGATTTGCAGGATGCCGCGCAGGCTTTTGGCCGTCATCAAGCGCAGGTTCAGGTAGGAAATACTCTTGAGATGCCAGAAATAGTTGACCTCCAGCGCGTCAAACAGGGCCCCAACCACCGGTTTGCAGTTGCTGAAGGTGGCATAGGCGGGCGAATTGTCCGTGGAGTGGGTGAGACTGCCGGCCTTGAGACCGTTGGGAAGGGTGCCGTTGGTGCACAGTATATCGACGGACAGGCCGGACAAGTCCGTCATCGGGATGGCGTCCGGCAATTTGATGGTCAGGAAGGTATCGAAACCCGGTCGCAAAAGGGCCGGCCGACTGGACACCTGATAGACGGGGCCATCCACGGGTCGACTGGTGATCCAGGGCGTAGCTTTGAAGGGGAGTGGCTCCCCCTTGGCCTTGGTTATGCCCGTCACCTGCTCGACGGCATGGACTTCATAGGCCCCGCACTCTTGGCCTTCGGGCACCACCTGGTATTCGGTGCCGGCTTCCTGCACGGTGATGGGCCGCGCCCGGCGGGGGAAGATGTTTTCCGCCGGCGTCGCGCCCAGAACGAAATCCTGCCGGCTCACCTCGGGCGGTTTGCCGGGCAGGCGGTCGAATTCGAAGGCCACGGTAAAGTTCGCCGATTTATCCTTCGGTTGCCACTGCCGCCAACCGTACACATCGAGGAACAGGAATTTTTCGGGCAACAGGGAAAAATCCCTGAGCATACCCAACTGGACCGCGCCGCCCGCCACGAAGGCCATTTCGCCGGCGTCTCCCCACCAGGCGACGGGTTGCACACAGTCGGGACCCAGTACGCAGGAATCGTCTCCGGTACCGGCAGTCAGCTTGATTCGACTCAGGTGCCGGGTCAACAGCAGATGCAGATCGACGGCGCGGGGATAATCACCGCCCAGGAACAGCCTCAAACTTTCGGGGCGCCAGTCTGCAAGGGGGATGTGATGCAACTCGAAGTCGAGGAGGATGGCCGCCGGTTGGCCGGGTGGCCGCACCCAACGGGCCTCCTGGAGGGTCAGAGGATGCAATTCGACGGACCCGTTGGTGGTAAAGCGGCAGGCCGTGCCCGCCACCGACTCCGAGTCAAGGCGGGTGCCGGCGGGCACCTGCTGCGAAGTGGTGCAGGTGAAACGAGGCGTGAAGGCGACGATGGTGGCGGCCGGGATGGAGCGCAGGTAGCGGGGGTGTAGCACCTGGGTCAGCAGCCGGATAAAATCGGGAAGATCATCCTCGATCTGCCATTGCAGCAGGGCATTCATGAGGGCGGCGCCTTCCGTGAGCCGCTGTACCCCGGGATCGGCGGCGTGTCCATGGATCATGGAGGCCATCCGCGGATGTTCGGCGACATAGTCGGCCTGCAACCGGGCCAGAGCGGCCAGTTCCTGGCGATAATATTGAACGAAGCTCCGCTTTTCCGCGCCCGCTGTCGACGTTTTGGCAGGCCCCCCGTCCGACTCCGGGGAGGTGCCGCGAAAATCCGCAAGGGGAAACAGGGCGCTGACTTCGCCGAGGCTGTCGCCGGCAAAACTCCAACTGTTCAGACCCAGGCGGGCTTCCGGATCACCCAGGCGCAGGGGCCGGGCCTCGCCCGCGGCCAGGGTGAGGCGCAGGTCGACGTCGAGAGGTGACTTGACGTAGAATCGTACCCATTTGGAAAGTTTGTCGTGCAGCACCGTACCGGGCAACAGGTTATTGTACTGCTCCCAGGTCAACGGGCCGATCTCGATCCGGAACTTGCCCTGGATATCGTCCACATGGCTGCCAAGCACCGCATCCACGCCCAACCGACAGCTGGACACCCCCAGGCACAGGCGCTGATCCGGAGGGATCGGCACCCGCCGGAAGATGTTCTGTGCGATGCGCACCTTGCAGGGCGCCAGCAACTCTTCCAACATGGCCTTGAGGCCATAGGCGGAGCGGGGAAAAGTGCTTAACAGACCGACGTAGCGCAACATCCGCCGGCCGTCCGGAACCTGGGCCAGCATTTCATCTTCAGCAAGGCCGATGAGACACAACAACCGGTGCTGCTCGAGGGGATATTCCTCCTCGACCATGCGATACAGCAGGTTGTATTTGTTCCAGCATTGAAAATACAGCTGATAGAGCCGCTGGTGGAACAAATCATAAAAACCGCGCAGCGCGGACCGATCCTCGGCGGCCTCGGCGAGGAGCTCTTCGGTGTAAAAGGTGGGCAGAGGCGAGGAGGAACCGTAGAGACTCAGGAAAGTGGCGGTGATGGACAGACCGTCTTCGGTCTGCTCCACCCGTCCGACATCGGCAGCGGGAAAAGCCAAGGACAGTTCGGGTCGAATCCTGAGTTTGTCGAGCCAGGAAACGTCCGGCAGGTCCCGGCGTTTGCCGCTTTCCAGGATTTTCCGGGCCAGGCGCAAGACCTGGACGAAAGAAAACTCGTGGCCCCTGCTCAACAACTGGTTCAGGATATGGGCATGGGCCATCTCTGGCGCATCGGTCATGCCCAACTCCCCGGCAGCGCCTGCAGAAATTTCCCGGTTTCAATCATAAGGCACCTGACCAAATACCTTGAAAAAGCAAAACCCCATTAACTTATTGAAAGTATCACATGTTAATACACGCCCCCTCCGGCCTTGTCAATCTAATTCTAATGTGTCAATACTTAACACGAATCGCCCCTTGCCGGGGTCGTAGAGTCCGAGCGATGACCGTTGCTTTTTCTTTTTCGGCATGGTAGATCTGGCAACTTTCAGAAAATCTCAGCCTGCGAGCAATTCATGACCCAGCACATACTCGACATCGATTCCCCCTGCTTCCTTCGGGAGCAGCAATTGGCCGGGCCGGCCGACCTGACGGCGGCGTTTGCCGGCGACGGACCCCTGTCCCTGGAAATCGGCTGCGGTCTGGGTGATTTCATGATCGAGCTGGCCGCACGACACCCGGACCGGAACTTTCTGGCCATCGACATCTATAACAAGGGCTGCCTGAAAACCTGCAGGAAAATCGAAGCCGCCGGCCTGGAAAATGTGCGGGTCATGCGCATCGAAGCCCGCTATCTGATGGCGCGTTATCTGACCGAAAACAGTCTCGCGGCCGTGTACATCAACTGCCCGGATCCCTGGCCCAAAAAGCGGCATCGGCGCCGGCGCCTGGTCAACGACGCCTTCCTGCGGAACCTGCTGCATTACCTGCAACCGGCCGGCGATCTGTTTTTCAGCAGCGATTTTCTGGATTACGCCGAGCAGGTCGCCGAGGAACTGAGCGGCTTGTCCGGTTACGAAAACCGCCTGCCGCAGGCGCTGGTAACCGAATTCCCGGATTACCCTCTGTCCAATTACATGCGGCGCTTTTTGCAGCAAGGCCAGCCGATCCACTATCTTCATTACCGGAAAACCCCGTCCGCAGTCGCGGCCCCAGCGCCTCTGGGCGCCGTCCAGCCGGGGTTTCGCGTCGCTTGGAGCCAGCCCGGCCATGCCTGATTATCTGACCGATCAACTGCCCGGCACCGGCGGCCACATCAAGGAAACCTGCGAAGACTTCCTGGTTGAGGAACTGCCTCTCTACCCGGCCTGCGGCAGCGGCGAACACCTGATGCTGGAAGTGGAAAAGCGCGGCTTGACCACCTTTGAAATGATGCGCCGCCTGGCCCGCGCCCTCCAGGTCAAGGAACGGGACATGGGCTACGCCGGCCTCAAGGATGCGCAGGCCACCACCAGGCAGTTCATTTCCGTGCCCGGCGCCACGCCGCAGCAGACCGCCGACCTGGACCTGGAAGGGATCCGGATCCTGTCCGCCACCTTGCACCGCAACAAATTGCGGCCGGGCCACCTGGCCGGCAACCGTTTCACCATTCGGGTTCGCGACACCGGACCGGAGGCGGAAAGCATCGCCGGAAACGTGCTGCACATCCTGTCCCTGACCGGCGTTCCCAACTTTTTCGGCGTTCAGCGTTACGGGGTGCTGGGCAATTCCCATCTCATCGGCGGCGCCCTGCTGCGCCAGGACTATCCCGGCGCAATTCGGCAGATCATCGGCGACCCCGAGCGGATTACCAATCCCTCCTGGCGGCAGGCGGCGGAACTGTTCCGCGACGGCGATCCGGCGGCAGCGGCGGCGGCTCTGCCGAGAGGCATGCGCGACGAGTACCAGCTGCTGCAGATCCTGGCCAAAGGGCAAGCCCCGGAGAAGGCGGTGCTGACGCTGCCGGCGCGCCTGCTGCGCCTCTACCTGTCCGCCTTTCAGTCGTACCTGTTCGATCGGGTGGTCGCCATGCGCCTGGCGAGTCTCGACATTCTGTGGCCCGGGGACCTGGCCTACAAGCACGACAACGGAGCCTGTTTCCTGGTTGCCGATGCCGCCACCGAACAACCGCGCGCCGACCGCCTCGAAATCAGTCCTTCCGGCCCGCTGTTCGGCTACAAGATGTCCCAGGCCGGAGCCGCTCAGGGCATGCTGGAGCAGGCCCTGCTGGCCAAGGAAGCCCTGAGCCTGGAGCATTTCCGTCTCGGCCGGGGCCTGTCCATGCCCGGCGAACGGCGACCCCTGCGGGTACCCATCAGCCAGACACGAGTACAGACCGATGCGGACGGCCTGCTGCTGTCCTTCGCCCTGCCGCGCGGCAGTTATGCCACCAGCGTGCTGCGGGAGATCATGAAAACCCCCGCCGACAATCTGCAGGGAACGGTAACCGCACGAAATATCGAATAAAACAACCGTTTACCAGTACTTATTGGATTGTCGGGCACCGCACCGACCGGAAATCGGGGCCGTTTCCGCAAAACCGGTGCCGTGGCCGCCGGCCGGGTGCAACTATCTGAAAGAGCTTCTCTTGCGGGATGTCCCCCACGCCCAAAAAAGCCCCGGGAATCCCGCCGGATACTATTGACATTTGTAAAACGCAATTCTATATTCTCAGAATTATCCAGCGCGCGGCCCCCATCCCGGCCGTATCCTGCCGACCGGCACGCGGGTGCAGTCGATCTTCGACCCGTTTAGTCTGCGACGCATTGCGCAAGGCAATTTCCAGCTTGACCGACCCCTGGCCGGCCAGCCATTTCAAGAAGGAACTGGCAGATGGCAAAAAAAGAGAAATCCGAGTATATGATCCAGGCCGTATCCCATGCCCTGGATCTTCTGGAACAATTCCATCACAGCGACGTGGATGAACTCGGCGTAACCGAGTTGAGCAAACGTTTGCGACTGCACAAGAACAACGTGTTCCGACTCCTCGCCACCCTCGAGTCGCGCGGCTACATCGAACAGAACAAGGTGACGGAAAACTACCGTCTGGGCTTGAAATCCCTCGAACTGGGGCAGACTTTCATCAAGAAGATGGGACTGCTCAACCAGGCCAAGCCGGTGCTGGAAAACCTGGTGGAACATTGCAACGAAACCGCCTATCTGGCGATTTTCAAGGAAGGCTACATCGTCTACCTGGATGTGGTCGAAACCCATAACACGGTACGGGTCGTGTCCCGGGTCGGCAGTCGATTGCCGGCCTATGCCACCGCCGCCGGCAAGGTCCATCTGGCCTTCATGTCCGAGGAAGAGCTGGAAGTCATCCTGCCCGAGCGTGAGCTGCCGACCTTTACCCCGTCGACCTTCGGAGACCGGGAAAAGCTCAAGGAAGAACTCGCCAAAGTGGCCGAGCAGGGTTTCGCCGTCGACAACGAGGAACTGGATCCGGGCGTGCGTTGCGTGGCAGCTCCCATTCGGGACTATACCCGGCGCATCATCGGCTCCCTGAGCGTTTCGGGACCTTCCATACGGTTCAGCGACGAGCGCCTCAAGGATGAATTGATGCCGCTGGTGGTCAAGGCCGCCGAGGATCTCTCCACCCGGCTGGGCTATCACAAACAGTAACGGCATCGCCCGCCATCCTGCGGCGGTCCCTGCCAAAACGACAAACGCCATGGATCGCCGGGTCAGGTAACCGGGTCCATGGCGTTTTTACGACAAGGTCCGTAATCATGCCGGAAAATCTCGGCCCAACGGCGGAGTTCCCCATTCGGAACGAGGCCAACCAGCCCTTTTCCTGGCCCGCCGCGCAACCGGACCAGGGCGCGGTGTTGTTGGTCCACGGCTTCACCGCCTCCCCATGGGAAATGCGCCCCTTGGGCCGTATTCTGCAACAGGCCGGCTATGCGGTGGCAGCGGTGCGGCTGCCGGGACACGGCACCAGCCACGAGGATTTGCGCCGCCGGCACTACGAAGAATGGCTGCAGGCCGTAATCGAGGGCTATGAGCTTTTGCAGACCGGCCACCGGCAGGTATTCGGCCTGGGCATCAGCACCGGCGCCCTGCTGTTGGCAGCCCTCGCGGCACAACAGCAACCAGCCGGTCTGATTCTGCTCTCGCCGTTTCTGCGCCTGCGTCACTGGCTGGCGCCGGCCTGCGGCCTGCTGCAATATGTCCAGGCCTACCAGGAACGGACGTTGCGCCCCGAACTGATCCCCTATTACTACCGGTACCGGCCGGTGGCCGGAGTCCATCAGATCAACCGCCTGCTACGCCGGGTGCGACGGGAATTGCCGCAAATCACCGCCCCGGCGTTGGTGGTGAATGCCTTGGGGGACCGCACGGTGAACGTGGCCAGCGGCCGGCACCTGTTCGAACGCCTCGGCAGCCGACCGAAGGCATATCACCTGTACGGGCCGGAGGTCGGGCACGGTCTGGCCTCCCCCGACCAGCCTTGCTGGCCGGACCTGATCAGTCTGGTGCTGACCTTTCTGCGCCATCACGACGCGACGGAGACGGGCCGAAGCCCATCTGTTCCATGAGCGCCGCCACCTGGCGACGGGTCTCTTCCGGCGTGCCGGAATTATCCACCAGGTAATCGGCTCGCGCCATCTTTTCCGGTTGCGGCAACTGGGCGGCAATCCGCTGTCGGGCCGCTTCGCAACTGATGCCGTCGCGGGCCATCAATCGCGCCAACTGCACCTCCGGCGGCACCGTCACCACCAGCACCGCATCGACCTGGCGATCGACGCCGGCCTCAAACAGCAGCGGCGCTTCATACACGATGAGCCGCGCGCCGCGCCGGGTCAGTTCGGCAAATTCCCGCGCCGCCAATTCGGCAATGGCCGGATGGGTAATGCGATTCAAATCGGCCCGGGCCCCATCATCGTTGAAAATCCGTTCCGCCAGGAATTTGCGATGCAAACTGCCGTCGGCGTGCAATGCCTCGACTCCGAAACGCTCGACAATTTTTTCCAGCACCGGGCTGCCCCGCTGCACGATTCGGCGCGCCAGTTGGTCGGCGCTGACCACGGCCGCACCCAGGGACCGGAAAATATCCACGACCAAGCTTTTGCCGCTGGCGATGCCGCCGGTTACGCCGAGAATCATCCTACTTGTCTCCTTCAATCCTGTCGCCGTTAAAGACCGCCCAGGGCCGCTGGCGTAAAACCCTCTGGACAACACCTCGCCCAAAAGCTATGGTTAGCGTTACCGTCAACCCCGCTTCAACCAGGGGAGCATGCCTGAGTGACCCATCCATCCACCACATCGCTGCCCTTGCAGACGCTGCCGGCAGCTTTGATCAAACTGGTCAAGTTGATCAAAACGGTGCGCTATTATCCCCCCGGCCACCCGGCCCTGCAGGAGATCGGCCAGACGACCCTGCAGGTCTTCCTGCCCTTGCTGCAGGCCGGCAACCTGATCCTGCAGATCCGCAAGGACGCCTTTCTGCTGGATGAGACGCCGGTCGGCCAGGATCTGCCGGCGGTGAAAAGTCTGGCCCATTTTCTGTTCGCCCGGCGGGTGCAGCGCCTGCTGTTCATGCAGGACCTGTCGGTGCGCGACCTCAATGCCTTCGCCCGCTGTGTGGCCCTGCAACCGGCGGCCATCCAGCAGCAGGGCGGCCTCCAGGAACTGTTGCTGACGGAACAGGTTACCGGCCTCTGGGTCAATGAAATCGATCTGCGCCGCATTCAGGCCGAGCGCGACCGCATCGCCGACCAGCAGAACGTCACCGGCAACGGTGCGGGGGATGCGCCGCAACCGGACGGCGCGACGGACTCCGGCATCGAGAGCGGCTCCGGCATCGAGGGGCCGGACCAGGATTGGAATAGTTCCCTGGAAGAGATCCTGGCCGACCAGCTATCCTTCGAGCAGCTGTTGAGCCAGTTGCCGAATGAACGATCCGAGCAGCGCTTTCGCATCCTGCTGCGTAAACTGGCCCTGCGGGTGCGCCCCTTTCTGACCGAAGAGGGACTCCCTAAAGTCCTGGCCGCCTTTCGCACCCTGGCCACCATCCTCGGCAACCGGGACATCAGCGTCGGGCGGCGCAATGAGGTGGTACAGACCCTGGCCCAGCTCAGCGACGGCCCGCTGCTGCTGTTCCTGGTCGACAGTCTCTGCCGGCGGGACTGCCCACGGGCGCTGCGCGAGGAGATCATCGGTGTCCTGGCCTCGGTCCAGGAGCGCGCAGTGCCCCTGCTGTGCCAACGCCTGGCCACGGAGGAAAATGCCCAGGCCCGCAAGCTGCTGGCGACGGCACTGGTCCAGCAGGGGCCGAAGGCGGTTCCCGAATTGCTCGGCGCGCTCCGCGACCATCGCTGGTACGTGGTGCGCAATGCCGTTTCGATCCTCGGCCAGATCGGTGATGCCCGGGTTGTGCCCCAGCTGCGCCTCTGCCTGAATCATGCCGACGACCGTATCGTTCGGGAAGCCATCCGCGCCCTGGGGCAACTCGGCGGCAGCCAGGCGGCCCGCAGCCTGCTGCCCCTGCTGGAAGGGAGCAGTCCGGAACTCATCGGCCCGGTCACCCTGGCCCTGGGTGCCATCAGGCATCCGGTCGCCGTGCCGGCCCTGACCGCCATCGTCAAGCAGCCCGACTGGCTCGGCAAGAGGGTCGCCCTCAAGGCCGGGGTCATCAAGGCGCTGGGCCGCATCGCCGGGGAGGAAGCCGTACCGTGCCTGATTCGCCAGTTGCGCAGCAAAGGCCTCTGGCGGCGGAAAAAACAGGAAACGCTACGGGTCCTGGCCGCCCAGGCCCTGGGCGAAATTCGCTGTGACGCGTCGCGGGCCGCCCTGAAAGCCGCCATCCATGACCGCGTCCCGCGTATCAGCCACGCGGCTCGTCAAGCCCTGGCACACTGGCCGGAAGAATGACCTCCATGTCCGCTGATGCCTGCCACAAACTGGTCGCCGCTCTGGCCGGGGCCCTCAAGGGGTTGCGCCTCTACCCGCTGCAGCACCCCATCATCCGCAAGCAGTTCCAGGAACTGACCGAACGCCTGCAACAGCTCCTTGCCGACCGGGAACAGCTGCCGCTGGGCTTGTTGGACGGCACCCTGTTTGCGGCCGAACAGTTGTTCGCCGAACCCTTCCCGGCGGCCGAGAGTATCGGTCAACGCCTGCAGGAACTGGAAATCATCGGCCTGGAATTCCTGCCGGGCATCGGTGAGGACGAGTTGCGCGTCCTGCTGCAGGGAATCAACCAGGGCGCCTTCAACGGGCCGGATGCCCTGGTCGACTTCTTGCGGGAACAGAAGCTCCGGCACGTCCGGCTGCTTTCGGGAGAGGGCGGCGAAGATTCGGGGGAAGGCAGCGCCCGGGGCGTCTACGACCGGGCCCTGAAGGTGGTCAACAGCATTTTCCATGATGTCCGCCTGGGCCGCATCCCCTCCTCCGGCGAAGCCAAGCGGGTGGTCAAGGACATGGTCCGCACCACCCTGGCCGATCCCCATGCCCTGTTGGCCCTGAGCATGCTCAAGGACTACGACAACTATACCTTCACCCACTCGGTCAACGTGGCGGTGCTGGCCCTGGCCGTGGGCCGCGCCACCGGCTTCAGCGAGGAGCAATTGCGAACCATCGGCTTCGGCGCCCTGCTGCACGATCTGGGAAAGCTGAAAATCGATCTGGCCATCATCAACAAACCGGCCCGCCTCAGCGAAAGCGAATATCGGGAAATTCTCAAACATCCGCAATTCGGCGCGGCCATTCTGGAACAGATGGAAGGCACACCGGCCGGCTCCCGGGACATCGTCCTGGGCCATCATCTTCACTACGACCGGAAAGGCTACCCGCAGAATTGCGACCTCGGCGGCCCTTTCGATCTCATCGACATCACCACCATCGCCGACACCTACGACGCCATCACCACTCTGCGGCCCTACCAGGCGCCCATTTCGCCCCGCCAAGCCATTCAGGAACTGCGCGGGCTGTCCGGCACCCTGCTGCATCCCGACTACCTGGAAGCGTTCATTTTCTCCCTCGGCAACAATCCCGTCGGCACCCTGGTACGTCTGGACAACAATGAAATCGGACTGGTAAACAAGGTCGGCCTGGACGATCCCAATGCGGTGGAGCTGAAAATCCTCTTTGATCGGGAGGGCCGGCCCCTGGCACAACCCGTACCGCTGCACCTGCCCGCCTCGGAACAGACCCGGATGGTCGCCGAAGTCGACCCCTTTCTCAAGGGCGTGAACCTGGCGCAGCATTTCTGAACGGAATTGCCGGCCATTTTACGAAGCGGCCGGCGCCTCCTCCCCGTCGCCCAGGGACAATTCCCCCAAGGCCCGGGCGGCTGCCCGCCGCACCGCGGGACGCGCATCGCCGGTCAGTCTCAATAGCGGCGCATGCGCCTCCGGCGCGCCGATGCGACCCAGGGAAGCGGCCGCCTGCCCGACCAGCTGCTCGTCCGGATCATCGAGCACCGCGAGCAGACAGGGTACCAGGCGCCGATCCTGAAAATGTCCCAGGGCTTCGGCGGCCTGAACCCGTACCGCGGGATGCGGATCCTTCAGGCAGGGGACCATATGTCCCAGGGTCTTCGCATGCTGCTTGCGTCCCAGCACCTGCAGGGCGACACAGCGCAAATCAGCATCGGCATGCTTGAGGGCGGCCAGCAGCGGAGAGAAAACCCGCGGACTGTGAATCGTCTCCAGGGCCATCAGGGCACGTACCTGTTCGCCGCGCCGGCCGTTCTGCAGCACCTGCAACACGTCCTTGAGCGCCATGGCGGCTTCCAGCCGCTCGAGGGCCTGCGCGGCCGCCTCGCGCACGCCCTGATCCGGATCCCGCAACAGCTCCCTCAATACCACCCGGCGTTGATGCAACATGAGATGCAGCCCGTTTTGCTAAAGGTTTCAGGATTCTGGGCTTCAGGCCCTTCCGGCGCTGCCGACCACGTGGGTATTTTTATGCCGGATCAGAGCCACCAGCTCCTGCCGGGCCGCCCCCAGGTACTTGCGCGGATCGAACTCCTCCGGATGGTTGGCCAGATATTCGCGCACCTTGGCCGTCACCGCCAGGCGACCGTCGGAATCGATATTGATTTTGCATACGGCGCTTTGCGCGGCGCGCCGCAACTGCTCTTCGGAGATACCGACCGCCCCTTCCAGCCGACCGCCATAGCGGTTGATGAGATCGACGTAGGCGGGCACCACGCTGGAAGCGCCGTGCAGGACGATGGGAAAGCCGGGGATGCGGCGCTCCACCTCCGCCAGGATGTCGAACCGCAGGGGCGGCGGCTCCTGGCCCGGCTTGACCTTGAATTTGTAGGCGCCATGGCTGGTACCGATGGAGATGGCCAGGGAATCGACCCCGGTGCGAGTCACGAAGTCTTCCACTTCCTCGGGTTGGGTATAGGTCGAATGCTCCGCCGATACCTCATCCTCGATGCCGGCCAGAACGCCAAGTTCGCCCTCCACCGTGACGTCATGGGCATGGGCGAATTCCACCACGCGCCGGGTCAGGGCCACGTTTTCGTCGTAGGGCAGGTGGGATCCGTCAATCATGACCGAGGAGAACCCCGACTCGATGCAGGACTGACAGAGTTCGAAGGAGTCGCCATGATCCAGGTGCAGGGCCACGGGGATGGCCGAGCCCTGTTCGCGGGCCATCTCCACGGCACCGAGGGCCATGTGCCGCAGCATGGTCGCATTGGCGTATTGACGCGCGCCCTTGCTGACCTGGATGATGACCGGCGAAGCGGTTTCCGAGCAGGCCTGGATGATGGCCTGCAACTGTTCGAGGTTGTTGAAATTATATGCCGGAATCGCGTAGCCGTCCGCCATTGCCCGGGCAAACATGTCACGCGTGTTGACCAGCCCCAGTGCCCGATAAAATGCCTTGTCCGCCATGGCTTTGTCCTCCTTCTATGACGAGCGCTGAATCATGACCGCAGGAAGGCACGCCGCAGCCCGCAAACGGGGACAGCATGCCATATCGAGTAAAAAGTAACAAAAAATAGCAATAAATGGGTTGAAAAGGCAAGTTGTCCGGTTTAAAATGAGTGTATTTTAAATGCCCCCAAAACCACCCGGACACGCTGCCGTACTTGAACCCGGCCCAAGCCGAAACCGGCACGGTCCGCACCGGGCAACAGCACCATTAATATCAGAACGACATCATAAGTCCAGTTGAAACTGGCCCGCATCTGGCGTAAAAGTTTCTTGAAACGCATGCGGGCTTTGTTTACGATGTACCGCTTTTATCCAGGACGGGGTTGACGAATCAGCATCCAGACAAGGGAGCAGCCATGACCATCGAGAAACAGGAAGCGTATCTGAAAAACTGGATCAATCAGGATGAAACGGCCGAAGCGATGTTGCCGCTGATTGGCCATCTATATCGGGATCGGGGTGTCAACATCAACGTCTATGGGCAGTCGCTGGTCAACCAAACGGTCATCGGCGTGCTCAATGCCCATCAATTCGCTCAACAGGTCCTGGAAAGCCAGCTTTCGGTCCTCGATACCTTCCCCATTCTGCAGGCTTTGAGCCGGCTCGACCTTTCTCCCTGCCGCGTCGACATCGGCAAGCTGACGGTCCGGTTCCGGGCCCAGGGCAACGGCACCCCGTTGGAAGATTTCGTGCGCCAGGAACTGATGCCGGTCAACAAGGGCAAAAACGCCCTGTTGAAGGAACCCCAGGACGTGGTGCTGTACGGTTTCGGCCGGGTCGGCCGCCTGCTGGCCCGTTTGCTCATTGAAAAAACCGGCGGCGGCGACAAACTGCGCCTGCGCGCCATCGTGGTCCGCAAAGGTTCCGATGAAGACCTCATGAAACGCGCCAGCCTGCTGGAGCGGGATTCGGTCCACGGGCCGTTCAACGCCGTCATCACCCTGGACAAGGAAGAAAACGCCATTATCGCCAACGGCAACATGGTGCGCCTGATCTATGCCAACAGCCCCGACGGCATCGACTATACCCAGTACGGCATCCACAACGCCATCGTCATCGACAACACCGGCAAGTGGCGGGATCGGGCCGGCCTGGGCCTGCATCTGCAGTCCCAGGGTGTCGCCAAGGTCATTCTCACCGCACCGGGCAAAGGCGATATTCCCAATATCGTATTCGGCATCAATCACCACGAGGTCAATGGCGACGAGACCATCTATTCCGCCGCCAGTTGCACCACCAACGCCGTGGTACCGGTACTCAAAGCCGTCAACGATCGTTTCGGCGTGGTCAACGGCCACCTTGAAACCTGTCATTCCTACACCAATGACCAGAACCTTATCGACAACTACCATAAAGGGGACCGCCGCGGCCGCGCCGCCGCCCTGAACATGGTTCTCACCTCCACCGGCGCCGCCCAGGCGGTGGCCAAGGCGCTGCCGGAACTGGCCGGCAAGCTGACCGGCAACGCCATCCGCGTGCCGGTCCCCAATGTCTCCCTGGCGGTGGTCAACCTGACCCTGGCCAAGGAAACCAGCGTGTCGGAACTGAACGATCACCTGCGGGACACGGCCCTGCATTCGCCCCTGCAGAACCAGATTGCCTTCGTCAACTCACCGGAACTGGTCAGCAGCGACTTCATCGGCTCGCGCCATGCCGGGGTGGTCGACTCCCTGGCGACCATCGTAACCGGCAACCGCTGCGTGCTGTATGTCTGGTACGACAATGAATTCGGTTACGCATCCCAGGTGGTGCGGCTGCTGCAAAAGATCGCCGGACTGGAACTGCCGGTCATCCCGGCATAGCCAATCTTTCCCGGCACCGTAAAAATACCCATGCCGGCATCCTTCGGATGCCGGCACCTAGTGTCTCTTGCGGTTAGTCGTGTCAAGAAATTCCGAGAGATTTTGGTTGCTGGCAAGGCGCGCCGACGCAGGCCTAGCCAGAGTTAAGCCGAGAAGGCGGAACGCAGCCAGCGACCAAAAGGGCCGGAATTTGAAGACCGGACTGACCGCACGGGACACTAACAACAGAAAGGGCCGGTCAACACAAGGTGACCGGCCCTTCAATTTTGTCGAAAAAGTCCTGCGAGGTATCAGGATTTCTTCATCAGGCGGAGCTTCTTCCGCAAACGCCGCTGCGCTTCTTTTTCCTTGCGCTTACGCTTGACGCTGGGCTTTTCATAGAATTTCCGCTGTTTCATTTCACGGAACAGCCCTTCCTGTTGCAGCTTGCGCTTGAGCACCCGGATGGCTTTTTCAACGTTGTTGTCGACAACCTGTATTTCCACGGAACTTCACCTCGCTTTCCCCGTTTCATCTCCTCGCCGTGCAAGCATGGCAAGGAGCGTGATTATATGTTCCAATTGTCAAAAAATCAAGGAAAAATTCGCTATATTTCACCATTGGCGCCCGCCCGGACGCTGCCCGCGGCCGGTCCCGAAGCGATGACGTTCCCCGCAGGTTGGTTACAGTTCCGTCTGGTACAGACCGATTTCGATGCCGCCGTTGTGGAGCCGCTCCAGCTGCCGCCAGGGCAGACCGGTGGCTGCCAGCAAGCTTCCCCCGGGGCACAGCAGAGCGCCCCGCCAGCCTTTAAAGTCACGGCGATAGGCTTGGCCGATCTGCTGATAAAGGGTTACCAGCCCGGCCGCATCGCCGAGGCGGGCGCCATAGGGAGGATTACAGATCACCAGGCCCGGCCCGGCCACCGCATCGCCCTGTTCGATGGCCGCCTGCTGCCAGACGACCTGGGCGGCCACATCGGCCCGCGCGGCGTTGGCGCGGGCCGCGGCCAGCACCTCGGCGTCCTGGTCCCGGCCCAACAGCAACGGCAGGCTCTGCCCGACCCTTTCAGACCGACGGGCCTGCTCCATCAGCGCGCCCCACAAGCCGGGCCGGAAATGGGGCCAGTGCATGAAGGCGAAGGACCGCAACAGGCCCGGCGCCCGCTGCCGGGCCAACAGGGCTCCCTCGATGACCAGGGTTCCCGACCCGCACATGGGATCCACCAGGGGACCACGCCCATCCCACCCCAGGCGCAGCAGGGCCCCGGCAGCCAAAGTTTCCCGCAAGGGGGCCGCCCCAACGGCCTCGCGGTAGCCCCGCCGGTGCAGCAAATCGCCGCTGCTGTCCACGGATACCTGGCAGACATCCTGATCCAGGCGCACTACCAGCAATTGCGGGTCGCCCGCCGCCGCCGGGAGCGCATTCAGGACCCGTTGCAGGGCCTCCTGCAGGGTTGCGGCGATGCGGTCGGTATGCATCAAGCGGGAAGCATGACTGGTGACCCGCAGCCGCACCGGGGTGGCCGGCCGGATGAAACGCCCCCAGGGCAGGCGCAGGGCCTTGCGATACAGCTCGGGAAAATCCCGGCAGCGGAATTCCCCCAGCCGGACCAGCACCCGACCGGCGCTGCGCAGCCACAGATTGGCCCGATAGAGCTCGGCCGGTCCGCCCTCAAAGGCCACCCCGCCGGACTCCATGTACACTCCCGGCAGACCGAGCTCCTGCAATTCGCCGGCACAGACCGACTCCAGGCCGGGCGCCGTTACCGCAAACATCTGCATGATTGGCTTTGCCATGTAATTCCTTCCTGTCACGCCGGACAACCGGGGTTGTAGCACAAACTTCGTGGCCAGGCCAGGGCCTTCATACATCTTTTCCCGGGTCCGGTCGCCCGGATTCTGCTATGATGGCAGGGCCCGCCGGGCTATCTTTGCAAGGAGTCGCATGTCATGATCAACGATACCGTGGAAATCGATTGGGAATACCTGCTGGAACGCCTCGACCGCATGCTCGATTTGGGCGAGGAATACCTGACCCGCCAATTGGCCCTCTATGAACTGGAGGCGGGCATCTTTCAGGAATTCATCGCCTTGCGCTGGCGCTCGCGTGGCGAAGGCGGCGTGCTGGAAGGAGTCGCATTTCCCGATCTGCCCGACCACACGGATCTGCTCGGCATCGACGGCGCCCTGCGCCGCCTGCATCGCAACACCGAACAGTTCGTGCGCGGGCTGCCGGCCAACAACGTCCTGCTCTGGGGCGAGCGGGGCAGCGGCAAGTCGTCGGCGGTGAAAAGCCTGCTGCCGGTATTCGCCAAGCGCGGCCTGCGATTGATTGAGGTGCAGAAGGACGACCTGTACCAGTTGCCGCGCATCACCGCCCTGCTGCGCCAACAGCCCTTCCGGTTCATCCTGTTCTGCGACGATCTGGCCTTTGCCGACGCCGAGCACAACTATCGGGAACTCAAGGCTCTCCTCGAAGGGAGTCTGGAATCGCGGGCCGCCAACATCCTGGTTTACGCCACCAGCAACCGGCGCCATCTGCTGCCGGAGCATTTTCAGGACGTGCTCGCCGATCAGGAGATTCATCCGGAAGAAACCGTGGCGGAAAAAATCTCCCTGTCCGATCGGTTCGGCCTCACCATCGGCTTCTACCCCATGGATCAGGACACCTACCTGGCCATCTGCCGGCATCTGGCCGCCAAGCGCAACCTGGCCATGGACGAACCGCAACTGACCACCGCCGCCCTGCGCTGGGCCCTGTCACGCGGCGCCCGCTCCGGCCGGGTGGCCCGTCAATTCATGGATGACCTGACCGGACGCCTGGGCTTGGCGGAACCGGACGATAAATAATATCCAATTAAACAATGGTACAGGATTTGCTTTTGAGTCCCGGGTTACCGGCTGCGAATTCCCTCAACGCCCTTCAGCTTTCAGTCTTCACCAGCCTGAACCAACCGGGAGAGTTCATGTTCAAACGCTATTTTCGACCGGGACAGAAAGTCCAACTTTGCCTGGCCAGTCCGGCCCGGGGCGATGATCGACTGGAAACCCTGACCGGCTACTGCCAGGAAATCCACGAAGGACTCTGCCTCATCGCCCTGCCCTATCCCTGTGCGGCCGACGAACCCCTGCTGTGGAAACCCGGCACCCCCGTCGAATTGTTTTCCGATAACCGCGGTCTCGGTCTGCGCGCCGCGGCCACCCTGGAGCGGCAGGTGGAACCCGGCCTGTTGCGATTTCGTCTGAACGGCGATCTCAACCTGTTCCAGCGGCGACCCCGGCAGCGCCTCAATGCCACCATCGGCATCCGTTTCAGCCGTGCCGTAGCCCCCCTGTCCGCCGCGCGACTGCAATGGTCCAGGCAACTGGCCGCCATCGTCGAGTCCCCCGCCGGGCCGCCGCCGACCCTGCCCCGCGGCTTGGTCAACCTCAGCACCGGAGGCATTCGCCTGGGCTTTAAAAACCCGCTGCAGGTGGCCGACCTGTGCCTCATGCTGCTGCAGTTCGAACCGGCCACGCCCCCCATCTGCACCCTGGCCGAAACCGTCTGGGTCGAAAAGCATGAGACGGGCACCTGCACGGCCGGACTGCAATTCGCCAAAATTCTGGCTCGGGATCAGGAACGCATCGAACGCTTCATTCGCGAGCGGCAGCGCAGCGCGCCACGGTGACCCGGATCAAGCCCTTGCCCGGCGCCGTGAAAACACCGGGGGCAGACGGTCATTTCACCACGATGGCCGACTGCCCCCGATGGTTCGCATAAGGTTAGAACACGATTAGCTTTTTTCCGCGAAACCCGCATCCGCCCGGTGGCACATTGTTGCCGGGCCCCGTAAATCCCCTCGAAACAAATCCACAACACATTGATTTATAGTGCTTTTCTCGATTCATCCACAGGTTCGTGGAAAACCCTGTGGGGAACATGCCGGATGAACCTCGCGATCCCCCGTCGCTGGCGGATTTGTGGCATTTTGCATAATTTTTATGCAGCAACCGTCGGTCTGAAAAGGCCATTGCAGGCGGCGGAAATGGGACTTACACCAAGGCGGGCATGGGACGGGGGGAGGTTGAAGGGCGGACCTCGAGAGCGCGCAGCCGTGCCATGAATTCGCGTCGGGGAATATTGCGGGCGCCGAGGGCCAACAGGTGCGGCGAGGGCTGTTGACAATCGAACAGGCCGACCCCGACCTCCACCAGGCGCCGGCAGAGGGCGACCAGGGCCACCCGGGAAGCGCCGGACCGGAAGCGGAACATGGACTCGCCGAAAAAGCACCGTCCCAAACCGACGCCGTAGAGTCCGCCGACCAACTCGTCCCCGAGCCAGCTTTCCACCGAATGGGCATAGCCCATGGCATGCAGCCGCAGGTAGGCCTGCTCCATGTCCGCCGTGATCCAGGTCCCGGGCCCGACAGTGCGCGGCATGGTCGCGCAGGCCCTCATCACCGCGGCAAAGGCCTGGTTGAAGGTGACCCGGAAATCATGCCCCCGCAGGCTCCGGCGCAGGCTGCGGGAATAGCGCAATGCGGCCGGGTCGAGCACGCAACGGGGTTCCGGTGCCCACCACAGAATGGGCTCGCCGTCGTTGTACCAGGGGAAGATGCCGAGGCTGTAGGCCAGCAGCAGGCGGCGCGGGCTCAGATCGCCGCCCAGGGCGAGCAGGCCGCAGGGTTCGGCCCGCTCCGTCGGAGGAAAAATCAGTTCATCCACGAGTTGGTAGACCGGCATGTGGAAACCCTGTTGACAGCCTGTCAGTCGAAGCGGAACTGCAGGGACCCGGCTCGCATCCCGACCCGCACCGTGCCGCCCTCGACCAGGGCGCCGAACAACATTTCCCGCGCCACGGCATCGCTGATTTCCTGCTCGATGAGCCGCCCCAGGGGCCGCGCTCCGAAGCGGGGATCGTAGCCCTTTTCCGCCAGCCAGGCCCGTGCCGCCGGCGACACGGCCAGAGTCACCCGGCGCTCCGCCAGACGCAGACGCAACTGATCGAGAAACTTGTCCACAATCCGGAGCATGGTTTCCCGGCCCAGGGGCTGAAAGGAAATGATGGCGTCCAGACGGTTGCGGAACTCCGGTGAAAAAGCCTGCTCGACCGCATGACGGGGAACCCCGGCCGTCGTCGATCCGAAACCGATGGGGTTGGCGCTCATTTCCCGGCCGCCGGCATTGCTGGTCATGATCAACACCAGATTGCGGAAATCGGCCTGCTTGCCGTTGTTGTCCGTCAGAGTGCCATGGTCCATGACCTGCAGCAGGATGCTGAACAGGTCGGGATGGGCCTTCTCGATTTCGTCCAGCAACAGCACCGCATGGGGCTGCTTGACCACCGCATCCGTCAGCAGGCCGCCCTGGTCGAAGCCGACGTAGCCCGGCGGGGCGCCGATGAGCCGCGAGACCGAGTGCTTCTCCATGTATTCGCTCATGTCGAAGCGGATGAATTCGACCCCCAGCTGCAGGGCCAGCTGACGCGCCACCTCGGTCTTGCCGACTCCGGTGGGGCCGGTGAACAGGAAGGAGCCGGTGGGTTTGTCGGGATTGCCGAGACCGGCCCGCCCCCGCAGTACCGCCCGGCACAGGGCGTCGATGGCCTGGTCCTGGCCGAACACCTGACGCTTCAGATCCCGATCCAGGTGCTTGAGGCGCTTGCGATCGGACACCGAGACGCTGCGCTCGGGGATGCGGGCCATGGCGGCGACCACCTTTTCCACCGCCGCCACGTCGGCCACCTGGCCGCCGGCCAGGCGCAGGGCCGCCCCGACCTCGTCGATGACGTCGATGGCCTTGTCCGGCAGGTGGCGGAAGTTGATGTGGCGCGCCGCCAGTTCCACCGCCGCCCGCAGGGCTTCATCCGTATAGCGGATACCGTGGTGGGCTTCGTAGTGCTCGCGCAGGCCCTGCAGAATGGCCACGGTCTCCTCGACGCTCGGCTCCAGGATGTCGATCTTCTGGAAGCGGCGCGACAGAGCGCGGTCCTTGTCGAACAGGTTCTTGTATTCTTCGTAGGTGGTGGAACCGATACAGCGCAGGGAGCCGTTGCCCAGCACCGGCTTGAGGATGTTGGAGGCATCCAGGGAGCCGCCGCTGGTGGCGCCGGCACCGACCACGGTATGAATCTCGTCGATGAACAGAATGGCCTCGGGACGCTGCTCGAGGGCGTTGATGACCGCCTTGATGCGCTCCTCGAAATCGCCGCGGAACTTGGTGCCGGCCAGCAGGGCGCCCATGTCCAGGGCGTAGATTTCGCAATCCCGCAACAGGTCGGGCACCTCGCCGCGACTGATGCGCAGGGCCAGGCCCTCGGCCATGGCGGTCTTGCCGACCCCGGCCTCGCCGACGTAGATGGGATTGTTCTTGCGCCGCCGGCAGAGCACCTGCACGGTCCGCTCGATCTCGCGGGTGCGGCCGATGAGGGGATCGATGCGCCCTTCCCGGGCCCGCTGCACCAGGTTGACGGTGAAGGCCTCCAGGGGATCGCGGGACGGCGTGCTCTTGCCCTCCCCCGGGGCTTCCTGGTGATCACCCTCCCCCGGCTGCGGGGTCGGCGTCCGATGCACCTTGGTCACGCCGTGGGCGATGAAGTTCAGCACATCCAGCCGCGTCACGCCCTGGCTTTCCAGAAAATAGACCGCGTGGGAGTGTTTTTCCTCGAACATGGCGGCCAGGATATCGCCGATGGTGATCTCCTTTTTGCCGGCCGAATGAAGATGCAGCACCGCCCGCTGCAGCACCCGCTGCAAGCCCAGGGTCTGTTCCGGCACCACCTCGCTGTCCACCGGCAGGCTGGTCAGCTTTTCGGTGAAATAGCCCTCCAGTTCGCCCTTGAGTTCGTCGGGGTCCGCGCCGCAACCGGTCAGCAAGGCCCGCCCCTGGTCCTCGAACAGCATGGCGTACAGGATATGCTCGGTGGTCAGGTATTCATGATGGCGGCGCTGGGCTTCGCGCACCGCCAGGGAAAAGGTAATCTGGACTTCCTGGGCGAACATAACCGCCTCCTTTACGCCTCCTCGAGGCTGCAGCGCAGCGGATAACCGGCGCTGCGCGCCATCTTGTGGACGCGATAGACCTTGGTTTCGGCAACCTCATGGGGATAGGTTCCGCAAACACCGACCCCCTGGGCATGCACGTTGAGCATGATGCGGTTGGCCTCGGCGGCCGGTTTGTGGAATACCGTCTCGAGAACCTGCACAACGAATTCCATGGTGGTGTAATCGTCGTTGTGCATCAACACCCTGAACAGGGACGGTTGCCGGGTGCGCACCGCGCTCTGCTCTTCGGATCCGGTTTCGTTGATAGTCTTCTTGTCGCCCACTGCCTGATGGTCCTTTAGGGTTGCCGATTGGTGCCGACCGCTGGGTTCAACGCTTTTTTTGAATGGTATCACAACTTCCGACGGGGAGCCAACAGGCTGCGAAGGGACCAAAAGCAACCGGTTTTGCTCGTCAATGGATGAAAAACCTGTTATCTTTCCCTGCATCGACACCTCTTGGACCCAACCGTCAACCCACAAGGAGGAACCATGTCCCCACCTGACCGGCAACAGCCCGGCAACCCTGTCGAGGAGTTGCTCCGCCTGCTGGCCCGGCTGCGCGGCCGGCAGGCCGCCGGCCCGCGCACCGGACCCAGTCCCGGCCGGCGCCCCTGGCCGGCCATCCTCATCGGCCTGTTGGTCATCCTCGCCCTGTTCACCTCCCTGTACAAAATCGACACGGAGGAGACCGGCGTCCTGCTGCGCTTCGGAGAATTCGCCGGCTATGCCGAACCGGGCCTGCATCTGAAGCTGCCCTTCGGCATCGATCGGGTCTACCGGGCCGCTACCGGCCGCGTCAACAAGGAGGAGTTCGGCTTCCGTACCCTGCAGACCGGGGTGCGCAGCACCTACGCCAAGAAGGGTTACGAGGATGAATCCCTGACCCTGACCGGCGATCTCAACGTCACCGACGTGGAGTGGATCGTCCAGTATCGCATCGCCGACCCCTTCAAGTTCCTGTTTCACATCCACGACCCGGTTGAGGCCATCCGCGACCTGGCCGAAGCCATGGTGCGCAAGGTCATCGGCTCTTCCAACGTCAACGAGGTGCTGACCACCGACCGGGCCATGCTTTCGACCCTCATTGAGAAGGATCTGCAGGTCTTGCTCGACCAGTACGACATCGGGGTGCGCATCGTCACCGTCAAGTTCCAGGACGTGACCCCGCCCAACCCGGTGAAAAACGCCTTCAACGAGGTCAACGAAGCCGAACAGCAGAAGGAAAGCCTGATCTTCCAGGCCCGCGAACAGTACAACAAAGAAGTGCCCAAAGCCCGCGGCGTCGCCCGCCGGACCATTCTCGAGGCGGAAGGCTATGCCCTGGAGCGCATCAACCAGGCGCGCGGCGAAAGCAGCCGCTTCAGCGCCCTGCTGGCCGAATACCGCAAGGCGCCGGAGGTCACCAAACAGCGCCTGTACCTGGAAACCATGGAGGAGATTCTGCCGAAGTTGAAGGAGATCTATGTCATGGATCGCAAAACCGGAGGCGCCCTGCCCCTGCTGCCCCTGCGCGGCGAACCGAAAGGGGGACAACCGTGATGAAAAAGATCCTGGCACCCATCCTGCTGCTGGCGGCCTTCCTCAGCCTGAGCGCCTTCTTCGTCGTCCAGGAGGGCGAGCAGGCTCTGGTCACCCAGTTCGGCCGCCCCGTCGGCGGCGTCCGCCAGGCCGGCCTGCACGTCAAACTGCCCCTCATCCAGACCGTCCACCGGTTTGAAAAGCGCATCCTGAAATGGGACGGCGACCCCAACCAGATTCCGACCAAGGACAAGCGTTTCATCTGGGTCGACACCACGGCCCGTTGGCGCATTGTCGACCCCCTGCAGTTTTACCGGAGCGTCGCCACCGAAAGAGGCGGTCTGAGCCGCCTGGATGACATCATCGATTCCGTGGTACGCGACGCCGTCTCCGGCCACCTGCTGGTGGAACTGGTGCGCGGCAGCGGCTACCAGGCGCCCGGCGACAGCGTCGAGGTCATCGAACTGGAGGGCACGCCCATCGCCACGGATCAGTTGGTGGGCCGCGAGGAACTCCTGGCCGGCATCCTGGCCAAGGCCAAAACCAGCATGCCGGAATACGGCATCGAACTCATCGACGTGCAGATCAAGCGCATCAATTACGTCGACCAGGTCCGGCAGCGGGTCTATGAACGCATGATCTCGGAACGCAAAAAGGTCGCCGCCCAGTTCCGCTCCGAAGGGGAAGGCGAGAAGGCCGACATCCTCGGCCAGATGGAAAAGGAGCTGAAAAGCATCACCTCGGACGCCTACCGCCAATCCGTGGAGATTCGCGGCAAGGCCGACGCCACGGCGGCGGCCATTTATGCTGCGGCCTACAATCAGGACCGGCAGTTCTACGCCTTTTTGCGCAGCTTGGAAGCCTATCGCAAGAGCACCGGGGAGAACGGTCGCCTGGTGATTTCCACCGACAGCGATTTCTACCGCATCCTGCAGCAGACACCGTAAAGATGGGGGGGCGCGTTGCCCGGCAACGCGCCCCTCATCTTTTCTCAAAAGCGGCCGGCGCCTGCTCAACCGCCGGCTACCGTTCTCGGACCAGCACCCGGTCCAGTTCGGCCCCCAGCAGACCCAGATGGCGCTTTTCCTCCTCCGCCAGGCGCCCGAAGGCTTCCCGACTCGGCGCCGAGTCCGCCGCCCGCTGCATGAGCAGGTAGCGGTCCCAGGCGTTGGTTTCCAAACCCATGGCCAATTCCAGGATGCGGCGCAGATCCTTGCCCATCACCCAGTTTAAGGCCTGTTCCAGGGTGATGCCGCCCTCGAGAACCGTAGTCCCGCCCCGCTCTTCCAGAATCTGCGCCGGCGGTTCCGCCTTGCCCGCCAGGTCCCGCAGCAAGGCGCGCAGGGTGGCCTGATGCTGCTCCTCGACGGCGCTCAGGCGCCGGAACAGATCGACCTCGCCCGGGTCGGTGCGGCCCGCGGCCAGGGCGGCGTAGAACTGCCGGGTGCCGTCCTCCAGCAACCAGGCCAGGGCCAGGTGCTCGGCGACGGTCTGGCCGGGCGCGAACCAGGTGGCACCGAGTTCCGGTTCGCCCTCGGCGACCAGCCCTTCCCAGGCCCGGATGCCGCCGCTCATGCTGACCACTTGGCGGAAGCCGGCTCGGGCCAGAACCGTGGCCCCGGCGCGACTGCGCACCCCGGCGGCACAATAGGTGATGGTCGTCTTGTCGGGATCCAATTGCTCCAGTTGCTCCTCCAGGTCCTTGACCGGGATCAGCTGCGCCCCGGGCAGATGGCCGTCCTCGTATTCGCCGGGCTGGCGGACGTCCACCAGGTTGTATTCATCAGGCTTGTGCTCCTGCAGAAATTGCCGCACCTGGTCCGCATCCCAGGTTTCCACGGGCTTGAAATAGTCGAGAATACCCATCGTATGCGTCTCCTTGAAAGGGATCACGGAGGGGCGGACCTAATCCGGCCCCTCGGCACATCCTATGAATTTCACTCAGTTTCCGCTTCCGTGAGTTCGCCGCTCACCTGAAAGCGCGCCATGAACGCCCGATCGATGCGATCCTTGAGGGCAAACACCCATTGGCCGCCGAAGGTCAGGCGGCCGCGGTTGAAAACGCCCCGGCCGTCGCCCAGGTTGAGAATCAACAGATAGGCCTGCTGGGGCTGGAAGGGCTGCAGGGCCCGGCTCTCCAGAGCCGCCATGAGGTTGGCGAACAGGATGGGATTCTGGCGCACGGCATAGACGCCAACCTTGGCCAGGGGCCGGGGCTGGAAGCTGATGCAGTCGCCGCCGCCGAACAGTTCGGGCCGACCGTCGGCTTGCAGCTGCCGGTTGACCAGCAGGCCGCCGTCCGGGCCAACCGGCAGACCGGAATCGCGGAAGATGGTGGACGGCTGGACGCCGGTGGCGACCAGGGCGAAATCGAAGGGCAGTCGGTTGCCGTCGGACAACAGCGCCTGCCGGCCGGCGAGACTGGTGACGTGCAGCCCCTCGCGGACCGCGATACCGCGCTGCATTAGGGAGGCCAGGGCGCGGCGGCGCACCCCCTCGGGAAAGGCGCCCAGCAGGCGCCGGCCCGCCAGCACGATGATGTCGGCCGCCCCGCCGGCCTGGTCCACCAGCCGCCAGAGATTGCCGGCCAGTTCGACCCCCGCCGGGCCGCCGCCCACCACCAGCAGCCGCAGGGCCCCGGCGGTCAGGGCTTGCCGGATCTGTTGCCGCACCTCCAGCAGTTGATGAATGGGCTTGACCGCCGTCACTCCCGGACCGGCGTCCAGGGCCGCCAGGGGCACGCCGCTGCCGGTATTGAAGGAGGCCACATCGTAGGGCAGCAGGGTCCCGGAAGCCAGCAGCAGCTCGCGACGGGCCGCATCGATGCGCACCACCCGGTCGGCCAGAAAGGTACCGCCCCGATCTTCGACCATGCGTCGCACGTGAAACCGCACCTGCTGCGGCCGGTAGGTGCCGCCCAGCAGCCCGGGCCCCATGCCGGAGTAATAGTGATAGGGGTCGGGACTCACCAAGGTGACCCGGTGGCCGAGCTGGCGAAAGCGCTCCAGGTTGCGCATGACCGTCATGTGGGCGTGACCGCCGCCCGCCAATACCAGATGTTTGCCCATGGCTGACCTCCTGCGTTGAGCATAACGGGCCGCCCAAGGTTGTCAAACCCTCCGGCCTTTACATCGGCCCGCCCCTCCATTACACTGGAACCCGACGAATTTTCCCTTCCTTGCAAAGGAGACCCTCATGCGTGCGAAAACTTCCTGGCTGCCTCTGCTGCTGCTCTGCGTGATGCTGCTGCCCGGCTGCGGCTATAACCGCATCCAGGCCAACGAAGAGGCGGTGACCGCCGCCTGGGCCGATGTCGAAGCCACCTACCAGCGGCGCGCCGACCTCATCCCCAATCTGGTGGAAACGGTCAAGGCCTATGCCGCCCACGAGCGGGAAACCCTGCAGGCCGTCACCGAGGCCCGCGCCCAGGTCGGCCGCATCCAGCTGAGCGCCGAACAGCTCAACGATCCGGCGGCCCTGGCCCGCTTCCAGGCGGCCCAGCAGAACATGTCCGGCGCCCTGTCCCGGCTGCTGGCGGTGGCCGAGCAGTATCCCGACCTGAAGGCCAACCAGAACTTCCGCGACCTGCAGCACCAGCTGGAAGGCACGGAAAACCGCATCAACGTCGCCCGCCAGCGTTACAATACGGCGGTGCAGGTGTTCAACACCTCCATCCGCACCTTCCCCAACAACCTGACCAACAAATTCCTGCTCAAGCTGGAGCGCAAGACCCCGTTCCAGGCCGACCCCGGCGCGGCCCAGGCCCCTCAGGTCAGGTTCTGACATGCAGCGCTTTCTGACCATCGCCGTCGTCCTGGTCCTGTTCCTGTGCGGCCCGGCGGCGGCCCTGGAGGTGCCGGCGCCGACCGGCTACGTCAACGATCGGGCCAACATCCTGTCCGCCGCCACGGTGCGCGATCTGGAGCGGCAACTGCGCGACTTCGAGGCCAGCGACTCGACTCAGCTCGTGGTGCTGACGGTACCCAGCCTGCAGGGTGAGGTTTTGGAGGAATACAGTCTGCGGGTGGCCCAAAGCTGGGGCATCGGCCAGCGCGGCCGCGACAACGGCGCCCTGCTGCTCATCGCCGCGCAGGATCGGGCCATGCGCATCGAGGTCGGCTACGGCCTGGAGGGGCGGCTCACCGATCTGCTGGCGGGGCGCATCATCGACGATGAAATCATTCCGCGTTTTCGCAGCGGCGATTTCGACGGCGGCGTGCAGGCCGGGGTGGCCGCCATGATCCAGGCGGTGCGCGGCGAGTACCAGGGCAGCGGCCGCAGCGGCGACCAGCCGGACCGCTTCGGCTGGCTGGTGCTGCTGCTGTTTCTCGGCCCCTGGCTGGCCCTGACCAGCCGTGCCCGACGCGGCCGACGCGGCGGTATCTGGTACGGCGGCGGCTTCGGCGGCGGCGGTTTTGGGGGCGGTGGCGGCGGCTTCAGCGGCGGCGGCGGGAGTTTCGGCGGCGGCGGCGCCTCCGGGCGTTGGTAGATTCTGTGATTCAGGTGCAGGCAAGGAGGAACCGGGCATGAAAAACCGGGCGGAACGCTTTTTCACCCCCGAAGAGCGGCAGCGCATCGTGGAAACGGTGCAGAGCGTGGAACAGCGCACCAGCGGCGAAATCGTCCCCATGCTGGTCGGCGCCGCCGACGACTACGCCCAGGCCGAGGTGGTGGCCGGCGGCTGTTTCGCCCTGGCCACGGCGGCCCTGCTCAGCTGGCAGCTGTGGAACGCCTCCCTGTGGTATTTTCTACCGGCCTTCCTGCTGCTCTACCTGCCCTGCCGCTGGCTGCTGCGATGGTTGCCGGCGGTCAAGCGCTCCCTGCTGTCCGCGGCGGAAATCGACGCCGCGGTGACCAACAAGGCCCTGGCCGCCTTCGTCGAGCGCGGCTTGCATCACACCCGCGATGCCACCGGCATCCTGATCCTCATCTGCCTGTTCGAGCACCGCGTCCAGGTGCTGGCGGATCGCGGCATCAACGCCGTGGTGCCGCAGGACACCTGGGATGAAATCGTCACCGTCATCAGCGAAGGCATCCATCGCGGCCAGGCCTGCGACGCCCTGTGCCGCGCCATCGAACGCTGCGGCGATCTCCTCGCCGAAAGCTTCCCGCCCCGCCCCGACAACCGCGACGAACTGCCGAATTTGATTGTGGAAAGAGCAGACTGAAGTCCGAAGGCTGAATAGAGAAAGGCTGAAGACTGAAGGATAGAAGACTGAAGTCCGAAGGCTGAAGACTGAAGGAAAATCTTTTTGTGAGGCGTATTTTTACCCCTTGCGTCTTACCTCTGTGTTAGAACGCTTTTGCCCTCCCTTCAGCCTTCGGACTTCAGCCTTCCGCCTGCCTCTTTTCAGCCTTCAGCCTTCGGACTTCAGCCTGCTTTTCTTCAGCCTTCAGCCTTCGGACTTCAGCCTTCAGTCTGCCTTGCTGTTTCAAAATAATCCCGATCCCTTCGCTCCCCCTGCCAGCCCGGCAGCAGCAACGTATAATTGCAGGTCGCCCGCACATCGAGATCGAGCATGCTCCGGGCCTGGCGGAAGGCTTCCGTCTCGCCGCCGTAATGGCGCAGCATTTGGGCGCGAGCGCGCGACAGGTTGGCCAGCAGCGGCAGGCGGGCGCGGCGGCGCACCGTCGCCAGATAGCGGCGGCCGCGTTCGCTGCTGCCGAGCAGGCGCAGGTAGCGCGGGCCGCCGGCCAGCAACCCCGCGGCCTCGTCGGCCGGTACGGCATTGAGCAGATAGATGAGCAGACGCTGGATGCGGGTGCGGGTGAACTGACGGGATTTCACCCCTTGCACCAGGTCCTCCCAGCTGCGGCTGGCCATGGCGGCCTTGAACAGGCGCCCCTCCAGGCCGTGCTCCACCTGGTGCAGGGAGCGCAGGGCGTCCCGGCCCTGGAACAGCCGGGCCAGCAGCAGGCGGTGCAGCAGATCATAATCGGGGCTCAGGCCCGCCGCCAGCGTTTGACGGACGCTCTCTTCCGCCGCCGCCGGCAGCAGACCGGTTACCGCTTCGCCGTCGGCCAGACGGCGGCGGATGCCCGTAGCGCTGGCGATGTTGCCGGCACCGACCGTCAGGTCGTGGTAGCCGGCGCCGAGGCGCGGAATGGTCAGGGGGGTGATGGCGCTGCCCAGGGAGCGCAGGGCACGCAGGTAGGCGATGCCGAGGATGTTGTTGGGGGTCGCCAGCAGCTCGCCGTCGACCGCACCATCCGCCAGCTGCGCCACCACCCGGGTCCGGGCGGCGGGAAAACTCAGTCCCTGGCGCAGCAGGGCGGCGCTGCCGGTCTCGATGTCCGCCGCCCGCTCGTCGAGGAAAGCGGCGCAGCGTTGCAGACCCTCCAGGTCGCCCCCCTCGCTGCCGAAGCAGAGGGCCTCGACTCCCAGGGCGTCGAGGCAGGCCACGGCGCCGCGGGCGAAATCGGGAGCGCTGGCGCAGGCGAACACGAAGGGCAGTTCCAGCACCAGGTCCACGCCGCAGCGCAGGGCTATTTCCGTCCGCCGCCACTTGTCGAGCAGGGCCGGTTCGCCGCGCTGCAGAAAATGGCCGCTCATGACCGCCACCGCTACCTCGGCGCCGGCCGCCTCGCGGCTGGCCCGCAGGTGATGCAGGTGGCCGTTATGAAAGGGATTGTATTCGGTGATCAGGCCGACGGCGCGCATTCGGCATATCCTCCGTCCGGCGGATTGTTGAGGAGCGGGGTTTGGTTGTCGTGTTTGTTTTTGGGACCGAGTACGAGTACGAGTACGAGAACGAGAACGAGTACGAGTACGAGAACCTTTGGCCTCTTTTGGAACCGGGAGACTGAACAGGTAGTCTTCTGCCGCCGGTGAAGGGGTCAGTCCAGGCAAACCGGCAAAGGTCGCGCCAGCACCGTTTCCTTGGGGCTGACATGGGTCTGCCAGGCCAGGGGGAGCACGCCGTTGGCCGCCGCCAGGCGCAGCAGGCGGCCGTACTCGGGGTCGATGGCGTCGGCCGGGGTAAAGGCTTGGGCCTCGCCGCGCTGAACCAAAAACAGCACCGCCGACTCCCAGCCCTGCTCCACCGCCGCCGTCAGGGTGCGCAGATGCTTCTGGCCGCGGGTGGTGACGGCATCGGGAAAGCAGGCCGTGGTCGGGTCGCACAGCAGGGTGACGTTCTTCACCTCCAGCAGCATGCGCCGTTCCGGCCATTCCAGCAGAAAATCGATGCGGCTGTCGCCGAAGGGATATTCGGGCCGTACGGCGGCTCCGGCCAGCTCCGGGATGACGCCCGCGCGCAGGCCTTCCTCCACCACCCGGTTGCTGCGCTGGGTGTGGGTATCCACCCAGAAGCCCCCCACCTCGATGAGTTCCAGGGTATAGGCCAGCTTGCGATTCGGATTGCTGCTGGGCGACACCAGCACCCGATGCCCGGGCACGGCGCACTGGCGCATGCTGCCGGTGTTGGGGGTATGGGCCGTCACCAGACGGCCGTCGTCCAGTTCGACATCGGTCAGAAAGCGCTGGTAACGCCGCACCAGGCGGCCAGGCAGCAACGGCTGGGGCAGTTTCACCGGCCCAGCTCCGCCATCTCCCATTCGGCGATGCCGAGCAGATAGAGGATGGAATCGAGATTCGGCTGGTTGAGTTGGTAGCTGGCCTGCTCCCGCACCCGGGCCTTGGCGTTGAAGGCCACCCCCAGCCCGGCCTTGCCGAGCATGGGCAGGTCGTTGGCGCCGTCGCCGATGGCGATGACCTGGCTCAGGGCGATGCCCTCGCGTTCGGCGATCTCCTCCAGCAGCTGGGCCTTGCGCTGCCCGTCGACAATCGGGCCGCGCACCTCGCCCGTGACCCGGCCATTTTCCACCACCAGGTCGTTGGCAAAGGCGTAGTCGAGGCCCAGTTCCTGTTGCAGGCGATCGGTGAAGAAGCTGAAGCCGCCGGAGATGACGGCGGTCTTGAATCCCAACCGGCGCAGGATATTCACCAGGTTGCGGGCACCGGGGGTCAGGGGCAGCTGCCGGTAGACTTCCTCCAGGGCTTCGCTGGAGAGCCCGGCCAGCAGCGCCACCCGCTCACGCAGGGCCTGCTGGAAATCCAGTTCGCCGTTCATGGCCCGCCGGGTGATGGCCGCCACCTGCTCGCCGATGCCGGCCAGGGCGGCCAACTCGTCGATGACCTCGACCTGGATCAGGGTCGAATCCATGTCCATCACCACCAAACGCTTGGCGCGGCGATAGAGATTCTCCTGCTGCAGGGCGATGTCGATGCCGAGCCCGGCGCCGGCGTTGAGCAATTCCCGGGTCAGGGACTGGATGCTCAGCCCCTCGGGCACCTGAATCACGAACTCCACGCAGCGCAACCGGCCGCGGGTCAGCTTGTTGATGCGCTGAATGTTGACCCCGTCGGCGGCCAGGATGGCCCCGACCCGGGCCAGCACGGCGGCGTTGACTTCGGCGCCGAGCATGGTCAGCACATAACTGTCGCAGGTCGCGGTGCGGGACTGGTAGGCGGCGCTGTCCACCACCTCGAAATCGAGATCCAGCCCCAGTTCCTTGGCCAGAAACAGCAAATCCTTGAGCAGCGGCTGCTGATCGCTGGCGGCGTCGGCAAATTCGATGAGCACGGCCAGGGAGACCATGGTATGGGCGACGCTCTGTTCGATATCCCGAATGCGGGCCCCGGCGGCGGCAATGCAACCGGCCACGGCGGCAATGATTCCGGCCCGGTCCGGCCCGATCATGGTGACCAGCACCATCTTGTTGGACATGGCAAACCTCTTTCTGCTGGAAAATGGCCGTCATTCTACTCCCAAAACCCGGCTGGGGACAACAGTTGGATGGGGAATTTGTTGTTGGGTGGCGGGTGTCGGGTTGGCAAACGTATAAACATTAAAAGGGATTGACGGGGCGGAGGTTAAGGTCTATAAAAATACGTGGCCTTTCATTTTATGGGGGTTGCTGGGGTGCATGAGACGCACGGTTGACTGTGAGAATTTGGGACATGGGTTATATTGCTGCCCTGGTAGAATTTTTGGCTCATACATTCTTGGAAATTTTTATAGTAACAGTACATGGAAAAGTTTGGCAGCAATTTTCCACTTTTTCCCCTTTAATATCGCGATAAGTGGAAAATTTTGCCTGCTATAGGGTTGATATGGCGGAAAATTTTCCACTTATCCAAACTGTTGAACTAAACCGCTTCGCGGTAGCCTGAAAGGCAGCATATTCATGCTGTCTTTTTTCATAGGGGCTGTGTCCTCCGATCCTCCTGGTAGCGTTGTTGGAAACCCCAACAAAGGAGGATGTCATGAGCGAGCTTCGGCGTCGAATGATCGAGGACATGCAGCTGCACGGTCTGGCGGGCAAGACCCAGGAATGCTATGTGGCAGCGGTAAAGGCTCTGGCCAAGTTTTGGCGGCGCTCACCGGATTTGCTGAACGAAGAGGAGATCCGGCAGTTCTTTCTCCATCTGATCAACGAAAAAAAGGCCGCCCGCAGTACCGTCACCATCCACCTGAGCGGCATCCGGTTTTTTTACGAGAAGACCCTTGAACGGCCCTGGACCCTGTTCAACCTGGTGCGGCCGGCCAAGCGCAAAAAACTCCCCGTGGTCCTCTCCTTCGGGGAAGTGCAATCGATCCTCAGTTATATTTACAACCCCATCGTGAAGATGGCCTTGACCTTGATCTACAGCTGTGGCCTGCGGATTTCCGAAGGGGTGCGCATGCAACCTCAGGATATCGACAGCGAGCGGATGCTGGTCTGGGTGCGCAACGGCAAGGGCGGCAAGGACCGTTCGGTGCCCCTGCCGCAACAGACCTTGAAACTGTTGCAGCGCTACCGTCGCGCCCAAAGGCATTCACCTTGGCTGTTTCCCGGCCGGGACCGGCGGGGCGCCATCAGTATCAGCGCCTTGCAAAAAGCCTTCAGAATGGCTTTGCTGTCCAGCGGCATTCCCAAGAAAGCCTCGGTGCATACCCTGCGGCATTCCTATGCCACACACCTGTTGGAACACGCTGTCGACCTGCGGGTGATCCAGACCCTGCTCGGCCATGATAGCGCCCAGACCACCACCGTCTATGCACACCTGACGGAGAAGGTGATGGGCAACCTGAACCGGAAGCTTGACCATCTCATGGCCGATCTGTAGCCGAGACCGGCCATGCCCGAGTTGGCAGACGTCTTCCGTCTCTTTGGGGGAGACTATCTGGAGCGGTTCGGTCGGCGCATGCCGGCCAGTCATCACCGCGCCCTGCGGGACATTGCGGCTTGCCGTACCGAGTGTCTTGGCGGCCAAGTGACCGAGTGCCGGCATTGCGGACACCGGCACCGGGTCTATCACTCCTGCCGCCATCGCTGCTGCCCCAAGTGCCATGCCACCGACACCGCCCGGTGGTTGACACAGCGACAGGCCGAGCTGCTGCCGGTCCCCTATGCCCATGCCATCTTCACCCTGCCCGAGGCCCTGCGGGAGACGGTGCGCCGCCACCAGAAAAGCCTCTACGGCGTGTTGATGAAGGCGGCGGCCGAGGCGCTGATCGAACTGGCGGCCGACCCTCACTATGTCGGCGGCCGGATCGGCCTGCTCGCCGTGCTGCACACCTGGGGCGGAGCCATGGTCTTCCATCCCCATGTCCATTGCCTGATCCCGGCCGGGGGCTTGAGCGCGGAAGGGAAGTGGCGAGTCGCCCGAAAAGGCTATCTGGTCCCGGTCCAGGCCTTGTCCCGGATTTTCCGCGCCAAATTCATGGCCCTTGCTCGCAAAGCCCATCCCGAGTTGGTCTTTCCGCCGTCCCTGTGGGAGAAGAACTGGGTGGTCTACTGCAAACCGGCGCCCCACGGCGGCCAACAGGTCCTGCGCTATCTGGGGCGTTACGTGCATCGGGTGGCCATCAGCAACCGCCGGATCACCACGGTCAGCCAGGACCGGATCGGGTTCGGCTACAAAGACGCCCTCAGCCAAAAATGGCGGAACACCAGCCTGGCCCCCCTGGAGTTTATGCGGCGGTTTTTGCAGCATGTCCTGCCGCCAGGATTCAACAAGGTCCGCTATTACGGGCTGCTCAGTCCGACCAACCGCCATCTGCTGAGACGGGTGCAGCTGTTGCTGAACCGGCCGGAGAAGCGTCGCAAGGGGGAAAATCCGGCCGCTCAAGAGGATGGACCCAAAAGGGAAATGGCCCGGCCCTGTCCCAAATGCAGTGAAGGCTGGATGATCGTCATCGGCCTTTTGCCCAGATTGCCCAGAGCGCCGCCATGAAACAGGTCCGCAGTCCGGCAGATACCGCCGAGCAGGGGCGGCCTTTGACTCGCGGGACACTCCCCGACGGACATCCGGAGGTACGTCGGGAAGCGAGAACCAGACAAGAATACGGCTCCCGATTAGCCATAATTCTCCCTTCCAATGGCGCAAAATCCGATGTGTTGTCACTCATTCATTGCCAAGCAGACCAAAAAGTATTAACATTTTCGGCGAAAGTCCCAATGAAGCACCGTTGAATTACCATAGGGACACGAGGGTCGCCAAGACCCAGCGGTTCAGTCCAACATGAGTTTTGGCGGCGGCTTCGCGCCGCAAAAACTCTAAAACGTTGGGTGTAAAAATTTATAAATCAAAGGAATATAAATCATGGAAGATCGCGTAACGCCAGGAATACACCCGCAAATAAGGTTGTTTGACTTCCCTGAAGAAGAAAGGAGGATCATAGAACGCTTGGGGAAAGAGTGGTATGTAACAAACGGTGGAACTGAACTAAAGCTGGGACCATCAAGTTCCTATAGGTACATTCTAATTAAACCCGTAGACCACTTTCAGCAGATGTTCAATATTGAAAGGGAAATGGTATTAATATTTAGTTCTTATGAAAATTTTGAACCAAGAACACTTGATGCAATATCAGCTGCCTTCAAATTACACCAGGCACTTCGCTTAGAAAGAATTTGTGCTATAGTCGTTAGTAAAGACAAAGACATAGAAGCAAAACTTACAGAACTTCTTAAAAACGATCAAGAATCACAAATAGTCATACCATTCACATACCATGAACTTCTTAAAAGCAATGCTGACGATTTCTTTTTTAGAAATCGATTTAAAAGGCATTTTTATACAAGAGATCTTTTTGCATCTGAGGCCCCACTAAAGAAGGACCTTTATTTCTTCGGCCGTACCGACTTAGTCCATGAATTAGTCAATAGACATCGGAGCAACCAAGTTTCAGGGCTTTTTGGCTTACGTAAGACCGGGAAAACATCTGTTATTTTCGGTGTTCAAAGGGCCTTAGAACGAATTGGTGCTAAATCGGTCTTTGTTGATTGTCAAAACCCTGCTTTTCATCGATCTAAATGGAATATGGCTTTGTACTATGTTTTAAGTGAAATAAAACGACAACTCAAACTAAATCAACGAATTAGGCCAGAAGATCAGTATACGGAAGAAAAGGCCTCAATATATTTTGAAGAATGCATTACGAAGTTTTCTAAAGAGGTCAACAACTCGAATATATTAATTATTTTCGATGAAATTGAGAATATTACGCCAGGAGTTTCACCATCAAAACACTGGTCAGAAGATATGGACTTTGTTTACTTCTGGCAAACCTTACGGTCATTATTTCAAAAACTTGAAAAGGTTTTTTCCTATTTACTTGTCGGGACAAACCCACTTTGTGTTGAATTGGAAAGAGTTCACGGTAAAGACAACCCAATTTTTGGTCAAATACCTATCGAATACATACCAAGATTCGATGTGCCCCAAACCAGGGAAATGGTGAGAAGACTTGGTCGCATTATGGGGCTTCAATTTGACGAGGTAATTTATTCAAAACTTACAGAAGACTTTGGTGGTCATCCGTACCTGATACGCCATTTATGTAGCGTTATCAACTCAATATGTGGCTCCGAGCGTCCGGCAACCATAGACAAAACTCTATACGCTAGGGCAAAAGACATTTTCCTCCGCGATTACAATCACTTTCTAGAGATGATTTTAAATGTTCTCAATGAGTTTTTCCCAGATGAGTACGAAATGCTCCGGTATCTCGCATGCGGGGACACAAAAACATTTGACGATTTCGCACAACTTAGTCCGCTTTACACAAACCACCTTCTGGGCTATGGAATCTTAGGTGAAAATCAAGGACGTTTCTGTTTTCAAATTGAGGCTATAAAAGAGCACCTTTTAGCGAAATCCAAATACCAGAAACTTAATCAAACCCAAGAGGAAATGTGGGCAGAAGTGTCCGAGCGCAGAAATTCTCTTGAAAAACAACTGAGAACGCTCTGTCGCATTCAAATTCAATCACACTTAGGCGGGGAGCAAGCACGGAACTGCGTCCTGCAAATTTTTGGAGAACCTCGAAAAAGTAAATGCTCTGCTTTAGCATATAAGGATCTTTTTAATGGCAACCTCTCAGGGATATTGTTTTCGGATTTCGAAAAAATAATAAGTAAGCACTGGGACTGTTTTAAAAATGCTTTTGGTCCTGACAAGGATGATTTGTTAGCAAAATTGAGGGCAATCAATAAATTAAGAGCGGATGCTCATGCGAAAGAAATCAACAAAGATGAAATGCAGTACTTTAGGCTAAGCATTCAAAGCATCGAAAAGTCACTTAACGACTTTTTAGGGTAAGCCTGGCAATTAAAGTAAAAATATCCACCCAATCGGGTAGCCGGGGGTTTTTAACCCCCAGCCCCCACACCACCCGGCATGCGGGTCCGCACCGGGCGGTTCACAGAGTTACCGGGCCGTAGCCGGGCAATGGATCTTCACCCACAGTTCTTTGACAGAGATGAGACCTTGTTCCTTCAGCCATTGGTTGGTCATACCGGACTGGGCGGCCAGTCTTCGGGCCATCGCCCACGGGCCGCTTCTGTTCAGGCCCGCGCGGATGGCGGTACCCAGGAGGGTACCGAGTTTGAGTAACTCCCGAATCTTGGTGCGGCACCGTCGCCACTGTTTCCAGTAGCACATCCGCACCCGCCGCCTGATCCAACCGTCTATTTCCGGGATGTCGCGGTACTGTTCGGAGATACCGAAGTAGCCCATCCAGCCCCGGAGGTACGTAGACAGCTTGTGCAACCGGTACTTCATGGAGACGAACCAGCTTCTTCCGGTGTACTTCCTGACCCGGCGACGGAATTCCTGGTACGCCTGGTCCGACCAGAGGATGCGGGTTCCCTTGAAGGCGAATCCAAGAAAGCGGAGGCGGTCGCTTTTGGCGACCCGACTCTTGTCTTCGTTGACCGTGAGCTTGAGTGTGCGCGTCAGATAGTGCCTGACGCTCTGCATGACCCGCTGCCCGGCACGCGGACTCTTCACCAGAATGACGAAGTCGTCGGCGTAACGGACGAAGCGGTGTCCGCGCTGCTCAAGCTCCTTGTCCAGATTGTCCAGCAGGATATTGGCGAGCAGCGGTGAAAGAGGCCCGCCCTGGGGGACGCCCATGGTGGTCTTTTCCAGCCGCCCGTTCACCACTACCCCGGCCCGGAGGTATTGGCCGATCAGGGATAACACCCGCTTGTCGTGAACCTTCCTGCTCACACACTGCATGAGCAGGTCGTGATTGACCGTGTCGAAGAACTTGGCAAGGTCGATGTCCACGGCAAATCGGTACCCTTGTCGGAGATACTCCCGCAGCTGCCGCACCGCATCCTGTGCTGAGCGGCCCGGCCTGAAACCGAAGCTCGACTCGGAAAACTCCGGATCGAAGATCGGCGTCAGGATCTGGGCGATGGACTGTTGGACCAGCCGGTCGAGCACGATGGGAATACCCAGCGGACGCATTCCGCCCGTGGGTTTCGGTATTTCCACCCTGAGAACCGGCTGCGGCAGGTAACGGCCTGTCGTCAGCGATGCGCGGATTTCGGCCCACAAGGGTCTGGTCTGGGCGGGGAACTGATCGATGGTAATGCCATCGACGCCGGGTGCGCCCTTGTTGGCCCTGACCCGTTTCCACGCCCATTCCATGTTCTCGCGGGAGAGAATCCGCTCCAATAGGTGATGCTCCGGAATTGGCCGGTCCGTGACGCGCTCCATGGGCACTCCCCCGGTCGGGTTCGTCGTGTCCTGAAAGCTCATAGGGGCTCCTTTCCTGTTCTGTGTTCGGCCCTTCGGCGGGGTAAGGCTTCCGGGGTTCTTCCCCGGCTTGTTTCCAGTTGCCGGATCGCGGACGGCAACGTCCTGCGCCTACTATGGCCTCTGCTGACTCCTGCCCGGTCACCCGGCATGTTGCCATGCAGGGCGCAGCTTCCAAGGATCGAAAGCGGCCAGCCGGACAGGTCTCCCCGGATAAGAACGTGAACTGTCGCTACACAACCGCAGCATTTACCTGGACTCCTGAATCCGCGGGCTTCGTCATGTTGTGCTGACTGGCCCGGAGAACCGGCCTTGTATTCTGTTTCTGTTCGTCGGCTCATAGCTTTGCGCTCGGGCTTCCTCCGACCCCTCCTCGCGGAGACGCCCTTGCCGTAGGCTAGTACTTTCGTGACCCCGTCTCAAGACGGGATTGGATTCACCGTACAGGGGACTTGCACCCCATAAGTTCACGCCCATGCCGGGCGTACACCAATGCGTTAACTCGGATTGCTTTTTCCGCTGGCGCTCCAAAAGCAACCGGTTACGCCCACGTTAGAAACCAAGAAAAGTGCGCAGCAAATGAACTTGAAGACGATAATTGAGGGAAGTGACACAAAGGCTGGGCGAATCTTTGATTTGACCATTCAGTGTTTGATAGTTGCCTCAGTAATCACCTTTTCAACTGAAACCGTACCAAATCTCAGTGACGCAACAACTCGGTTACTGTCACTCACTGAGACGGTTATTGTTTCGATATTCACGCTTGAGTACATTGTACGAATATACGTCTCCGATAGGAAGGTTGACTATATTCTTAGCTTCTACGGCATAGTAGATTTCATCGCAATCGCTCCCTTCTATTTATCGCTCGGCATCGATCTGAGGTCTCTCCGAATCCTGAGGATGCTGCGTCTTTTTCGATCATTCAAGCTTATCAGATACAACAGCGCAATGCGGCGCTTTAGCAGAGCCTTTTTCATAGCAAAAGAAGAGATTGTAATATTCGGAGTTGTAACAATGATGTTGCTCTATTTGTCCGCAGTTGGAATTTACTACTTCGAGAATGAAGCACAGCCGGAACAGTTTAAGAGCATATTTCATAGTTTCTGGTGGGCTGTCGCCACGCTGACTACGGTTGGTTATGGAGATGTCTACCCTATCACTGTTGGAGGAAGAATCTTCACATTTTTGATTCTTATGATAGGCCTTGGGATAGTAGCTGTCCCGGCCGGGCTGCTTGCGTCCGCACTTTCCAAAGCAAGATCAGAAGAACAGAAGGAGAATGAATGATGGGGCAATGCATTTACTGCGGAAAAGCCGCCGGTTTTTTGAAGAAAACACACAAAGAGTGCAAACAACGACACGAACAGGGAAAATTTGAAGTTATCTCTCTTGTCGGCAAAATCGGTGCTGAAGGTGGTGACTTACACCGATTGGAAAATTCAATTGAGCACGTTGCCTCAACAAGTTTTATAGATAAAGATACCTTGGATTCTCTAGTGGCGTCTGGTTGGGAAAGAGCGGTAGATATTGCTTTTGACAACGGCCTGCTTTCCGAGGAAGAAGAATCTGCACTCAGTGAATTGAAGGAGCACTTTTCATTGCCGCAGCAGATTCTTGATAGAAATGGTGCGTACTCAAAACTGGTAAAGGGTGCTGTTCTGCGCGACATAATGGATGGTAACTTGCCAGAAAGAATGAAAATTGATGGCGGCTTACCATTCAATTTGCAGAAATCAGAAAAAGTCGTATGGGTGTTCCAGGGCGTCAAATACTATGAAGAGAAGACCAGAACCCGTTATGTTGGTGGGTCTCAAGGTGTAAGCGTTCGTATTGCACGAGGACTGTATTATCGAACTGGTGTCTTTAAAGGAGAGCGCGTTCAGACGTCTGAAACCGTGCACGCAGATACGGGCTTGTTGGGTGTCACAAATAAGCACATTTACTTTGCCGGACCATCAAAGCGGTTTCGCATTGCTTACAACAAGATTGTTACCTTTGAGCCTTTTTCTGATGGAATTGGGGTGCAAAGGGATGCGCAAACAGCCAAACCGCAGTCATTCCAGACAGGTGATGGTTGGTTTACATACAACCTCATTACCAATTTGGCTCAGATGTAAATGCTTCTAATCGTAGAGCAGTAGGTAGAGTAGAGGGCAGGTATTTCCTGCCCTCTACTCTACCCAAAGATACTCCCACAGATACTGGGTTGAAACGCTTTCCTATAATGAAATTGCCAGCATATTTTCTGATTAAAATTCAGGTTGGATTCGACAACCAACGTCACGCCTCTCGTAAAAACTGCCTTAAAAACTTGCAGCAATTGTCAGATTCAGCGAGTGGCGGGTGGAGCCGCCGCTGCCCTGCAGATCACAGTTGTAACCCAAACCGGCATGGAATCTTTCCGACATCCAGGCTCCCAGGGAAACGCCGAGCAGCATGCTGTCCGAGGCCAGATCCCGGCCGGGAGTATGGAAACGTCCGCCCCCCCCTGCCAGGCCCGCCCACAGATCCTCGGTCCGGCGGTCGAACTCGTGCCGCCACTCGGCCTGCAGTTCCGGAACCAGCCGCACCCGTGACAGAGAAACGGGACGACTGAGCCGAAGCCCCACCAGGCTTTGCAGGGAGGCGTTATCCCGCGTGCCGACCTCGAGATCGGCGCTGTCGGCCCCTTTTTCCCGGAAACTTTCCTCGCGCAGGTGAACGTAGCTCAGCCCCACGGCCGGGTCGAGAATCCAGCTCCCCAGATTCAGCACACGGCCCCCGCTGATTGCGGCGCCGAAGAGGGTGCCGTCATGCTCGCTCTTCGCCTGCCTGCCGGCAAAGGGGATGTTCCGGTCGGCTTCAAGTTGGACCAATCCGCCGCCCAAGACGGCATTCAGGTGCCATCCGCCGGAGCGGCGGGAATCCCGCCAGGAGGCATAAAGATAACCCTGCTGGCTGTCGCTCTTCCCTTTGTCGCGGGAATGCCGGGACTCGTAGCGGTTTTCGGTCACGGACGCCGCCACCCCCAAAGTCAACCCCCTGGCGGTCCGTTCCACGCCCAGCATCAGCCCGTGCAGATTGGCATGCATGGCGTCATAGGCGCCGGCCCGGCGATAATCGGCATCCCGGCCGAGCAATTCCAGCCAGCCGGTCACACTCGGGGATTTCACCTCCCCATCCATCCGGCGCAAGTGACGGCGCAAATCGGCCAGCCGTGCCTGGGCATCGTCCAGCACCACGATGCTGGCCGCCCCATGAATGCGGGGGGTCAGAGTCTCCAGGTTGTCGTTCAGGGCCTCAAGGTTCAGGGACATATCGAGGCTGTTGAGAAGAACGGCGAAATCCCCTTCGGAGCCTGCCCTCTCCTGATCAAGCAAGGCCGACAGGCCCCGGTTATGGGTGGCCGCCAGGTCAGCATAGCTGTTGCGCGTCACGTCCAGGGTCAGGCTGTCCGCGGCGCTCAGAAGGCTGAAGCTAAAAACAGCAGCGGCGGACAGGGTGTCGAAGCCGCCGATGATGGCACCGGCCTCCAGGAAGGTGTAACTGCCACCGGTGGCATAGCCGTCCGGCAGGAGCAGAAGGGTTCCGGCCAGATCGGCGGTGCCGGTGACGGTCAGCAGATCGGCGACGCCGTCGCCGATCTCGATCTCCAGAGTACCGTCGGCGGATTGGGTGAAATCTCCGTCGATAGTCAAATGCCCGACAGAGGCTCCCGGCGCCACCTTCCCGACGCTGGCCACGTTTCCAGTCAGCGAGCCGTTGCCGCCGAGAGTGCCGCCGGACAGGACGCTGGTTTGCCCGGCCAGAGAGCCGTCCGCTCCCAGACGCCCCGAAACCACCTGAATGGAATCGAAAGAGGAATCGCCGCTCAAGGTCCAGTCCGACCCGGCCACGACCAGTGTTTCTACTCCATGAAAATCGATCTCTTCAGTGCCGGTGCCGAACAACGCCAGCACATCGTTGTCCCCATTGAAACGGGCGGGGCCGACCAGGTCGGAGCCCGTTTCAAGACTGAGGAATGTGCTTTCGGAAGAATAGATCGAGTAGGAAGCCCCGCTGATGGTGCCGCTGTTCCGGATAATGGTCCCGGTCGATGATACCCTGACGCCCGCACTGTGACCCGAAATCAGTTCCGGGTCTGTAAAGGACGCCGCGGATTCGATGACGCCGCTGTTCTCCAGTACGGAGAACCTTCCGCTGAGCAGCACGCCGACGGCGTAATCGTCGGCGAAGGCACCGATATGACCGCTGTTATTCACTCTTAATGTCTCTCGATTGTCTGCCCAGATGCCATAGGCAGCGTTCAGGACATTGCCCCTGGCCACCGAAATAATCGATCCGCTGTTGACGATTTCAAGGGGATTGCCGCCGTTGCCTGCCCAGATGCCGAAGGCCATGGCCTGATCCGTCCCACTGAGGGCAGCGGCCACCACTTGACCGCTGTTGTCGATCCGGCCTCCCTGCAGACAGATGCCATAGGCATAGGCCTGCTGATTTTCGCTTATGGCCAGCCCGCCGATGCCCCCCTCGTTGATCACCTGTCCCTCGGGGCCGCCCCAGAGATAGACCCCCCGGGCGGTAGCCAGTTCCGTGTCGCTCATCGCCTGGGCCAGGATCAGGCCGCGATTCGCCACGCTGCTCGCGGCCCCGCCCCAAAGATCCACGCCGTGGGCGTTGAGGGTGCCGCCGGCGCTCCAGGGGACGGCAGAAATTTCCCCATCGTTCTCCAGTGCGGCGCTTGCGCCGTCCCATTCCTGCAGAGTCATATAGGATCCGAACAGGGCGACCCTGGCGGAGGTGTAGCGGATGCGCATGTACCCCTCTTCCCCCCAGACATCGGGCCCCCAGCTGTTGCGCAGAATCCAGTAACCGAGACCGTCGTCCCCAGGCTCGTCCTCCCAGCCCACCAGGGAGATCAGATGGTTGGCGTCGGAGTAATAAGGGACCGAATGACTGATGGTAGTGCGCTGATTCTCGAAAATCCCCTCTTCATAGGCATAGAAATCGTCCTCGACATATACCCCGGTAGTCACCGCCCCCACCTCGTAGAGCACGCGGCGCATGGTCTCGATGTCGCCGGCCGGGATGCGGTACCAGTCGAGAAACGTGTAACGTTGGGCGTCCCAACGAAGATCGTCGCCGGGATCTTCGATGGTGTAGGGAAAGTCCGATTCCAAAGGCACGCCATGCTCGATCAGGGCATCATTCTGCGGAAGGTCGAGCCCTCCCCCGTCGCATCCCATCAGGTTCTCATAAAGGGGACTCACGCTCCAGACCAGAAAGCTTTCGGAAAAATCGACCGCCTGACCGTCGTACCGGTTATGGGTCCGGTTCCAGACGCTTTCCGCCGACGCCAAAGTGCCAAAGGACCAGCAGCTTCCGCATTGGTCCTGGTCCCGGACCGGGCCGATGTAGCTGCGGCCGTCGATATTTCTCAGGTCAAAGGAGGAAGGCAGGTCGAGGCCATGGACCACGCCACCAGACAACAGGATGGCGGACAGGCAGGTCAGCAGTGTGAATTTCATTGAGTCTCCGCAGTGGTCGATATGATAAAGCTATTGCTTAACTGTCAGCGGAAGATCTGCAGTGCCGACGTAAAACACTATAATTTCAGCCGTTTCCGCCCCTTCGTTTTTGCCGTAGTGCCACTTGTCCACCACTTCGATGATGGGATCTCCGGCCTTCAGCTGCAGGGTCTCGTCCTGCTCGGTGACGACGGTCAACTCGCCCCGGACCAGTACTCCGGCATTGATCACCGGATGCTTGTGCAAAGGAAGGGTGGTACCCGGCGGAATGCCGATGCGCAGGATGGTGATTTGGGGTTGGCTGTCGGGATAGGCCGGCAGGAGGGTTCCATCCCAGCTGGCGTTCCCCTGGACCAGGGTTTCCACCTCGATACCGGGATTATCCAGGGCGAATGCGGGACCGGAGAGGGCCGCATAGAACACTAGGACCGCAAGCAGTCTGATCATGGTTTCCCTCCTTGAAAAATTCCTGAAAATTTGGCGCTAATTACTGATAACTTGTTGAAAAAAAGCTAAAATCGGCTTTTGATTTCGGAACTAGTTTTTTTCTCTCCTTTCATAAACATCGCTGGTCAAATCCAGTTCCCTTTCCCCATGGAGAAGCAGCCTGGGCCGGACCTCCGGGGTGCTGGCGATGACCCGGCCGCGGCGGATGACCGCGAGTCGCGCCGGGCGCAGCCGCAGGGCATCGATCGGCCCCCGGGCCTGCAGCAGCACCATGTCGGCGAAGCAGCCCGGCTCCAAACCGTAGCCATCCAATCCCAACACCCGCGCGCCGCGCGTCGTAACCATGGCGAAGCATTCCCGCATCTGCTCCAGCCCGGTCATCTGCGCGACATGGAGCCCCATGTGGGCGACGTCGAGCATGTCGTAGGAACCGAGGCTGTACCAGGGATCCATGATGCAGTCGTGGCCGAAGGCGACATTGACTCCCGCCTCCAGCAACTCCGGCACCCGGGTCATCCCCCGCCGCCGGGGATAGCTGTCGTGACGGCCCTGCAATGTGATATTGATCAGGGGATTGGCCACCGCGTGCAGTTGCGCCTCGGCCATCAGCGGCAGAAGCTTGCTGACATAGTAGTTGTCCATGGAGTGCATGGAGGTCAGATGGGAGCCGGCCGCCCTTCCCTGCAGTCCGAGGCGGCAGATTTCAGCGACCAGGGTTTCGACGTGGCGCGACAAAGGATCGTCACTTTCATCGCAATGCATATCGACCCGCAGCCCCCGCGCCGCAGCCAGTTCACAGAGTTCGCGAACACTGGCGGCGCCGTCGGCCATGGTGCGTTCGAAATGAGGGATTCCCCCCACCACATCCACGCCCATGTCCAGCGCCCGGAGAAGGTTCGCCCGGGCGCCGGGAGAACGCAGGTAGCCGTCCTGGGGAAAGGCGACTAGCTGCAGATCGAGATAGGGGGCCATCTCCCGCCGGACTTCCAGCAACGCTTGAACGGCAAGCAGCCGCTCGTCGCAAACGTCCACATGGCTGCGAATGTGCAGGGTGCCGCGCGCGACGGCCATGCGGCAGCACTGCAAGGCCCGGTCGCGGAGCGATTCCAGGGTCAGTTCGGGCTTCAGCTCGTTCCAGAGGGCGATCCCCTCCAGCAGGGTGCCACTCCGGTTGAGGCGGGGCCGGCCGAGACTCAAGGTCGCATCCATATGGAAATGACTGTCGACGAATCCCGGCGAAACCAGGTAGCCGCGCGCCTCGACCGCCTCGACCGCCTCGGCCTCGATGCGGGGCCTCACATCGACGATGCATCCGTTGCTGCAGGCGATGTCCTGCAGCTCATGTTTTCCCAAAAGCCGGGCCTGGCGTACGATCAAGTCGAACATGCCGCCTCCTGTCAATCGCGGGCAAGAACTTGGGCGCACTCGGGTTCAGCACTTTGCACGCGGTTGACAACCCAGAAAACCAGGAAATTGGCAAAGACCCCGATGATCAGGCCGTCGAAGCCGCCCGGCGCGCCGAGTAGCCGGCTCCAGCCGAAGACGCCGATGAGGCCGGCCGCGGCTCCGGAGATGAAAGCCCGGGGGGTGGCTTTATATCCCAGCAGGGTGGCGGCAAGCGGCACCAGGATGATGGGCGACCAGAAGTTGTAAGCGAACAGCAAAATATCGAGCAGGCTCTGAATACGGATGGCAATGACGATCGCCAGGAAGCCGGTGATCAGGGTCGCCAGGCGGGCCCAGAGCAGGCCGGTGCGGTTGCTGAGTTTCTCTCTGCGAAGAGGATTGACGATATCGTTGACGAAGGCAACGGAGGCGCTGTTGAGAAAGGAGTCGGCCGAAGACATGACCACAGCCAGGATTCCCGCGATCACCAGGCCCCGCATCCCGATCGGCAGCACGCTTTCCACGACGAAGGGGATCGCCAGATTGGGGTTGAGGTCGGGCTTAAGCACCAGCGCCACCAGGCCGATGCCTCCGGAAATGGCGAAAAACGGCACCGAGAACAGACCGCTCCAGAGGGTGCCCCGGGAAACGGCCTTGGTGTCCCGGCTGATGAACAGCCGTAGCACATAAGGGGGCACCAGGGTTTCCCCCAGCATGAAGGTCAGGAACAGTGAGCCGAACTGCATCGGGGTCATCTTGCTGAATACTTCAAGATGGCCGGCAGGCACCCGATCAAGAACTTCACCGAGCCCGCCGAGCTGGGAGATGCCGAAAATCAGCACCAGGGGCATGCCGACGGCCAGTATGGCGAACTGCAATACGTCGGTGGACACCACCGCCCGCATGCCGCCGACGGTGTCGTACAGGATGATGATCCCCATGCCGATCATGATGCCGGTGGGCACCGAAAGACCCAGGAACAGGTTGAACAGATAGCCCATGCCGCCTATCTGAGCTCCGAGAATCCCTGCGCACAGCAGCACCGAAAAGATCCCCGTGACGAACTTGCCGGTTTTGCCGTAATTCACCTCCATGACGTCGCCGACGGAAATCGCCGTGGGAAAACGCCTTGATCGGGGCGCGATGAAGCGGGCCACCAGCATTTCCTTGAGGCTGAAACCCCACAGCGCCATGATGTTCACAATGCCCATGGTGAAAACTTTTTCGGCATTCCCCATGGTAAAACCGCCGCCGATGAAGGACGCGGACAGGGTCGCGGCGATGATCGGCGCGGTGTAGTTGCGGCCGGCCACTGCATACTCCTCCAAGTCGTTCACCCGCCTCCCGGCCCAGAGCCCGAGGCCCAGCACACAGCCGAGATAGAGGATGATGGTCATCTGGTCGATCAGAGTCAGTTCGAGCATAAATAAATTCTCCCTCCCCGTTTCAAGGAATGCGAAAAAAGGTCACGTAGACGTAACCGACGCTCATCAGAACGAAAAACAGCAGTCCGGTCCAGGTCAGTAATTTGAGCAGGGGACCGGGACGTTCTTCCTGCGGAACGTTCGGGCCGTTCATCACCCGGTAGTTGATGTAGGCCAGCACCGGAGAGGTGAGGAAGGAGACGACGGCGGCGAAAGACAGCAACTGGATGAGATTGGCGACGAAGGACAGCACGATCAGGGCGCCGCTGACGGTCGTCAGCAGGATCCAAATCTGGTGGATCTGCTTGAACCGGCGGGCATCGAAGTTGCCGAACAAGGCACAGCAGGCCGCCAGGGACCGGGGATAACCGTCCAAGGCAGTGATGGTGGTGCTGAACATGGTGATGAAGGCCATGGTCAGGATCAGCGGCCGGGACCATTCGCCAATGGTCGCTGTGTAGAGGCTGACCAGTTGTTGGGAAAAGGCGATACCGCTGGCGGAAAACGCTTCGCCGGAGCCGAACAGGACCAATTTGCCCAAAGCCAGAAAAACCACCGCCAGCACCACCGCCGATACGTAGCCGAGGTAGAAGTCGATACTGGTCTCGCGGACGGTGGCGAAATGCCCGGTCTGCTGCTCCCGGCTGAAGATCCACAGGGAGGACCAGGCCGAAAGATCCACCGGGGCCGGCATCCACCCGAGCAGCATGACTAGAAAGGCCAGGGTGCTCCACTCCCAGGGCGATGGGGGGACGAAGCCGGCCGCCAGCGGTGACTGATGCTGCCAGGCGAAAAAAACGGCCGCTATGGTGCCGATGCCGAGCAGGCAGATGATCCACTTGGCCAACGTGTCAAGCAGCCGATAGCTCCCCAGGAGCAGCAGCAGTGCGCAGCCGAGCAGCATGGCCACGGTCAGGTGCGGAACGCTCAGCGGAATCAGGCCGTAGCCGCCAAGCAGCGCTGCGCTGAGCATGGCAACCCCCGCCACATTAATGGTGCCGGTGAGGATATTGATGAGCAGAAAAATCGCCAGATAGCTCCTGCCGTGCCGGTAGTACCCGGCCAGCAGACTCTCGCCGGTGGCGGCCGTGTAGCGTTGTCCGTAAAGAAAGAAGGGGTACTTGAGCAGATTGGCCAGCAGCACCAGTCCTACCAGGCTCCAGCCGTACTGGGCGCCGGCTCGGGTCGACCAGACAAGATGGGAACCGCCCACGGCGGCGCAGGCCACCAGGATGCCTGGTCCCAGAGCTTTGAGCAGCTTCGAGTCACGTAATTGACGCAGATGTGACAACATCCCGGCATCGTTTTCCATCTCTCCTCCTTGCAAAGCCCCAAGGGGCGCATATCATGATATTCTCCATAACAGTTGCGTTTCACGCTGGCGCATCGGCCGTTTTTGAACGATTCAAAAGACTTGAGCGCCGGTCCGATTGCAGGCCAGCGAAAATATCCATACTGCTTTGCAATACCGGTTCCATCTGAGCATTAATCCAGCATCGAATACGGAATATGCGGATCAGGGCGGGTGGGGGTTCATGGATGCGATGCAGAACGCCAGGCTGAAGAGCAGTGCTGAACGCCACTACCGGGTCATGTATTACGGCGGGATTTGACAGTCGAACCCCTGGGGGACAGTAGCAATATCGGCGCCAGGGCGGTCCTGGAGGCATTCGACCGGGGCTTCATCCGGACCCGGATCAACCAGGGCGAGATTGACCCACTGGTATTGATCGTGGTCAATGCCCGGACCAAAAGCGAGGACCGCCTGAGCACCAGGCAAAGGCCATCCGGATTTTTTACCGCGGCGGCCAAGACCGCCACTGTGGCCATGGACAATTACAGCCATGAAAGCGTGGCGAGCCTGCGCGAGGCGCTATATGCCCGGGTCCAGACCCAGAGGGACGAACGGGCCTGCATCGACCTTCTGGCTGAGCACTGCCCCGACGCACCCAGGCCTGTTGCCTTTGCCGCCGAGGTGGACCCGTACGTCATTGAGATCAATTTCGAGGCCGCAGCCCTGCTTCCGGATGAAGATCCGCGCTATTATCTTGATCTGCCCACTTCCTTCTCGCTGAGTGCGGAACAGGTAGAAAAGCTGGTCAACATCGGTCCCAGGCTGTTGCTGGCGTCGCCCCAATTCCAATGCCTGCTCAAGGTGCTGGAAGCGGAAAGCCGGGGTCTGCCGAGACCCGGGGAATGCCCCAAGGGAGCCGGTATTTTCCCCTGATGACTCCCTGGCTTTCCTGGTTGGATATGGCGAAAGCCGAAAAAGGAGCTTGCATCAAATGCGGAATCAGGGCTCGAAACTGGATGTGGTCCACCGTTTTTTCTCCGACACCGGTTTTTCCTACGACAGGGTGGTCAACCTCTGGACCTGTGGTTTTGACTGCTACTGGAAGAGACGGATTATGGGTCTCATTCCCGTCGGTGCAGGTGCAGTGCTTGATCAGGCCTGCGGCACAGGCATCCTTACCCTGAAAATCGCCCGCGCCTTGCCCGGCTGCCGAGTCACGGGGGTCGAACTGCGGGACGAATACCTTGCTCTCGCCCAGGCCAAGTCCCGCCAGACAGGGGCTTCCAACGTCCGGTGGCTGCTCGGTCGGGCCGAAGAGGTGGATCCGGGGGAGCATTTCGACTGCATCACCTCCTCCTACCTGGCCAAATATGCCGATCTGCGGCCGCTGCTGGTCAACGCCGCCGGGCTCCTGCGGCCAGGGGGCCGAATCATCCTGCACGACTTCACCTACCCGACCCACCCCCTGTTCCTTGCCCTCTGGAAGGCCTGGTTTCGCCTGATGCAGACCGTCGGCGGCCGCCTTTTCCCCGAGTGGCGGACAGTGTTTCATGAATTGCCGGGCTTTTTGCAGGAAACCCGCTGGCTGCCCGAAACCCTTTCCCTGTTGGAGGAATTGGGCTTCACCGCCATCACCTGCACATCACTGACTTTCGGCACCTCGGCGATCGTTACGGCTCAAAAGCCACGCCCCTGAATCCAGAGCAGTCCTTCTATACGGTGCAATTTCGGGCACGTACGGCCTCCGCATCGAACATGTCCAGCAGATCCCGCGGAGCCCGGCGGGCCAGTCGGCCCAAGGGACCCTCGGGCACCATGCCTTCCAATTCGGCGACCGCTGCAATCAGGCGACGCTCCCGCTCCGCCGCCATCGCCGCCCTCGCCTGCAGCAAATAGGGTGACAACTCCCGAGCGGCGACGGCGGTTTCGGCCAGGAGCGCCCGACGCAGCAGGTCCCGACTTTGGGGGACGAAATACAGCAACGCGGGAGCGAGGTCGGCCAGTTGGTCGAGGTTCTGTGCCTCCCGACCTATGGCCCCCGTCATTTCCTGGAGATCGTCGGTAATCTGATAAGCCTCGCCGATCTTCTGGCCGTAACGGCGCCAACTCCGCTGCAGGGCAACCGGGACGACGGCGGCCAGGGCCCCCAGTTCGCAGGCCGCGGCAAACAGGATACCGGTTTTAAGGGCAATGATTCGCTCATAATCCAGCCCGTTCTCCCCAGGCCCAAGGCAGGCCGCCAGCAGGGCACCGGCATCGAGAGGTTCATGCCAGGCCCCGCGGGCCAGATCGGCGATGGCCTTGGAGACGATCTCGCAATCCCGCCTGCCCAGTTCGCTCATCATGTGAATCGCCGAGGAAAAGATGACATCGCCCAGCAGAACGGCCCGGCGGGCTCCCACCAGCGTCCAGAGGGCCGGCTGAAGCCTGCGGCTTGGGTGTTGATCGACGAAGTCGTCGTGAATCAGGGTGGCGGCCTGGATTAGCTCCACCGCCACCGCCCGGGGCAAAGCAGCTTCAAGACGGCCTCCAAGGGCAGTGGTGACCAGGCAGAGCAATATCCCGCGGATCTTCTTGCCGCCGGTCAGACAGCGGCCGGCGGCCATCTCCGGCCGAGAACCGATCTCCCCCAGCAGGTGGATGACCCGCTGGTCGAAGGCGGCATCCAACGCCGGTTTCACGCCGGCGGCATACTCCTGAAAATCGGCGAACATGGGCAATCCTCTCGCTTGGACGTTATCCGGCAGACCGCCCGAGGAGCAACCCCGCCGCCAACAGAATCGTTCCCAGGCTGATACATTTGAGCAGGGTTTCGTAGCGCCGCAACAGGGCCTGTTCCTCACCGGCAAGGACGGGACCTTTCCTGCGCAATTCTTTGTATGGGCGGGAAGCTTTGATCTCGACCAGGCTGAAAAGCGCCATGGCAGCGGCCAACAGCAGGGCGGCAAGGGAGATGCGGTTGGTCTGCATGACGTACCCGGCCAGTACCGGCAACGCGCCCCAGGAAAAGGCGAACCAGCCGTCGGTGTGGAAGCGGCCGGAAAACAGTTCGAGGTTGTAGGCGAAGACAAAGAATCCCTCGAGCAGGGCGATGCACCACAACCACGGCACGTAGCGCACCATGTAGTAGCCGGCGATGCCGTAGGCCGCAGCCAGCGCGGCAAGGGCCATCCCCCACAGCTGAATCCGGCTGAAAACCGTACCCCAGGGCTTCACCCCCCGACTGCCCAGGGCATCGAGGGCGTGAGCGGCGATCCCCAGGCCGAAAAAATAGACCAGCACGATGGCCAGCAGGCGGCCGTAAAAAACCTCTCGGGCCAGCACCGAGCCGATAACGGCAAAGGAGAGGACCATGCCGGTATAGGGCAGAAACAGCAGTCCGACAAAGGTGCGGAACCGGGCCGAACCCCATTGGGGGACGAACCATTCGCCTCTCCGGGAGCCCCCCTCGCTATGGGGCTGCCGGTCCATGGCTGCCCGTTTTTCCATCGATGGCAAAGAAATCCTCCGGCAACTGGGGGGAGATATTCAGGTTGCGGAAACGGACGGTTCTTTTCATCCGGCCATCGGGGGTCAACTCATCGACCGCCACGGGCAGCCAGAGTGTCTTGTCGATGACGAACCGGTAACGAGTCACCACCCCGGGCAGGAAATGGTCGGCAGCCACCACCTCCAGCAGCAACTGCCGGTCTTTTTCCACCAGCTGCGGTTCGCCGCGGCTTGGCTCGCCGACGCTGCGGGCGATGTTGCGGATCAGCAGACCGAGGTCGGACTGATCGATCCGTTGCCCGGACCGGGTTGCAAGTAGAGGATTGTCCGGCGCCAGACGCAACTTCAAAAACCCCTTCCAGCCGCCGAATTGAACGAACACCCGCCCGGTTTCATCGGGATAGACCAGGCGCATGCCCGGATGAGGGGTTTCCATGTCGATTCGCAGCAGGTCCGGTTTTCGGAAGGAAAAGCGAAAGCGCCGGGTCGTCACGATCCGGCCATCCTGATATTCGCTGGTCTCAATCTCGGCCTGGTAGGCGTCCATCTGTTGGAAGGCTGCGGCCATCCTCGCGACAACAGTGCCCACATCGAACGGCGCCAATTCGGGGGGCGTGGCAGCCACCTCGCAGGCCCAAAGCAGCAACAGCCCACCCAGCAGGGATGATAGGACAGCCGGAAGGATCATTCGAAATGGTCCGGGAAAAGGGCTGAGGAGCCGAAACCATTTTCAAGGCATCATCCTCGACATTCATTGGCGAACTGTCGACAAATCCAGGACGATTACCGACCAGACAATGACCCGATTCTGTCGTCACAAAAAAACCATAACAGACCCAATGGGCAATACAAGCCCGCATGGTTCATGAACAGGAACTGCTCCAGCCAGGCAAAGCGCAGCTCGCTGCCGAAGCCAGAGCGCTGGCGGCGTTGCTGGCCAGGCATTGTGAAACCCTGGCGCGGGTAGAATTGGCCGTGTATTTAAGGCGGGACCTTTCGGGTCTCAGGCAGGCAGCACGCCATATTGAACGGAGAATGGTAACGGACGGCTTGCCGGCCGGGAAGTTGGAGGAGGCGTCGAAGCTCCTGTCATAACCGTGACTTTCTGCTTTAATTGAGGCATGACCTCCGTGCGTGGATTCGTCGACTGTTTGCGGCCCCATAACGGTACGGTCTAAGTTCCTGAATGAAAAAGAGATTCAACCGGACTTGCCGGGCAAGGATGACCGGCTGAATCCAGGCGGGAGATGCCGCAATGGCCCATAGTGAGCACCTGTTCCTGATTGCCGGGGTAATGTTTTTTCTGTTCTTCCTCGGCAACTTCCTTTTTCAACGACTCAAACTCCCTTCCCTGCTGGCCTATATTTTCTTCGGCATCGCCCTGTCCGGACTGCTCACCGGTGCGGAACTGACCATCATAGACCAGATCTCCAGATTTGGGATTATCCTGCTTTTTTTCCTGCTGGGCCTCCATTTTCCCCTGAACCGCCTGCTCAATATCTCTCGCCGGATCTGGAAAGTCGGAGTCATGGACATCGGCTTTAATTTCGGCGGCAGTTCTCTGATTGCCTATCTGTTCGGGTTCAACCTGATGGCCGCTTTGATCATTGGTGGCGTCGCCTATGCGACCAGCTCGTCCATCACGGTGAAGATGCTGGAGGAAACCGGCCGCTTGAAAAGTCCCGAAGGGGAATTCAAGCTTGCGCTCCTGATCTTCGAGGACCTCGCCGCCCCGGTGATGGTCTCCTTCCTGGTTGGGCTCAGCACCCGGGGGCTCATCTCCCCAGGGGCGGTGGGCATGATTTTCCTCAAGGTCGTCCTGGCCACGGCGGCCTCCATTCTCATTGCCCACCAAGGCTTCCGCAGACTGGACATATTCGTCAACCGATATATGTCCAGAGACTTCATGCCGCTCTTTGCCATGACCGTGGCCCTGGTTTTCGCCGGCATCGCGGAGGCGATGGAGCTTTCCAAACTTCTGGGAGCGTTTCTGGCCGGCGTCATGCTTTCGGAGACGGGGACCTCCAAAGATATGGGCAAGTTGATCGAACCGATCAAGGACCTGAGCCTGCCCTTTTTCTTTTTCTGGTTCGGAACCTCCGTCACCTTCGGCACCGGAGTCATTTCACCCGCGGCCCTGGCAGTTCTCATTTTCTGGGCCATTGTCGCGAAATTGACCGTCGGGTTCTGGGGCGGAAGAATGTACGGCCTTTCCTTCAAGGGGGCCGTGAGGGCGGCATTCTCCCTGACGCAGAGAGGCGAATTCTCGGTCGTCATCGCGGCCCTGGCCGATACGGTGCTGCGCGTTTTCCTGGGGATTTACATCGTGGTTACCGCCATCCTCGGCGTGTACCTGTTTCGTATGGCCCCCGCCATCGCCGACCGGATCGATCGACTCAGGAGAAGGTAACATTCGTCTACTTTGCTTTTCGGATGTTTGGCGTTTCACTTCCGGACGGAAACGGGAACCGTGAGGAGGCGGTATCGCATGCACATCGTGATCATCGGCGGAGGCGACGTCGGCCAGGAACTGGCCAAGAACCTCAAGCACAGGAACCAGAAAATCGTGATCGTGGACAAAAACCCTGAAACCGTGAAGATCCTGGGGCAGCAACTGGATCTCCCGGTCATAAGCGGCAACGGGGCCAATCTGGACGTGCTGGAGAAGGCCAGGATTAAATCAGCCCAAATGCTCATCGCGGTCACCGAATCGGATGAGGTGAACATCATCGCCTGCATGATCGCCAAAACTTTCGGCGTTAAGTATACGGTAGCCAGGGTTCGAAAGCCGGAAAGCGCCGGCAGCATCGATGTGGACACCAGAGGGCTGACCCAGACCCAACTCGGGATTGACCTGATCATCAGTCCGGAAAAGACCGCGGCCAGGGAAATCGCCAAGCGGATTTACTTTCCCGATGCCGTGGAAGTGGAATACTATGATGAAGGGAAAGCGATGCACATGGCCGTCCATGTGGCCGCGAACGCCGAAATCGTCGAAAAGCCGCTGCACGCATTGTCCCTGCCCAAAGGGTGCATTGTCGTGGGCATCAGGAGGACGGACGGCAACTTTCTCCTGCCCAGTGGAGCGGACACCTTAAGCGCGGGCGACAAGGTCTACCTCATCGGCAAGGCGGAGGTCATGCAGGAGGCGAGCCGTTACCTGCACCGCACCACTACCCGAATCGACCGTGTGGTCATACTGGGAGGGGGAGATATCGGATATACCCTAGCCACCCTTTTGGAAGCCGACCAGGAACATTCCTTTCTCGTCAAGCTCATCGAAAAGAACGAGTCACGGGTCGATGTTCTGAATCGCGAACTGAGCAGAACCATCGTCCAGCAGGGCGACGGAACCGACCTCTCCTACTTCAACGAGGAGGAGATCTCGGAAGCCGACGTACTGGTGGCCGCAACGGGGGATGACCGCATCAACCTGGTGGCTTCGGTGTTGGGGCGGAAACTGGGTGTAAAGAAGATGATCACCGAGGTGACCAGAATCCGATACGCCCCCGTGTACGAGGCTTTGGAAATCGGCGATACCATCAATCCGCATCTGAGTACGGCATCCAAAATCCTGAAGTTCACCATGCGGGAGGATGTCCTATCCCTTTCCCTTTTGCAGGATGAGATGGCCGAAACGATGGAATTGGTTCTACCGGCTTCGGCGGCGGTGGTGGGCAAGAAAATATCCAATGCCAACTTCCCGCGGGGCCTGCTGGTGGGCACCATCGTCAGGGGGCAGAATGTGATCATACCCGATGGCGATACCCGGCTGATGGCCGATGATCATCTGATCATTTTCTGCATGCCCGAAGTCTTCACCAAGATGGAACGCTATTTCACCTGAGGGGAGACACAGTCGGCCTGCAGAAGGCAGGGAACCAAAGGGGTCATGAGTACTAAAAGCCAACAGCAGATTTGACCCCATTTCCGATTTCGACACATCCTTCACCAAGGCACATGTAGCACTTCAACCTTTGGCAAGCCGAGGGGGATGATGCCCAGATCGCGTGCAAGGGCGGCGAATCCTTCGGTTTCGATGAGGTCGCAATAGGGAATTTCCGGGAATCGCAGGCCTGCGCGGTGAAGCGCGGCGTCGACCAGCAGCATGGTACCCCCCACCGAGTGGAGATCGATCCGCTCCAGATGGCGAACGTCGCTGAGATGCATGCGGCGGACGGTGTTGGCCGGCGGTTGATACAGCCCGCGGCGGGTGGCGCGGTAGTAGCGATAATCCTTTTCCGGGTGGAGAGTTACGAAGGCATTGAGATCGAAACTCGGACCGCCCGGCACCTTCACGCAATTGGGGGTCACGATCCGGCCGCCGGTGTTTACAAGACGCCGGACCATGTCCGCCGGGAAGTGCCAGACGTCGATGTCCATCCACAGCGCCCAGTCGTCGGAAGCATCCAAACCATGGTCGATAAGGTGATTTCGCACGGAAGCGATACCCGCGCGCCGCGCCCGCTGTATCTTTGCCTTCCATCGTTTTGACCTGTCGATTCGCGTACCTACCTGCTTCTGCAACAGAACGATATGGCGATATTCTTTCCGCAGCGGCTCAACCGCTGCCTGGAGTCGCTCCCAACTGTCGTCCGCGCTGTCCCCTTCGCAGAAAACGAGTTTGGTCTTTTCCTTGGAATGTTCCAATCCGCCGACAGCCTTGAGAAACGGTTCGATATGCTGTGCCGCGTCGCGCAGCGGCACCAGGATCGCAAGGTTGTCGCCGCGTGGTGCCGACGCCGTCAAGGCGGCCGCATCAACCGACAGGCGCGCGGTGGTTTCACACAGATGCTCGCCGCGTTCCAGGCGATAACGCGTTTTGTAAAAGGCGAGGCGCAGGCGATCGTGCCATTTCCCGGCAGGCTTTGGCGACCACCAGGTACCGGCCCAGTCGTGGATGGACAATTCAACCCGGCCGGTTGTGCCGGCCTCTCGGGCGCCGTTGCTGTTCAGGGGCGTAAAGAGGTGCGACGGGTGGATCACCAGGCCGGCCTGGTTGGGAAAGCTCAGTTGGGCGGATGTGAGCAGGCAGGGGCCGGTGGCGTCGAGGGTTTCCTTGGCCTGCGCCAGACCCGGGAGATAAGCGAGGACGTGCGGCCAGAAGGGATGGCCGGGCGGGCTTGCCATGGTACCGTTGAAGACCAGATAGGGAAGACCGCGAAGCGTTGCCTGCCGATCCGCATGGGATGGAGGCTCCTTGCACAGCACGACTCGCTCTTCGTCCATGATGGGGTCGAAGGGCGCCACGCACCGGCAATCGATATCGGCATAAATACCGCCGAAATGATGCAATAACAGATATCTGGCGGCATCGGCTCGCCGGACGCCAAAGCGGTAGCTGCAAAACGTGGAAAGAAAATCCGGATAGTGTTCGGCGACAAATTCGAGCAGCATCCGATCCGTCCACAGAATGCGGGTCCAGCCGGGATTATGACGCTGCCAGCTCTCAACGTAGCCGGCAAAGCGGTCGGGAAGGTGATCGGTTTTCCATGTCTGGTGCAGCAACGGTGGTATCATGGGCGTCCATCCTCGGTAATGTTCAGGCCGCGCCGCACGGCGCCATGGATAGCCCGTGGCCCGAACTGCAATCTGACAAAGGCATGCGCGAATCGGCGCTGCCGCTCCAACCGTGCCGGATCGGCGCAAAGATCGCAGGCGAGTTTCGCCAGCCCCTCGTCCGTATCGGCGAGGGAAACGTCGATGCCGTTGGCCAGACCGAGGCCTTCCACGGCAAGGGGCGTGGCCACCACGGCCAGTCCCCAGGCCATCGCCTCCATGATTTTGATCCGCGTGCCGCCGCCGGCCCGGATGGGCGCGACGCAGAGCTGGGAGCGGCGATAAAGAGCGGCGAGATCCTGCGGAGCCTCGACGAGCTGCACGCCAGGCAGTTCGGCCAGGGCTCGCACCGCGGGTTTGGGATAACGGCCGGCCAGTATCAGTTCAGTGCGCGGAAACCGGTTTCGAATCCGCGGCAGGATGGACTGCGCCAGGCACTGAGCGGCTTCCACGTTCGGCCAGTAGCCGAGATGGCCGACGAAGAGCAGTGTCGGGCACCCGCCGTCGAGGGGCGGCAGCGGCGCCAAGCCGGTGGGCATTTCGTCGCAGCGGGGGATGCCGTTGGGAACGATATCGACCGCCCCGGGCCGGGCAAATGCCAGCAGCCTTTCGCGGTCATCCTCCGAACAGACCCAGACGCGATCGACCATTGTCGCGGCCTTGCCTTCCAGTCGGCGGATGCGGGCGGCATCGTTCCGCAGGAGCCGCGTCAGTTGCATCATGGGAGTTGCCCGCTCGTCCTGCTGGCTGACCAGCTCGGACTCGACATTATGCATGTCGAGAACCAGCAGCCGCGCGAGTCGGCGCAGCGGCGGGATGAGGCGAAACAGGGGGATACCCTCCACCACCATGGCATCCGGCCGGAAAGTGCCGGCCATATCGAGCAATCGCTGCAGGGCGACGGCGGAAATGCGCGGCTCGATGCGCGTCCGGCGGCGGGCAAGGCTCGGCATTCGACCCTCCCCGGCCCGCTCCAGGGACGCGATGGTGACAGCGGCTTCGGGAGGTGGCGCGGAGACTTCCTGGGGACGGACCGAAACGAGCAGCACCGGCCCGCTCTGTGCGGCCGCTTTTGCGTTGCCCCAATTCCGGAGATCCGCGCCGGAAACGGGCGGCCAGGCTGGATCGTAGGTCAGGATCAAGGTTCGCGGACCGCCGTGCGGCTGGGACTCTGCTGAAATGCCCGACCGCCAATTTTTCCAAGCAAGGCCCGTCCCGATGCGCAGCCGATACTGGAAAACCTTCCAGCCCTGACGGAACGCAGGATGGGCCCGCGCAACGCGCAGGATGTATGCCGCTTCGGCATAGCGCCGGCTTATCAGGAGCTGGCGGGCGATGCGCAGGGCAATCCATGCCTTGCGCCACTGCAGGGTAGCGCCGTCGATGCCGAAGGCGGCAAGCCGGTTGAATTCGCGGGAAATGGCAAGCAGGGTTCGGCGAGGGGCACGGAGGAAGCGATCGGCCATCCGCGTTTCGTCATGGTGGTACAGCAGAACGGGTGAGGCGATGGTCGCGACCCGCTCACGCGCCAGCAGCGCGGCCCAGAAGCAAGTGTCCTCGTCCAGTCCGATTGCCTCGGGAAAACGCAGGGACCCGAGTCGTGCGGAGACGACCAGCGCACTGCCCATGGCAATCGGCCATATCCCGTTGCGCAGGTAGTTGTGTGCGTTTTCCGTCGGATTGTCGCCATAGCCCACCGGAACCTTCAGCTTATCGGGCCGCCCTTGCGTCCGGCGGATGTTGGCGCCGATGGAAAGTCCCGCGCGCTTATCCCGACACAATGCCTCGTGCAGCAGCGACAAGCCGCCGGCGACCACTTCGTCATCGGCATCGAGCAGGAAGATAAACTCCCCGGTTGCCTGGGCGAGGCCGGCATTGCGGGCCCCGCCCGCGCTGCCGGCGCAAACCGGAATGACCTCGAGAGGCAGACCGTAGAGCTGCGCCATCCGGGAAGCAATTGCCGGCGTCTGGTCCGTTGAGCCATCATCCAGGACCAGAATCTCCCAGATCAATCCGAGGTCGGGGACCAGCGAACGTAACGTCCTGGCGATGGTTGCAGCTCCATTCCGCACGGGCATGACGACGCTGACGCAGGGTAATGTTCCGCATCGCTTTCCGTCGGACATCTCCACAGATATCTTCCTGGCTGAAGACATGGCTCTCGCTGACTACTGATGGTCGAAATAGCCGCGCTTGAGGATGCGATCATAAACGCGCTTGAGCGGCGACTCCCCGTACAGCGACAGGCTTCCAAGGTCCGGAACTTCCTGCGGGCTGCAGTCGAAGGGCGATTGTCCGGGAAGCCAGGAATAGGTCGAGCCGTCCTGAAGTCGCGACGGGCTGCTGACGACGTAGCCGCTGAGCGCCTTGATATGACCGGCTTTGCGCAGTCCGCCATAGAGACTTGAGGTCACCGTGGGCTGGGTCGACCTCAGGTAGACGTGGAAACCACCGGGGGTCTGGGCAACCGGAGTGCGTGAAACCAGCTCGGTATGTGATTTGCGCCAGCGGAAAAAAGCGGCCGGACAGTCGAAATCGAGCACGATGAGATTGCCGTGGCCTGCTAAAATGCCGATATTGCCGCTGAATTCACTGAACCAGCGCTCGATGTCGTCTGCTCCGGGTGGCTTGAGGGATAAAGACATGGTGATGCCCGTAAACATGGCTTCCTTCAGCCTCTTGCCCATGGTGTGAAGATGGAGCGGTTCAATGCCCATGGCGGCGAGGTCCAGGTGCTTGCCGCCGGCGCGCAAGGGCAGGCATACGAAGCCCTTGTTGAGCAGCTGTAGCGCATAGTCCACATGGATTCCTGCTCTCAACCTCTTCATTGATATCCTCGGCTCCCGGGGCACGGATGATAGCTCAACATGGTCCTGATATCAATAAATCGACTGTCAGGAAAAACGGCAAATATTTTCTATGTTATTTCTTTAATTTTCCTGCACAACCTGACAAAAGCGTGTTCCTTATTCTTTTCTAGCAAATTCATAAACGAAGGTTTTAAGTCCTTTTTTTTCCATGAAAAATAGCTATTGTATAGATCATCGTCTTCAGATACTGAAATTATGTATCTTGATAGAGATTCAGGCCCGTCCCAATCACTTACATTTATAAAACATTTGTCTCCAGGCACAAATTCATTAATATTAGGAGCGCCAAGATAAATCGGTACGGAACCCGCAATTAATGGATCATAAAATTTTTCGGTTACATAGTCTTTTGCGATAGCATTTTCAAAGGCGATGGTGAACTTATAATTAGCCAAAATATCCAGCTTGGTTTGACGTCCGGTATCTTTTTCAATAATTTTGTTTCGTAAAACCTTCCCATAGGAATGGATATCCAAATAATTCATAAATTCCTTCAAATAGTCCAGCCTGCCGCTCTTATGAAAAGGACTTGAGATAAAAGCACAAACATTTTTCCCTTCAACTTTTTCGCGGACTGGTCTTCTCAGCAAATCATTGAGCTCATAATAAAAATAGGGCGCAAGAATATCTGCATCCAGATGGTGGCTCATAATCAAATCAAAGAATTTCAAGAAAGATGATTTTCTGAAATGAGGGATATTAACCTCAGATTCCATAAACCATGCGATCCAAATCTGATTTCTTTTTTTTCGAAGGCGCTCTAATCTTAAAGCCATCGAGTAAATGGAAGGAACAAATCGCGAGATTTTATCTAATGAAGAAAAGAGCGAGGGAATATGAAATACGACAGCATCAGCTTCCGGCAACAACTTTCGGTCAGTGGATAATTCAAATTCTTCCGGGATATCCGCCTTGTCATAATGGAGAGGCATATTAAACATCGTATTATAGAAAAGAATAAATTTCTTATTTTTCACATTTCCCCCGGAAAGAACCACACATTTGTCCAATGTTTTGGGTGAATTCCTCACCCTTGACCGACAGCCTTTTAATAGATGACCCCGTTTAGTAGATTCCATTTTTCCGAACATCCAGCACAGGCAAAAATTACCAAGGCCTTTGGTATAATTCAAGCATTTAGGTTATGCCCCTCGGTCCCGAAAGGACCAATCTTTTTCGCTGTTTAATCGTAGGGCCCAGAAGATTGGAGGCCGCATGGTATCGGGACAAGTGAATCGCCTCCTGACCCGTTTATGGAGCCTGATTGTGCGCTTTCCGCGTGGCATTTTAATGGCGGGAGCATTACTGGCGGCCTTTTCCACGGTGATTGCGGTTCTTTTCCTGCAGTTGGACAGCGATCAGGACAACTTGGTTTCACCGCGCGTGCCCTACCAGCGACGCTATCTGGAAGCGTTGAAAAATTTCGGCGACCAGGAATATCTGTATGTGGTCGTGGAGGTGCCGGACGTCCCGGACGGAACCATCCATGCGGAAGCGTTTGCCGCTTCCCTGGCCGCGCGCCTGCGGACTCATCCGGAGCACGTGGAAGCGCTTTACTATCGTATTACGGCAGACGATTTGGGAGCCGGCCTTCTCTACTATTCCTCCCTGGATGAAGCCGCCGAATTGAGTAGTCTGGTCGCGGCCCTCGGGCCTGAGCTCAGCGCCTGGTTGCAGCGCGGCAGCCTGGTTGAACTGGTGGAGCGGAGCGCCGCCCTGCTGGACGGCGGCGACAACGACGTCGGACTGGATGCGCGGATGCTGGGCCCGGCCCTTGCCGCGCTGGAGGATTTCAGCCGCCGCATGGACGATGCCCTCAAGGGAGAGCCTCAAGCCGAGCAGTTGTTCGATGTTCGTGAAGGCTTTCAGCACTATTTTTATGCCGGCGAGCAGCAGTTGCTCATCATGCGCATCCTGCCGGTCAAGGATTACGGCACGGTGGACGTGATTGCCGCGCCGTTGGCGGCGATTCGCCAGGAATTGGCGGCGACGCGGGCCGAATTTCCGCGGATCCGAGCCGGGTTGACCGGTCGTCCGGTGCTGTCGGCCGATGAAATGACCACCACCAATCGGGATATGACCCGTGCCTCCCTGATAGCCATCGCTTTGGTCGGCACCTTGTTCATGATCGTGATGCACGGCTGGGTGCGACCGGTGCTGGTGGTTCTTGCCCAACTGCTCGCCATCGCCTGGACCTTCGGGTTCACCACCCTCAGCGTGGGGGTTCTGAACCTGCTGTCCATCGTTTTCGTGCTGGTGCTCATCGGCATCGGCAAGGACTTCGGCGTCTACCTGGTCATGCGCTATGTAGAGTGTCGCCAGGAGGGGATGGACATCAAAGAGTCGGTGCGAATTGCTTTGAGCCGAACGGGGCCCGGCGTCATCCTGGGCGCCGTCACCTCGGTGTGCGCCTTCTACTCCGTATTGGGCTCGGATTTTTCCGGCCTGGCGCAGCTCGGACTCATCGGCGGCACGGGCATTCTGCTGAGTCTGGCAGCCATGCTGGTGATTCTGCCCGCCCTGTTGCTGCTGGTTGAAAGGCGCGACCAGGTACCTGCGCGTATGGTGAGATTGCCGTTCATCGGCCGCTGGACGGCGCACCCTAAACGGCTGCTGACGGTGCTGACGATTTTCACCCTGGTGCTGCTGCCGGGGCTGATGCGGGTGCGTTTCAGTTACAACCTGTTGGAACTGCAAGCCCGCGGCCTGGAATCGGTGACATACGAAAAGTTGCTGGTGGATACGGCCGACGAATCAACCTGGTATGCCATCGCCGTGGCCGACGATCTGGCCGAGGCTCGGGACCTGCAGCGCCGCTTCGCGGCCTTGCCGACAGTGGGACACATGGAAAGTCTCACCGATTATCTGCCCCAGGATCAGGAGCGCAAGGCCGAGCTGTTCGCCGCTGCGGCCGCATCCATCGGTCCGGAGACAGGCCCAACGTCTTGGGTGGAAGACGTCGACGGTGCGGTCCTCGCCCCGGCTTTACGCCGGTTGGCAGCAGCCCTGGAGCAACTGGCGGAACGGTTGTTCGCCGCCGGCGCCGGCGAGGATGTGGGCCGCCTTGACAGGGTTCTGGTCCGGATCGAAAAAGCTTCCAAGCAACTTAACGAGGATCCTGCCCGTGCGCAACGGCTGGCCGGCCTGCAGGCACAACTGCAGCGGGAGGCGGCCGACACCCAGAGCCTGCTTCGTCGATGGCTGACAGCGGCGCCGGTGACGGTGGAAACCCTTCCCGAGTCGGTACGCATACAGTTTGTCGGGCGCGATGGGCGACTGCAAGTAAAGGTCGTGCCGCGCGGCGATATCTGGCAGTTCGAACAATTGGAACGCTTCATTGCCGAACTGCGGCAAGTGGATCCGCAGATCACGGGGGTGCCGATCAGCGTGTACGAATCAGCCCAGCTGATGCGGCGCACCTTCCTCAAGGCCGCCCTGCTGACGCTGCTGCTGGTCAGCCTGCTGCTCTACGGATTTTCGCGGGCCTTCCATTACGTGGCAATGGCTCTGCTGCCTTTGGCGATCAGCATGGTCTGGTTGCTGTCCATCATGGGCTGGATCGGCCTGAGCTTCAACCTGGCCAACTTCTTCGCCATCCCCATGCTCATTGCCATCAGTGTCGATGGCGGCGTGAACCTCCAGCATCGTTGGAAAGATATTTCCTCCGGAGATCTGTTCGCAACCAGTACGCCGATGGCGGTGGCCGTGAGCTTCGCGACCACCATGATCGGCTTCGGCGGCCTGCTGCTCGCCCATCATCGGGGCCTGGCCAGCCTCGGCGGGGTGATGGTACTGGGCTCGCTGACCGGCATGTTCAGCTATCTGCTGGTCCTGCCGGCCCTGCTGCGCTGGTTTTCCGGACGCAAGCGAAACCGCTGAATTATCCGGGGTCAGGCTCGAAAAGCGAAGATTCTCAACCTTTAAACCTTTACCCTTCCAAGGAACCAAAAGGGCATCTGTTTATACGCTGGGTTCCAGCAAAAGCGAATGGTTGTGGTAATCTCAGTCCTTCCCAGGCCACCTGCGATTACGACAACGGCAACCGCCATGCTACCTCTTTATGGTTTAACTAGAGGGGTCCCTGCCTCCATGGCCCACCCGAATACAAGCACAAGCTAGTTTTCTTCGCAGGAACTTTCCCTATTCAACCGGAGCCCCACAATAAATTCAGACTAATACAATAAAGTACGAAGCTTGGCTCCTTTGAAAAAAATCGGCGGGACTGTGAGGATTCTTCCTAATCCGACGAAAACAACGAAAAATTCCAGCCGGCCCAAAAGCATTCCGATGGTTTGGGTCCATAGCAGCCCTGCGGGGGCATCGGCGGCAGTTACGCCCACGGAAAGACCTACAGTACCCAGAGCACTGGCAAATTCGAACAAACTCTCCTTGAGTGAATAGCCATAGGACGCGACGATGCCCGTCCCCAGCGCCAGGGTCAGAAAATAAAGAAAGGTAAAGGCCGCAATCTGCCGGATATCGCTATCTTGCAAAAAGCGCTGCTGTTCGCCCACCCAAACATCGGGTTCCATTACCACATGGCGGGGCAAAAACATTCTGCGCAATTCCGTGGTCAGGTTACGGTAAAGTACGTATACGCGGTATTGCTTGAGTCCTCCGGCCGTGGATCCCGTCCCTCCCCCCACAATCATCAACCCGACCAGAAGTAACCAGCCCAGCCCGTTCCAATCCCCATAACCGACGGTGGAAAATCCGGTCGTCGACAGTGCAGAAACGGTTTCAAACACCGCCACCCTGACCTGTTGACCTACCGTCGCATAAATCTTCACCGTGACGCCGAAGAATGCGATTAACGCCGCGGCGGGGAGGAGCAGCATCTGAAGGCGGATCTCGCCATTTTTGCAGACTGCGCGAATCTTGCCATGCATCAGGGCATAGCCGGTGACAAAGTTCATGGTACCGAGGAGCATGAGCACAATCGTTACGGCTTCTACGCTCGGACTGTTCCAGTAGCCAATGGACGCCGCCTTGGTGGAGAATCCCCCTGTGGACAGGGCGCAAAAGGCGTGATTGATGGCATCGAACCACCCCATGCCGGCGAAATAGAGGGCAAGGCCTCCGACCAGGACATAGCCGCTGTACATGGTCATGACCAGTTTGGCAGAGCGGCGCACATTGGGCACCAACTGATCGGCCCGGCCCTCCGCCGCACTCAGTCCGCTGCCGCTGGGACCGGTCAGGGCGCTGAGCATGATGATGGCCAGGCCGGCCCCGCCGGCAAGCTGCATGACACTGCGGAACAGCAGCAGCAATCGGGATGCATTCTCGACATCCACGACGGATAGACCCGTGGTGGTCCAGGCACTGGTGGCTTCGAACACAGCTTGGGTAAAGTCAAGTCCGCCGATCAGGATGAAAGGCATCGCCCCCGTCAAAACGGCCAGCAGCCAGGAAAGAACCACGACTACAGCCCCTTCCTGGAGGGAAATGGTGGCCCCGCCCCTTGGCAGCAAACCGCCCCAGGTCAGTCCCCCCAGCAGACTTAAACCCAGGCCGGGCAAGGCCACTCCCCAAGCCAGGTTCGACTCTCCAGGAAAAAACGGCAGCCCCACACAGGGCAACAGAATGATGAGCCCGACCAGAACACTGACCAACCCCGTATAGCCGAGCATGATGCGCCATCGCTCCCGCATGAATTCCGCATATCTGCGCCGGCTCATCAGTCTTCTTCCCCGGTCAGAAGTTTCAGCACCCGATCATAACAGTCGGGACTGCTGATGAGGATGAGGCGGTCACCCCCTCTAAGACAGGTATCTCCGCGCGGGACGATGACATTGCCGTCCCGAATGATCCCGCCGACCAACGCTCCGACGGGCAAGGTCAGATCACGCAAGGCCTTGTCCGCGGCGGGAGCCTCCGCCCGCAGGGCTACTTCGGAGACGGTTACGCGTCCTTCAGCCAGGGGAATCAGGTTGGCGATATCCTCGAATCCTGTTCTTTCCTCGAGAATGCGGGCGATGATCTGGGTCGAACTGAAAGCGACACTGACACCCAATTTTCGAAACACTTCCTCGTTTTGCGGATCGTTGACCAGGGCCACCGTCCGCGGCACCTGAAACATTTTGTGGGCAATCTGACATACGGCCAGATTATCCTGGTCCTTCGAGGTCAGCGCCACCACCACGTCGGCACGACGGACCCCGGCCTCTTCGAGCATATGAGGATCGCTGCCGTTGCCGTGCAGAACCAACGCCTTGACTCGACGGGAGAGCATCCGTGCCTCGGCGCCATCGGAGAGGATCAAGGAAACCTCATACCCTTTACTGGCAAATTGCCGGGAAAGATAATAAAGAAGTTTGCCGGAGCCCACCACAATCACACGCATGTCTTACTCTTCCCCCCGATTTTCCAGGCTGGCCAGAAAGGCATCCGCCATCAACTTAGTCGGACTGACCGTCTCGATGTCGAATTCCCGATAAACCCCTTCTCGACGAGGGTCAAACACCCGAGCCAAAACTTTTGGAACATTAAAGACTTTGCGAGCCACCTGGGCAACCATGAGGTTGACATTGTCCTCTTCGGTGGTCGCCAGCAGGCAATCCGCCTTGTGGGTTTTGGCGGCGCGGAGAACCTCGATTTCAACGGCATCGCCCACGATGCGAAAGCCGCTGAAGCCCGCCGTCAGCAAATCGAAGGCCGACTCTTCGATATCAATGACCACAACGCTGCTGCCGACCTCGCTCAACAACCCGGCCAACAGGGAGCCGAGCCGGCCACAACCGACAATCACCACATACTGCGGCCATCCGTTCTGTCTTTTCAGAGGCATGGCTGATCACTCCTGGCCCAGAAGGAGGGGCCCCTTTGTTTTCATCACCAACCGGTTGAGATTGGCTTGAGAGGGCAAGTAGCCTGGGTTCAACTCCAGCGCGGCCCGGTAATATTTCTGTGCCTCGATGGCTTTGCCCTGCATCTCGCTATACGCCCCCAGCAGATTGAACGCCTCCGGCCGGTCGGGTTCAAGCCCCGTGGCATGCCGCGCATGGGCAATGGCATTGCCGAGTTGGCCTTGCGCGGCGCAACGCTTGGACAAGGCGATCCAGCCATTGTAATCGTTCCCGGGATCCGTTCCCGGTTCGGGACGACTGAGAACCTTGAGGACCGCTTCACGCAACTCTCGCGGCGCAAATGGTTTTTCAATGAAATCCAGCGCTCCAAGCTTCATGACTTCCACGGCATTGGTCACCGTCCCATAGGCCGAAATGACAATGACCTGGGAACGCCGAGGACGTTGCTCCAATTGGCGCAACACCTCCACGCCATCGATACCGGGGAGTTTCAGATCGAGCAACACCAGATCAAAATTCGCTTCGGCGGCCATACGCAACCCCGCCTCGCCCGTCGTCGCGGTACTCACCTCATAGCCGTCGGCTTCCAGAGTTTGCCGAACGGTGAACAGGATGTTCTTTTCATCATCGATGACCAGAATTTTCGCCTTGGACATGGTTATTCTCCTTGGTGCATGGCAACGGAAGACGAGGCCGGCTTCAGGTAAAACGTAAAAGTGCTACCGCTGCCTACCGTTGATTCGACCCAAATGCTGCCACCGTGGGCCTTGATGATTTCCTTGCAGATCGCCAACCCCAATCCGCTGCCGGCCTTGCTGTCGCCTTTAACCTGGACAAACTTGTCGAAAATGCGCGACCGGTACTCCGCGGGGATCCCGGCACCGTCATCTGTGACGGTCAGGTAGACCCGGTCCAGGCTCCCTTCGGCGGTGACCCGAATATGACCACCCTTGGAAGTATATCTCAGAGCATTGGAAACAAGGTTGCTGATAACCCAGGCAATTTTCGTGGGGTCGGCCTGAACCTCGGGGGTGTCCGGTTGGATGGAGGTAGTCAGTTCGATGCCTTTGGCATTGGCCTGGTCGTGAAATGGCGCCAGGATCCGTTCAAACAGATACGCGACATTCATAGGTTGGATTTCCATCTCAACCCGCCCCGATTCCAGCCGGGAGAGATCGAGGAGATCGCTGACCAAGGCCCGCAGACGCGAGGTCTCCTCATGGGCTACGCGGATCAGATCGCGTTCTCGCTGAGGCCACTGGTCCGCCAATTCCTGCAACAGGTTGATGCTCATGGAAAGACCGGTCAGAGGAGTTTTTAGCTCATGGGAGGCAGCCAGCACGAATTCGCTTTTCAGCCGATCCAGCTCTTTGAGCCGGGTTATATCCTGCAACAACACCACCGCCCCCTGAACCTGCTTGCCCCCCTCGGAGCGAATAGGAGTGACGGAATACCGGAAGAACTGCCGGGAGTCTTCACTCCCGAAACAAATTTCGGCCTGCTCCGGCGGGATCTCGGGTGCTTGACCCGATTCCGTGGTCTTTCGAATGACCTCGATAAGCTGCTCATTCGGAAGCAACTCGGATACCGGTTTGCCTTGGGGCTCGGTTGAGGAAAGATTCAGGAGTTTTGCCGCTTGCGGATTGATGGCGGAGATATGAAACGTTTCGTCGACGACGACCAAACCGTCGCCAATGCTCCGCAGAATGGCTTCACCCCGGCGTTTTTCCGCAATCAGGTGCCCGACATTCAAATCGTGGAAGATCTTGAGCTTTTGACTCATGGTGACAATCTGCTTGGCCAGGCGCCCCAGTTCATCGCCGGATGAGACCTCAAGGCTGACATCGTATTCCCCTTCGGCAAGCTGCTCGGTGGCACGGGTCATGGCAGCCAGGGGGCGCAGCAAAAGGGCTGAAAGTATAATACTGAACACCAGCCCAACCGAACCGGACACGGCTCCCACGATCGTCATGGACCAGATGGTCCTAACCGAAAGGCGGTGCGCATGGCGGGAGGCTTTTTCCATGGCATTCTGATTCATTTCCCGCAGAGTGAGACAGGATAAGCGCACCTGCATGAACCCCGGAAAAAGCCTTTTATGGTAAAAACTCAGAGCCTCTTGATGGTCGTCGAATGCCAAAGCAGCCATGGACTGGAGAAGCGCCATGTAACGACGGTAAGCCGCATCGATGTCGGCAATGACCTTCTCTTCGCCCGGTTCCGTCAGGTTGTCCCGGGCCCGCCCCAGCCATTGGACAAATTCAATCTGATTGTTCCGGAACTGCTCCATGCTATTGGGATCGCCGAGGAAAAACAGCAAAGCGGCGCTGTCCTGCCGCTCAAGGTGTTGGATCATGTTTTCCGCGGCCTGAACGCTGAGCTGATTTTCTTGAAGAATGGCCTCGCCAGCCCGACCAAGCTGATACAAGTTGACCACGGCCACCGCCCAGACCACCATCATCAGCGCCAAAATCAGACAGTAGCCGCCAAGAATTTTGGTTCGTAGTTTCACCGTCGGCACCCCGGGACAATATCCTCAAATGGTGGAAAGAAACAGCTCATTCCGAGATAAGTGTACCACCTCATACGACTCTCTGATTCAATAGCGAGAGACGTGCCAAGAAAAAAATAGCAATTATAGCCAGTTAGAGCGGTTTAGATATTTAAGGAATTGCATTGTGCAATAATCAGGCGATTTGGCATTGCATTTTGCAACACCAAATAGAGGTGGATCAAAAAAGAGAAGGTCAAATGCGGTAAAGTTTCCGTTTGCGCCAGAGAGTTGCCTGATCGATACCAAGAGTCGCAGCGGCTTCTTGCAGGGTTGCAGCACCAGCGATGATGCGGCGAATGTGTTGTTCCTCCATCACCGCCAGGGAAATGGAATTGTCGGAGCGTGGCAGGGGCTCTGCTTGGGACAGGTTTTCGGGTAACAGTTCCGGTCCAATCATGTCGGCCCGGCACAGAATGACGGCTCTTTCGATGACATTCCGAAGTTCCCGCACATTGCCGGGCCAAGAATACTTCATGAATATATCCATCGCCTCCGGCGTAAAATCTTGTATGGTTTTTCGACTCTGCCGACCGAACCAGGCCAGCAGTCTGCGAGCCAGTTTGCCGATGTCCTCGGTTCGCTCACGCAGTGGTGGCAAATCGATGGCGATGACGTTAAGGCGGTAGTAAAGATCTTCCCGAAACCGCCCCCCGGCCACGGCAGCAGCAAGATCCAGGTTGGTCGCCGCAATAATGCGCACATCGGCTTTGCGGGTTCGGGATTCGCCGACTCTTTCGTATTCCCGATCCTGGACGAAGCGCAGCAGTTTGGCTTGCAGGGCAAGGCTCAGATCGCCGATTTCGTCCAGAAACAAGGTGCCTCCATCGCACGCCGCAATACGCCCGGACTGGTCTCGCATGGCCCCGGTAAAAGCTCCCCTGACATGGCCGAACAGGGCACTTTCCAGCAACTCGGGGGAAAGGCAGGGGCATGACACCACCGCAAAGGCATTTCGGGCCCGCGGGCTCCAGGAATGGATGGCCCGGGCCAAGAGGGTCTTCCCGGTCCCGTTTTCCCCCCGCAACAGAATATTTGCCTCCGAATCCGCCACCTGCCTGGCCATCTGCAGGACTTTGCTCATGGCCGGGCAGGTGCTGGATAAATCTCCAGGGGGATGCGATTGATTCAGATCGTTCTGCAAACTCCGGACTTGTTCCTCCATGGTCCGCAATTCCGCGACCTTTTGCGCCAGCATGCGAACCTGGTCGGGGCTGAAAGGTTTGGTCAGATAATCGAAGGCGCCCCCCTTGATGGCCGAGACCGCCGAATCGATGGTCGCAAAGGCAGTGATGATGACAACCCTGGCACCAGGCAACTCCGCCAATAATCGGGGCAAAAGATCGAGGCCATTGTCAGCCCCCAGCCTGAGATCGAGAAACACAAGGTCGAAGACCGCGTGAGATATCCTCGCCAACCCATCCCCGGCATGGTGCACGCTGACCACATGGTGCCCTTCGGACTCCAGGCACAGAGAGAGCGTTTTACAAATATTCGGTTCGTCGTCGATAACCAGGATGTCCAGAGTCATTCATTTCTCCGGGATGATTGCACCGCACTCGAACTTACGACAGGAGAAGGAAACGGTCAGCAAGATTCTTTTGTAGCATATTCGGTCGATAGCTAAAAAGGGATGAGTTTCTCAACCATCTGGCCACCACCCCGCCATGGCGGGCAAGGAACCCAAGGCCAAGGTCTTTGCCCAGAAATGATATGGGGGACCAAGACAACATGGGAGGACAATTGTCGGCCTTTTGCCAAGCATGACAAAGGAGAAGCCCGGCACCTTATAGCGCCGGGCTTCTTTCCTGGTCCCAACCGGGAAGCTGGGAACCTTGACTACAGGGCCAAAGCAGCCTCCTCGCCGTAGTGTTCCTCCCTGACCATGGCGACTTCGGCGCTTTCGAGGTATTCGTCGAAGGTCATGCTGCGGTCGATGAATCCGGCGGGGGTAAACTCGACGATGCGGTTGGCGACCGTCGACAGGAACTTGTGGTCGTGGCTGGCAAACAGCACCACTTCCGGAAAGGCGATGAGGCCGTTGTTGAGGGAGGTGATGGATTCGAGATCGAGGTGGTTGGTCGGTTCGTCGAAAACCAGCACGTTGGCCCCGGTCAGCATCATCCGGGCAAGCATGCACCGCACCTTTTCGCCACCGGAAAGGACGTTGGATTTTTTGGTCGCCTCTTCCCCCGAAAACAGCATGCGGCCGAGAAAACCGCGGGCGAAATTCTCCCCCTCGGTCGGTGCGTATTGCAGCAGCCAATCGATGAGGGTCAAATCGTTTTCAAAGAAGCGGCGGTTCTCCTTGGGGAAAAACGCCGGGGTGATGGTAACTCCGAAGCGGAAGCCGCCGCTGTCCGGTTCGCATTCACCGGCCAGGATTTGGAACAGGGTGGTCTTGGTCTGGGCGTCGCCGCCGACGAAAGCGATCTTGTCCCCCTTGTTGACGGTCAGGCTGAAATCATCCAGCACCTTTACGCCGTCAACGGTTTTGGACAGATCCTTGATCTCCAGGATGATATCGCCGCAGGAGCGTTCCGGCTTGAACACCACGAAGGGGTATTTGCGCGAGGAGACGGGCAGATCCTCGACGGTGAGTTTTTCCAGAAGCTTTTTGCGCGAGGTCGCCTGCTTGGCCTTGGAAGCGTTGGAACTGAAGCGCTGGATGAATTCCTTGAGGTCGTTGGCCTTTTCCGTAACCTTCCGATTTTCTTCCTGCTTTTGCTTCAGCATCAGTTGGCTGGCTTCGTACCAGAAGTCGTAATTGCCAACATAAACGGTGATCTTGCCGAAGTCGATATCGGCCACGTGGGTGCAGACCTGGTTGAGAAAGTGGCGGTCATGGGAGACCACGATGACCGTGTTCTGGAACCGGGAGAGGAACTCCTCCAGCCAGGCGATGGATTTCAGGTCAAGGTGGTTGGTCGGTTCGTCGAGGAGCAGGATATCGGGATTGCCGAACAGGGCCTGGGCCAGCAGCACGCGGACCTTTTCCCCGCCTTCGAGTTCCTTCATCTTTTTGCCGCGCAGGTCTTCGGGGATGCCGAGACCGTTGAGCAGCACCGCCGCTTCCGACTCGGCTTCGTAGCCGTTCATTTCGGCGAACAGAGCCTCCAGTTCGCCGGAGCGGATGCCGTCCGCCTCGGTGAATTCCCCCTTGGCATAGATGGCCTCCCGTTCGGCCATAACCTCGTAAAGCTGGCGGTGCCCCATCATGACGGTGTTGAACACCGTCTCCTCGTCGAAGGCAAAGTGATCCTGGCGCAGCATGGCGATGCGCTGGCCCGCGCCGACGGAGATATCGCCCTTGTCCGCTTCGATTTCCCCGGCCAGTATTTTGAGAAAGGTCGATTTGCCGGCCCCGTTGGCGCCGATGAGACCGTAGCAGTTGCCGGGAATGAATTTGATGTTGACGTCTTTGAAAATGACCCTTTTGCCGTAGGCGAGGGCCACGTTGTGGGCGCTGATCATGGTTGCAATACTTCCTTGTCTCTAACTGTTCACAAAAGGGCCTCGGGGCGCCCACGCAGAGGGTGTCTGGCGCCCGGATGGCGTCAGCCAAGCCCCAGGGATGGGTTCATGCGGCCCTCGGCGTGGGGGGCGCGAGGTCCTTCTCTACAGCGGCTGAAAGTTACCCCGATCTGAAATAAAAAAAGAACCGCAGGGACGTTCCCCAGGGTTCATGCAAGCCGTGCCTTATACCACCGATCAACGGACCGCGGCAACCGGTTTTGCGTGCAACTCGGCGAAAAAGCCCCTACGCAGGAAGATTTACCTGTCATATCCGGTTGTTTGCAGGTAACTTGGGTACCGGATTGAATGTAACCCTCAGCCTCTTCAACAGGAATGTTCTGCCATGAACATATGGGTAGACGCGGATGCCTGCCCCGCGGTGATCAAGGAAATTCTATTCAGAGCGGCAAGGCGTACCGGCGTTATCCTGACCCTGGTCGCCAACCATGCCATGCGCTTTCCCCCCTCCCCCCATATCCGCTTTCTGCACGTGGCGCCGGGGATGGATGTGGCCGACAATGAAATCGTCCAACGCCTCGACCCCGGCGATCTGGTGATCACGGCGGATATTCCCCTGGCGGCGCAGGTCATTGCAAAGGGCGGTCATGCCCTCAATCCACGCGGTGAACTGTATGACCCCGGCACCATCGGGGAACGGCTGGCCATCAGGGATTTCATGGATTCCCTGCGCGGCAGCGGCATCGAGACCGGGGGTCCTTCGGCCCTGAGTCAGAGCGACCGGCAGGCCTTTTCGAACCGGCTGGATCAGGTTTTAACCCGGGCGCTGAAACCTGGGTGACAGAGGATTGAAGTTTGGATTATTCTTTCGGAGGGAACTGGATGAAGATGGGTCGACCATGATAGATGGCCCAGCAGACCTGAATATTTTAGGATTGCGATGATGCTTAAGTTGGCACCACTCCAAGGGGATACAGCATGGCGTTGGATAGCCATGAGCGCCCTGACAGCCCTATTTCTGGTCATCCAGGCGTTCACGGCCTTTTCGCAGGAGCCGCAACGAGTGAAACGGATATCGCCCGAGGAATTGCGAACGGCTTGGATGGCCGGGCCGCACGCTTTGATCGATGTACGCAGTGCCGAGGAGTTCGCGGCCCACCGTCTGGGACTGGGTGAGCGGCTGATTCCCTTGGACAGTCTGCCGCACAGGCTGCACGAATTGCCGCAGGATCGAGGCATCCCCCTGATTTTCGTCTGCCGGACGGTGCGCCGGGCCACCGTAGCGGCCCACCTGGCGCAGGCGGCTGGGTGGAACAATGTGGCGATACTGGATGGTGGCGTAGCCGGTTGGCCCGGCCCGAAATAGGCCGGCGGGTTTCCTGTGAAATAAGGAGTTGCTCCGCCCTCTGCGGATTCACTGACAGACGCCAAAAACCTCTGGCCATACCTTCATTTCAGCTTCAGCTTGACCAGCACCTCGTTGGCGGTTTCCTCCAGGGCCTTGCCCGAAACATTGACCGTCACCCAGCCTTGACGGCGATAAAGCATTCTGGCATACCGCAGCTCTTCTTCGATTTTATCCATATTGGCGTAAGCCGTTTTAAAATCCTGCCCGAGATGTTGCAGCCGTGCCATGCGCAACTCCACCAGGCGTTGCGATTCGATATACAGGCCGACCACCCGGTGGGGATCGACGTGGAACAGTTCCTTGGGTGGGTCGATGCCGAACACCAGCGGCACGTTGGCCACCTTCCAGCCGAGATGAGCCAAATAGGTCGACAGCGGCGTTTTGCTGGTACGGGAGACTCCTACCAGCACGATATCGGCATCCGCCAAATGCTGGACCGACTGCCCGTCATCGTGCTTGACGGTGAACTCCACCGCCTCGATGCGGCGGAAATAATCTGCGTCCATGCTGTGCAGGAGCCCCGGCGTCTGTTTCGGCGACCGCCCGAAAAATTTGGCAAACTGGGACAACAAGGGCGTCACCAAGTCAAAGGCCATCAGACCCCGAGCCTCGCACTCGGTCTGAATGAACTGGGCCAGATCCCGGTTGACGACCGTATAGACCACCATCCCGGGGTTTTGCATGATCTCATCGAGCCCATGCAGCACGGCCGCCTGGTCCCGCACATGGCTGATGCGCCGCCGCCTCACCGGCTTGTCCCGGAACTGAACCAGCACCGCGTTGACAATCTTTTCGGCGGTCTCGCCGGTGGCATCGGAAAGCAGGTAAATCATTTGCGGACTGGTCATGAATCCTCCGGGAAATGGCCGAACGGCAAGCGCCGAGGAGCGAATCAAAGATTCGGCAAGGTGTTGAGCACTTCCAGCATGGCATCGTGGATGGCACCGTTGCTGGCCAGCAGCTGACCGGCATCGATGCTGCCCGGATTGCCCCGATAGTCGCTGACCCTGCCGCCGGCCTCGGTCACCAGCAGCATGCCCGCCGCTACGTCCCAGGGCTTCAAATCATATTCCCAGAAACCGTCGAACCGCCCCGCCGCCACGTAGCACAGATCGAGAGCCGCCGCGCCATCGCGGCGAATGCCGCGCGTCCGGTAATAAAACAGCTTGAAGTAATCCATGGAACGGTGCCAGCGGTCGCCCATTTCGTAGGGAAAGCCCGTCGCCAGCAGAGCCTTGCCCAACTCGGCGGTCGGCGATACCCGCAGGGGCGCGCCGTTGAGAAAGGCTCCCTGGCCATGCAGAGCCGAAAACATTTCGTCATGCACCGGATCGAGAACCACCGCCGCGACCGTTTGCCGCTGGAACTGCACGGCGATGGAGACGCAGAAAAACGGATAGCCATGGACAAAATTGGTGGTGCCGTCGATGGGATCGATAATCCAGCGCCAATCGCTGCGTTGCTGATTATCGCCCGTTTCCTCGGCCAGGATGGCGTGTTCGGGATAGGCCCTGCGGATGCATTCCAGAATGATGGCTTCGGAGCCGCGGTCGACATTGGTGACCAGATCGACGCGCCCCTTGTAATCCACCTGGCGCAGCTCGGACATGGCCTGCAGAATATAGGCGCCGGCTTGGCGGGCGGCGGTTTCGGCGGTACGCAGAATCTCGTGCATGGCAGGGTGATCGTCTCTTTTTGGGGTTGGATCAGGGCAGTGTTATGCGGCCATCTTCAACGGTCGAAACATAGCATATTGCAACAGAGGTCGTCTCGCCGAAAAAAGCCCGAATGCCCCCGAGTAAGATCTGCAGAAACGGCAGCGGCAAAAACGTGCTTGACAAATTAAATTTTTAATTTAATTTGTATTATTATATATTGCTCCGCACATTCATTAGTCGAACTTACGAAGGCTTCCAGGAGTTCCCGTCGTTGGCCGTGAAGCGGTAGCGGAAGGGTTGTCGTTTGCGTCATCGCAAGCGATCCCACGGCGAGAACGAGAACGAGAACGAGAACGAGAACGAGAACGAGAACGAGAACGAACAGAATCAACCGGAGTGGAGTGCATATCCAGATTATTAAATTTAACAACCAAAGCGGAGACGCAAATGGGCAGCAGACCTGATTTCACGCAAGCATGGAACGCCTTTTCACGCGTCCATGGTGATGGCTCCCTGGATCATGTAGGCCAGCATATTGGTGGAAGAGTCGGATTGAATATCGAGAGTGGTATTTTTCAAAATGCATGTGCCCTGAGGATGAGCTTTGTATTAAATACGAGCGGAGTCCGAATTTCTGCTGCTGCAGGTGCCACAGTATCGGACAACAATGGCTTTCTATACCTCTATCGTATTCGCGACTTGACAGAATATCTGCGAAAAACTTTTGGCCCTCCGGACATAACACTATCAAACACAAATGATGCCAGACTAGAAAACAAAAAAGGAATCTTGATCTTTGAGGTACCAATCTGGAACAATGCAACAGGACATGCCACGCTATGGAACGGTTATCAGTGCTCAGACAGGTGTTATTTTTCCCAATCCAGTCGTATCTTATTTTGGGAACTGAGATGAAACCAAAAAAATTAATAATTATACTATTATCAATGGTATCAATTGCCTGCTCTCACCAAAAAAATGCTCGAAATATAGATATTCTCGAAGCCAACCTGTTTCGGAAATTTATCCTAAGCCAATGCATTGCACGTGCTTATCCGAACAGCGAAGTTGCATGCGAAGCTCGTGCGGCCTCGGCAGGCTACATGGAATTCGGAAGCTTGCCCATCGAAGCCTATGAAGAAGCCGTTCACCTGGTTGAGAAGACTCTTTCCGTACCATACTTAGGCAAGGATGGTCGTCCTTTACACATAATGAAGTGCCTGGACTTATCCACCTCCCCAGCCATGACTGATTTAATCGAGAAATATGCTTCCGAATCACGCTAGCAGCAGCTTTTTCGAAAAATCACAGAACCCGAGTAACAACTGCAACGAAATAGTCCGCGTCAGATATCGCATGGAAAACCCATTGATTCCGAAAAACCAGCCCGAAAAAAATTCCCGCCAAAACCGCGGGAGAGACAACGCGGTTTGGCGGGCACGGAGCGATCCGTTGGTGGATGCGTCGGGACACCCGGCAACGGTTCGGAGGCGACTGGTACGATTCGGAATTCGCCACTTCCCGGGGGCGATATTCCGGGCATGAACGCCGTCAGGCGCTGAGACGATGACGGTGATGGCGGTCGGCATCGTTCCCGGCCGGTGCCGGTTCCGCCACTGTATCCGGTAACTGGAAAGTGCCCAGCATCCGATGCAACTGCTCGGCCCAGGCGGCCAGTTCCCCGGCCGCTGCCGCGGCCTTGGCGGTGCCGGCGACATTGCGGTCGATAACCTGATCGATGCGGGCCACCGACCGGGTGATGTCGTCCACCTTTTCGGCCTGGGATTGGGAAGCCAGAGCCACCTCGTCGGCCAGAGCGGCGACTTCCACCACACCCTGCCCGATATGCCGCAGGGCTTCGTCGGTATCCGCCACGGAATCGACCCCCAAGGCCACCTTTTGAAGGGTATCCTGAATCAGACTGCCGGTTTCCCGGGCGGCTTCGGCACTACGTACCGCCAGGTTGCGCACTTCGTCCGCCACCACCGCGAAGCCCTTGCCGTGATGGCCGGCGCGGGCGGCCTCGACGGAGGCATTGAGGGCCAGAAGATTGGTCTGAAAAGCGATGTCATCGATCAGGCGCATGACGCCGGCTATGGCCTGGACCGCTTCGCGCACTTCGGTCATGGCGGTCACCATGTCCTGCATCTGCTCCTGACCGCTGCGGGCGGTATCCCGCAGTCCGGCAGCCAGGCTGGTGGAGCGGGCCGCGCGTTCGGCGTTCTGCCGGGCCTGGGCGACGGTTTCTCCAAGGCTGGCGGACATATCCTGCAAGGCCTGGGATTGCTGGGCGGTCCCCTGGGACAATTCCTGGCTGGTGCGGGCGATCTGCGCCGCGCCGGCGGCAACCTGATGGCCGGCCTGGCGCATGCGTTTCACCAGGCGCGTCAGGGCCAGGTTGGCCTGCTGCAGGGGCACACGGATGGGTCCGGCGGCGCGGAAAGTGAAATCGCCCGCCGCCAGGCGATCAAAAGCCGCCAGCACTTCATCCCGCATCTGATCGGCAAAGCCGTCCAAAGCCCGGGCCATGTCACCCAATTCATCCCGCGAGGTCAGACCCAGACGACGGTCCAGTTGCCCGGCACCCAGCTGCCGCAACATGTCCACGGTCAAGCTCAGAGGCCGGGTAATGCCGCGGGTGATACGCCAACCGAGCACGGCGCACAACACCATGACCACCAGGGTCAGTATCAGGCTGCCGCGCTGCAGGGCGGTCAGTTTTGCGGCCATGGCCTGCTCGCGTTCCAGGATCAGGTTGGCCGAGCCGCGCACCGCCGCCCCCTTGGCGGCACCGAGGGTTGCCAACTGGGCATCCAGTTCCGCCAAGGCGGCAAAAGCCTGTTCGGAGGCCGGTTTGATCCGGTCATTGAGCAGAGTCACCACCTGCTGCTGTTGGTGGAGTATCTGACGCTCCGCGGCCAACACCTGGTCGAGGTCGACGGACATGGCCTTGACCGCCGGCGGAAAGACGTCGCGGTACAGCAGGCGGGCCTCTTCCCAATTGCTTTCCATAATCAGGCCGGCCAGTTTATAAGAGGCATCCCAGAGCTTCTTGTTGACCGGCGCGATGCGTTGCAGCGCCGCCTGCAGAGGCGCGAAGGAAGCCCGGTAACGGCGGCCGACGGGACCGTTGCGAAACTCCTCGAAGGGGGTGTCGGTCTGATTTTCATGCAGCAGCTCGCCGATGCTGCTGCGGATGAACAGCATGTTGGCGATGCTCAGGGTCCAGTACAGCTGGGTGCGCTTGAGATCGTCCAAGGCCTCGGCCAGCCCGTCGTGACGGGGCCGCCAGAGGGCACGGATGCGCTCATCGGCGGCATGCAGTTGCTGCTGGGCATCGGCCAGTTTACGGACCGTGGAGCTCGCCTCCGGCATGGCCTTCTGCAAATCCCGCAGGGCCGCTCCCTTCAGCAGGACCGCCAGGGGTTCCTGTCGGCCGGCCGGAAACAGTTCGGCGCGCGGCGCGTTGTTGAGCACCGCGTCGCGCAGCAGATTGAGATCCGCCGCCAAGGCACTGCGGGTCTGTTGCAAATCCGCTGACCAGCGTTCCACGGTCGCCGCCTCGACCTGCACCTGAGAGGCATCGCGCAGGGCTCCGGCCAATTCGCCCTGCGACGAACGGATGTCCCGCGTCGCCCAGGTCATGAGCAGGAACATCAGGCCGACCAGCACCATGATGCCGGCAAAACCGCCGGCCAGCCGCCGACCAATCGTCCATTTCCATAACATGTTTTTCACCCTTATTATTCACTCATTGCAATACAGTGGTACCGATCTCGGTCACCGCCCAGACGGCTCCCTTTCCCACCAAGGTTCCCAGCAGAGCGCCGACCAGCACATCCGTCGGGTAGTGTACCCCCAGATAGACTCGGGACAGGCCGATGAGCCAGGCCGTCGGCAGCAGTACCCAGCCCCACATGGGCAAAATGCCACCCAGGGAGGCATACATGGCGAAGGCGGTCATGGTGTGGCCGGACGGGAAGGAAAAGCGATCCGGGGTCGGCACCAGCCCGGACAGGCTCGACCAGCGGTCAAAAGGCCGCGGGCGCCGAATCAGACCTTTGAGAACCGAAAACAAGAGGACACTGGTCAGGGCCGCCAAGGCGCCGGCCAGCACGGCCCGACGCTCCGGCCCAGCTCCGAACAACAGCAAAGTCACGCCGATGGCGCCCCACAGCGGCCCGTCCCCGAGGCGGCTGAGCAGTCTGAAAAAGGCCGTCAGCCAGGGAAAGTCCCGCCACCAGGCCAGGCGCAACATGAACCGGACTTCCAGGGGGGTCACCCGCTGTGCGTAACCGTCCACCAGGCGCTTCAGAACATAGAGCTCGGTCATGGCTGTTTCTCCTCGCGGCTCTTCCATCCTCACCCGTTCATCGAAGGCAGACTCTTCCTTCGCTACAGGGATAACCCACAGGGATTACGGTGCGGTTAGGATGGGACTAGATTTTCGAGAAGACCTTTCTCAGACTGACAGACCGGTATTCTGCGCACCCTCCCCTGCACACCGGGCAGGTTCGGCCGAGGTTGTCAAGACGCGGCTGCGACGGTCGACAAACAGACAACTGCCGACGATTTTTTTGGCCTGGTGCTTGACTTCGCCGGCGGCGGCGGAAATGGCGTGGCAGGTATCGAAGGGCCCGGCGGCGGAGTGGACGGCGCCGATGGAAAGGCTGACAAAGGGGAAAAAACGGCGACTGCCTTCCCGACCCTCGCTATAGAAGCCGCCCTGGTGACGTTCCAGGGGATCGTAATGGATGACGATTTCGGCATCGAACCGGGCAATCAGCGCCCGACATCGCTCCTGCCAGTCGGCACTGCGGAACACCACCATGAAGTCGTCCCCGCCGATATGGCCGACAAAGTCCGTCCGGCTGTCGGCCGCTTCCACCAGCAGACGACTAAGCAGGCAGATCACCTGGTCGCCCCGGCGATAGCCGTAATGATCGTTGTAGGGCTTGAAATGGTCCAAATCACAATAACAGGCGGCAAAGTCTTCGCCGCTTCGCAGCAAATGCTCGAGGTGCTCGTTGAGAGGAACATTGCCGGGCAGCAGGGTGAGCGGATTGGCGTGCCGGGCATGGCGGATCTGCAAATCGGTTATCTCGCGCAGCAGGGACAGTACCGTGGCCGTGCCGAGGTAGCGGCCCTGGTCGGCGATGATGAAGTCGTCGGGTGCGGTGGTATCGGCGGACCGGGTCAGAAACTGGCTGAGTTCCTCCAGGGGTTGATCCTTCTCGATGACCAGCGGTTGGACCTCCATGAACTTGGCCACCGGATCGCGGCCGTACAGATCGCGCCCGTAACGGCTGCCGAGGATGTTCATGAGCTGCTGGCGGGCCAACAGGCCAACAGGGATACCGTTGCCGTCCACCACCGGCAGGGATTGCAACGCCGGCGAGGCCGAAAAAATTTCGGCGACATCCGTGATCCGTTCCTCGGGGCGCACGGTCGGCACCTCCCGCACCAGGCAGGCGGCTGTCCGACTCTGACTGGCGGTATGTAACGTCTGTTGCCGAAGGGCAATCCAGGGCCTGGCGGGCAGGTTCAGAGAGCGCACCGGGATTGCTTGCGGACGGGCGAACCGATAGCCCTGACCGAAACCGACCCCGAGACGGGCGACGGTAGCCAGTTCGCTGGCGGTTTCGATGCCCTCGGCGATGGTCCGGCAACCCAGTTCGGCGGCGATTTCCTGCAGCGAGCGGACAAACTGGTCCTTGACCGGATCGGTATCGATACCCTGAATGAAATGGCGATCGAACTTGACGAAATCGGGGCGCAGTTCCGACCACAAACGCAAACCGGCATAACCGGCACCGAGATCGTCGATGGCCACGGCAAAGCCCATCTGCCGGTAGTGAGTCATGGCATGCCGTACCAGATCGTAATCATCGATGGGAAAATGCTCCGTCAACTCGATGACTACCTGGCCGGGGCTGAGGCCCACCTCCTGCAGGGCCTGGCGGGTCAGGCCGATGCGGAAATCGGCGTCCAGCAGAGTGCCGGGAAAAACATTGAGAAACAGTTTGCCGGGCAGATCCAGGGCCGCGAAATTTCGGATGTGAACGGTGCGCGCCAACTGGTCGAGTTCCGCCATGCGCCCGCAGCGCTCAGCCACCGTAAACAGGCTGGTCGGGGAATGCAGGGGACTGTCGGAAGGTCCGCGCAGCAAGGCCTCGTAACCGTAAATCCGGCCGCTGCCCAGATCGACGATGGGCTGAAACAGGCTTTTCAAATTTTGCTGATGGAGGATGTCGCGCAGCAGGTCAGCCAACATGGCGGGATCCATCCACGGCGGGTCCGACAGGGCGTCCCAGGTAGTGATACTGCTCACGCACGCGCTCCAGAATGTGAAACCAGGACTGCCCTTCGGCATGGCGGCGGGCGGCCGCCGACCACATTCGCCGTTCCGGTTCGCCCGCCGCCTGCAGCAAAGCGGCGGCCAGGGCCGCGGCACCGGGCTCGGCAACGATCAGGCCGGTACGCTGGTGTTGAATGATATCCCGAGGACCCGGAACATCGAAAGCGATGGCCGGCAGTCCCGAGGCCATGGCCTCCAGCAGCACGTTGCCGAAGGTATCGGTGCGGGACGGGAACACGAACAGGTCGGCGGCGGCATAGTGCCGGGCCAGATCTTCGCCCTGCCGGTAACCGGCAAAGATCACCCGGCGGTCCGCCGCCGCCTCCAGAGCAGGGCGCAGCGGACCATCACCGACCAGCACCAGTCGCAGCCGGGCGTCGGCCGGTACCGCGCGCCAGGCCTGCAGCAATTCGGCGAGATTCTTTTCCGCCGCCAGCCGGCCGACATAGGTCACCACCACCTCGTCGTCGGCGATCCCCCACTGGCGCCGCAGATCCGCATCCCGCAGGCCGGGATGAAACAGCTTGGTATCCACCCCCCTGCTCCATACCTGCAGCCGCTCGAAACCGCGCTCTTCCAGCATGGTGCGCAAGGAGGGCGTGGTACAAAAGGTCATGGCCGTGGCGTTATGGAACCAGCGCAGATAACGCCAGGCCAGAGCCTCCAGGCAGCCGAGCCCATAGGCGGGCAGGTAGCTGGGAAACAGGGTATGAAAGGAGCTGACCGTCGGCAGACCCAGGCTGCGGCAGGCGCACAGGGCGCTCCACCCCAGGGGGCCTTCGGTGGCGATGTGCACCACATCCGGCGCAAAATCCCTCAGGGTGCGCCGCAACCGGCGCGGCGAGGCCAGGGGCAGCACCACTTCCCGGTAGAAGGGCAGGCGCCAGCCGCGCCAGGTGCTGCGCTGCGTCGCCTGCGGTGGGGCCGGTTCGTCGTAATGGGGGCCCAGGATCAATACCTGATCGCCGCCGGCCAGCAGATGCTCGACCAGCTGAAAGAGCGTCCGGGAGACCCCGTTGATCTGCGGCAGGTAGGTTTCCGTGACCAAGGCCACCCGCAAGGGCCTCCGGGAATCCGGGCCCGGGTGCGCTGCCCCCCGGTTCTCAACCGCCAAGGATGGGATACTCAGGAGCGGGGATAGAGCTGCTGCAGACGTCGCGCCGTGCTTAGGGCATGGCGATAATTGTAGCGTCCGATCACCACGCAGCCACCCAGAAAAACCAGCAATCCGAGCCAGAACATGTTCACCTCCCTGTTCGTCACCGGCCACCGATGTTCTCCTCTGCTTCTGCTTCTGCTCGGGCTACTGTTCAGCATAGGGTTTCGGTGTGGGCGGCACAGGATCCTGCTCCACCGCTGCTGAAGCATTGCCTTGCAGAAGCCTTGTCGGTTCCTTTATAGCTATCCGGCGTTAGTCGAAGGTTAGCCTGGTCCTTGAACTCCGTGAGCGAATTCCCGTTTCGGCAAGGTTCCCTGCTCCACGGTGACGAAAAAGGACAGCTCCGCTCCGGTCATGCGGCTGCGGCCCAAAAAGCAGAAAATCCCCAGGCTCGCGGCCTGCAGAGTCAGCAGGACACCGGGATGCCAGAGACTGCCGAGACCCCTCTCAACATTCACCGGCAGGACGGACGGCCCTGCCAACAGCCAGGTCATGAAGACGGCGCAGGGCATGACCAGCAGACTCATGCGCTGGTAGACCGAAAAGGACTGGCCGCCGCGCCAGTCGGCGCGCAGTGTTTCCGAAAACACCCGCCAGCCTTGGCTGGCCAGGGCCGCGACCAGAAAAGCGCTGCCGAAACGTCCGGCCAAAAACAGAGCCGTGGCCGCCACGGCGGCCAATCCATGGACTGCCATGGTCAGCGCCTGCACCGGCACCACGGGGGTGCCCTCCAGGCCGCCGGCGTAGGAAATCTTCTTGGTGGCACCGTGAAACACGAAATGGCGGCGATTGAACAGTTGCTGTCCGAGCCGACCGCATTGGGCGACCGGCTTACCGTAACAGCAGCCGTAACTGATACAGGCCAGCCGCCCCAATCCTTCGCCGAACACGTAGCCGATGGTCAATGCCGCCAGGGTCGCCAGAACCGGCAAGGGCGCCGCCACATGGTCCGGCAGCAGGCGATTGATCCCCTCGATGAGCCATGGCGCCAGCAGCAGGCCGACGCACGCCGCCCCGCCGACGGTAAAGGTGTGGGCCTGGCCCTCAATCCAGTAAGCCAGGCCCTTGGCTGTCGGCAGCCCAATCAACAGCAGGGCGGCCATGACCAGCAGCACGGCGTTGCGGTCCGCACCGACAGCTCCCAGCAGAATGAGGGAAAGAACCATGGCGGCCAGACCGGCGCCGGCGGTCAGCAGTCCGTACCAGGTCAGGTTGAGCCCCTGCCAGCTGTCCGAGGCGGCATCATAACGCGGCAGGGTCGCGGCCACCTGCCATTGGGGACGGGGCAGCACCTGACAACCCCAGAGCAGGGCGCCGCCGGACAGCCCGGCCAAAGCACAGAGAAACAGCAGATTGGGCATGGAATACCTCCTGAAAGGGTGTTTTTCTGGTAACCTGTTCAGCAGCGGTGGAGCAGGGTCTCGCGCCGCCTACGCCGAAGGCCGCATGAACCCATCCCTGGGGCTCGGCTGACGCCATCCGGGCGCCAGACACCCTCGGCGTAAGCACCCCGAGACCCCGTTCTGAACTGTTTGGCCTTTTCTAAACCAGGCCGCGGGCGATGAGGGAACGCACCCGCACCTCCGTCTCGACCAAAGGCCGGCCGAAGCCGTGGCTGAAGCGGCTCTGAACATCGCGTCGGCGCTGGTTGTGCAACAGATCGGCGGCGAAGCACACCCGGCCGGGCTGGAACAGGAGCACATCGGTGCTGCTGCCGGGACGGTAGAGACTTTTCGGACATCCGCGCGCCACCGCCAGGCCGGGCACCACCGGCACCGGGTCGTCGTAGGCCACGTCGCTGTAACACTGAACGATATCGCCGATCATCAGGGCCACCACCTCAATCATGGCCACCAGTCCGACGCCGGTGCCGCCCGGTACGTCGGTGTCGAACACCGTCACCACCCGCCGGTTCTTGGAATAGGGGGTCACCAACCGCACCACCGCCTGGGGATTGCAGCTGTGGCAGACACCATCCAGGGTATAGATGTCCAAAACCCGTCCGGCCACCGGCGTATGGTTGTAGTGATACTTGTCCGGCGTCAACCGGAACACGGCGTAATCGCCACCGGCAAAGGCCCGGCGCCACGCTTGCCGCTCGCCGAGCAATTCGTCAAAGTCGAAAAAACAGCCTTTGAGGCGCAAGGGCTCGCCATCGGCAAAGGTACCGGTCACCAGGCGCGCGTCCGCCGGCGACACCACGGCCCGGGGCGCCGTGGGCATGGGCCGGCAACTCCAGTAACGGATGCGGCGCTCGAAGACCTTGCGGGCCGTATCCAGAGCTTCCGGCGGATCCAGGCATTCGCTCAAATCCACCCCCGCTTCCTGCAGGAAACGGCGGTTGCCCAGTACCCGCGTGCCAAGCACCGAATCGTAGTTGAACAGGGCCAGGGCCGCTGAAGAGCGGGCGCCGGTCAAGGCGCGAAACAGGGTTGGAGCACTTTCGCGCACCGGGCCGTAGAGAAAGCGGATGATACGGTCACCAAACAACTGTTCGGTGCACACCGCGCCACTGTCGCGGTCAATATACTGATGCAGCATGGACATTCTTGACTCCGGCAGTTGTCGGGTTCTGGTATTCCCGACCGGATTGAACGTGAACGTTGAGCAGGACAAGATGGATGATCTTTCGCAGTACCTCGGCCGGCAGCCGCTCCTCCAGGCAATCACCGCGCAACGCCCGCAGCCACTGGGCCGCCGAGCCGGCACCGAGCAGCTCGTGCAAGGCCTGCCGCAGTTCCCCGTCCCGGGCCGCCAGGCATTCCAGGTGCGCCAAATCGGTGGCCAGCAGTTCCAGACCTTCAGCCAACTGGCTCCGGCGCAAGGCTTCCCGATAAACCCGTTCCGCGGCCTGGTTGAACTCCTCGGCCGGCACGGCCAGGGGCTCGGCCGCCCCCAGCTCTTCCAGAATGGCCCCCGTCAACCGGCCGCTGGCGGCAAAGGGGCCGGGCAGTTCCAGGCGTCGCCGCAGATCCTGCAGAGTTTCCTGCAGCCCCAAGGCCTCCACCAGATCAGCACCATCGGCCTGCAGGGTATGGAGCAGCGCCAGGCGATAGGCGGCCGCCGGCACCCGCAGCCAGCCGGCATAACGCCGACTGGGTCGGACCCCGACGGTACGAGCCAGAATGCGATGCAACAGGATGTTGCGGCTGTTTTGACGAACAAAAAATTCCGGCAGATCGAGGGCCGCGGCAAAGAACATCTGCCGGCGCTCGCTTTCCGCCTCCGGTTGGTCGGGCAGATGGCGGTGATCCAGCTGACCCAATGCCAGGTATTTGTAAACCAGGGCGGTGATCAGCTGCTGCAGGCTCGCAGCGGCGCCCATATCCCCTTCGAATTCCGGAAACAGGCTGTACTGACGACCCTCGAAACCGCAAAAACCCATGGCGTCGAACTCGCGCTGCCGCACCGGCAGATAGAGAGCCATGCGAGTATCGATGATCCCCAGCCCGGCCAGGTCCTCCTTGAGGCGCTGCTGGTTGCCGAGGCGACCGTCCAGGGCCGGACAGCGTTCGGTGCTGAGCAGGGCCACCGGATAATCGACAAGTCGGTAGTCGGGCACGAAATCTCCCTGCAGACCCAGCACCCGGGCGACCAGGCGATCCAACCAGGGCGGACCGAAGGGTGTCACGGAGCGGCCCAACACCGTCAACCGGGCTTTCTGACGCCAGCGACGCCAGAGCATGCGCAGGTGGCTGAAATCGAGCTCGTGAGATAAGAATCCCAGAGCTTGTTCCGGATGGAAATCGCCGAAGCCGAGGCGCCAAGGGGCGGCACTGTAGGTACCGACAAACAGGGGCAGAAAATGTTCCATGATCTTGATGGCCAAGTCGCCGAGATGTTTCTCCTCGGCCGCACCGAAGCCCGAACCGGGATCCCGGCGGGCCGCGCCAAGCAGACGGCTGCCGAGGCTGATATGGACACCGTTGTTGGCCAGGCTGGTGTTGGAGGTATCGGGCAACACCACCAGGTTGTTGACGATGATGCCGGCATCGCGCAACTTGGCCACCGCATTGAGATGGCTGCGGCTGAGCACGCGGTGACAAAGGTGCATGTATTGATGCTTTTCCTCGCCGCGATCCCAGCCGGACAGGCAGGGGCTCATGAACAGCTCGCGATAGAGGGCGTCGGGAATCAGGCTGTTGAGCCGGCGCTGGCGCCAGGGCGGCTGGGGTGCCGCATAGATCATGGCCCGCTGGCCGCCGTCCGCCAGATGGAATTGCCGATTGGCATACTGCACCAGCAGATGACTGAGCAGAAAGCGCTGCGCCGCTTCCCGCCCCAAAGCCCGGCCCAAGCCGCGGCCGGGGGACAGGGGCACCACAAAAAAGGAGAAGGTTTCCGGAGAGGTGTTGTCGTTGAGAAAATGCTCCAGGAGTTCCTGACCGGTGGCGCGCACCGGCCCGGCAAGATCCGGCCGGCCCACGGCATCGGCCAGAGCCAGCTTCAGCAGATAGCTGACGGGGATGCGGAGTTCCTCGCCCTGGGTGCCGGCGGCCACGAACCGGTGGACGTCGCTACGCAGTCCCAGTTCGGGGCGCTGTTTGTCGGCCAACAGATCCCGCTGCAGAACGGCTTCGGCCAGCCCGTTGAGGGATTGCCGGGGCAGACAGACCCAGCTGTTTTCCCAGATGCCCGCATCGTTGTCCGCCACATAGCCCAACAGGCCTTCGGCCAAACGGGGTGAAACGTCGCCGGTGGCGGCCCGTCGGGCCACCTGTTCGAAATGGCTCGAACGACGCAGGCGGGCCGGCAGATCCACCGCCCAGGCATCGCCCGCCACGGCGGCTTGCAGTTCCGCCTCGGCACCGCCGGTGGCGTCGTCGCGCAGAAACGGCAGGGTGGCCAGCAACCCTTCGGCACTGCCAGTGTCCACGCCGAGGCGTGCCAGCACCTCATCCGGAGCGGCGACCGTATCGCGACCGGCGGCGCTGCCGGTGAGTACCGTGGGCAACCAGCGCCCGCTCATGGCATCCGCCTGCGCTCGGCCTCGGGCCGGCCGGCCGTTTTATCACCGCCGGCCGCCAGCAGACGGCGCCGCAAGTGATCGCACTGCCGATGCAAACGCTCCAAGCGACGCCGTTGCCGACCGTCCAGACGCCGTCGACGCCACCACAAGGACCCGGCCCGCAACAAGCTCAGCAACCCGCCGTGACATTGTTCCAGAGCAGAACACTCCGTTCCGTGGCGGGCGGTCGCGGAGGCAATTCTGGTACTTCCGGAATGGGATTTCATGCAGCCTCCCGTAGAAAAGTGCAACAGCAACGGCTGCCGCAGCGACGCTGAGACTAGTCATGAGTGGTTAGAGAATGGTTACCCGCCGGTTATTTCTTTTCCTGGAAGGAAAAATCGAATTTTAATCCCGCGACACCCAGGCCGGGACGAATTCTCACCCGGCACTCACATTTTCTTAAAAAACACCGCCTTTAATGCCCCTGAAAATAGTACCCCCCTTCCAGATTTGAAAGGCAAAGGACGGATTATGATCCCCTTCAGCGAGGCAGACGGGTACCGGCCCAGCGAAAACGAACCTTACATGAATGCTCGGCAACTGGTTTACTTTATGCGACTGTTACTGGAGATGCGGCAGAGATTGCTGCGTGAGGACCAGGATACCCTGGCGGTGCTGTGCCGGGATGACGAGCGCTCCGCCGATCCCGTCGACCGCGGGGTGCAGGAATCGGATCGGCAACTGGAACTGGCCGGTCGGGTGCGCTGTCGGCAACGCTTGGCGCAGATCGATGCCGCGTTGGCGAGAATCGCCGACGGCAGCTACGGTTATTGCCTGGCCAGTGGCGAGGAAATCGGCATCCGCCGCCTGGAGGTGCTGCCCTTTGCAACCCTGTCCATCGAGGCCCAGGAAATGCGGGAGCGTGCCCATCACAGCCGGCCCGGTCTCGGCGATATTGCCGGACTGAATCCGCAACGCGGGTTGGGCGGAGAAGTCGCAAACTTTTGAGGTGAGTTCGAGGCAGGCGAAACCGCTCGAAGAAGGTTCAGGGTGTTTCGTCGCCGACGGCCCCGCCCATGGCGCCGGTCACTTCTTCAAGACGCTGAAGCAGGCGCCGGCGTTCGGCATCCGGCAGAGGCTGTTGCAGCGCACGTAAAAGAGTGGCCCCGGCAGCGGCGGCATCCCCTTGGGCAAGCTGGATTTCAGCCAGGGTATCGAGGAACAGTACCTCATCGGGTTGCTGTTGCAGGGCTGCCTCCGCCCAGCGCCGGGCCTCCGCCAGTTCGCCCTGTTGCAACAGGGACCAGGCCAGGTTGTTCATGGCCTCGGCATGTTGCGCTTCGCGCCGCAGGGCGGCCCGAAAGCTGGTCACCGCCCCTTTCCAATCGCCGCCGGCCGCCAGCACGTTGCCGGTGTTGACCAGGGGCTGGGCCCAGCAGCGATCCCCCTTGGCCGCACGCCGGTAGGAGCGCAAGGCCAGCTCCGTTTCTCCGGCCTGCTCGTAGGCGACTCCCAGATCGTTGTGTTGCCGGGGTGTGAGGGGATCATTCAGGACGATGATCCGCGGCAGGCTGCAACCGCTCAGAAGGACCAGCAAAGCCATGGCCGACAGCAGTTTCAAAATCCGTCGGCTCATGGCAGATACAGATAGAGATGGTTCATTTTGCTCCAACGATTTTCCAGCTCTGCCTCGGCAATATACGCCAGCGGACGATTGCCGGGTCGCAGAAAAAAACCTCCCCGATCCTGGCCCACAACCACTACGTAATGGGGTTGCGACACGCCCCCCCAGCCCAGTTCCAAGGGGATCAATATGGGATAGCCGGCCTCCAGGCGCTGTCGAAGCAGATCGGTTCCGCCCCGCCCCGAAACCGTGGCCAGGCCCAGGCGCCGGGCATAATTTTCCAGATCGGGCAGTAAGGTGCCGCGCAGGACCGACATATAGGTTGCTGTTTGAATCTCCTCCCGAGGCACGTCCCGCCCGGCATGGCCGAGGAGAACGGCCAGGGCCGCCGCCCCGCAATCGTAGCGATCCTGCTGAGCGACGAAGGGCACCCCGGCAAGGATTTGTGCCTCCGGGTGCAGCCGGCCCTCGTCGACGGGGCGCAGGGGACCGCACCCGACCACCAGCATCACGGCTGCAAACCACCACCAATGACGATACCTCGTCACCGGATGATGATCTGCTTGTTCATCAGCTTGAGAATGACGATCACCAGCAGGGTGATGACCAGCAGGGCGATAATGACCCCCAGCACTCCGCCTTCGGCCAGGGTATCGGACAACCCGGCCAACTGCTGCAGCTGTTCGTCGCTGAGAGTTGGCAGTTTGGCTTCCACCTCGGCCGGGGTGAGGCCGTAATCGGCCAACCTTTGAGCGACGACCTGCTGCTCCAGGGCTTGGCGGATCTTGGCGATCTGTTCCGCGCGCTCCGCTGTCACCATCTCTCCGGTGGCCAGGCGGCTGGGTGCGAGGGCCGCGTGGCTCTGAATCGGCCAAACGGCCAACAGGGAAAAGGTCAGCATTACCAGCCAGCAGATCCGGCCATCCAGAATCCAGGGTTTCTTCACGAGACACCTCCAAACCGTCCGTCATATCCAAGAACACTCCTTGTCATGATTGTAACCGGGCCCCCCTTCCTTGCAACCACTTTATCTTGACAGGATTCCCGTCACGGCGGTAGATTGCATGCAGACCATTCTCAGGGCGGGGTGCAATTCCCCACCGGCGGTGATGTTGCCTATCGGCAAACGAGCCCGCGAGCGCCTGTCGCAGACAGGGCGGCTGATCCGGTGTGATTCCGGAGCCGACGGTTACAGTCCGGACGGGAGAGAACTGGTATCGACATGGCCCTGCGCCTGCCTCCCGCCTCCCGTCACGATCCTGAGTACCACCAACCTGAACAACCGGAGGATCGTGATGTCCCACTCTTTGCTGAGCCGTTTCGGCGCACCGCTGGAGCGCGTCGAAAAAGCCGTTGAACGCCTGCGCCAGGGGCGCGGCATCCTGCTGGTGGATGATGAAAACCGCGAAAACGAAGGCGATCTCATCTTCCCGGCGGAAGCCATCAGCGTGCCGCAGATGGCCCTGCTGATTCGGGAATGCAGCGGCATCGTCTGCCTGTGCCTGACGGACGAAAAACTCCGCCAACTGCAATTGCCGCAGATGGTCGAGGACAACAGCAGCGCCAACGGCACTGCCTTTACCGTCTCCATCGAAGCGCGCCACGGGGTGACCACCGGTGTCTCGGCCGCCGACCGGGTGACCACCATCCGCACCGCCGTAGCCGCCGAGGCCCGTCCCGAGGATCTCTGCCGGCCCGGCCACGTCTTTCCCCTGCGTGCCCGGCCCGGCGGGGTCTTGACCCGACGCGGACATACGGAAGGCACCGTCGATCTGATGGTCCTGGCGGGCTACAGCCCGGCCGGAGTACTGTGCGAACTGACCAATCCCGACGGCAGCATGGCGCGCCTGCCGGAAATCGTCACCTTCGCTGAACGCCACTACTACCCGGTAGTCACCATCGAAGACCTGGTTGCCTATCGTTCCCAGCACCTGGCCGCCACCGCCTGACAGGACCGCAAAGACGGTTATTCATCCGGCGCGGAGCCGCCGTGCGCATAAGCACAGTCCAAGAATGTCGGTTTGGTTCGGCATTGTTACGAAAACCCACGTAGCAATGCCGGCCCCGCCAAGCTAATATCACGACATCAAAAACCTGCAACACGGTTGGCGAGAACAGTTCCAAACCTCCATTCTTGGCGCGTTGCCTCAACCTCCTGAGCAGCGCGTCTTTTTTTTGTGCCCTCTCCATCGACTTTTGAATTTTTACTTTCGGACACACAATGTCGAGGGTGGCCCGAGGGCCGCCCTTTTTTGCATTGCCGACACAAACAAAAGCCGCCCCCGCAACAGGGACGGCCGGAATCGGCATTAAAGGAAAGAGGGTGTTTCAGAGCAACGACTTCAGTCCCATTTGATGGCATCCACCGGGCACACCTCGTCGCAGGCACCGCAATCGGTGCAGACCGGCATGTCGATGACATGCACTTCGCCCTGTTCACTGATGGCATCCACGGGACATAGATCGTCACAGGCACCACAGTTGATGCAATCTTCGGTAATATAGTGGGTTCCCATTTTTCACCTCCGTGCGGGTTGAGGGGCAAAACTACCCAAAGAATAGCCAACCCTGTCGGCATGTCCAGCGCTGACGAACATTTTTCCCGCACCCGCACCCGCCACCTGCTCCAGCCGGCCCCGACGATGCCGACCTGCCTCTGGCCGAGCTTGCGCCGCGACGCCGGGACCGCCTGCTATAATGAGTGGTGAACCCTTTTCCCAAAAAGGCAAAAGGCATGTTCCCAATCCTCGACAATCAGCAGATAGCACCCAACCTGCACCGGATCCGGGTCCTGGCTCCGCGTATCGCCCGCCGCCGGCAACCGGGCCAATTCGTCATTGTCCATGCCGATGAGAACGCAGAGCGCATTCCTCTGACCATTGCCGATGCCGACTCCCGGAGCGGCACCATCACTCTGTTCGTCCAAGCCGTCGGCTATTCGACCCGCAAGATCGTGGCGCTCCCCGCCGGCGCGGGTTTTCGGGATGTGGCGGGTCCCCTGGGCAACCCAACCCATATCGCCAAGTGGGGCCAAGTCGCCTGCGTCGGCGGAGGCGTCGGTACGGCGGTGCTCTATCCCCTGGCCAAAGCCCTGGCCGAAGCCGGCAACCGGGTGCTGGCCATCATCGGCGGGCGGGCCGCGGCCTTCGTCATCCTGGCCGATGATTTGCGCCGTTTCTGTGAAGAGGTGCTGATCACCACCGAGGATGGCAGCCTCGGCCGGCGCGGCTTCGTGACCGACCCCCTGCGTGAAAGGCTGGTCAATCCCCGGTTGCAGCCGCAGGCGGTATTCGCCGTGGGGCCGGTTCCGATGATGCGGGCCGTAGCCGAACTGACCCGCCCTTGGGGGATCGAAACCATCGTCAGCCTCAATCCCATCATGATCGACGGTACCGGAATGTGCGGCGGATGCCGGGTCATGGTCGGCGGTAAGATGCGTTTCGCCTGCGTGGACGGGCCGGAATTCGATGGCCATCAGGTGGACTTCGCCCTCCTGGCGGATCGCCTGACCACCTACCGCAACGAGGAATGCCGGATGCTGCAGCAACTCGAGGAGGAAGGCTCCTCCTGACCGGACTTTGGCGGCGGCGTCGACCGCCGGGACCTCAAGCGCCGTTCAATGGCGAGGCGGCAGGGCACGGTTGCGCCGCAGCGGCGGCCACCGGACACTCGAGGGACAGGTATTCAATGAACTCTTCGGCCGGCATGGGCCGGGCAAAGTAATAACCCTGCATGATGTGGCAGTCCCGAACCCGTAGAAAATCGAGCTGTTCCGCGGTCTCCACGCCCTCGGCCACCACCATCAGATCCAGGCCGTGAGCCATGGCAATGACCGTTTCGACGATGGCCGCATCGCCGGAATCCCGGGCGATGTCCAACACGAATTCCTGAGCGATCTTGATGCGATCGAGGGGGAAGGTTTTCAGATAGGCCAACGAGGAATAGCCGGTGCCAAAGTCGTCGATGGTGATATGCACCCCCAACTGCCGCAGCCGGTGCAGCACTACGGCCGCACCGGCGGCGTCCGTCATCAGTACGCTTTCGGTAAGCTCCAACTCCAGATAGTTGGGGTCGAGACCCGTTTCCTCGACAATCCGCGCAACCTGATCATAAAAATCGGGCTGCTGAAACTGCCGCGCGGAAAGATTGACCGCCACCCGAAACGGCGGAAAGCCCGCTTCCTGCCAAGCGCGATTCTGCATGCAGGCGGTGCGCAGCACCCAGTTGCCAATGGGCAGAATCAGACCGGTTTCCTCGGCCAGGGGGATGAAGATGCCGGGAGAAACCAGTCCCCTGTCGCGGTTGCACCACCGCAGCAGGGCCTCAACCCCGACCATGGCACCGCTGCGATGATCGATTTGTGGCTGAAAGACCAGATAAAACTCCTCCCGTGCCAGGGCCTGACGCAGGCTGGTTTCCAATTCGCTGCGTTCGATGACGCGGCGATTCATGTCCTCGTTGAAATACCGGTAGGTGTGACGGCCCTGTTCCTTGGCCGCATACATGGCCATATCGGCGCTTTTCAACAGCCGCTCGCCGTCAGTGCCATCTTTGGGAAACAGGGCGACGCCGATACTGGCGGTGGAAAAATGCTGATTTCCCTCCAGTTCGAAGGGCTCGGTAAACAACTGCAGAATCTTCTGGGCTAAATCGTCAATCTGGGAAACGTTCTGCAGCCCCGGCAGCAAAATGGCGAACTTGTCCCCTTCCCAACGCACCACGGTCGCTTCGGCCCGCACCGACTTGCTCAGCTTTTGGGCAATCAGTTTCAACAGTTGGTCCCCACAGGAATGGCCGCGGGTATCGTTGATCACTTTAAGGTTGTCCACTCCCAGCATCAGCAGTCCGGCCATGGATCCGGACCGTTCGGAGTTGCTGAGCACCCGCCGAAACCGCTCTTCGAAAAGGGTGCGGTTGGGCAGGCCGGTGAGGCTGTCGAACCATGAGAGCTGGCGGATTTCCCGCTCGATTTCCCGCTGCCGGGTAATATCGCGCAGGGTGGCCAGGACGAAACGGTCAACACCGTCGCCGCCGGCGGTCAATTCCAGCTCGATGGGAAATTCGCGGCCGTCACGGTGGATCGCCAACAGTTCCAGTGGTCGGCCAACGGCCTCGCAAGGTTGCCCGGTGGTAAAAAAACCCTGCACGTCCTGTCGGTGCTGCCGACGATAGTTTTCCGGCATCAGCCGGTCCAGGGTACCACCCAGGACGTCTTCGGCGGCCCAACCGAACACTTGTTCAGCAACGGAGTTGAACAAAGTGATACGGCCACGTTCGTCGATGGCGATGATGGCATCCCGGCTGGCTTCGATCAGGGCCTTGAACTGCTTGGCTGTCTTCCTCTGCCCCTGTGCTGCGCGACGGTAGCGGCGCTTTGTCCCGAGCAGCCAGGCTAGCAGGGCGAGCATCATCGCCCCGGTGGTCAGCAGCGGCCAGAACAACTGCGGCATCCGCTGCCAGAACGGCAAGGGCCGGTTCAGCAGAAGACTGCCTGCGGGCAGGGAACCCAAAGGGATGCCCTGCCGGCGCAACTGCCGATAGTCGAACAGAGCCAAAGAGGGTGCCACCATTGAGGAAGCCTCCACATCGGCAAAGGATTCGTCCAGCAAACGCTCCCGAACCAACATCGCCGCGTGGGCACCCTGCTGGCGGCCACTGGCCATGATGCCGCCCAGCACCGGTTCCGTCAGGTAGGCATCGTTGAGGGTCAGCAGTTTGAAGGAACCGGCCTGGCCCAGGGCGGTGGTGACTTCGGGCACCGACAGCAAACGGCCCTGCTCGTCATGAAAGCCGCCGGCCGTCAGCAGGATCACCACACCGCTACGGTAGGGAGTGAGTTGGCGCAGCACTTCGGCCAAGCGCCGATGGCTGATGAAGACCGGCTTCAGCCCGTCAGGCTGCCCGGCCAGTGCGGCTTCAATCTGTTTTCGATTGCCCACATCCGGTTCCGTGCCGTCACCGACCAGCAGCAGCGTCTTCTGCCCGGGAGCCAGACGACGTGCCAGTTCGACATTGGCGGCCACCTCCTGAACCTGGTAGATGCCGGCGAATTGAACCGGGTCGAGAATTTGGTCGAGGCCCAGGTTGTTGGCGCCGCTGAAAAAGACCGGCACCCCCGGAAACAAATCTCTCTTGAACCGTTGCAGGAATCCAATCGCATCGTCATCCGTGGCATAGATGAAATCCGGGGTCCAATCCCGATATTTGTCTTGAAAAAAACGCGCGGCGGCGGTTTGGTAGGAGGATTCGAAGGGCTTGCGCTTGGTATCGAGATATTCCGTGGCCCAAAAGGGCTGCCGGCAACCGGATGCCTTTTGGATTACCTCGACAAAGCCTTGGTGCTGGCTTTCGGTCCAGGCAAAGCCGGAATGATAGGAATGCAGGATAAACCCCCGACATTCCTCGGCCTGCCCCATTCCCATCAGTTGCAGGCAAAGCCACAGGATCAGCCCGCTCAGGCGAAGGTACTTCATGAACCAAACCCCACGATAACAACGAAAGTCCGCGGCAAGACGCGGTCAGCATGCACAAAGTTGCATTGTAGGCAAGGCGGCGATAAAAAAAAAGCAAAACCCGACAAAAGCGCCGTTTCTCCAACCGGGAAAACGACGCTTGCCGGGTTCACAAACATCACAGTTCAAAAATTGCCCGACGCCGTGGGGAGCACCGAACCATCGCCTTGGCAGCCTCTCGACAGACTGTTAGCTTTTGATCCGGTCCGGCCGCCGTTCGGACAGCCGCTTGCCGGCGGCAACGGGAATCATCGGTTCGCCATTGCAGACCAAATCGGCATCGCATTCCGACCAGCAGACATCCCCTTTGCACACCTTGGTAACGGTCAATTCGATATCGTACTCACCGCACTTGCCAATCAGCACGTCACCATCCTGGATTTTCATAGCACCTTCTCCTGTCCGGGGTTAACAACCTGACGCGGCCTCCGATTGCGCCTTGCATGGTTCTATTATAACCCGGTCAACCGCCCTCGCAAGGGGAGCGCAATCCGTCAAGGCCCCGCCTTCCTGGAAGGCAGGCGCGACAACCAGCGCAACAGCACATAATGCAACAGCAAGCCGGCCAGAAAACCGACCGCCATATTGAAAAGCAAGGATACCAGAACCGTCATCAACAGCGGCGCCAGGTTCCAGTCCCAACGCACATCGCGGGCAAAACGGGTCATTTCAATCCCCACCAGCAGCATCATGGCACCGATGATCGCAGAAGGAAAGGCGGCGAACAGGGCAGCTATGGATCCGGCCAAAAACAGCCCCATGGCCAGTTCCATGGCACCCTCCAGGAGATTGGCCCCCCCGGAGCGGGCACCGAAATAATATTGGCCGGCCAAACCGCCCGCACCATGACACATGGGCATGCCGCCGGCGAAGGGAGCCAGCAGATTGATCACGCCCATGTTGACGGCCAATTGCTTCTCGCTCACGGTCCGCTCCGGCCAGTATTCCCGTATCAGCACGGCGGTGGCGATGACCGCGTTGGTCGCTGTCAGGGGCACTTGGGAAAAACCGGCCAGGAGCATGGTTCGCCAACTGTCCTGCAGGGAAAACCCGGTGAGGGAAGGCCAGGCAAAAGACGGAGCCTGCAAACCCGCCAGGTTGCCCTGAAAACCCATGACCCCCACACCCAATGCCATCAGAACCACTGCCGCCGGGGCATACCGGCTATCGCGCAGCAGTAGCACCAGAAGCAGGGAAACCGCCCCCAGCAACCAGGCACCCTCTATCAGGCGCAGGGCTTCCAGGGCCAGCAAAACGCCAAGAGCAACCTGAATGCCACGTATCACGGAGCGAGGTGTAAAACGGGCCAACCGGCCCATCATGCCGGTCAAGCCCAGCAGCAGCCAGACCACGCCCATGGCAAAGCCGGAGGCATAAACCATTTCCGGCGTCCAACGTTGGGCGATGGCCACCACCGCCAAGACCTTCATGGGCTCCACCGGCATGGGTACCCGATAAATCAGACCGGTGGCGATATTGGTCAATCCCATCATGACCAGCAGGCCGGCGGGATCCAGACCGCAAACGGCAATATATCCGATGGCCAGAGGGAACAGAGTACCGAAATCCCCCATGGCACCGGCCAACTCCCGCAGGCTGAATTCAAAGCTGCCGATTTTCATGGTGAAGGCCTTAAAAGCAGGCTGAAGTCCGAAGACTGAAGACTGAAGGTTAAAATCTAACAGAAAATTCCGTGTTTTGAAATGCCTCGACGAAGCCTACCCTATCCATAAAGGCTTTGCCTGCCTCTCCCTTCAGCCTTCGGACTTCAGCCTTAAAAAAACCACCCCGCCGAAAAGCATCGACGGGGTGGGGGGGTCGCACAGAGGACCAATAGCTGCCGTCCTGCTTATTTGTAGAGGAAGAACAGCTGCTGATCGTTGACCTTGAAGTTCTCGATGATTTTCTGTCCTTCAGGAGAGGTCATGAATTCGACCAGAGCCATGGCCAGATCGTATTTGACATGGGGATGCTTGGCCGGATTGACGGCTATGATGCCGTAGGGATTGAACATGGCCTTGTCGCCGGCGAACAGGATCGGCAGGTCGGTTTTCTTGCCGTAAGCGATCCAGGTACCGCGATCGCTAAGGGTATAGGCGCGCTGTTCGGTGGCCATGTTGATGACTTCGCCCATGCCGGCGCCGGCTTCAACATACCATTTTCCCTTGGCCGGCTCTCCGGCCGCCTTCCACAGAGCCTTTTCCATGACATGGGTACCGGACTCGTCGCCCCGGGAAATAAACTTGGAGCCCTTTTTGGCAATGCGGCCGAAGGCATCCGCCGCCGTTTTCGCCTGCTTGATCCGAGCAGGATCTTTGGCCGGACCGATGAGCACGAAATCGTTGTACATGACATCGCGCCGGTTGACGCCGAAGCCGTCGGCCACGAACTTGTCCTCCAGATCGCGGGCATGCACCAGGGTTACATCTACATCACCGGCCTCGGCCAGTTTCAGGGCCTTGCCGGTGCCGACGGCAATGACGTCGACCTTGACATTATGTTTCTTTTCAAATACGGGCAGCATCACTTGCAGCAAACCGGAATTGTCCGTGGAGGTGGTGGTGGACAGGCGCAGACGCTCCTGAGCCCAGGCACCGGTGGCCATACAGGCCAGCAACAGGGTTACCGTCAAAAAACGCATAGCGGCTTTCATGGAATTCTCCTTTTTGCAGTTTACTGTGGTGGAGGGGTCAGTCTGCCTGGCCAGGCGGCGTTTCGTGAACAACTATACAGCGAGAAGGATATTAACACCAAAGGAAGGCGCCGTCAACCTGGCCGAGATGTCGTTATAAAGATAAACCATAACGAGCCATGTAGGCGGCGACGAGAATCCAGAAGGCTTGCAACGGAGTGAGTCAGCGAGAATCACCGGGGTAGAGCATGCGACCGGTCAGGCTCAGATCATAACCCGGCAAAGCGTCGGCCAGAGCCCGGAACCGCTCCTCGTGGAACAGGCCGAGAAACTGCTGGATGCCTTTCTCGAAAAACAGTTCCTTGGGGATAAGCAGGTCGAAACGTTCCCAGCGCAGGGGGATGAAATGCAGGTTGAGGAGTTCCGCCGCCGGGCGGATGCTGAGACCGATATCGGCGCGCCCGGAAAGAATCTCCAGGCCGACATCGAGATGGTGGCTGACTTCATTGGTGTAACCTCGCACCCGCGACGGCTTGATTTCGGCATTCTGCAATTCTCGATCGAACAACAAACGGGTGCTGGTGCCGAGGGGACGGTTGACCACGGTCAGGTTGCGGCTGCCGATATCGGCGACACCCTCTATGCCGAGGGGATTGCCCTGAGCGACCAGCAAGCCTTGCTCGCGGCGGCAGAAGTTGACCACCGCCGGCAGCACCTCCAGCTCGTTGGCGGCATAGGAAAAGTTAAATTCCTGGCCGTCTTCCTCGGCCAGGTGGCTGGTAGCAATATGGCACATGCCGCGCCGCAGGGCCCGCAGGCCGCCAAGACTGCCAAGCAACCCGAACAGCACGACCTGATCCGGATTAAGGCGTATGTACAGGGACATGGCGCGATCGAAAAGGATATCGTCGCTGCCCGCCACCATGAGCAGATCCGGTTTCTGCGGCAGTTCCCCACCGCTGGTCGGCACGTTGATGGTCATGCTCTCCACCCACTGCTCCACCAGATGCGCCGGGAACAGCCATTTGCCGGTGATTTTGGTCGCCGGCAGGCCCTTCTCGGTGATCAAGGTGTAAACCATTTTCTCGTTCACACCCAGCAGTTGGGCTACTTCTTTGGTGGAAAGCAGGTTTTCCATGTTCAGATCCTTCGGGTCCGGGGCAACGGGTCAACAAACCGCTCGCCCGGATACGACAGCACCGCCTGTGCTCTCGCCACCCCTGGGCGAGCACAGGCGGCAATGATCAGATCCTGCCAAGGGTCAATGTTTCTTGCGACAACAGGCGGTTGGCTTCCTGCAACTGAGGTTCGCCGGAGACCACGGCGACCGCACTCGCCTGCCAACCGTCCGCGAGATAACGTTGCGCCAGAGCGGCCAGGGACGCTGCGTCAACGGCCAGCAAGCGGCGGCGAAACTCCTGCCGTACCTCATCGGTCAGGCGCTGCAATTGATAGTGAAACTCCCGGGCCCCTTTGCCGGCCGGCGACAGGGGACGATCGAGAGCACTGAATACGCCGAGCACCGCTTCCTGGATCTGCTGCGAATCGAAGTCCCCCGACGCGGCCCAATGCACTGCATCGCGATAGACCTTGAGGGTGCGCACCAGATGCGGATCGCGATAGGAGAGCAGGCTCAACAGACCGGCCGTGGCATCATAGCTGGCCATGCCGCCGTAGGCCCCGCCCTTTTCGCGGATTTCCCGATGCAGATAGCCCCCCCGCAGCAGCCGCGCCAGGACCATCAGGCCGGCGGCGTCGGGATGAGCCATGGGCACGGTACAAAACACGCGCGCCACATAGGAAACGGGCACCGGCGCAATCCAGCCGCTGCACCGGGACCCGCCGGCCTGAGGCAACCGCGGCGCTGCTGTCGCCGGCCCGCCGGCAGGCAAAGCTTCGAGAAAACCGTTCAAATGCCCCTCGATCTCCGTCAGGTAGCGCTCCTCGGCAACAACACAGCAGCGCAGGCGGTCGCGACGAAAGATGAGGCTGGCCAAGTCCTGCAGGCGGGCGGCCAGGGGCGCCAGGTCCTGGACGGTGCCGGCAGCCAACTGCTTGACCCGGCCGATGAGATGCAGACCGTTCCACGTCTCCCGCAAACGGGCCGCGGGCGTCAAAGCCGCGGCCGCCACCCGGGCCGCATAGCTGTGGCCGGAACCGGGAACGGAGTTCTCCAGGGAAACCTTCACCTGTTGGATTACCGTGTGCAACCGTTTCAGGTCGCTGAAATCCGGAGCGGTGCAGAGATCGGTCAGAATACCGAACATGCGATCCTGGTTGGGGATCAGGGCCTTGCTCTGCAGTTCCACCAGCACTTGGTATTGCTGCAGGTCAAAGGGATCGTCCAACACCGTAGCCGCCGCCCGCAGGCCACCGACGGCGCCGGCCATGCGTTCGGCCAGGGTCAGGTAGCTCTGGCCGGCGGCACCAATTTTGCTGAACAGCGCACAGAACAGGGGCAGATCGGATATCGCCCATGCGGGAAGGTCCGCCACCGGCAACGCCGCGGAAAAATATCCGATGCCGTTGGTGGGCTGATCAAACCAGGTCACCGGCACCTGGCCCAACTCTGCGGGACGCGAGTCAACCCTCCGCTCGACGACGGGAATATCCGTCAGTTCAAGGCCCGGCAGGCAGGATACATCTTCGGCCCCTTCCTGGGCCTGCTGCAGTTCCAGCCCCTGACGCACCAACCGGTCCACGTCCGCCGGCGTCAATTGCCTCCGCAAGGTTTCCAGACGGGCTGCCGCCTGAGCCTCTTCCCGAGCCCCCTGTTCGGCATCGGGCCGCAACAGCAGACTGACCCGATGGGGATTGTCCAGCAGCCGGCGGCGAATCAAATTCTGCAGAAAAGGGCCGGCGGACAACTCCCGGCGCAGACGCTGCATGTCGCTGGCCACCTGCAGGGGTGAGACCGGGTCGTCGGCATGCAGCCAGGGACCGACCAGGCGCATGAGCAGATTCAGGCTGTAAGGGTACTGATCACCGCTGACTTCACGGAAACCGAATTCGAGTTGATGCAGAGCCGCTTCAACCTGATCCTCGGAAAACCCCTGCTCCGCCACTGTTGCCAGAGTCTCGAGAATCAGGGACTCGACCTTGTCCCAGGCATCGACCGCAGTCCCCTGCAGCCCGACGGCGAAGTAGGTTTCGCGATTTTCATCGGCATAACCGCTGCCCGGCGCCAGGTTCTGGCCCAGCCCCGAATCGAGCAGGGCCTGATAGAGGGGTGCGGCCGGATTGCCCAGCAGCAATTCGGATAGCAGGCTCATGGCCAGGCGTTCGAAGCTGTCGCTCAGGGGGCAGGCCAGCCAGCCCACCTGCACCAGACAGCGCTGGCCGTCGGCCTCGTCCGCGTCGGCGGCGAAAGTCGCTTCCAGACGCCGCGGCGCCGGTAAGCGCTGTTCGTCGGGAACCGAGCTGTCCACCTGCAAAGGACCGAACTGACTCAAGGCCAGCCGCTCGACGGCCGCCAAATGATCCACCAGGGGCAAATCGCCGTAGGTAAAGATATAGGCATTGGCCGGATGGTAAAATGCGGCATGGAATTGCCGCAGCTGTTCGTAGGTCAACTGCAAAATCTGCTCGGGCTCCCCGCCGGAATTGAAGCCGTAAGTGGTGGTGGGATAAAGGCCGCGGGTCAGATGCCGGTGCAACAGGGAGGAGGCATCGGCCATGGCGCCCTTCATCTCATTGTAGACCACCCCCTTGAAAACCAAAGGCGAAGCGCTGTCGCCGGGATCGGCAAACTCCAGCCGATGGCCTTCCTGGCGAAAGTCCCGCTCCCGCAGCAGAGGAAAGAACACCGCGTCCAGATACACCTGCATGAGGTTGTAAAAATCCTTGGTGTTCTGGGTCGAGAAAGGATAGAAGGTCCAGTCGCTGGCCGTCAGGGCATTCATGAAGCTGCTGAGGCTGCGTTTGAGCATGGTGAAAAAGGGATCCCGCACCGGGAAACGCCGCGATCCGCACAGCACCGTATGCTCGAGAATGTGCGCCACGCCCGTGGAATCCTTGGGCGGAGTCCGGAAGCCGACGCCGAACAGGTTCTCGTCGTCCGGTCGCTCCACATGCACCCAGCGGGCGCCGGTCTTTTCATGACGCAGCTTTACGAGGGTTGCATCCAAATCCGAGAGCTCGGTAACGGCCGTTATGGTAAAACCGTGCCACCCAGCGCCGATCCGATAATCCCCTACCGCCATTGTTTTTCTTTCTCCCTTGGTGCAACCGGCCAACCGACTGACTGCCTCTGCCATACAGGCAGATATGGATATGGTTAAAAATCGCCCGACCGTCCGGCGCAAAATGAGCCGGGGCCTCAGGTTTACCACAGCGGACGCCCTTGCACAAGATTCTTGTGCGTCACCATTTTTCAGGAGAATTGATGCGGGGTCGAAAAATCGAGGGCAATGGCCGTGCAGTCGTCTTCCGGAGGATATAGACCGCCGAAGGCCGCCAGTTGGCCGAACAGGCCATCCAGCAGATCCTGAGGGCCGTCCCGGTGGCTCAACAGCAAACGCTCCACGGCCGCATGGCCAAACACCTGGCCACGACCGTTGAAGGCCTCGATGATGCCGTCGGTATAGAGCAGCAGCCGGTCGCCGGGCTGAAACTGGAACATGCGCACTTCGATTTCCGGACTGGCGAAGAAACCCAGGGGTTGAGCGGTAGGCGGCAACCGCAGAATACGATCCTGCCGATGAACCAGGGGCGCGACCTGGCCGGCATTGACATAATGCATCACCAGACTGTTCGGCTCGATGACGCTGTAAAACAGGGTGGTGGAGAACAGATGGTCCAGATGCCGGGAACGACGGGCGAAGGACAACAGGAAATCGTTGACCTGGGCCACCGTTTCCCGCGGCGGGCACCCGCCGGCGATGGCGCGATGCAGGTAGCCGTACAGCAGGGCCATGACGATGGAGGCCTGCATGCCATGACCGGTTACATCCCCCAAAAACACGACCTGGCAGCCGTCGGGCAATTCGACGAAGTCGAAAAAATCGCCTCCCAGACCCTTGGCCATGCAATTCTTGATTGCCATGCAACACCAACTGCACTGGGGAGAGGCTTTTGGAAACAACAGTTTCTGAACCTTACTGGCCAGATCCAGATCTGAGTTCAGATCGTTCGTTGGCACCATGGGCAGTTCCTCCAAAGGCGATACCATCATATCATCCCGCCCTTCAGAACGGATCTTTTAAAACGACTTAAGCCGTGCATCCAGCAGATGGCGCGGCTGGACATTGCTTAACGCCCCAATCAGGCTGCGGCGGACATCGGGAATGGACTGTTCCAGTTGAGCGACCAGGTGCTTCATCTGGCGCCGCTTCTGCTCCGCGCGCACCTCGGGGGGGCAGGCACAATCCACCAGGGGGAAATCGTTGGCGCGGCTGAAGGCCAGGATGTCCGCTTCGGCGACATAGACCAGGGGCCGAATGACCGTCTGGACCCCGTTGTCGGCCAGCAGCTTGGGACTCATGGCGGCCAGGGTGCCGACGTAAAACTGGTTGAGCAGGAGGGTTTCGATGAAATCGTCGAGATGATGACCGAGGGCCAGCTTGTTGCAGCCCAAACGTTCGGCGACGGTATACAGCACACCTCGCCGCAAGCGGGCGCAAAACGCGCAGTAGGAGGAGCCGGGCCGCAGTTTTTCGGCGATGATGGCAGCGCAGTCGGCCTTTTCCACATGCCCGGCAAAGCCGTGGCGGCGCAGATGGTCCTCGATCAGGTCGCTGCGGTAGCCCGGAAAACCGGCATCGACGTTGACGGCAATCAGCTCGTAACGCACCGGTGCCCGCTGCCGCAGTCGGTCCAGCACGTGCAGCAAAGTCCAGGAATCCTTGCCGCCGGAGACCGCCACGGCGATGCGATCCCCGCCTTCAATCAGGTTGAAATCTCCGATGGCCTGCCCGGTCAGACGTTTAATCTTGCGGAACAGCCGGTCCTCGCGAATTGCCAACGCACACCCTCCCCAGCATCATGGAGAGCTCTTTTTACTTTATTTCCCGGCAATTTGCAAGCATGGCCAGCGACCCTCGGCAGCCGATGCCGAATAGCATTTATGGAAGCGTTCGTGCCGCTGCCAAAGGTTCAGGGTGGTCCTAACAAAAACAGAACAATTGCCTGGCATAATTACGTCAAGAAATCGGCCCCTACAAAGGGGCAAGCGCCCTTTTATAACCAAAGGAGCACCCCATGAACCACGAATCAGATGACACCGTTCAGAGCTGGCCCGTTTCCGGCCAGAGCGACCTGAAAATCCTGTTTCATCACCTCAACCATCATGAGCAGGATATCGCGCACCTGACCCAACGAGTAATTCAGGCCCATGTTTCAGCCCAAAGGAGCCAATGCGACAGCCTGCTGGCTTTGGCGTCGGATCTGACGCGAGCCATCTGCGCCTCCGGCGGCGGCCTTGGTACCGAATGCCTGATTTCAACCCGCGGATTGGCCAAAGGTTTGCTTCAGGCCCTGCGAGAAGCGGGGCATGACATTTACAGCAGCACCTATCTGGCCATGCAAGGGATCATGATCGGAGGCGTCCAGGCGGGCATCGACTTGCCCTCTCTGGTTCGCATCGGTTCCCAAACCCTGCTGCATATGGCCTGCAGCCTGGGTGCCCACGACGAAGAGGTCATGAAGAAACTGGCGGCCGGCGCCTTGGAAACAGAAACCCTCCGGGCACAGGACCTCGAAAGCATCGCCCAGGTTTTTCTGGAGATGTTCCAGAATGCCCCCCGAATGACCTACCAATGAGTCGACCTCCATCTGTCCGCGATTGGCGTACGAAGCGGGCCGGAAGCGGGCTGGCCGAAGGGCAACGATGAACGCGGGAACTCTTTTCAGCTGGCTGGCACCTCCTCTGTTGGGGGCGGCTATCGGCTATTTCACCAATGTCGTGGCCATCCGCATGCTGTTCCGCCCCCTGAGGCCCTGGCGGATTGGCAAATTGCGGCTTCCCCTGACCCCCGGCATCATCCCCGCCAAGCGCCATCAACTGGCCGACAAAATGGGCAAGATGGTAGGCGAGCACCTTTTGACACCCGATGCCATTCACACCGCCTTGCAGCAGAAAGTTTTTCAGCAAACTCTGCGTGAGGCCGTACGGGGACAGTTGGAGCAGGCGCTGCGCTTGCCCTTGGACGATTTGGAACACCGTCTTACGCCTGAACAACGACAGCGAATCAAGGAATTGTTGGCGGTTTTCAACCAGGAATTGACCCGGTCTCTGTTCAGCTTCCTGGCCAGCCAAGAGTTTCATGGCCGATTGTGCGCCTTTCTGCGGGAAAAGGAGCAGACCCTGCTGCGACACGACCTGCAAAGTCTGCTGGATCCGCAGACACTGGACAGGTTGCAGCAAGCCCTCCATGCCCGTCTCGACGATCTACTGTTTTCCGACAACTTTGGCGATTTGCTGCAGGAGCAAATCCAGGTCAGGCTCGACCGACTGTTGACCAGTGATACCCCTTTGCGCGAAGTTCTCCCACCCCAACTGGTTTCCCTGCTCTTGGCGGCGCTGGCGCAGCAGGCCCCGCAGCTTCTTGCCACCGTCGACAGGCATCTGAGCCGGCCCGAACTCCGGCACGCCGTCAGCCTGCGCATCCAGCGTTCCATCAAGGATTTTATCGAGTCCTTGCAAGGTGTTTCCGGTTTTTTTGCCGGGTTTGTCAAACTCAACAAAATCAACGCCAAAGTCCCGGCCTTTCTGGACCAGATGCACCGGGATCTTTCCCAATGGCTGCATCAGGACGAAACCCGCGACAAGATCCTACACTTGCTTGAAGAGCGGTTCCACGCCTGGTTGGAGTTGTCCCCGGCGCAGTTCCTGCCGCACCTGCCTTACGAACAGATTGCCCAATTGCGCTCCCAGTTGGTGCAACAGGTGCTGACCTTAAGCCGCGGCGCCCAAGGCCGGAATTACCTGCATAATGCCTTGCAGGGCTTCCTGAACCAGGCACAGACTACCCCCCTGAACACCCTGCTGAAACAAATCCTGGACCAGAAAGAATGGGACCGGTTCCGGGAACAGACTACCGACGCCCTCATCTCCGGCCTGCAATCCTCGCAGGCCCGGGAAATTTTCACCTCCCTATTGCTGGAAAACGGGGAGCAGTGGTTGCTGCGCCAGACTACCGGCCAACTAGGAGATTTCGTTCCCCTGACGCTGCGGGACTGGCTGGAGGAACGAGCCTGCAGTTATGGCGAAAAGATTTTGCAGGAGGAAATACCGACCATCATCAGCGGCTTCAATGTCCGGCAGATGGTCACCGACAAGGTCGATTCCCTGGACATTCTGGCCGTCGAGGGTCTGTTGCTCGGCGTCATGCAGGAACATTTCCTGTACATCAATTTGTTTGGCGGCCTCCTCGGATTTTTTATCGGGCTGCTCAACCTCTGGCTCTGAAGGCCCAACCGAACAGCTGTCTTCTAGCCGAGCAAAAACCGAACCACCACCAGATAAACCAGCAAACTGAAAATATCCTGAAAAATGGTCGCCAAGGGCCCGGAACCATAGGCCGGATCGTAGCCGAAACGACCGATCAAGTATGGGAACAAAATGCCCACGCTCGTTGCGCTGCACCCGGCCGCCACCAGCGAAGTCGATACGGCCAGCGCCAGGCGCACATCGCCGAAAAACCCCCACACCAAGGGAAAGGTCAGCAGGGCTATGGTCACGCCCAGCAACAGGCCGGTGAACATCTCGCCGACCAGCAAGCGATTGAAGGAGTTGGAACTGAAGGACAGGCCGCGCACCGCGATCGCTTCCGTTTGGGTGCCGATGGCATCCGCCAGGTAAATCAGGCCGGGCACAAAAAAGGCGATGGCCATTTGGCGTTGCATGGAGGCTTCCAGACCGGCCATTATCAAGGTGGCGAAAAGGCTCCCCAGCAGACCGATGAGCAGCCAGGGCAACCGTTGCGCCGCCCGCCGCAGGGGCGCGGCTTCGAGGGCCTGGGCGGCATTGGCGCCTGCGTTCAAAATACCGGTGAAGCGCAGCAGATCCTCACTATGTTCCCGGCGCAGGATATGGATGATGGCCATTGCCGGCACAACACCCTGCAAGATACCCGCATCGTCCACCACCGGAACGGCCGCCAAGCCCCGATCCACCGCCAGGTTGGCGGCCGTTTCCTGGTCGTCATCCGGCCGCACGGCAGGCGGATCGAGATTCATAATCAAACCCAGCACTTGCTGGTCCGGCCACTGCAGCAGTTCAGCCAGCAATATGCATCCCAGCAACTTGCCGCCTCGCGTGACGATGTATATGGCCTCGGTGCTCTCCAGGCGCGTGTTTCGCAGCATGACATGCACGTCACCGACGGAATGGGAAGCATAAGCGCGCAGAATCCCTGTTACCAGGTGCGAGCGAACCTTCTCCGACAATTTGCTCCCCTTGCCGATCCAACTACCCATGGCCCGCCCCCTGACATCGGTTGGAATGAATCCACTTGTTGGATGCTCGAGATCCATCGCATAACTGAATCAAATTTGACTTTGAATTGTTAGCCAACCGTTAAACACCCTGCATTTTTTGGCTTCCACTGTTAGTTATTGGTTAGCCGCCGGGTTTTGCCAGCAAGCCACATTGCATTTCCGATAGGAGGTGATAAAAGCTCAACATATAACGGTTATTTTCATATGGAGGCACTATGGCAGAATTCAAGGACAAGGCCGTAACCGGCCTCTTCATCGGGCTCGGAGCAGCCGTGCTGGCGCCGGCCGTATTGCCGATTCTGGTCAGCGTGGGACGTCCCCTGGCCAAGGCGGGGCTCAAGGGCGGCATGATGCTGCTCGACAAAATCAAGGAAAAAGCCGCCGAAACAGGGGAGTTGCTGGAGGACATGGCGGCCGAGGCGCGTGCCGAACTGGCCGAGGAGAAAGAGGTCGCCATGGGTAAGATGGCGGCAGCCTTCAGCGAACCTCCCGAGGGAGCCGAAAGTTGACGATCCCTGAAGGTATCTGCGTGCACTCTACGGGTGAGCGCCTGCGCATCCGTTTCCCGGAGCAGCGGGGCAACCAGGCTTTCTTTGCGGCCTTGCGGGACAAACTTGCCGACTGTCACTCCATCAGCCAGGTTACGGTCAATCCCGGGACCGCCTCCCTTCTCGTCTTGCACAACGGCGATCTTTCAGAGGTGGCAGAATTTGTAGCCAGCGAAAAGATTTTTTGTCTGGCCCCCCAGGTCGGACCCAAGGCTAGTGGTGTCCGGCCGGTCACGGCTGCAACCAGACAGTGGTTCCGGCATGTTGATGGGCAGGTGCAGAGCCTGTCAAACAACTCCCTGAGCCTGCCGGAGGTGGCCTTTTTGACTCTCATCGGCGGCGGCCTCTGGCAAATTGCGCGCGGCAATCTGGTGGCGCCTGCGTGGTATACCTGTTTCTGGTATGGGTTGAACATTTTTCTAAAAAGCCAGCATCGTTCGACCGGGGCGGAACCCGGGCCGCCATCAGAGGGACCGGACCTAGCCGAGTAGCCAAGTTCTGAGGAGGTGTCAGGCATGATGGATCCCCATGATACCGAGCAAGGAAAACCGCCGGCAAAGCGCAAGCGGGTGGCAACCCCCCGTCGCCCAGAAGACATCGGGTCGCAAGACATGCTCCCGCCAACGGATTATTTACCAGCGGCTCCCGAAGAGGCCCTGCCCCCGCAGGAACCACACATAAAACCATCCGTCACCGCTCCGGAGGAGGACACAATGGAACAGGAAAACATGGAACAGGAAAGCCCGAAAACCGGGGAAGAAAAGGGCGTATCGCAGGCCCTTGGCAGCGCCGGCACGGCTCTGAAGGACGGTCTGGTCGGCACCCTTAAAGGCATCAACGAGATCGAGGCAGAAATCGTCAGCCTGGCCCGCAACACCATCAGTTCGACCCTTAGCGCCACGGCCTCCGTCACCACCGAGAGCATCAACGTCACCAAGGATATGCTCAAAGGAGCCATCACCGCTTCCCACGAGGTAGGCACTGATGTCGCCGTCACAGCCAAGAGCGTGGCCAAAGGCCTGATGATGGGAGCCACCGATGTAGGTGGCGACCTCATGGCCACTGCCCGAATCACCATCAAGGGGGCCATTGCCGGCGCATCGGAAGTCGGTGCCGACGTCGGCACCGTGGCGCGACGCACCATCGAAGGCATTCTGGAAGCGACCCGCGAAATCGGCGGCAATGTCGAAGAGGTCGCCAAAGCCGTCACTGAAGGGGCCATCGAATCGGCAGGCACGGTGGGCGGTACGGCCATCAAAACCGTCAAGGAGCTTGCGGTCAGCATCGTCGAGGGAATCAAGGAGATCGCCTCCGCTGCCCTGCCCAAACCACGAACCGGCCAGGAACAAAAGGAAGAATAAAATCTTTTCCCGTTTCCCGCCACGGCGCCCATACCCCGGACCATCGCCAGCGGTCCGGGGTTTTCGTACCTCAAAGCCCGTCAAACCGGACTGGAGATTCCCCAGGTGCATGCCGCAACTGTCCGCCCGGCACAACCATCCCATTCCGCCTTGGTCGTGCCGCAGCACCTGGCCATCCGCGGCCGGGCCCGGCTGGCCATCAAGGGCCTGAAGCGATCCGACTGCGGCGCCGGCGCCGACCAGTTGCGTAACCACCTGGCCGTCGCCCTGGCCGAGCAGAGGGAGATTCTAGCACTGGATTGCAGCCTGCTCAGCGGTTGCGTGCTGGTTCGATTTTCCCCCCAGGTACCCGTGGCCCGAGTCGTAACCCTTGTTGAGGAGGCGGTTCGAAATTTCTGGAGCCGTTGGCGGCCTGCGTCCGAGATACCGGCCCGAACCGTGGCCCCGAAGTCGACCAGAACGACCGGGAGAGAACAAGGCCGGCGGGATAAGCATGTTGCCGCGCCGCCTCAATCCAGCCCACCGTGGCATGCCCTGCCCTGGCAGACGGCGTGCGAGGCTTTCGCCGCGGACCCTCTAACGGGCTTGAGCCAGGCACAGGCGGACTTGCTCCGTCAACGCTTCGGTCCCAATCTGCTGCCGCAAAACCAGCCGCGCTCGGCGTGGCGTATCCTTCTCGACCAGATTAAGTCTCCAGCCATGCTGCTGCTGGCCGGCTCCGCGGTATTGTCAGCGGCGACGGGCGGGTTGGCCGACGGTCTCGTGATCCTGTCCGCGGTGGTCATCAACAGCATCATCGGCCTGGTGACGGAAACCCAGACGGAAAAGATCATCCATTCCCTGCAGCGCATGGTGCAGCCATTGGCACTGGTCATTCGTGGCGGCATCCGCAATGAGCTCGATGCCGCCGAACTGGTGCCCGGCGATTTGGTGGTACTGCAACCCGGCTCTCTGGTGGCGGCGGACTGCCGCTTGCTTGAAGCAAGGCAACTGACCGTGGATGAGTCGGCTTTGACGGGGGAAAGCTTTCCCGTCGCCAAGACCGTGCTGCCGATATCCACCATCGAGACCCCTTTGGCGGACCGCAACAACATGGCCTTCATGGGCACCATGGTCACCGGTGGGCAAGGCCTGGCCTTGGTGGTCGCCACCGGAGCCATGACCGAACTGGGCGGCATTCAGGCCCTGGTAGGAGCGTCCAAACCGCCGCCGACCCCCATGGAAAAAGAGCTCAACCGCCTTGGCAACCAACTGGTTCTCGCCAGCAGCGCCGTTTGCGCTGCGGTGTTCGCTATCGGACTGCTGCGCGGCTACGGCCTGCTGCCCATGATCAAGAACTCCATCACCCTGGCTGTCGCCGCGGTGCCTGAAGGACTGCCCACCGTCGCCACCACGATCCTGGCGCTCGGAGTCCGCAGGATGCGCCAGCACCAGGTGTTGATTCGTCATATCGATGCGGTGGAAGCCTTGGGTAGTGTCCAGACCCTGTGCTTGGATAAAACCGGCACCATTACCCGCAACCAGATGACGGTCCGCAGGATCGAAACCGGCAATTGTTCCCTGCGCATCGAACCTGGTGAAAACTGGCAGGAGCAATACCAGACCGAGCAGACTCCCTACCCGGAATTGACTCTGTTGTTTATGGTGCTCGGGCTGTGCAACGAAGCCAATACCGATGACCGCAACGACCATGGGCCGGCAACCGGCACGCCCACGGAAATCGCCCTGCTCCAAGCAACCCGGGAAACGGGCATCGACACCGCCCGGTTGCGCCACGACTATCCGTTGCTGGCCATTCGGCATCGCTCCGAGCAGCGCCTGTTCATGGAAACCGTCCACGATCTTCCGGCCGTTGCCGAAACCCGATGTTTTGAGAGGATGTTGGGGCAGGAAACCGTCGCCTTGGCGCTTTCCGCCGTCAAGGGCAGCCCGACGGAGGTCATGGGGCTCTGCAACCACATTCTCTGCGAGGGTGAAATTAAACCATTAACGACGGAACTGCGGGAACGCCTCGAACTGATCAACGAAAACATGGCTGCCAGCGCCCTGAGGGTACTCGGGGTAGCTTATGGGCTTGCCCCTCGCCCTGGCCTGCTGGCCAACCAGGATCCACCGAAGAACTTGGTCTGGCTGGGCTTGGCCGGCATGTCCGATCCGATTCGGCCGGGGGTCAGCGAGGTCATCGGCCGCCTGCATCGTGCCGGCATCCAGACGGTCATGATCACCGGCGACCAGATCCCCACGGCCTACGCCATCGGCAAGGAACTCAATCTCAGCCAGGGGCGGCAACTGGAGGTCCTCGAATCGCGCAGTCTGCAAAGCATCGAGCCGTCCGCCCTGCAGACCCTGGTCGGCAGGGTGCAGGTTTTTGCCCGTGTCACGCCGGCGCAGAAACTGGAGATCGTCCAGGCCCTACAGGGATCAGGACAGATTGTGGCCATGACCGGCGATGGCATCAACGATGGACCGGCCCTGAAAGCGGCCGACATCGGCGTGGCCATGGGCAGTGCCGGTACTGACGTCGCCCGCGAAATTGCCGACGTGGTACTGGAGAACGACGACCTCGACACCCTGATTCTGGCCGTTGCACAGGGTCGCACCATCTGCAATAACATTCGCAAATCGATTCACTACCTGTTCGCTACCAACATGAGCGAAATCATGGCCATGTTCAGTGCCGTGGCGCTGGGCCTCGGCCAGCCCCTCAACCCCATGCAGTTGCTCTGGATCAACCTGATTTCCGATATTTTCCCGGGCCTGGCGCTGTCCATGGAGGAACCGGAACCGGACCTGCTGGAACGGCCGCCGCGCGATCCCCGGCAGCCCCTGATCAGCAACCGGGATCTGCGTCGCATGGGACTGGAAGCCGCCGCCATGACCGGCGGGGCCATGGGGGCCTACGGCTACGGGCTGTTACGGTACGGGCAGGGGCCACGAGCCGGCACCATGGCCTTCATGACCCTGTCCCTGACCCAGATTCTGCACGGCCTGTCCTGCCGCTCCGATCAACCGGTGCTGTTCCGCGCCCGCCCGTTGCCCGGGAATCCCTATTTGACCGGCGCCTTGGGAGGGTCCCTGCTGCTGCAACTGATGGCCGCCCTGACACCGGGGTTACGGAGTTTCCTCGGCTTGGCGCCGTTGACCCTGGCGGATGCCTTGGTGGTGGGAACCGGTACCATTCTGCCGTTGTTGTTCAATGAAACCAGCAAGCCTACCCTGGGAGAAGCCACCGATGAAAAAGGACTTCATGTTCCTCTCGGAATCGGTCACCGAGGGGCATCCGGACAAGCTCTGCGACCAGATCAGCGATGCCATCGTCGATCGATTCCTGCAGCACGATCCCCTGGCGCGCATCCGTGCTGAATGCGCGGCAGCCTGCTCCATTGTCTACATTGCAGCGCGTTTCGCCTCCCCGGCCATGGTGGACATCACCCACTTGGCCCGTCAGGTCATCGATCAGGTCGGATACCGGGACAGCACCTTCAGCAGTCGTACCTGCAGCATCATCACCAGCATCCAGGAAGAGCCGCAGAATGCAACCCAGCGTTTCGATGAAAACTCTCTGGATGACGCCGAATTGAACCGGATTACCGCCCAGGACCAGGCTGCCGTCTTCGGCTTCGCCTGCCGGCAGACGGCGGCGTTCCTGCCCTTGCCCATCTGGCTGGCCCATCGCCTGGCACGACGGCTGTCGGCGGTGCGCTTTCAAAAACTGCTGCCTTACCTGGCGCCGGACGGCAAAACCCAGGTCGGCATCGAATTCCGCGAACGTCGCCCCTACCGCATCCACTCCATTACCCTACTGACCAGCCATCATGGATCGGCGCCTGTTCCGGACAAGCTGGCCGCCGATTTGCGGGAAACGGTGATTGCCCCGGTCTTCCAGGACGAATTGTTGCGGCCTGACGAGCGGACCCGCATCTATATCAATCCCAACGGTCCGGTGCTCGACGGCGGGCCGGCCTTGCATGCCGGCCTTACCGGGCGCAAAACCGCTGTCGACACCTACGGCGAGTATTCCCGCAATAGCGGCAACGCCTTGAGCGGCAAAGACCCCTTGCGCATCGACCGTATCGGCACCTATGCGGCCCGTTATGCCGCTAAAAACCTTGTGGCAGGCGGCCTGGCTGACGAATGCGAAGTCCAACTCAGCTATACCATCGGCCTGGCAGCTCCAGCCAGCGTCCAGGTGGAAACCTTCGGAACAGGCCGCCTCGACGATGAAGACTTGGCCAGATTGGTTCAGGAGGTGTTCGACTTTCGGCCGGCCGCCATCCTGCGCCGGTTCAACCTGCGCCGCCTGCCGCAGGCTCTTCCGGGAGGATTTTACCGAAAATTGGCCGCTTACGGCCAGATCGGCCGAATGGATATGGGGCTGCCGTGGGAGCGAACCGACCTGGCCCCGGCGCTTCGCCATATGACTAATAGTTAACAGGGGTTCTCAGTCATGGTCAGGCATCAACCTTGGCGCGCTGAAAGGGGTGTCAAGAAGAGGCTTCTGGTCAAAATGCGGCCATTTCAGCCAGGCTCGAAAGGCAGCGGTGAGGGAATCCGGCCCCTGCCCGAAACCGCCATTTTTGATTAAGGTGGGACAAAACCTTGGGCAATTAGATGAGCGCCGCTATAAAGGACAGCGGGGTGCCTCCCAGAACGCGGTCCACGGCCACGCCCAGCAGGGCCTTGCCCACCTTTTGGCCCAGTTGACTGGCGGCGGAATCCAGATACTGGGTGCTGCTGACGGCCTGGCCCGGCTTGAAATAACCGGCATCCGATAGTCTGTTCAACACCGAGGAAGCGTCCATCTGCCTGGGATTGAACAATACTGTTACACTGCCGGTCAGGGTGCTGACCGAGACGCTTTCAACGCCAGGCAAGTTCTGCAATGCGGCACGGATGGTTCCGGCCGCCCTCTCATCGGCTTTGACCAACCGCGACCTGATGCGGACCCGGCCGGGCACAACATGAAAGTAATCGTTCATCTTTTTCCAGCCTCCATATGGTTGCCAGGATATTTCCTGATTAACCCTGCCATCCATATAGCTGCCGATTGTTCGAACCATTTCAACGTTCCGTAAAAATTCCGTTAGCGGCACTCTGAGACTCGTGCATATGCATAGAAGGCTGGCAGAATGCCAGTCGCCCCGCGGATCCTTTACGTTGGCCCGATAAAAAAGGCCGCACGGATCCGGCAAGATCCATGCGGCCAAGGCAGGTTTTCATACCCAAAGGAGGAGTTTCACAGGAGCGCAGCGCTTTCCCGGAATGACGCCCTGCTCCCATGAGCAACACTGCGCAGTCGAACTTCGCCTCAGAAATTCCAGAAAGCGTCGATCTCGGCGTCGCTGAAATCCCAGATGGCGTTGTGCGGCGGGACCTGTTCCAGAGAGAAGAATTCCGGCAACCGGTCGGCGGCATGGTTCATGCCCGCCGCGAGGTTGAATTCGTGCTCCAGTTTTAGAATCCGCTTGCCGAGGTCAGCGGCTTTCTCCGCGTCCATCTCGATGCCGTAACGGGCACCCACCATGTCGTTGAGGGCGGCGGCGCATTCGGGCAGATCGAGCATGGGAAAGGCGACGAACACGCACATACCGGTGCTGTCGATGACGGCAGTGCCGATCTGCAGATTGCGTGACAACTCGACCTGACCTTCTTTACCAAGGGGATCCACATAGCCGCCCACTTTCAGGATGTTGGTGGCGATGCAGTAGCCCGAGGTATGGTCGGCGCCCATGGTGGAGGTGGCATAGGTGATGCCGATGCCCTTGACGGAGCGGGGATCGTAGGCGGGAATGCCCTGGTTCTTGACCACCGGCACCCTGGTCAGGCCGAAGGCCTGCCCGACGGAGCCGGTGCCGTTGCCGATGATGCGGCCGAGGGGGGTCGCCTTGCCGACTTCTTCACGCAGCAGGCGGATGGCGCCCTTGCCGTCCCCCCAGGGAATGATGCCGGCTTCCATGACCACGCCCATGGCCACTACGCCCTCGATGGAATCGACGCCGATGTCGTCCATGATGCTGTCGCAGGTGGCGACATCGTCCAGATCCTCAATCAGGCAATCGGCGCCCAGGCCCCAGATGGTCTCGTACTCGAAACCCGAGGTCAGGTAATGGCCATCCTTGTCGTTGTAGACCTGGGAACACTGGATCAGGCACCCGGCGTGGCAACCATGCTTGGGATGACCCTTGCGGGCGACGATGGTCTCGTACATGGTTTCGCCGGAGATCTTGTCATGGTGATCGCATTGACCATAACGAAAGTTCTTGGTCGGCAGGCCGCCGGCTTCATGGAGAATATTGACCAGGATGTTGGTGCCGTAGGTCGGCAGCCCCTGGCCGCTGACGGGATGGTCGAGGAGGGCTTTGGCGAAAACCCGGGCGGCGGCCTTGAACTTGTCCGGGTCGGCGATGTCCACCTTGCCGGCACCGGTGCCGTCGACGGTGATGCACTTGATCTTTTTCGCGCCCATCACCGCCCCCATGCCGCCGCGGCCGTGGCTGCGAATCTTGTGATCCGGATCCTTGACGGAGATGTTGGCCATGGCCAGCCGCTCCTCGCCGGGCACGCCGATGGTCATGATCCCGACCTTGTCGCCGAAACGCTTTTCCATCTCTTCGATGACGGCGAAATTCTGCATGCCGATGACGGCGCTTTCTTCATGAATGGAGACACCGGCCCGGTCCACGTGCAACCGGTACCATTTTTCCTCCCGGGGCCGGCCTTCAATGATCAGCGCCTGGATACCGAGCTTGGCGAATTGCTGGGCGGTGGTGCCGCCGGCATTGCTCTCCTTGATGCCGTAGGTCAGCGGGCTCTTGCCGCCCACGGACATGCGCCCGGAGTTGGCCGCCGGCGTGCCCGACAGCATGCCGGGCGCGAAGACCAGCTTGTTGTTGGGTCCCAGGGGGTGACAGGTCGGCGGTACTTCCGCCGCCACAATGGTACTGGTCAAAGCCCGGCCGCCGAGGGTGCGCCACGCTTCCGGAACCGCCTCGGTTTTGACCGTCAGGTCGGTCATGTTCACGCGAATGATGTTCATGCTGTTGTCTTCCTCCCCTGTTGTTTCTCGGGACGCGCCGGTGCCTTTCCAGATGTGGGAGGCCCTGCCGTTTCCGGCAAAACCCGTCGGCCGTCCGCCATAAAGACCGTCTTCCCAGGCGGTGCCGGCTCGGAACCGGTCATTGCGAAACGCTGCTTCACAACGAAGTCGCGGATCCATCTCGCAACTCCGAACGTGAGGCGTTATAGCATGGAGAAACAAGGGACTTACAGGTGAGAATAAGGGTAATTATCGGGTAATTTGATCTACCCTATACGATCCAGGATCTGCCCCGCATCCATCGACAGCCATACTTCAAGCCGTATACACAGGATCTCGACCAATCCGACCGCAGGGCACGGAGGGTCGTCCTCCGGCCCCCTCAGGCTTCGTCAGCAACCAGGGGTCGACGGGCAGCCAGAAAAGCGTGCAGATTAATGCCGCCGCGACGCAAACCAAGCTTGCGGCGGATATTCTTGCGATGGGTCTGGACGGTTTCGAAAGCCAGATTCAGGGCATCGCAGATCTCCTTGCTGGTGCAGCCGGCCTGGATGAAGCGGCAGATGCGGATTTCCGTTTTACTGAGTTTGAGCAGATGGGCGTCCAGTTCCGTTTCCTGGCCGCTGGTCAAACCGATCAACTGCTCCCGCACCAGGTTGAGATAACTGCCGCGTACTTCCGCGCTCGGTTCACGACGGATCTTGTCCAAGGCCGGCAACAACTGATCCCTGACTTTGCGCGCCAGATTGCGCCCGAATTCGCGACGCTCATCGTCGATGCTGTGCATGACGTTGCGCAGGGTGACGTTCATCTCCTCCACCTGGTGTTTTTCCTGTCGCAGCAACTGTTCCGACTCGGCCAGGGCCCGGGTGCGCTCCGCCACCAACCGCTCCAGTTCCTGGCGGGAGTCGACCAGCCAGCTGATATCGTTGAGTACCAGTATGAAGCCGCGCAAACCGCTGGTTTCGGGTTGCAGGGTCACCAGGCGCAGACGGAAATGGTGACGCCCCCCGGCCAGGGCGATTTCGTGATGGCCGTCGGCGGGAAAGGCGGCCAAAACCCCTTCAGGATCCTGCTGGGTCATTTCCAGCAAGGTCCAGAATGGGGTTCCGAGAGGGTTGCGACCGGCGAAAAATTCCGCCGCGGCCGGGTTGGTCCGGGTTACCCGCCCCTCATGATCGGCCACCAGCACCAAGTTGGTGGTCGCGGCAAAGATGTTCTGCAGTTTGCTGCGCTCCAGCAGCAGAGCCCGGTTGGCGGCCCGCAACCAGAGCAGTTCGTCATGGGTCCCGTCGGGAGCCGGACGGCAAACCAAGGCCTGACGCAGCAGTTGGCAAATTTGCGTCAACTCCGAGACCTTGGACCTATCGCCTTGCCGGTTGTGCTCCAGTTGTTCCTGGCATAGCGTCAGCAGCTGTTCGCAACAATTCGCGGCCTGCTGCGCCAGGCCGCCCGCGTCGCCGAAGTCCCTGGCTTCCTGTAACAGCCATTCAGCCAGGCGCCGCAGACCGGCAATGCGATCCGCACGATCCTTGTCCATGTCTTAACTCCCTGCCGGTTTTGCAGAATCCGAGAAAATGCCCGGCCTGCCACGGTTTCTGTCTTGCACCTGACGCCCGCCCCTGCGCCTCGTGAAGATCTCGCAGGAGTCATTTTCCCAATCCGATCCGATTTCGGACCCTTTTCAGCTTGCATACCGCTTGAGGGTGCCTTAAAAAGTAAGAACAGGCAAGCAACCTATCCAAGGAGCGGGGCGTGAAAAAAGCGAAAACCAAGGACATGAGTGTTTTGGGGGAGGTTTGGTTCAGCAAGGCCGGCCAGGAATTCCTCGGTCACAGCCGCATCGAATTGCTGGAAAAAATCGATCAATACGGCTCCATCACCAAGGCCGGCAAGGCCCAGGGCATCAGCTACAAAACCGCCTGGGAGCAGGTTGACGCCCTCAACAACCTGGCTGACGAGCCCCTGGTAATCCGCACCACCGGCGGACGCGGCGGCGGCGGCACCCGTCTGACGGAAGCCGGTCAGGAAGTGGTGAAGCGTTACCGGATGATACAACGGGAACACGAGCGATTCCTGCAATCCATCGGCGAACACCTCGAAGAGGGAGAAAAATTCTACCAGTTTCTGAGGAAGATCAACATGAAAGTCAGCGCCCGCAATCTCTGGTCGGGACGTGTGGAAAAGATCTCGCGCGGCGAGGTCAACGCCCTGGTGGAACTGCAACTCAAAGGCGAAGATCGCCTTTCCGCCCTGATCACGACGGAAAGCCTGGAAGCTCTCGGTCTGACCGAGGGCAGTGAAGTGCTGGCCATGGTCAAGGCGCCGGCAGTGATGATCGTCAAGGATCTGGGCAGCGCGCGCCTCAGCGCCATCAACAGCCTGCAGGGCACGGTGCGAACCATCATCCGCGGTACGGTCAACGCCGACCTCACCCTGGAACTGCCCGGCGGCAGCACCGTCAGTGCCACAATGACCCTGGGCAGCGTTCAGCACCTGGAGTTGCAGGAAGGCGACACGGCCTGGGCGGTGTTTCAGGAGTCGAACGTCATTCTCGGTGTGCTGTGAAAAAATCCGGCTCCGCCAACGAAATTCACATCAACAGCTGGGATCAACTGCAGACCGAGTTGTTCGCCGAGTCCTGGAATTCCGACCTCGGCCGGTTCCGGTCGCGGTTCGCCTTTCGTGGCCTGTCCGACGCCCGCTATCCCCTGAAAACCACCCTGATGCGCCTCGGCGGCCCTTATGGCCAACTGGAGCGCCACCTGATGCGAAATTTCAAAAAATATGCGCACCGCTCCACGGTGGAAGCCGATTCCTTCTGGCACTGGATGTCCAGGGCCCAGCACTACGGCCTGCCCACCCGCCTGCTGGATTGGACCTATTCCCCCTTTGTGGCCATGCACTTCGCCACCGCCAACATCTGCAAATTCGACCTGGACGGCGTCATCTGGGCGGTCAACTACATCAAAACCCACCAATTGCTGCCCAAGGCCTTGCGGCACAAACTCGAAGCAGAGGGAGCCAACGTCTTCACGGTGGAAATGCTGTCCGAAGAGATTCGCAATCTGAATGAATTGTCGCACCTGTCCCGCGACAATGCCGTGATCTTCTTCGAGCCGCCATCCATGGAGGAACGCATCGTCAACCAGTTCGCCTTCTTTTCCGTGGTCTCCAACCCGGAAAGACTGCTCTGCGATTTTCTGCGCGAGCACCCGGAGATCTGGCGCAAGATCATCATTCCGGCGGAACTGAAATGGGAGATCCGCGACAAGTTGGACCAGGCCAACATCACCGAAAGGGTACTGTTTCCCGGATTGGACGGTCTCAGCCAGTGGCTCAAGCGCCATTACAGTCCGCGCTGCACCGAGGAATGCGAACTGCAGCAGGGCATGCGCGCCCTCCCGCCACGGACCGAGCCATGACCTGGCCCAAGGTGCAACTGGCCCTGCCCGGTTGGCTGCGGCCGCTGCTGCCGCCGGCGGAGCATGTGTTCCACAGCATAGAAGAGCGCATGCAGTTGGCCATCCGGCTGGCGGCGGCCAACATCGAGCATGACGGCGGCGGGCCTTTCGGTGCCGCCGTATTCGATCTCGACAGCGGCCGCTTGCTGGCCCCGGGAGTCAACCTGGTGACCAGCGCCTGTTGTTCCGTCGCCCATGCCGAACTGGTCGCCCTCATGACGGCCCAGCGTCTGGTCGGCCATTTTTCCCTGGCCGCCGCCGGCCTCAACGCCCAACTGGTCAGCTCCACCGAACCCTGCGCCATGTGCCTCGGCGCCCTGCCCTGGGCCGGCCTCCGCAGCCTGGCGTGCGGTGCCCGGGACGCCGATGCACGGGCTATCGGCTTTGACGAAGGGGACAAGCCCGAGCACTGGCAGGACGCGCTGGAACGCCGCGGCATCGCCGTGTTGCGCGATGTTTGCCGGGCCGAGGCGGTGGCGGTGCTGGAACGCTACCGGGATTCAGGCGGACTGATTTACAACGGCCGGCATCCATAACGGCCCTAAAAAATTTGAAGGCCTGCCGCGTAACCGGCAGGCCTTCAAATTTACGAGCCAACTACCCAATGGCTGAATTTGGGTATGTCCCGCCTACTACAGAATGTGCCGGAAGATCTTTCCCTCGATCATATACAGCACATCCTCGGCGATATTGGTGGTCTGGTCGGCGATGCGCTCCAGGTAGCGGGAAATGACCAGGTAGCAGATCAGGGCTTCGAGATGATCCGGGTTCTGGCGAATCTGCGCCATGACCAGGCCGTAGGTCTGGTGGTGCAGTTCATCCACCTCGTCGTCCAGGGCGATGACCTGGCGCGCCAGGCCTTGATCGAAATGCACCAGGGCATCGAGGCTCTTCTTGACCATGGCGTAGACCTTCTGGGACATGTTGGCGAAGTCGAAGGGCATCGGAATCCGTTCCAACTTCATGAGATCCAGCGCTCGCTCGGCGATGTTCACCGCCAGGTCGGCGATGCGCTCCAGGTCGTTGTTGATCTTGAGCAGGGAGACGATGAAACGCAGGTCGTTGGCTACCGGCTGATGCAGGGCCAGCACCTTGAGGCACTCCTCCTCCAGATCGACCTCCATCTGGTCGACATCCGTGTCGGCGTCGATGACCTGCTGCGCCAGGGCGGCGTCGCGCCGCTCCAGGGCGGCAATGGAACGCTGGTAACTCTCCTCGACCATGGCGCTGAGGGTCAGGAGCCGTTTTTTGAGTTTTTCGATTTCACGCACAATATGCAATGTCATGGCTCACGTGCTCCCTTCAGCCGAACCGGCCGGTAATATAGTCTTCCGTCTGCTTGTTTTTCGGTTTGACGAACAGGTTCTTGGTTTCTCCGAACTCGATGAGGATGCCCTCGAACAGAAAAGCGGTGTAGTCGGAAACCCGGGCCGCCTGCTGCATGTTGTGGGTGACGATGATGATGGTATATCGATCGCGCAGATCGGCGATGAGTTCCTCAACCCGGGCAGTGGATTTGGGATCGAGGGCTGAACAGGGTTCATCCATCAGCACCACCTCCGGATTGACGGCGATGGCCCGCGCGATGCAGAGGCGCTGCATCTGCCCGCCCGAGAGCCCCAGGGCCGACTCGTGCAGGCGGTCCTTGACCTCGTCCCACAGGGCGGCGCTCTTCAGACTGCGCTCCACGGTCTCGTCGAGAGTTGCCTTGTCGCCGATACCGGCAATGCGCATGCCGTAGATGACATTCTCGTAGATGGATTTGGGAAAGGGATTGGATTTCTGGAACACCATGCCGACCCGGCGCCGCAACTCGATGACGTCCATGGTCGGGGTGTTGATTTCCATCCCATCCAGCAGGATGCTGCCCTCGACCCGGGCCGTATCGACCAGATCGTTCATGCGATTGATGCAGCGCAGCAGGGTCGACTTGCCGCACCCGGAGGGCCCGATGAGAGCGGTCACCTGGTTCCGGGGAAAGTCCAGCCCGATGTTGTGCAGCGCCTTGGCGTTGCCGTAGAAAAAGTTGAGATTCTCGACCTGGACGACCGGATCGGCCACGGTCACGATTTGCGTTTCGGTCATATCCTCACCTTGCTCAGAAAGTGCTGTAAGTGTAGCGTTTCTTCATCTTGTTGCGCAACCGGATGGCGACGCTGCTCATGACCAGGACGATGAGCACCAGCAGCAGCGTGGTCACAAACACCATGGGCTTGGCCGCCTCGACGTTGGGCGATTGGAAGCCGATGTCATAGATGTGAAAGCCCAGGTGCATGAATTTGCGATCCAGGTGCAGAAAGGGAAACTGGCCGTCCAGGGGCAATGACGGCGCCAGTTTCACCACCCCGGTGATCATGAGGGGCGCGACCTCGCCGGCGGCGCGGGCCATGGCGAGGATCAGGCCGGTCATGATACCGGGCGAAGCCATGGGCAGCAGGATGCGGGTCAGGGTCTGCAGTTTGGTCGCCCCCAGGGCCAGGGATCCTTCGCGAACCCCGTTGGGTATGGCGCCCAGAGCTTCCTCGGTGGCGACGATGACCACCGGCACCGTGAGCAGGGACAGGGTCAGGCTGGCCCAGAGGATGCCGCCGGTACCGAAGGTCGGATCGGGCAGACGCTCCGGGAAAAACAGTTGATCGATGCTGCCGCCGATGCCATAGACAAAAAAGGCCAGGCCGAATATGCCGTAAACGATGGATGGAATGCCGGCCAGGTTATTGACGGCGATGCGCACCATGCGCACGATCACGCCCTCCTTGGCATACTCCCGCAGATAGATGGCCGCCAGCACGCCGAGGGGAAAGGAAAACAGGCTCATGACGAAAATCAGCATCACCGTCCCGAAGATGGCCGGAAACAAACCGCCTTCGGTGTTGGATTCCCGCGGCTCATCACTCAGCAGTTCCCACAATTTACCGGCATAGTGGGCGACCTTGGCCGGCAGGGACATGCGATTAGGCTGATAGGGCCGAACAATATCCACCAGGGGCATCTCCCGTTCGTTGCCGCTGACGTCGACAAAGGTCGCGGTACGCTCACGCAGGCTGGAAATCAGGTCGGACTGTTGATCCGCCAGTTCATGGAATCGCCTTTCCAGGGTCTCGCGACGGGTCTGCAACTCCGCCACCCGGGCATCCTCGGCAGTGAGGCCCCGATAGAGCAATTTGCGCTCGCGCAGGCGCAGACGCGCGACCTGACCATTTAAATCGGCCAACTTGCCGCTCATTTCGGCGATGCGATCCTGTTCGCCGGCCAGTTGCCGCAACCGTTGCCGCAATTCGGCCCAACCCTGCGCGGGGCTGGTCACCGTCCGTCCCTCCAGATTTGCGAGGGTGCCGTAGAAATTGCCGTGCTCCTGCCGCTCCAGGACGATGACGTCGTCCGGATAGGACATGCGGTTGATATCGGCCTCGTTCACCCAGCGAAAATCCAGTCCATAGAGATCGCGATTGCCGATCTTGAACTGCACCCGCTGGCCTTCGCCGTCGAAGATCGCTTCATGACGGATGATTTCGCCCATGACCCGGGTACCGTCCTGCAATTCCGCCACGGCCACCCGCGACGGCCAGAACACGCCCAAACCATTGACCAGGACCACGACAATCAGCACCGCAGCCAATAGCAGGGTGGTGGCCAAGGCCGCAGCCGTGGTCCAGATGTATGGTTCACCTTTTCTCCAGAAATCGTTCATGGATTATCCTGTTCAGAACCGGCCGTACTTCTTGCGCAGCCGCTGCCGCACCAGTTCCGCGGCGGTATTAAGAATAAAAGTCATGGTAAACAGAATCACCGCGGACAAAAACAGGATCCGGTAGAGAGTACCGCCCACCGGAGCCTCGGGGATTTCCACGGCGATGTTCGCCGACAGGGGACGCATGCCGTTGAAGATGCTCCAGTCCATGATGGGCGTGTTGCCCGTTGCCATCAACACGATCATGGTTTCGCCGATGGCACGGCCGAAACCGATCATGGTGCCGGCAAAGATGCCCGGGGAGGCCGACGGCAATATCACCCGCCATACCGTCTGCCAACGGCTGGCGCCGAGGGCCAGGGAGGCCGCTTTTAGACTCTGCGGCACGTTGGACAGGGCATCCTCGGCGATGGTGTAGATGATGGGAATGACGGCAAATCCCAGGGCGAAGGCGATGACGATACAGTTGCGCGAGTCGTAGCGGACCCCCGCTTCATGGAACAGCCAGAGCTTGAAATTACCATCAAACAGCCAGTTTTCCACCATCGGTCCGAGGGTGATGGCGGTCGCGACCGCCAGTACCAAAACCGGCATCAGCAATAGAAATTCGACGCCCCGATCCAACTGTTTGCCGAGGGGCCGATTGCGCACCCCCTGCCAGAGGACCATGGCCGCCAGCAGAAACACCGGCACCAGCAGCAGACCGAGGAACAGCGCCGGCACGCTCCGCTCCAACAGGGGAGCAAACCAGAGGGCGGCCAGGAAGCCGATGACGACCGAAGGGATGGCGGCCATGACCTCAACCGTCGGCTTGATCATGCCGCGCAGGCGCGCATTGCCGAACTGGCTGGTATAGATGGCGCCGAGCAGCGCCAGGGGCACGGCGAACAGCATGGCGTAGAAGGTGCCCTTGAGAGTGCCGAAGATGAGCGGGGTCAGGCTCTTTTTGGGTTCGAAATCCTCGGTCGCCGCCGAGGATTGCCACACATAGCGTGGTTGGTCGTAATTCTCGTACCAGACCTTGCCGAACAGGGTTCGCCAACTGACCTCCGGATGGGGATTGCGCAATTTCCAGAGATAACCGGTCCCCGCTGCGTCCACGGCGAACAGCCCGTCGCCGCGCGGCGCCAGACTGCCGGCACGCAGCGGGGCTTCGGAGGACAGGGTCAACAGATGGCGCTCGCTGGTCATGTGATCCATATGCAACTGCCCGGCTGCATCGAAACTGATGAGGGATTTGTCCCGGCGGGAAGGAATCATCCCGGCCACGGCCCGACGGTGGCCGCTGAGCACATGAATGCGCTGCAGGCGTTTGACGCCTTCACCGTCGCGCACCCCGAACCAGGTGGCCACACCGCCGCGGTCATCGCCGACCGCCAGGGAGATATCGCCAAAAATCAGGGCCAGACTGGTAATGGCACGGCCATCGGGAAAAGCCGGCAGGCGATCCAGCAGTTCCACCGCGCCCGCCTCGGAGAGATCCCAGTGCAGCAGGGTGCCACGCCCGGTGCCGGCATAGAGGTTTTTGCCCGTGGTGTCCAGTACCATGGCGGTAATCGGCTCACCGGGCAGGCCGGTGGCCTCCAGGAGATGGGTCGCCTCGCGGCTGTCTCCGAACAGATCCGTCTCCGTCACCAATTGCCGAATTAACAGGCGATTATCGGCCAGAAGAGCAACCTGGGTCAGGCGCTCTTCACCGTCCCGGCGCACCAGGGCCTGCTTGGGCACCCCCTGCTCAAGGGGCGGAAGACTCGCCAGGCGTGCCACTTCCCGACTCTGTACGCGACGGCCCTCGGCATCGAAGCCGGAGGGAAAGCGGACCTGGTCGAGGGTCATGCTGCCGTTGTCCCAAAGTGCGCCGAAGGTCAACTCTTCGCCGCTGTCGACGGCCAGGATACGACCGGCGCCAACCGGCGGAGCCAGCAGCAGTTCCCCGCCCGCCGGTTGGCCGCCCGGGGCAAAAAATTGCACCCTGCCGCCGGCATCGACCACGAAGGGCGACTCCCGGTATTCGTCGAGGCCTGCCGCCATGACCGTCGCGCCTTGGTCCGCCACCGGAAAGCGGGCCACCCGTTCGGCCACCGCCGGTTGAAACAGGGGTACCGTGACCCGGGCGATGAGAAACAGAATGAGCAGCACACTGAAAATGACCGCCATTCCGCCGACGGTAATCACATAGCGTGCGATGCGATCCCGCCGCTGGATACGTTTCAGAATTTTCTTGTTCATCTGCGCCCTGAAAAAGTTGAATGCATGGACATACCGATGCCTGCCGACCACATGGGCCGGCAGGCGGGGGTGTTCTCATTGCGGGCGGGGCGGCCACCGCCACCCCATCCCTGTTCAGCAGCGTTACTTGAGAGCGCTCAGCTGCTTCTCGGCCTGAGCGGCCGGCAGCGGCATGTAACCGTCCTTGACGACGATTTCCTGACCTTCCTTGGAAAGCGCGAATTTCAGGAACTCCTTGGTGAGCTTGGGCAGCGGCTGGTTGGGCTGCTTGACCACATACAGGTAGAGCATGCGGCTGAGGGGATACTTGCCGCTGAGCACGTTCTCATAGGTCGGCGCATAGGCTTTGCCATCGGTCTTCTCGGCCAGGGCGATGGCCTTGACGCCGGAGGTCATGTAGCCGATGCCCGAGTAGCCGATGCCGGCGCGATCCTCGGTCACCGACAACACCACGGAGGCGGAACCGGGCTGTTCCTTGACGGTGTCTTTGAAGTCACCCTTGAACAGAGCATGTTCCTTGAAGAAACCGTAGGTCCCCGAAGCGCTGTTGCGGCCATACATGCTGATGGGCATCTGGCCCCAGGTACCGGTCAGACCGGCCTGCCCCCAGGTGACGATATCCTGGCCCAGACCGCCCTTGCGGTTTTTGGAGAAGATGGCGTCGACCTGCGGCAGGGTCAGGGACTTGACGGGGTTGTCCTTGTTGACGAACACGGCCAGGGAGTCGAGGGAGACGCCGACGGCGGTCGGCTTGACGCCGTAGCGTTTTTCGATGGCTTCCATTTCCTCACGCTTCATGGGGCGGGACATGGGGCCGATTTGGGCGGTCCCCTGAATCAGGGCCGGCGGCGCGGTACTCGAGCCTTTGCCCTCGATCTGGATGTTGACGTTGGGATAATGCTTGCGGAAACCTTCCGCCCAGAGGGCCATGAGGTTGTTGAGGGTATCGGAGCCGATGCTGTTCAGGTTGCCGGAAACGCCGTCCACCTTCTGGTAGCTTTTCAGCTTGGGGTCTACCTTGACTTGCGCCGCCTGTGCCACCGCGGACATGGCCGGCACGGCCACCACGGCCGCCAGGGCCACCGTAGCCAGACACTTCATCACTTTACCTGCCTCGAGACGCATGCTGTTTCTCCTTTGTTTGGCTTGAGGAATCCGTTTTATTGTCGGGTGTCCGCCCTGGGTGGCGAACACAACGGATTCTGGCCAGGAACTGTTAGGTTTGCATTAGGCCCGCATGAAGAGTTCGCAAGCTCTGCTCGCCGCTTTTCAGCAGGCCGGGAGAATGACGGTAAATACGCTGCCCTGGCCGACTTCGCTGGCCACCTCGATACGACCGTGGTGCGCCTTGACGATATGCTTGACGATGGACAGGCCCAGACCGGTGCCGCCCACCCGGCGGCTGCGGGCCTTGTCGACCCGATAGAAGCGCTCGAACAGGCGCGGCAGGTGCTCCGCAGCGATGCCATACCCCTGGTCATGCACCCGAATCTCCACCTCGCCGTCGGCCCGACAGGCCTCGATGAATACCTCGCGGCCCGATTCGCTGTATTTGATGGCGTTGTCGATGAGGTTGACCAGTGCCTGCTCCAGCAGCGGTGCGTTGATGCGGGCCCGCAATTCCGGTTCACAGGTCAGGCGCAGCCGCATGTCCTTGCCGTCGGCCAAGGCCTGGCAGGCATTGGCCGCCGAGCGCAGGGTCGGAGCCAGGGGCTCCACCGTCAGGACGATGGTGCCGCTGCCTTCACCCTGCTCGATGCGCGACAGTTCGAGGAGATCGTCGATGATGGCATTGAGACGATCCGCCTGCTTGGCGATGATACCGAGAAAGCGGGTGCTGTCCTCCGCCCGTTCCATGGCACCGTCCTGCAAGGTTTCCACGGCGCCCTTGATGCCGGTGATGGGGGTTTTCAATTCATGAGAAACATTGGCGACGAAATCCTTGCGGATATTTTCCAGCCGCCGCAACCGGGTCACATCATTAAGAACGATCAGCACCCCGATGCGATGATTTTCGCCATCGAGAAGCAGAGTCGCATGCACCTGCAAAAAACGATCGCCTTCCGTGCCGGGCAACACCACTTCGCCCTCCAGAGGCCCGCCACCGGCCAGGGCGCGGCCGACGAAGCGCTGCAGATCGGCCTTGCGGACCACCTCCTCGAGCCGCCGGCCGGCCACCGTCGCCGCATCCAGGCCCAGCAGATCGGCCGCGGCGCGATTCAGATGCAGGATGCGCTCGTCGTTGTCCAGGGCCACCACCCCTTCGACCATGCTGGTCAGTACTGCCTGCTGTTCGTTGCGCTGCTGGCTGATGGTGCGAATCCGTTCATCGAGCTGGCCGGCCATAACGTTCATGGCGCGGGCCAAGGCACCGGCTTCCCGGGAACCGGCAATCTGCAGTTTCTGTTCAAAACAACCTTGGGCAAAACGTTCGGCGCCCTGCTTCATCATCACCAGGGGACGGCTCAGACGGCGGGACAGGTAGTAGCCCAGCACCCCGGCGGCCAGCACCACCAGCAGACCACGTACCACCATATCCCGGTAGCTGGCCTGCAGCTCCCGGTCGATTTCACTGATGCTGCGGGAGGCTCGAACCACACCGATGATGGGCTGCTCCGTCGCGTCCCGCACCGGCAGGGCCACATACATCATCGGCTCCTGTATGGTCCGGCTGGGGCGCTCGTCGCGACCCACCAGGTTCCGCAGGGCACTGACAATCTCCGGTCGGTTGGCATGGTTGTCCATCCGCGCCGGGTCCTCCAGGCTATCCGCCACCACCCGACCGGAAGGCAGCACCACCGTGAACCGGGTCGCGGTATTCCGGCCCAGCCGCTTGCTGGACGCATCGAGGGCCGCATAATCGTTGGCAAGCAGCAAATTCCCGACTTGATCCTCGAACAGGCGGGCCCGCACTTCCAGTTCCGTCGCCACCTGACTGAGATAAAAATTGCGCCGCGACCGGGAATGCAGGCCGGAAACGGCGACGATGGCCAGCACGATGATAAGGATATAGGAAGGATATATCTGCCAGAACAAAGGTTTCGATCGCATGCTCAATCCTTGAAACGGTAGCCGACGCCGCGCACCGTCTCGATGTATTTGCCATAATTGCCCAGCTTTTTGCGCAAGCCGACGATCTGCACGTCCACCGCCCGGTCCGTGACCGAGTAGTCGTCACCGCGCACCGCATTGACAATCTGGTAGCGGGTGAAAACCCAGCCCGGTCGGCTGGCCAGAAAATGCAGGACCCGAAATTCGGTAAAAGTCAGTTCCACCGGCTGCCCGTCAATCAGTACCTGATTACGGCCGGGGTGAATCACCAGGCCGTCGACATGAATGACCGCCGTTTCGTCGGTCACCGGCGGATGCTCCTCGCGGCGTCTGAGCACGGCGCGGATACGGGCGATGAGAATCCGGGGACTGAAGGGCTTGGTCACATAATCATCGGCGCCCAATTCCAACCCGGCCACCACATCCGCCTCTTCGCCCCGGGCGGTGACCATCACCACCGCCAGGTTGCGGTATTCCGGGGTGCTCTTGATAACCCGACAGACTTCGAGGCCGTCCATGTTCGGCAACATCAGATCGAGCACCACCAGATCCGGCGGATCTTCGCGAATCGCCGCCAGGCCTTCCTCGCCGGTCATGGCCAGGGACACCCGAAAACCTTCGCGCATCAGGTTGTAATGCATCAGCGCCAGGATGTCTTCTTCATCTTCCACCAGCAGGATGTGCTTTTTTGCCATGGGCGGTCCAACTCCTTGAGGTCTGGTCGACAGCCCGGCCATCGACGCTCAACACCCTATCAACGCACTCTCTAAACCAGCTTTGTTAGGGAAATATTAGCTGTTTTCTTTAAAGACAGGATTCAACGATATTTACAACAACAACCTAACCGTTCACTCAAGGAGCTCGCTCCCCCCTCGGTGTGGGGGGCAAGGCCCTTTTCCACGGACGATGAATCTTAACGGGACAACTTTCCTGTCTTGCCTTTTTGCGTACATTTGGGATCATTGTAGCTGATTTATCCATTCCCGACGGATCATCCCATATCGGGCAACGTTGCCCATGCTCAGGAAGGATGCAACTCCCATGCGTAAAAACCCGGAACATTTTGTCTGGCTGGCGGCGTTCTGGATTGCCGTCTATCTGCTGTTGACGGCGTTGCCGCTGTTTCTGCTCCTGTTCAGCCCGGCACCCAGTCCGCGCGGCTTCTGGCGGGACTTTTCCGCGGCCCTGGGCTTCGCCGGACTGGCCATGATGATGCTGCAATTCGCCCTCACGGCGCGCCTGCAGACCGTGAAAGCGCCCTTCGGCAGCGACCTGGTCTATCATTTTCACCGCCAAATCTCCCAGGTGGCCTTCGGACTGATTCTCGCGCACCCCCTGATTCTGTTTGTCACTACGCCTTCCACGGTGAGCCTGCTCAAGTTCTGGAACGCACCCTGGCGGGCCCGCTTCGCCGTCGCCGCCCTAGCGATATTGATCGTCCAGGTCGGCAGTTCCATCTGGCGCCGGCAATTGCGCCTCGATTACGACCGTTGGCGTTTCTGGCATGGGGTGCTGGCGAGTGCCGCCGTGGTTCTCGGACTGCTGCACATGATGAAGGTCGGGCACTTCGTGAATCTGCCCTGGAAAAGGTCGCTCTGGCTCAGCTATGGGGCACTCTGGGTCGGGTTGCTGGCTTATGTGCGCCTGCTCAAGCCGTGGCTGGCCTTGCGCCAACCCTATGAAGTCGTCGCCGTCAATGCAGAACGCGGCCAGGCCTGGTCCCTGACCCTGCGCGCCAAGGGCCACCATGGACTGCGGTTCAACCCCGGCCAGTTCGCCTGGCTGACCCTCTGGCATTCGCCGTTTCTGGCCAAGGATCACCCGTTTTCCTTTTCGGCCAGCGCCGAGCGCCCCGAGTTGCTGCGTTTCACCATCAAGGAACTGGGGGATTTCACCGCCACCATCAAGCAGGCGGTGCCCGGCCAACTGGCCTGGCTGGACGGCCCTCACGGGGCCTTTTCCGTGGACCGTTACCCCCATGCGCCGGGTTACGTGTTCATTGCCGGCGGCATCGGCATCACGCCCATGATGAGCATGCTCCACACCTTGGCGGATCGCCGGGATCCGCGGCCCCTGCTGCTGCTGTACGCCAACCGGGACCTGGACAGCATCACCTTTCGCGAGGAGATCGAACAGTTGGCGCCACGCCTGAATCTGCGGGTGGCGCATGTTCTGGATCGGCCGCCGGAGAACTGGACGGGCGAATCCGGCTTCATAAACGATGCCGTCCTGCAGCGTCAGTTGCCCGAAGAATTTACCGATCTGGATTACTTCATCTGCGGTCCGCCGCCGATGATGAACGCCGTGGAACAGCTGCTGCTGCGGCGCGGCATTCCATTCGGCCAGATTCACACCGAACGATTCAACCTGGTTTAGCCGACGGCGGGAGAACGGACCATGCGACAATTCTATTCCAAGCTTCTGGCCTGGCTGACCGGCGCCCTGATTGTCCTGCTGTCGGCCCTGTTTGCTGTACTGGGCAACCTCAAGGTGCCATGACCAGAGGCTGCTACCCTCTGCCCAATTGTTCCTCCAGTTCCAGAATTCGCAGGGTGGTGGACAGCACCGTATCCGGATTGAGAGACAGGCTGTCGATGCCGCACTCCACCAGGAAGGCGGCAAACTCGGGATAGTCGCTCGGCGCCTGACCGCAGATACCGATCTTGCGACCGGCCGCCTTGACCCGTCGGATGACGTCGGCGATCATGCGTTTGACCGCCTCGTTGCGCTCGTCGTAAAGGTGAGCGACGATTTCCGAATCCCGGTCGAGGCCCAGCAGCAGCTGGGTCAGGTCGTTGGAGCCGATGGAGAACCCATCGAATATCTCGGCAAACTCCTCGGCCAGGACCACGTTGGAAGGGATCTCGCACATGACGTAAACTTCCAATCCGTTCCGGCCCTGTTCCAGCCCGCACTCGCGCATGACCTCGATGACCTTGCGGCCCTCTTCCACGGTGCGGCAAAACGGGATCATCAGCTTGACGTTGGCCAGCCCCATGGTCTCGCGAACCCGCTGCATGGCCCGGCATTCCAGGACAAAGCCTTCCCGGTAGCGGACATCGTAGTAACGCGAAGCCCCGCGGAAACCGATCATGGGGTTGGATTCCTCGGGCTCAAAGGCCCGGCCGCCGAGGAGGTTGGCGTACTCGTTGCTCTTGAAGTCGCTCATGCGGACAATGACGTCGTTGGGGTAGAACGCCGCCGCCAGAGTCGCCACGCCCTGGGCCAGCTTATCGACGAAATATTCGCCGCCGTCGGGATAACCGGCGATGAGGTTGGCAATGCGCGCCCGGGCTTCCGCATCGGCGACCCGTTCCGGATGCAGCAGAGCGATGGGATGGGCCTGGATGGCGGTGTTGATGATGAACTCCAGGCGAGCCAGGCCGACGCCGTCATTGGGGATACGCCGCAGGCTGAAAGCCTGTTCCGGATTGCCAAGATTCATCATGATGCGGGTCTGCGGCCGACGCAACTCTTCCAGGTTGGTCTTCACCACCTCGAACTCCAACTCACCTTGGTAGACGAATCCGGTTTCCCCCTCGGCACAGCAGACGGTGACACCGTTTCCGTCCACGATATGGGTGGTGGCGTCGCCGGTGCCGATGACGCATGGGATGCCCAGTTCGCGGCTGACAATCGCGGCATGGCAGGTGCGGCCGCCGCGGTTGGTGACGATGGCCGCAGCCTGCTTCATGATCGGTTCCCAGTCGGGGTCGGTCATATCCGTTACCAAGACACAGCCGGACTGGAATCGGCCGATTTCCCCGGCATCCTTGATGACCATGGCCTTGCCGGCGCCGATCTTGCTGCCCACCGCCCGGCCCTGGCACAGGACGTCACCCCGTTCCTTGAGGCGGAATTCTTCCAGCACATTTCCCAGTCGTCCGGATTCCACGGTTTCCGGGCGGGCCTGAACGATGAACAGTTGGTCGGTCTGGCCGTCCTTGGCCCATTCGATATCCATGGGACGTTGATAATGGTCCTCGATGACACAGGCCATGCGGGCCAGCTCCAGCACTTCATCCTCGGTGAGGCAAAAACGTTCCCGGTCCTCCCGCGGGACGGTAATTTCCCGGGTCGACTGGGGGCCATTGTTGAGACTGTAGATGATCTTCTTTTTCTTGCTGCCGATATGCTTGCTGAGTATGGGCCGGAAACCCCGCTTGAGGGTCGGTTTGAAAACGAAATATTCGTCGGGGTTGACGGCGCCGCGCACCACGTTTTCGCCCAACCCCCAGGCGGCATTGATCAGCACCACGTCACGGAATCCGGTTTCGGTGGAAATGGTGAACATGACCCCGGCGCTGGCCAGATCGGAACGCACCATTTTCTGTACCCCGACGGAGAGAGCCACTTCCAGATGATCGAAACCGTGATGGGCCCGGTAGGATATGGCGCGGTTGGTGAACAGGGAGGCAAAACAGTTGCGACAGGCATCGACCAGTTCCGTCGCACCGCGGATATTGAGGTAGGTTTCCTGCTGGCCGGCAAAGGAGGCATCGGGCAGGTCCTCTGCGGTGGCACTGGAACGCACCGCGACATCGCAATCCTGGCCGTATTCCTGCTCCAGCAACCCATAGGCGGAGCGGATCTCCTCCTCCAGACTTGCCGGCAATTCGGCCCGGCGGATGGCCCGACGGATGCGGCTGCCGACGGACGCCAGGCTTTCCAGATCGTCGTCCTTCAGTTCCTGCAGCACCTGTTCGATTTCGGACTCCAGGCCCGTCTCACGGAGAAACCGGCGATAGGCGGCGGCGGTCACGGCAAAGCCACCCGGCACCTGAATGCCGAGATCGGACAGACAACGGATCATCTCGCCGAGAGAGGCATTCTTGCCGCCGACCTGCGGCAAATCGTCCATGCCGATGTCTTCGAACCACAGGATCTGCTTGGCTTCCATCATCATGACACCTCCGTTCGGGGTCAAACAAATATCGTAACTGTTCAGCACAGGGGCTCGGGGCGCCCTCCCCGAGGGTGTCTGGCGCCCGGATGGCGCCAGTCAAGCCCCAGGGATGGGTTCATGCGGCCCTCGGGGTGGGCGGCGCGAGACCCTGCTCCACGATGCTGAAAAGTTACCAAATATCTTCCCATCGGGCTTCAAGGTCCGATTCCGGATATATTTTGACGCTCTGCTGCAAGTGTAACAAAAATCCCTGCAGCAAAGCCGAAGTCTCAGATGGGACTGTCCGGAGAGGTAGTTTTGGGAGCCGCCGGCTTTGGGTCCGCGGAAGGGGTGCGGGCGGGCCCGGTACGGGAACGTTGCCAAATTTTCCAGCCGATGAGCAGCCCGGTTCCGGCCAGGATCACCAACCCCGCACTCAGGATCAGACGGTACCAGACGCCGATGAGGCCGCCGCCGGAATGCAACAGACGGGCAACGGCGAACCACGCTCCACTGCCGATGGGCAAACCGAACACCGGAGACTGCCAAAGGGTAAGCAACAGTCCGCTGCCGACCTGCAGCAGGATGAACAGGACCAGCAGAAGACCCAGCCAGCGATGCAGCCGGCGCAGTGCAGGCTCTTTCATGACCTCTCCAAGCCCCCTTGTTCGTCGGCCATCAAGGGATGGTCGCCGAAAAGACAGCGCTTTCCCTGCCATCCGGATTGAGCACCTGCAGGAGCACCGTTCTCGGCTGGCTGCTGACCGGATAGCGATGATAAATCAGGGAATTGCAATCGACATAAGTCAGACGGTCCACTTGCATGGAACTGGCAGGCACCGCGGGAACCTGACGGCCATCGGCAATCAGCCGGGAATTGAACAGGAAATTGCGTCCGGAAATGATCAGTTGATAGTGATTGAGAAACTCGGCACCAACCGCGACACTGCGAATTTCCGGCGTCGTATCGACCAGCAGAGCAACGGCAAGAGACATCTGACCGTTGGGATTACGCAGTTGCACCTGATGCAATCCCGCCGGCAGATCGGGAACATTGAACAGCAGACTGTCACCGGTGCGGGTGGCGTCCAGGGCAGCGCCGTTGAGCAGCAACTGCACACCAGCCTGCAGACCACGCCCCGCAACCGTTACCCGCCGTTGCTCAAACCCGGAACAACCATCGATTTGGCTGGGGCTCAAGGACAGAATCTCCGGCGGCGGCAAAATCAGCCGGAAGGTCAGAGTGGCCGCCGAGATGCCCTGCATCGACTGAAGCGCCAGCAGATATTCCCCCTCGGGCAAGGCCGGGACGGTAAAGGTCAGACGAGCCGGCTCAACCCGACTGGGCGCCAGCAGTCGGTCCCCGAAAAGGATCCGTTCCGAACCATCGAAAGGTCCGCCCAGCACCGTCACCCGACTGCCCGGACCGCCGCTGGCGGGTGCCAGGCCGGCCAACCGGGGTGCCTGGGCCAAGGCAACGCCAGACATCAGAAGCAGCACCGCGCATGTCAACAACCAACGTTTCATGCCCTATCCTCCCTTGCGCCTGCTGCTATTTAAGCATACCCGGGCCGAAACACAAGGCGTCTAGGAGGCTGTCGGACTATCCGGGCTGAAGCGAAAATTTGGATGTTTGAGCACAGATTTTAGCTCGTTTGAAGGTTCATAGCCGTAGCTATGGGCCGAAAAGGAGCTGAAATATGGGCCAAAGAGCCGAATTTGCAGCCAGCGCATGAATAGTCCGACAGCCTCCTAGGACCGCCCGCCGTCCTCAGCCCTGCCCCAATGAAGAAAAAACAGGGCGGATGCCACGGCCACCAAAGCACCGAAGATAAAACCGAAATCATAGCCGAAGCGCTGCACAATCATTCCCATGCTGGCGGCACTCAGCATCATGCCAAGAAAAATGCAGGCATTGTACATGCCCATGGCCAGACCACGTAACGCGCCAGGAACCGACTCGGCGATAAGCACTCCCAGCAGGGTAAAACCGATGGCCATGCCGGCACCCAGGGTACATCCTCCGGCCAGCATGGCAGCAAAAGAGTTCATCCTGCCAAGCGGTGCAAGTCCAACGGCAAACAGCAAAATCCCGCCGGCGGTCCACAGCAGCGGCCGGCGGAGGCTACGACCCAGATATCCGAAGGGAATGCGTGCCAGGGTGTTGACCAGGGCCTGACTGCCGAAAACCAATCCAATCTGGCGGCTGTCAAGACCCTGCTGTCGGGCATGCAGCGGCAGGAAGGTCAGAAACAAGCCCAACCCGAAGCAGGCCCCCAAAGTCAAGGTCAGGCACGCGACGAAACGTCTGTTGCCCGCCAACCGAGCACAACCGGCCCGAATTCCACCCAGAGCGGAAGGATCGGCACTGGCCGGCGAGGGGGGCAACAGATAACCGGTGGCTCCAAAAAGGCCAAGCAACAGCAACCCGGAAAGGAGAAAAACGGGACGCAGACCCAGCAATTTGCCCAACAGACCGCCGACCGCCGGGCCGGTGGCCATGGCGGCATAGACAGCGGTGGTATACCACCCGTAAGCCTGGCTGAGGGGTCGGGGAGCGGCCACATCGGCCACCAAAGACATGAGGTTGGGCGCAAAGGAGGCCAATCCGGTGCCAAACAGCAGGTAGACAAGGGCCATCTGCAGTGGATTTCGGCAAACCGTAATCAGCAGGGAAGACCCGGCGATGAGCAACAATCCGCCACGAATCAGCCTTTTTCGACCAAAGCGATCCGACAGCAGCCCTCCAGGGATGGAAAGCAGCCCGGCTGAAAGCATAAAGGCGGCATTGATCAGGCCGACCTGTGCCGGGCTCCCCCCGACGGATGCAGCCAATAGCGGCATAATCGGCAGACGCAGATAAGAACTGAAAAAACCCAGGCCACCCACCAGGCAGCATGCCAACAACAGTCTTCCGGAACGATGCTCCTGACCCTTTTGCATATGAAGCCCTATCGTTGTGCGACACATTCCTACACATGCAGCGGCCGATTATCTGGCCAAACTCAACCGGTGAACACTGCTTAGCCAACGGGTTTGACAGCGCAATGACTTTTCCCAGCCGCCACACAGAGTGAACCTGCCAAAAGGCTAACGGGTCATGGTGACCATGGCAAATACTCACTCACCATGATACCGGCCCCATTCAGGGCACAGATTTCCCCGCGGCGGATCGATCCTTTATGGGTCCGCAGGCAGATACCGTAAACCCGTAGATTTGACATAGGGATTGATAATATATAAAAATTTACCTATCAATCTGATTATGGTAACCCCGCACCCAAAATCCCAGGGACGGAACACCTCTCACCTGCAATCATACGCCCCTATGAATTTAAGGACAATTTATGTTTAACGATTTTTTATACTTGACAAGATTTATGCTTACGGGTAGGTTTTCCGTGTGATTTTCGAAAAGTAGCAAAACCGGAGTAATCCGGTGACGCAAAGCCACGGGTCCTCATCGAGGATCGCCGGGTTGCCGAAAAATGACACGATATGTGCTCCTTCTCAAAGCGCTTTCGCGATTTTTTCGGAACCCGTCCTTTTGTAAAGGATGGGTTTTTTTGTTTTCGACGCTTTTGGGCTGACCATTTTTCAGCCGGAACCGTGGAAAGAGGGAGCTCCGTCGCCCATGCCACCCAGCGCTCACATCCTGATTTACGTCATTATGGGCACAACTGCTTTGCAGGTACTGCTCTTTATCATCAAAAAGAGACTTGCTCCGAAACAACCCGTTGCCGCCCATATTCAGCAGCAACTGGACCTGACCCGACGGGCTCTCGATGCAGCCCCCGTCGCCATGGGCATGGTTGACCTGCATGGCCGACTGACCTTTGCCAACCAAGCCTTAATCACGCTCTGGGGCTATGGGCAGGCAGGCGATATGCAGGACAAAGCCCTGGTCGACTTTTTTTTGGATCCCGTGGAAGTCATTGCCGGCATGCAGGCATTGAAAAAAAACCGGGCCTGGCAGGCGGAAATCGCGGCCACGCACCATGACGGCAGTCGGTTCCAGATTGAAGTCCATGCCCACCCCCTTCCCGGTCACGATGGAAAACCACTGGGGTTCACGGCTCACTTCACCGATCCGACGGAGCGGCGCAAGGTCGAACAGAAGTTGCGAAAGCTGGCCTATTACGATTCCCTGACGGATCTGCCCAATCGCATCATGCTGCAGGATCGCATGAACCTGGCACTTGGCCACGCCGCCCGCCTCGGCGAAAGCGTCATCCTGTTCACCCTGGATCTGGACAACTTCAAACAGATCAACGAGTCCCTGGGACATGCCAAGGGGGATGCGATCCTGCGTCAGCTTGCCACTCGTCTGGGCAAAACCATCGGTCAGGGCGACACTCTTGTGCGCTGGGGCGGCGATGAGTTTGTCCTGCTGCTTACCGGGTATCAGGATGAGGCGGCCATCGCCCGGGAGGCCCGCCGGATTCTGGATTCGGTCAGCGAACACCCCTTTGAACTGGATGGGAGTGAAGTGTTCACCTCGGCCAGCATGGGCATCGCGCTGTTCCCCCGCGACGGCGAGGAACAGGAAACGCTTCTGAAGCATGCGGAAACCGCCCTCTATGAAGCCAAAAAGCACGGCGGCAACGTCTATCAGTTCTTTTCAGAGCCCCTCCAGCAGAAAATCGTTGCCCTGCATCAAATGGACGTCAACCTGCGGCGGGCATTGCGCCAGGAAGAATTTTTCCTGGCCTACCAACCGCAGATGGATCTGCGCACCGGCCGTCCGGTGGGCATCGAGGCCCTGGTCCGCTGGATGCACCCGCAACTGGGTCTGATATCGCCGGCGCAGTTCATTCCTTTGGCCGAAGAGAGCGGTCTGATTCGGCCTCTGGGCAAATGGATTTTACGCACCGCCTGTCGCGAGGCCATGTCCTGGTGGAATGCCGGCAGGCCCTCCCTGCGACTGGCGGTCAACTTCTCCACCCAGCAATTCCGCCAGACCGACATGCTGGCGGAAATCGAATCCGTGCTGCAGGAGACCGGATTTCCGGCTCACCTGCTCGAACTTGAGATTACCGAGAGCGCCTTTCTGGAAAACATGGCGGACGCCATCGAAGTCCTGGTGGATCTGAAGACGCGCGGCATTCAGATTGCCATCGATGACTTTGGCACCGGCTACTCATCCCTCAGCTACCTGAAAAACTTTCCCATCGATCGCATCAAAATCGCCCAAACCTTTGTGCGTGACATCCCTGCGGATCCGGAGGACATGGCCATTGTGGATGCCATCATCGCCATGGCGACACGACTGGGGCTGGAGCTGGTCGCGGAGGGGGTGGAAATGCCTGAGCAGATGCAATTTCTGCGGGAATGCGGCTGCCACATCATGCAGGGCTTCCATTTCGCAAAACCGATGCCGGCAGCGCAAATGGCCGATTTCCTTTGCCGTTCATGGCCGATGCAGAGTACCGACGGCGCTCAAGCATCGTTACACTGCCCCTGAAGTGGGGCAAGCACACCTAAATGAAAGAAAGCAGGCTGTCGCGCGACAGCCTGCCTGCATTTCCTTTTTTTAGCGACTAATCGATATGGGGCAGGTTTTCCAGGATCTTGCTGGTGATGAGGGCCTTGTGGGCAAAAAACCGGAATGAATCCGGCGATACCAGGCCAACGATAAAATACTCGGCCGTATTCGAAGGCGTTACCAGGCCGGCAATGCGCCGTTGGCCGTAGTCCAGATCGATCCAGAGCAACTTTCCGGCTTCCGGATCGATACGCTCCAACTGCTCCAGGGAGCAGATCATTTCGGCCCCGGTGCATTCGAAGCCGGCCTCGGGAATCAGCCCCTGACTGGCGATGATAAATCCCTGGGAATCCACCACAAAAGCAGCATGGGACCGGGTTGCTTCCAGGCACCAGCGAATGCAGTCATCCCATGTTCTGATAGTCTCCGGCGGCGCAAGCTGCTCGGCTTGGCCGGCGGCGGTCGTCGGGCAGGCCACCGAGACGGAACCGGAGAGGGCCTGCATCGGCCGCTGGGGAAACTTCAGAAAAGCGGCCTGTGCCTGAATGGCGGCCTTCTTGCGGGCAACGGTCACGGCAGCCGGAGCCAGGGCACTGAGGATCTGCTGCGCCTGCTTCAGGTCATACGAGTTCACGTTGCGGTCTTTCATGGTCGTCTCCTGTCTCGCCACCCAGGCTGTGAATCAGGCCTTTCACCTCATTGGCCAGAATATCGAAGCGCGCCGCTTCGGGTGGATATTTCCCTGGCAGAAAGGCCACCGGCAACCCCTTCTCACTGGCCATGCTGAACACTTCCGCACGGGGTATGTAGGTTTCCAGCACCCCGCTGAGGGAGGACCAGGCCGTATTCATGATGGAAAAAGAAACATCCCGGCTCAACTCCACCATCACGGCGAGGATGCCGAGCAGGTGCAAATCGGGGTTTTCCTCTTCACGCACATGTTGCAGGACCCGCAGGGTCTGGGTAATGGCCCGCAGCGCCATGGGCTCGGCCTGCAGGGGCAGCAGAGCAAAGTCGCTGACGGACAGAGCCATACGGGTAATCTGACCTAGCCCCGACGGAGTGTCGATGATTATGTAGCGATAGTCGCCGGCAACGGCGGCGAGCACGTCCTCCAGAACCGATGATGAGTGAAGCGCCTGTTCATAGGCGGCCACATCCAGAGGGTCCAGACGCCCGCGCGGCAAGATGGAGAGACCGGGCAGTTTGGTCGGCATGACCACTTCGCCGATGGCTGCTTCCTGCACCAGGCATTCCGCCAACCCTTTCCACTCCGTATCGCTGCGGGCCAGGGAAAAACCGATACCACCCAGAGGGTCCACGTCGATGAGCAGAGTCGGCTCCCGACTCTCGGCCAGCGCCACCGCCAGGTTGAGAGCCACGGTCGTCTTGCCCGCTCCGCCTTTTGAACTCACAATGGAAATAACGTTGGACATCTTTTGCTCCGCTTCCGGATATGACGACGGAAGTGCCGCCTTGCGACTGCCGTCACCCGTTATCTGCGCTAATCCCGGAGAAATCCTTGGCAGGATAGGCGCTATTTTTTGGTGACGATGAACTCGCCATAGGGATCTCCGACTTCAAGCCCCTTGGTCTGCTGACAGACATAGGTATCCATGCCGTCCGGGTAGGGATCGGCATAAGCCAGGTCGAAAAAGGCCTGACTCAACCCCCGAAACATGTAGGCTCGCAACCCTTCCCCGCCGCTGTCCGCCTCGTAATAATCAAAGGCTCGGATAACCATCCGCTCACCTTCCTTGAGCTGTACGATGCCGGCTTTGGCCCAGCCCCAGGCGGTAAAGGCCGCATAGGCGCCGCGCAGAATGTCCTTGGCCCCTTCGGTGACCATGGGCATGACCGCTTCATTAAAAGATTCGGAGGTAATGATGCCGCAGCCCGTATGATAACCGCATTCATAGGCCGCCCGCACCAGTCCGGCCTCAACCTCGGCTTTACGCTCCGGCGGCGCCGCGGCCATAATCCGTTCGGCAAAGCTGTTCAGCAAGGCAACCGGCAGCAGATTGACCAACACTTCATATTCGGGAATCAGGCCGTTTTCATCCCCCTGGACCGTTACCTTGGCCAGGCTCTTCACCACGGTGTCGCGCATTACCGTCATTATTTCATTCCTTCCTCAAGCAGCCCGGACGATGAACCGACTCTCCGGCGCTCCCATGACCATCCCTTCCTGTTCCGTGACCGCAAAACTTCTGGCCGGCAGGCCGAAAGCCGCGCCGAACAGGGCAGCCGCAAAACCGCAGGCAAGGTAATTGACCGGCCGGTCCCGCTCCCCCCATTTCATGCGCCATCCTTCATCGAGATGGGAGCGCTGTAAACGCACTTCGCCACCCGTACGGTCGCCGGAAGCCGCCATTTTGCCAAGGCCGAAGGTGGCGAAATAGGCTTCACCGATACGCATCCGCTCGTCTTCGGACAGGGTTCCCTGTTGCTGGAAATAATCGTCCAGCACGGTTCGAATGGAATCCTCCACCACTTCGGCCAAAATTTGCGGCCCGCCGATATCGCTCAAATCCTCCACCAGCTTGGTAATCAGGCACAGGTAATGGTGAGAATGCCGCACCACCGGATGACCGTTCAAAAAATTCCGAAAGGTCTTGTCATCCAAAGAAAAATTCAATTCCAAAGACACTTGCTCACCCTCCTAGAAGGACTGTCCCAACTCAAGAAACAGTTTCTTGGTTTTATGGCGGATAATGCCCAACTTCGAGGCATCCGGCGTCACCACCGCGGCAATGGCATCCCCCACCGGTTTGCACATGATGACCGAACGGCCATATTCGATGAACAGGTCCTGGAAGTGATCGATACTCAATTCCGAACCCATTTCTTCGATGCCGTTGACCGCATGAGCCAGAGAAGCGCCGAGCACGTCGATGTTCACCCGCAGACTGCTGCCGGTGGAATCGATGACGAACCCATCCCGACCGACGATCACCACCGCATCGATTCCGGGGACCTCCAGCAGATCATTCATGACCTCGGTTGCTCCCCTGACGGCTTGTTCCATATCCTTACCCCTTTCTTCCATCACGGCCGCAGTCTGCTCCCTGACATTACCGGCTCCGTGATCCATGGACACCATGGCCTCAAGAATGGCATGCTGAACGGACAGCCCGACGGTTCTGTTCTGGGCATCAACACCCGGAAAAAAACGAAAAGAACCTTCCTGCCAGCCGAGCAGATCGGCGAATCCCGTCAGCCCCGTCAACTTGCCGGAAGTTGCGGATACCAACTCCCCGCCGTCGAAATAGACTTGTCCCTGCTCCTTGTCGGGGTGCCGCACCACCTTGATGACACCCTTCTTCGAGCTTGAGGAAAGAAACTGCAGCAGGTCGGCGATATTGGTGGATGAGAGATCCCCCTTCAGCCCGCCGTCTTTCTGCTCCAAACTCAGTATCTGCTTAAACTGATCGCTCATACATCAATCCTGTCGAGAACCGGCTAAGGTGAAAACCTGCAGGCCAGTGCATGCCGCCTGAAGCGGATTGACTACTTGAAAACCAGCATGGTGGCCGTTTGATTGATATGCCCGATATACTGTTCCCCGTAGGTGCTGAAACCGATCATGGGAATATCGGAAAACAAGGCACCATAGTCTTCGGTAAGCTGTTTTTGTTTCAGTTCCAAGGTTCGAAGAATGCAGTTGAAATTAACCACGGCGGAAATGCTTCCCATACGCCGCTTGGCCTCTTCAAGCGCCACTTTAGTATCTTGGACGATATTCCCCGATTCCAGCAGGGAGAGTTCCATGCCCTCCCGGATGCTGCAATAGAAGGACATGGTGCCGCCTTTGATCTGCTGCGGGCTGCGAACGAAAGGTTCGCCTTCAACAATCAACCCCAGCGGATTGCGCATGAAATAATCGGGGGCCTGTTCGACACTGGTACCGAGGGCGTCGGCGTATGCTTCGGCGGCCGGCCGATCGTCGAACTCCAGCACCTCGCGACGGGCTTCATCCGCCCAGGTGACCCGCAAGGTTTTATTCAAGGACCGAAAGCTCTGGGTCTTGATGAAGGAAAATCCGATCTCCGGTCGCATCAGCGCCAACACCGCCGCATCGGTATAGGAACGGCCGTTGGCATAAACGTGGGTAGCGGAAAATTGCAGATCATCGCCGGCCGAGCCCCCGACAAACGTGACATCGGTTAAATCGCCGATGGTTTCCATCAACTGTTCCTCGGCGCCGCGCAGGCCATCGACCAACACCAGTCCGACGTAGGCATCAGGATCCATGGCCGCTACCGGGGTTCGATAATGTTTGGCAAAGGAAGCGAAGGCATTATGCAAGGCGTGGTCATTGGACAGCCCTTCGACCACTTCCACCCGAACATCCCCCGCTGCCCGTCGATGAAAGGCCATGGCAACCATGCCGCCATCAAGCATGCGGCCGCTCATCAACTCTCCCGAAGTGGAACAGCCGAATACCTGGGAACCGGGAAAAGCCGCCTGCATCTGCCGGCCCACGGCGTCGGGCGCAAAACGACTGGCGGCAAAAAACAGGACCATGGCCGGCTTGCAGGGCTGTAGCCGTCCGGCTATTTCCGCTACGCTGGCAGCCAAATCGGTCTGGGTGGAACAGGCCACATGAAAGTACTCGCCATCCGCACCGCTGCCGACAGCAGCGGTGGGAGCACCCTGGGTCGCCGGCGCCCCCTGTAAGTCCTGTAGAAACTGCTCGAGACAGGCCATAACCGTCGGATCATCCTCGGACTGTGGCGTGAAACGAGCCGGGTTGATCCCTTTGAGGATGAGTTTGGTCTTGACGATGCGCTCCAGCATCGGATTGCCGCCGGCCCGTTGCTGAATGATGGTATCGATCATTTCCCGAATTTTTCCCGCCACAGCTGGCCTCCTTATCAAACTTCGGCAGATACCGTAAAACCTGGTTCCAGAACGGCAAGATCAAGCCGTCTTGCAGTAGCAAAGAACTAAGTACCGGCAAATAAGTTCATACATAATTGAAGAAATTACATATCTAAAAAGTAATGTCAAACACTTTTTTAAAAATTTCAAAAATTTGACAAAAACGCTTTCCCAATATCAGAAATACGTTCACTATCGACACAAAGGGCAAGATTTTGACACAAAAAGGCCCGTCTCCGGACCGGGCAAGACGGGCACTTGGGGCCGCTGAACAAAGGCATCTAAAATCCGACATCAATCCTTCAGCAGGTAATGATTGAAAGGATTGGATCCGGCAGGGCCCAAATCGCCGAGGTCCGCGGACCAGACCTTGACCCGGTTACGGCCCTCCTGCTTGGCTGCGTACAAAGCCACATCGGCCCGATCCAGAAAGGTCTCCACGTCCACGACTTCAGCGGGCGTCAGTACCGCAATGCCGACACTGATGCTGATGGCCACCGGCCCCACATCCGTGGTCAGGGCCATTTTGGCCATGGCCCGTACCAGACGCCAACCGACCTCCTCGGCCATGGCGGCATTGGTTTCCGGCAACAGCACGGCAAATTCATCGCCGCCATAACGGCAGGCGGTATCCGCGGAGCGGACCAGGGCCTGGATGGCAACGGCGGTCTGCCGCAAGGCCTGATCGCCGACCAGATGACGGTAGGCGTCGTTGATCTCCTTGAAATGATCGATATCCAGTAGAATCAGGGCCAAATCCCGCAGGTGCCGCTGTTTGCGATCCAATTCCTGCCGGGTCATGATCAAAAAATGCCGCCGATTGGCCAGACCGGTCAAAGAATCTGTCAAGGCGGACTCCTCGGCTTCCTGACGAGCCTTGTCGACGGCCACCAGCGCCCGGCTCAATTCTCTGGCCTGCCGTTCGATGGTACGGCGCTGCAGAAACTCCGCGCGAATTTGCCGCTCCAGGGAGTAGCAGATAAACATGCCGCAGAAATTGAACGTCAGCAGAACGAAAGTGTTGTTGAAAACCATGGCGCCGGCCAGATCACTGCCGTTGAGCAGAACCAACTGGTAGAGAAGAAACACCGCCCACGCCGCAACATTGGCGGCGATAAAGTCGGGAACAAAGGAAAAAAAGATCATGACGCACAGCAACAGGCCGATGAAATAGATGAGATTGCCCGGCATGGGCAGCCGGGAAATCATGGCTACGATTCCCGCTCCGCTGGCGAGACAGCCGAGGATATGCGCCAGACGCTTGATACGGAAATAGCGTTTGTGGTAGGAAAGCAGATAAAGCAGGCCCAGCAGAGGACAGACCCCGAGATACCGGATGGACCAGGCAAACCTCCTGATTTCCGGAACAATCAGGACATCCAGCACCCCGAAGGCGGAATAGAGGACCATGCCGAGCAGCAAAGTGAAGCGGATGCGGGCCAGGCTGATGCCGTAGTAATAGCGTTGAAAGGCGGCTTCAAGTCGTCGATCCCCGAACGTCAGAAAAAGGCTTTTCAACCGAACCATAACCTGCGCTCCCTGCTCCCGCACATAACAACAAATACCCAACTGCCCCGCACGTTGGATACTTGGAGCACATCAATTCTTAGAGGGCACTATAACAAGGTTGACCAAGGACTGCAACGTTTTATCGAACTCCCGATTTTTGCTCCTTTATAAATGGAAACCGCCGCCTTTTTCATCGGTTTCCATTGAAAGAGCTGCTGATTTGCATGCCCCCGAATCACAAGGAACGATTAAATGCATCATTTTGCATCGCGAGGTTTTTCATCTCTCTTGGTTGCCGGCCTGTTGTTGGGTCTTATCGGTGCCTGCAAACCCCTTCCGGAAACCATCCCGCCTGCGGCCAAGACCACGGCAGACCCACCACCGCCTGCGTCGCCTCGCCTGATTGCGGTTGAGCCGGCTGCAACCGCACCACCGGAGGATCCGGCCTTTCAGTCCTGGCTGGAGGAATTGGCCCGGGAAGCCCGGACCCTGGGCATCCGTGACTCGACCTTGGCGGCTGCCTTGCAGGGCCTGCAGCCGCTGCCGCAGGTGGTGACCCACAGCCGGCAACAGGCCGAGTTCGTTCTGGCCACCAGCGAATACGTGCGGCGCATGGTTTCGGAACACCGCATCCGGGAAGGTCGACGCCACCGGGACCTCCATGCCAATCTGTTGCAGGAAGTCGAAGAGAAGTTTGGGGTTCCGCACTCCGTCCTCCTGGCCCTGTGGGCCATCGAGAGCGACTTCGGGCAGGGCCGGATGCGGTATCCCATCGTCGACGCCTTGGCCACCCAGGCTTACCAGGGCCGCCGGCAGAGTTTTTTTCGCAAAGAGTTGCTGGCCGCCCTGACCATTCTCGATCAAGAACACCTGCAGCGTGAGGATTTGCGTGGTTCCTGGGCCGGCGCCACCGGCCAGGTGCAGTTTCTGCCGTCTTCCTACCTGGCCTACGCCGTGGATTTCAATGGCGACGGCCAGCGCGACATCTGGAACGAGCCCGCCGACATCCTCGCCTCGGCGGCCAACTACCTGGTGCGTGCGGGCTGGAAAAAGGGCCTGAACTGGGGCATGGAAGTCAGCCGGCCGGCCGGTTTCGACCCGTCCCTGGCCGGCCTGGACCAGCGCCGCAGCCCTTCGGAGTGGCGGCAACTGGGGATTCGAGAAGCAAGCGGGCCTGACGACCGAAGCTTGGCGCTGCTCCTGCCCGATGGCGCAACGGGCCCGGCGTTCCTGGTCTCGGACAATTTTCGCACCCTGTTGCGCTGGAATCGCTCCATTGCCTTCGCCCTGGCCGTTTCCCAACTGGCGGAACGCATCGCCGAGCAACCGACGACCGGCGCCTCCTCCAGTTTCTTCGCGGAAACTCCGGAAAAAACCAGGTTGCCTTAGCCGCAACCGGTGCCCTATTCCGTACTGGCGCACCTCCATCCCGGCCAATTTCCTGCCTTGCAGATCGGCCAACCGGGGGCATCCTGCCGACCCGGTCGGTGACTTTTAAGGTCATGAGCAGGTAAACCTTTTATTCCCTTCCCCGTCTGGGTAACCGAACGCAAGTACGAAAGACGCAAATATCAACCTTGGCATTTTTTGTGCATTTCTCAGTCACTGTTTCGGTGCCACATCAAGAAGGAGGGTTTTTCATGCTTCGTATGGTCACCTTGCTACTGGCCGTCACCCTGCTGACCGCTCCCGCTGTTGAGCAGGTCCAGGCGTCGGATGTCGGCTTTGACCTCAATCTGCATATCGGCAGTCGCCCTCGAACCCCGATCGTCATCCAGGAACCGCCTCTATTTCTGGCGCCCAGCACCCTCGGCTTCCATGTCGCCGTCGGCGTTCCTTACGACATGGTCTATATTGACGGCCGCTACTATGCCTATCAAGGCGGCGGTTGGTTCATGGCTCCCAGCTATAACGGCCCTTGGCGCGGCGTGGGTCCCAAGCATCTGCCCCCCGGCCTGGCCAAGCGTCGCCATACGGAGATCGTCCGCATGCGCGAAGCCGAATACGCCCGCTACCGGAAGGATCGGCAGCACTACCGGGGCCAATCCTTTCGCCCGGACAAGGGCCATGGCGCTCCGCAACCGGGCCATAACGGCAAAGGCCCGGGCCACGGCAACAAACGCAAGTAACCTGGCTTTCCTCCCCGGCAGGCAGGGCCTGAGGCCGGAACGAGGGTACCCCCTGCCCTCTTCTCCGGCCTCAGGGCTGAGCAGCAGGGGCCGGCTCGCATCGGCTTTGGCCGGCACGATAACCGGCCCCGATTTTTTTCCACCGAAAAGCTGGCATCATGGTTCGTGACCCCCAAGGGATTCAGAGTCACCCGATTCCCGGGAGAGTCAAGCTGTTGACTGTCAGCGACCTACCTTACCGCAAAAACATTAGAAAGATTGACATTGAGACAAGCTAAGATGTAATCTTTTCCAAAGGACAAATTTTGACAGCAATAATTCATCAGCCGCGGAGAAGGCTTTCCCGCACCCCCGGAATGAGGTTCGTATGAACGCTTATTCGGGTCCTGAATGCTGTCCCACGGGCACCAGGTCATTTGGCGCGGGCGCCCCAAAACCCTTTGTTGAAACATTATTTCTGACAGAGCTTTCGACGGAAACGAAAGGATCATTGTGGCGGTTCGCGAAATCATCAATATCGATGTGGCCTGCGCCATTATCGAAAAGGACGGTCTGGTGCTGGCGGCCCAGCGCAGTGAAACCATGAGCCTGCCCTTGAAATGGGAGTTTCCCGGCGGCAAATTGGAACCGGACGAGAGCCCTGACGACTGCCTCAAAAGGGAGTTGATCGAGGAACTCGGCATCCAGGTCACCATCCAATCGGCCCTGCCCTCATCCAATTGGCAATATTCCACCTTCGCCATCACCCTGCATCCCTTCGTCTGCTCCATGCACGGCGACACCATCCGACTGACCGAACACAAGGCCATCCGCTGGGTGGAGCCCAAAGACTTGCTGACTCTTGATTGGGCGGCGGCGGATGCGCCGGTCCTGCGCAACTATTTCAACTACCGAACGGGCCGCCAAAACTGAAGGACCCAAAGTCGTTCAACACCTTCCATGGTCATGGGGTATAATGGAGCAGGGCATCGACTGCAGCCCGCAAACCTTCCACATCAGGCATACTCAGGGAGCAAACCATGCCAGACCCGGGGACCGTGGAAATCTTCATTATCGGCAATGAGATCCTGACCGGTGAAATCCAGGACACCAACACCCATTGGCTGTGTCGGGAAATTCATCAATTGGGAGGACGGGTTGAACGCGCCATCGTGCTGCGCGACGACCTTGATGCCGTCGCAGAGGAACTGAACGCCGCCCTGGTCCGCGGGGTAGCAGTGATCTTCACTGCCGGAGGCTTGGGGCCGACGGCCGATGATCTGACCCTGGCGGCGGTGGCCCGGGGAACCGGTCGGCCACTGCAACGCAACGACATCGCCCTGCGGATGATCCAGGCCAGCTACGATAGCCTGCACCAGCGGGGCATCCTCGCCCAGGGGGGCCTGACCCCGGCCCGGGAAAAAATGGCCTGGTTGCCCGCTGGAGCCATGCCCCTGGCCAACCCCGTCGGCACCGCCCCCTGCATGCTGTTGGAAACAGGGACAACGACCATCATCAGCCTGCCGGGAGTGCCGCCGGAGCTCAAAGGCATCTTCAGCAGTTCACTGCAACCATTTCTGCAGTCCACCTTCCGCGGCGGTCTGGCCGCCACCCACACCCTCTGTGTCCGTTGTAATGATGAGTCCACCATGGAACCGGTGCTGAGCCGGGTGGCGCCCGCCCACCCCGGAGTCTATATCAAATCCCTCGCGACCCGACCGGGCGAGATGGCGGAACTCGACATCATTCTGACCGCCGTGGGGGCGGATCGGGGGACCGTTGAGGCTGCCGTCAAAGCGGCCTTGACGGACCTGCGCATCGGCTTGGCCGGTCTCGGCCTGACCTGTTGGGACAAGGCCCGGACGGATATGGAACAGCCATAGCCCAGGCTGGTCCATGGCCCGCATGCGATGCTAGGGCAGAGCGCCGAATTTTTGCAACAGCACCTGCTGGCAGCGATGCGCCGGCGCGGCAGGGTCCAGATCGCGTGGATCCCCCTCTGAAGTCGCATACCAGGGCCGGGCCTTGACGTTGTCCACCCATTGAATTTCAAAATATTCCCGCAACTCCTGCTTCAGTTGGGGACTGTAGATGGGACACATGACCTCGGCCCGGCGATCGAAATTACGACCCATCCAGTCGGCCGAACCGATGAACACCTTCTCCTCACCGCCGTTGGCGAAAATGCAAAAGCGCGTATGCTCCAGGAATCGGTCGACAATACTGATGGCCTGGATGTGATCGCTCAACCCCTGCTCCGCCGGAACCAAAGAAAACATGCTGCGCACGATCAGGCGAATCTCCACCCCCGCGCGGCCCGCCTCGTAGAGCAACCGGATCATTTCCTGATCCGCCAGGTTATTGATTTTGAGCAGGACATAAGCCTGCTTGCCGGCCAACGCGTTCCTGATTTCTCCGCGAATCAAGCGCTTGAACTTGTCGCGCATCTGGAACGGGGCCACCAGAAGGTGGCGGAAGGTCGCCATGCGATACTTGTTTTCAAAAAAATCATACAGCTTCACCACATCGCCGGTCAGTCGGCGGTCACAGGTCAGCAACATGTGATCGGTATAGAGCGAAGCGGTATCTTCATTGAAATTCCCCGTTCCCAGACCGCAATAATGCACCAGCCGCTTTTTCTCCTCCCGGGTAATAAGGCACACCTTCGGATGAACTTTCAGACCGGATACCCCATAGATGACCCGCACCCCCTCTTCGCGCATGGTGTCGGCCCACTCGAGGTTGGCGGCCTCGTCGAAGCGGGCCTGTAATTCCATGACCACGGTCACCTTCTTGCCGTTTTTGGCGGCATTGACCAGGGCATTGACGATATGGGAGTCCCGGGCCAGACGATAGATGGTCAGCTTGATGGATTTGACCGCCGGGTCGACGGCGGCTTCCCGCAACAGGTCGACAAAGCTGCTGAAGGTCTGATAGGGAAAATGAAGCAGGATCTCCTGCTTGCGGATGGCGGCCAATAGACTTGTCTGTCCCTGCAGCGCCGGATGCACGCAAGGCGTAAATGGCGGATAATAGAGCTGCTGCCCGCCGACTGCGGGGAACTTCATGAAATCTTTGAAATTGTGATATTTGCCACCCGGGATCAGGCTGTCGTCCTCGCCCAGACCGAGTTTGTTGACCAGGTATTTCAGGTATGGCTTCGGCATATCCCGATCATAGACGAAACGTACCGGACGGCCGACTTTGCGTTTGCGCAAGCTGTCCTGGATCTTTTCCACATAGGTTTTCGAGAATTCATCCTCAAAATCCAATTCGGCGTCCCTCGTCACTTTGATGGTATAGGCACTGAAGTTATCATAGTCAAAAAACGAAAAGGTATCCGGCAAACACAGCCGAATGATATCCTCCAGCAAAATAATGAATTTTTTGTCGTTTTTTTGCGGAAGAATAATGAATCGGGAAATTTTCTGATCCGGAACGTGTATCAGCGCATAATGGTGGATTTTTTCATTTCCCTTTTCACTCATCTGCACGGCCAGATAGATGGAATGATCTTTAAGAATCGGAAACTGCTCTATCTGATCAATCAACAAAAGAACCAGATGTGGCCGGATATTCCTATAAAAAAATTCCCGCAGATAATTTTCCTGTTCGGAGTCCAGAGAGGATTCGTCGATCAGAAAAATATTTTCCTTCCGCAATTCATCGAGAATCTGGCGATACAGCCGATCGAAATCATTGGTTTGTTCAAGAACGATTTCCTGGATTTTTTTCAAAACCTTGTTGGGGTTATCGCCGATGATTTTTTTGGCGCGCGGGCCGAGATTGCTCAGGCGTCGCAAGGTGGCGACGCGAACCCGAAAAAATTCATCGAGGTTAGAGGAAAATATCCCCAAAAACTTGACCCTCTCCACCAAGGGAACGGCCGGATCGGCCGCCTCTTGCAAAACCCGGCCATTGAAGTGCAGCCAACTGATCTCTTTGTTGATATAGGATTTGCTCACGATTACCCCGATGCCCCCATGATTAAATAAAACTTGTGATACCATGCAACATGGCACCTCATCTCAGGCGGTTCGACCCCGACCAAAACCTGATAGTAACCGGAAAATGTTAGGCGATTGTTGGCGAACGCCGCAGACTTCCGATAAGAATGAGTCCTCAGAGGGCTTTTTCAATCTGCTTGCAGAGGGTTTTCAGAACCTTGATGCGGGCGAAACGCTTGTCGTTGGCCTCGACCAGGGTCCAGGGGGCCACCACAGAACTGGTCCGATCGATCATGTCACCGACCGCCTGTTCATAGAGGTCCCATTTTTCGCGATTGCGCCAGTCGTCATCCGTAATCTTGAAGCGCTTGAATTCCACCGTCTGCCGCTCCTCAAAACGGATCAATTGCTCATCCTTGCTGATGGCCAGCCAGAATTTGACCACCAGAATCCGATGCCGCACCAGCTCCTCCTCAAAATCATTGATTTCTCCGTAGGCTCGCATCCAGTCCATGGGACTGCAGAAGCCCTCCACCCTTTCCACCAGCACCCGCCCATACCAGGACCGGTCGAAAATGGCGAAACGGCCACGCCGCGGCAAGTGCCGCCAGAACCGCCAGAGGTAGGGCTGCGCCCGTTCCTCGTCCGTGGGCGCGGCGACAGGCACCACCCGGTAATGGCGGGCGTCCAATGCCCCGGTGACACGCCGGATGCAGCCCCCTTTGCCGGCCGCATCGTTGCCTTCGAACACCGCCACTACGGACAGATCCCGGAATCCGGGTTGCCGTGAAAGCAGATTGAGTCTTCCCTGATATTTTTCCAGTTGTTTTTCGTAATCGGTCTTTATCAGGGAACGGGATAAGTCGAGGGTTTTGAGGACATGTATGTCATCGATGGCCGGCAGCAAGGGCGGCAAGGTCTCTGGCGGGCCGGATTCCTGTTTGGCCTCCAGGCGTTGCTGCAGTCCCTGCAACAAGGATCGGCCCACGGTCAGGGAACGATAAGCCGCATCGCCCCCCTCGACCACAATCCAGGGGGCGATGGCGGAACTGGTATGGCGCAAGGCATGCTCGGCGGCCCGCAGGATTTTATCGTAATAACGATAATGGTCCCAGTCGGTATCGCTGACCCGCCAGCGGGTCGTCGGATTTTTCTCCAGGGCCTTGAATCTTTGTCGTTGGCGCTCCTTGGAAAGGTGCAGCCAGACCTTGACCAGCAGTGCGCCTTCATCCGTGAGCATCCTTTCGAAACGGCAGATGCGATCCATGGCCTGATCGAGTTCCGCAAGGCCGATGCGTCCGTAGGCCCGGTCGAAAATAGCCGACATGTACCAGGCATCGATAAAAATCCCGGTTTTGCCCTTGGGCGGCAGCGCCTGCCAGAAGCGCCACATGGGTGGTCGATCCCGTTCCTCGGCGTCCGGCTTGTCCGGGGCGCAGGTGACGATATGGCGGGGATCCATCCAGGTGTTGAGCAGGTTGACCGTCTCCCCCTTGCCCGCGCCGTCAAAACCGGTAATAACGATAATGACCGGAAACTCCCGGTTCTGAAGCACATCGAATTGCGCATCCAGCAGGGCTTCCCGCAGTCCGGGCACCTGTTGCCGGTAGGTATCCTTGTCGATGTGATGACCCAGTTCCGCGGATTCGAACATGGCACGCACCCCTTGGGACTATTGTGGCGTTCCGTCCGGGTAATCGAAAAAAATCAGGCAACCCTGCCCCGGAGCAAGGTCCGACCAGGCGGCGATGTCGAATTCGCTGCAGACCACGCCGCAGGTGGGGATATGGTCGATGGCAAAACTGTTGATAACATTGCTCAGATCGGTAAACCCGGGATTGTGCCCGACCAGCATGACGTGCCGGCACGCCTCGTCCAGGCCGTGCAGAATATCCAGCAATTCCTCGGCGGAAGCTTCATAAATCCCCTCCTCCAACGCAACCCGGGCTTCAGCATAGCCGAGACCGCGAGCCACCAACTGCGCGGTCTTGACGGCTCGCCGGGCGGGACTGGTCAGGATTGCGTCCGGCATAAATCCCTTTTCAGCCAACCGCTGAGCCATGCGTTGCGCCGCATCCTTGCCGCGCTTGCTCAAAGGCCGTTCCCGGTCCTCAACGGGGCCATTTTTGCCCTTGGATTTGGCGTGGCGAAGCAGGGTCAGAATTTTCATGACGGCATTCCCTTTCTACCACCGCGTGAAGGGATGACGCACCAGATTGGCATTGTAGTAGCGCGGATCATGGGATACTTCTTCACCGATCCATGGCGGCAGCGCAATGGCCTGTCCCTCTTCCTGCAGTTCCACTTCAGCCAGGATCAGGCCCCTGTTTTCATCCAGGAATTCATCCACTTCCCAGACCAGTCCGGCATGTTCGACGCGGTAGCGGTATTTTTCGATGAGCGGTTTCAGGCAGAGGCGATCCAGCATCTCGTTGGCATCCTGCACCGGGATGGGATATTCATACTCCGGACGCGAAAGGCCGGAGGTGCGTCCCTTGATGGTCAAAAAACCCCCTTGGTCCACGACCCGAACCCGGATGGTACAACCCTTTTCGGCGAGCAGATAACCTTGGCGGTACAGAACCCCCAAGGCATGGTTTTTCCAGGTTGCGTCCTTCACAAGAAACTTCCGCTCGATTTCCATCGCCATATGGTCACCCCTGCCCCGGGAAGGAATCGGCCACCGGTTCCGCGCTTTGGGACGGACGGGAGAGACGCTCCCTGACGGGAAACAATTCCTCGAACAACTGGCGCTGCCTGGCTCGCTGGAATTCGGCAAACGTCTCCCGGAAAGCTTTTCTAACCTGTCGTTGCTGCTGCTGAAGATCGGCCGCCAACATGCCCATGGCCATCAGGGTAGCGGGCAGGACTTGCTGTTCCTCAACCATCTGATTGCCGAATTGGCGCAAGGCATTACCGTGCACTTCCAGATCCTGAAACAGCCCCAGGTTGTCCTGCAGCGACTTCAACGCTTTGATCAGCCGGTCGATTTTTTTGGGCGGATAAAAACCTTGGAAAAATTCCAGCAGGTAACGCAACTTCTTGCAGCTTTTTCGTAGCTGGTGGAGGTCGGCGGGCGGAGACGAGCGGCGAATCGCCTGACCCTGCTTGACCACACGTCGGTAGGCGCGGGCGATCTGTTCTCCGGCCACCGTCAAGACCGGGCGCATGGCATTGGGCAGCACCGTATTGACGGGCACGGATTCGTCCAGAAAACCTTCCCAAGCGCCCAGCAATTGCCGATAGCGATGCGATTTGAGGGCTTTTACCACCCCGGCCTGCTCCCGGCTCTGATGATTCTGCAAATAGGTGCGTAGCGGTTCCAGGTCCGACTGAGCCGTCAACGGCAGACGGTCGGCGTAGTCCGCATAGCGCAGCAGGTAGACATCCATGTCCCGTGCCGGCCCGGTGACTTCACCCAGCCAGGCAAAACCGCTGCGGAACCGGTTCAGCTTGCGTTGCGGAAAAATGCCGCGAATCTGCCCCAGGGCGCTGCGCATTCGTCGCACCGCAACGCGAAAATCGTGCAGGCACTCGGGATCCAGACCCGCCATCGTCCCCGCCTCCATGGCCTGCAGGATCTCGAACTGCTGCCGAAGAATGATTTTCGCCGCAGCGTCCGTCCGCATGCCGCCGTCCAGATGCAGAATCGGTTGATCTGGTGGGTTTCCGGCTGTTTTCCGCTGTTTCATTATTTCTTCTTTTTCCCCTTTTCGAGATCCTTCTTTTTGAGCTTGGCAGGCTTGCAGACATGTTTTTTCTTGTCGCTTACCGCTCCGCATTTCTCACACTTGAAAGCACCGGGATGTTTTTTGACCTCGGACTTGCCCTTGAGACAGGATCCCATAAAAAAACCTCATCATCCTTGAGTTGTTTCCGACTGTTCAGGTTAGTATAGTTGCTCAAGCAGGCTTTGCAAAGCAAGGCCGGCCGCAATAGTCCGCTAACAAATGGATGGAACACTCGGTTGTCGGCAACATCCAGCTCCCGGAGCCTCTCGTGACCCCTGCACAACAGCGCCTGGCCGCCATTGATATTGGAACCAATTCCATCCGCTGCATCGTGGTGGAAGTGGACGAAGCGGGCAGATTCAAAACTTTGGATGACGAAAAAGCCACCGTTCGCCTGGGCGAAGGACTGACCGGCAGCGGTGAAATTTCTCTTCAGGCCTGGCAGCGCGCCGAAGCCGCGCTGCAGCGCATGCGCATGATCGCCGCCGGCCATGGGGCGGAAATCATTGAAGCCGTGGCTACCAGCGCGGTGCGCAAGGCCCGCAACGGTCAGGCCTTCATCGCGGCCATGGCAAAGGCCACGGGCATCCGCATCGACGTCATCTCCGGAGAAGAAGAGGCCGAACTGGCGGTATTGAGCGCCCGCAACAATTTCGTCCTGGAAAATCAGCGCTGCGGACTGGTGGATATCGGCGGCGGCAGCCTGGAAATCATCGTCACCGCGGATGGTCTCATCGAAAACATCTGCTCCCTGGAACTGGGAGCTCTGGTTCTGACGGAACGCTTTACGGCCGGGGATCCGGTGTCGGAAAAAGACCTGAAGGCCCTGCGGCAACACGTGCACGCTACCTTGAAGAAGAATCTCGACGAGGAGGATTTCGACATCCAGTGCCTGATCGGTTCGGGCGGAACCATGACCACCATCGCCGGCATGGTCATGGCGATGCGCAATGAGCAGTTCAGTTCATTGCACGGTTATGAAGTACTGCGCTCGGAAGTGGTCCATCTGTTGGCCATGCTGCGACGTAAAACCCTCAAGGAACGCAAGTCTCTGCCAGGCCTGAGCGCCGATCGGGCGGACATCATCCTGGCAGGAGTGGCCACGGTCGATGAGGTGATGCGCTATTTCGGCGTCAACCTGCTGCGAATCAACGCCGTCGGCATCCGTCAGGGATTGATCCTGAAAAGCCTCGAGAAACATGGTCTGGGCGCGGCGCAAGCCGCTGCGCAAAACAGCATGGCATCGGTCCTGGCCTTCGCCCGCCACTGCCACGTCAACGAACGTCATGCCCGCCAGGTTGCCCGTCTGGCCCTGCTGCTCTTCGATACCCTGGCTCCGCGTTTCGGCTTGACCCATCGCGGCCGGCAGTTGTTGGAAGCCGCCGCCTTTTTACATGATGTCGGCTACTTCATCAATTACGAAAAACACCACCAGCATTCCTACCACCTGATCCGGCACGCCAATCTGTTCGGCTTTTCTCCCCTGGAAAGGGAGATCATCGCCAACCTGGCCCGCTACCACCGGAAAAAGACGCCGCGCAAGAAACACGAAAACTTCGCCCTGCTGCCGACGGCCATTCAGCCCCAGGTCAAACAACTGGCCGCCATTCTGCGCCTGGCCGACGGCCTGGACCGACGGCGTAATCAGGCCGTGCAGGCCATGGACTGCCGCTTGACCGACAACCGGCTGGATATCACCTTGGACGCCCACGAGGTCCTGACGGTGGAAATGCACTGTGCCGAAGATCGCAGCGACCTGCTCGCGGAGGCTTTCGGACTGCGGGTCTCTCTGCAAGGGCGAATCTGCACCACCGGACAGAACCTCGTCGCTGCCGACTGAGGAGTCTGGGAAGAGCAAGCATCCTCGGTCAAACCGCAGGCTTTTTAGGTGAGCGGAAAACGACCATCCAGGATTCCGGCAGTCAGATTTTCAAGAGCATCCGGGATGCCATTCAATGATGACAAAAAAGGGGGAGGCGGCACTCAATAAAAAGGCCCCTGGGAATTGCTCTCCGGGGCCTTTTTTTGAGAAGGGCGGGGTCGGTTAGGCGTGATGAGCCATATATTCGGCTACCGCCTGGGCCAAAAGTCCGGAGCGGGTTTCCCCATGGCGGCGGGCGTACTGATCGACATCTTGCAGCAACCGTTCGGGCATGGTGATGTTAACCCGCTTCGATTTGATCGACAGGCGGCTCACGTCCACGTCAACAACCGCCCAGACCGCTTCCCGATAATCGGGGTTGGCCTGGTGTTGCTCAATTTGGACCGGGGCGGGGATCGGCTCACCGTCGAGCAGCAGGCCCTCCAAATGGCACTCAGCCGCTTCCCGAGCGTTATTGATAGCTTCTTCGATGGTCTCTCCGGCCGAGAAGCAGCCAGGGAGATCGGGAAACGTCACGCCGTAATCAGTTCCGGTGTCTTTATGCAGGGCAATTGCGTATTTCATTTCTCGCTCCAGTTCCAGCCGGCCTGCCGATAGATATTCCGAAGCGTTCCGGCAGGCAAATCCTTTTTAGGGTGGGGCACCGTGACTTTGCCGGATTTGGTGGGGTGCTTATATTGGCGATGATCCCCCTTGCAGTGGTGAAGGCGCCAACCCTCCGATTCCAAACGTTTGATGATCTCCCGGCTCGCCATAGTGTGTATAATACACATCAAAGAAGGATAAAGCAACAAGCAAGTCGTTTGTTTCACCACAGTGTTCCTGAAATGCCTAAACGGAGGGTATCATGAGTAGAGTCTTCAGCGCGAGGGTGGACATTTTTCCAGGCGCCCGGAAATGGCTATAACCTTTTTGGCACCCGGCCATCTCCCTTGGGCGGCGGCATCGGCCCCTGATGCAACCGGCCTAAGAAGAACATGTGACCTGGAGGTCCCTCGGCAAAGTCGTGGAGGGGGCATTTTTCAAAATCTGGCTATGCACCTGACTCCAGTAGCGGTAGTTCTTTGTCGTTGTCGTAATCGTTTAATGGATCGACTACGATTACCATCACGACAAGGACAATCGTTCGGCTACCGCTTCATTGACAATGTAGCGAGCTTCCACACCCAAGATGGGTCTTCGCAAACACAAAACTTGATAAGGTGCATAACCAGGCTACGAAGATCAATCGACGCTGCCAAATACCTTGCGCAGCAGTTCCGAGGTACGGGCGGCCGGATTCTGGCGAATTTTGCGTTCCTCCTCCCCCAGCACATGAAACAGGCCGTGCAGGGCTCCGTCGGTTACGTAGCGGTCCAGGTCAAAAGCCAGGGCTCCGCCAAAGGGCAGACTCTTTACCGACCGATCCAATTCCTGGAAATGACGGGTGGCGCCGACTTCCGCCAGAGATTCATGCACCACCGGGAGGAACATTTCCCGCAATCGGTCCTGGGTTTTGCCCTTGAAGTAGGAGGTTGCGGCGGTGTCACCGCCGCCCAGAATCTGCCTGGCATCGTTAATGGTCATGTCGCGAATGGCCTGCACGAATATTTCCCTGGCCTGTGGGGCGGCTTTCTCGGCCGCCCGGTTCATGCTTTCGGAAAAGGCGTCCAGTTGCGGCCCATATCCGGCCAGGCGCAGGAAGGATTCGGATTTCTGCAGAGCGCCCGGCAACGGGATGCGGATGAAGGGATTGTTCAAATACCCGCCTTCCTGGCCGACGGCGGCCACGGCGTTGCCGGTTCCCAGTCGCAGGGCTTCCTTGAGGCCATTGGCCACTTCCCCTTCGGTCAGGGCCGAGGAACCGGTGAAGACGCTGCGAATCCCCTGGAAGATGTTTTCAAAAGCCGCCGCGGCCGGCCGCGGTGCGGCCACCAAGGCAATCAGAAGCAGACCGGGCACGATTTTGCTGTTGCAGTTCCGCATGACAAAAGCTCCTGTTCTGGATCACGGGGATCCGGTTGCCGGCCATTGCCGGCCCAATTTTTCCGCCATGGCCGGCGTCCGGTCCAGCCCCCGCAAATCCCGCCCGGCGGGAAGTTGGAAGGAGTGCAGATCGAATTCGGGCAGGACCGCCAGCAGATGATCGAAAATATCCGCCTGAATGGCTTCATAAACCGCCCAGCGGGTATCCTTGACAAACACATAGATTTGCAATGGCAGACCTTCCGCCGTCGGCTCCATCTGGCGTACCAGAAAGGTCATGTCCTGGTGGATGGCGGGATGGTTGCGCAGATAAGCAATGCAATAGGCCCGAAAGGTGCCGATGTTGGTCAGCCGACGGCCGTTGGCCAGCACTTTGATCTCCTCACTGCTGATATGCTCGCGGTTGTGCTCTTCGATTTCCCGCACCTTCTGTTCGAGGTAGGGCCGCAGCAACCGGATGCCGTACAGGTGCCGCAGCAGTTCCGCATCGACGAAGCGAATACTGTTGAGATCGATGGGGATGGCGCGGCAGATGCGGCGGCCGCCGCTTTCGCTCATCCCCCGCCAGTTGCGAAAGGAGGAGGCCACCAGTTCATAGGCCGGGATGGTGGTGATGGTCTTGTCCCAGTTCTGCACCCGTACGGTGGTGAGGGAGACATCGATGACGTCGCCGTCAGCGCCGTGTTTGGGCATTTCGATCCAGTCGCCGCGACGCACCAGGTCCATGGTGGTGATCTGGACCCCGGCCACCAGGCCGAGAATGGAGTCCTTGAAAATCAGCAGCAGGATGGCGGTCAGGGCACCGAGCCCGGAAATGAAAAACAGTGGGCTGCGGTTGGCCAGTTGGGAGAGGGTCAGAATCAGGCAGAACAGCAGAGCCACCAGTTTGACGGCCTGCACGATGCCGCGGATGGGAACATGTTCCCGGCCGGGACTGTGCTGGTAAATGGCCATGCCGGCGTTGAGCAGGGCATCGAAGGTCCAGAAGCCGACCAATATGAAGTAGACATTGTTGAGACGCGTCAGGAGTCCGAACAGCCGGGCGTCCGCATCCAGGACCAGCGGCGCGGCAAAGGCCAACACCACGGCCGGCAACAGGTGCGCGGCCCGATCCATGACGCGGCATTCCATCAGCAGATCGTCCCATTTCACGGGACTGCGGACAGCGGCCTTGCGCAGCAGAGGCACCACCAGCAAGCGGGCGATAAAGTAGGCAGCGATGGCGCCGCCGAACAACAGGGCGAGGGACAGCAGTTGAGCGACGTCCTGGTGAGACATGTGCAAAATTTCCTTTTGATGCTCCATACGCCCCCGAGGGGGCGATGAAGGGTTTAGCCCCTGCGGGGACCTGAGCCCCCGGAGCGGGATCCGGGCCGCCCGCTGCCGGGGCCTGGAGTTCGAGCCGGAGCGGTACGTTGGCGCGCCTCGGTGACGACGATGTTTCGGTCGATGAGCCGGGTTCCATCCAGATCGATGCGGGCGGAACGGGCCGCCGCCTCGGTGGCCATGGTGACATAGCCGGCGCCGACGAAATGGCCGCTTTGGGCATCCTTGACCAGATGAATACGCACCACCTTTCCCATCAGGGAAAACAGTTTGTGCAGGTCATCTTCCGTCGCCTGCAGGGAAAGGTTCTTGACATAGAGTGTGTTGCTCATGGGACTCCTATGATTGGTCCTTCCCGGACGCATACCATGCGCCCGGAAAGCGGCCTACGTTGAATGTTGATCCATAACTTTTTAATACTAGCAGTCCTTGGAACTGGAATCCAGCACTCTTCTCGGGTATAAATGAAGACCGATCCCTGCTTACCCTCGAGGGCCTGAACATTGACCAGTCTGCTGCTCTATCTCGCTACCGGTGCCGCAGCGGGAATCCTGGCCGGCCTGCTCGGCATCGGCGGGGCGCTGCTCACCATTCCTCTATTAAGCTGGCTGTTCGCCACCGAGCAGTTGCCGGACGTGCATATCCTGCATCTCGCCCTCGGCACCTCATTGGCCAGCATCCTGTTCACCTCCTTGGCCAGTCTGCGGGCGCACCACTGGCGCGGCGCCGTCCACTGGCCGGTTGTAAGAGGCCTGACCATCGGCATCCTCGCCGGCAGCCTGCTCGGCTCGACCCTGGCAGCCCGGTTAAGCGGCCAATTTCTGAAGGGGTTTTTCGTTGCCTTCCTGGGCTTTGTTGCTCTGCAGATGCTGCTCGACATGCGTCCCAAAGCAAGCCGCAGCCTGCCCGGCCGCGCCGGCCTGCTGGGGGCCGGTACGCTCATCGGCGGCCTTTCCGGCCTGGTCGGCATCGGCGGCGGCAGTCTGTCGGTGCCGTTTCTGGTATGGTGCAACCTGCCCATCCATCATGCCATCGGCACTTCGGCAGCCATCGGCTTCCCCATCGCCCTGGCCGGTACCATCGGCTACATCCTTAACGGCCTGGCCACCGCCGGCCTGCCTCCCGGCAGCTTGGGCTTCGTCTATCTGCCGGCCCTGGCCGGCGTCACCCTGGCCAGCATCTGTACCGCGCCCCTCGGTGCCAGACTGGCCCATCGCCTGCCCGTCAAACGACTGAAAAGGGCATTTGCATTTTTTTTGCTGCTGGTGGCGACGAAATTGCTGCTGGAACTGCTGTAATGGATCAAAAACCTGGAACGCCAATCGGTTCGGCAGCAAATCCCTGTGTCGCCTTTCCTTTGCGTCCCGTAAGGTTGGTCGTCGCCTTGACTGCTCTCGTGCCTCTGAGGTTCCGTTTAGCCCCCTCCTTAAAAGCCTGTCACTGATTCACACCAAATGAATGTGGAATAAATCCGGCACCCAGGATGATTTTTTTATCAACGCCACTTCGGTAAAAACTTCATAAATATATAGTTTTACACACATTTATTACACAAAAGACCCTAAACACACTTCTTATTGTGTTTATATGGCCATTTTGGGGTTGACTATTGTTGACTAAAAAGATAAAAATCTGAACGTGAACTTAACCGATATAGTATGCTTTTGCTCCACGCTACCCGGGGCGAACCCAACTTGATTCAAAATTGCGGAGGTCAGCATGTCGCAGGACAACCAACCTAGGACAGCAAACAAATTGCCGGCCATCGACGCCAAGGACCCCCGGCAGATCATTCTGGCCGGCGTCGAGGCGGCCGGCGGCCGGATCGCCATGGCCAGCTCCTTCAGCATCGAGGATGTCGTGGTCATCGACCTGCTGCACCAGGTCGCGCCGCAGGTGCGGATCTTCGCCATCGATACCGGCCGCCTCAACGAGGAAACCTACCAGATTGCCGAATCGGTCAGGGCTCGCTACGGCCTGGCCATCGACTGGTATTTTCCGCAACGCGAGGCAGTGGAACGTCTGGAGCGGGAAAAAGGACTCTTTTCCTTTCGGGAATCCCTGGAAAACCGTCACGAATGTTGCCGCATCCGCAAGGTTGAACCCCTGGGCCGGGCCTTGGCGGATCTGGCCGGCTGGGTGGTCGGCCTGCGCCGGGAACAGAGCGTGACCCGGGCCGCCCTGCAGCCCCTGGAAATCGATCAGGCCCATGGCGGTATCGTCAAGATCTCCCCTTTGGCCGACTGGAGCGAAGGACAGGTCTGGGAATACGCCGAGCAGCATGCTCTGCCCATAAACCGCCTGCACCGCATGGGATATCCCTCCATCGGCTGCGCCCCCTGCACACGCGCCATCGAGTCCGGGGAGGAACTGCGCGCCGGACGCTGGTGGTGGGAAAACCCGGAACACAAGGAATGCGGCCTGCATCGTTGAACCGAAACATCCGATGGAGAACATCATGACTCATCTGGAACAGCTGGAAGCGGAAAGCATACATATTCTTCGGGAGGTCGCCGCCGAGTTTGAAAACCCGGTGATGCTCTATTCCATCGGCAAGGATTCGGCGGTCATGCTGCATCTGGCCCGCAAGGCCTTCTACCCCGCCCGGCCGCCCTTTCCTTTACTGCATGTCGATACCACCTGGAAGTTTCGCGAAATGATCCTGTTTCGCGACCGCATGGCGGCCGAATGCGGCTTCGACCTGCTGGTGCATATCAATGAAGAAGGGGTTCGGCAGGGAATCAATCCCTTCATTCACGGCTCGGCGGTCCACACCGACGTCATGAAAACCGAGGCCCTGAAGCAGGCTCTGAACAAGTACCGGTTCGATGCCGCTTTTGGCGGCGCCCGGCGCGATGAGGAAAAATCGCGGGCCAAGGAGCGCATCTTCTCCTTTCGCTCCGCGAGCCACCGCTGGGACCCCAGGAACCAGCGCCCCGAACTGTGGAACATCTACAATGCCAAGGTCCAGCCGGGCGAAAGCATTCGGGCCTTCCCCCTGTCCAACTGGACCGAACTGGATGTGTGGCAGTACATCTACCTCGAGGACATCCCCATCGTGCCCCTTTACTTTGCCAAGGAGCGTCCGGTGGTGGAACGGGACGGGATGCTGATATTGGTCGACGATGACCGGCTGCAACTGCAACCGGGCGAACAGGTGCAGTACAGGTCGGTACGCTTTCGTACCTTGGGCTGCTATCCCCTGACCGGTGCGGTGGAATCCACGGCCGCATCCTTGCCGGAAATCATCCAGGAAATGCTCCTGACCCGGTCCTCGGAACGACAGGGCCGTTTGATCGACCACGACCAGAGCGGTTCCATGGAAAAGAAGAAACAGGAGGGCTATTTCTGATGGCGCATCAATCCGAACTCATCACAGAGGATATTCACGCCTACCTGAAAAGCCAGCAGGTCAAAAGCCTGCTGCGGTTCATTACCTGCGGCAGCGTCGACGACGGCAAGAGCACCCTGATCGGTCGTCTGCTGTGGGATTCCAAGATGATCTTCGAGGATCAGCTCGCCGCCCTGGCTGCCGACAGTAAACGGGTCGGCACCCAGGGGGAGAACATCGACTACGCCCTGCTCCTCGACGGGCTGCAGGCCGAACGGGAACAGGGCATCACCATCGATGTCGCGTATCGCTACTTCTCCACCGACAAACGCAAATTCATCGTCGCCGACACCCCCGGTCACGAGCAGTATACGCGCAACATGGTCACCGGCGCGTCCACGGCGCAGGTCGCCGTGATCCTCGTCGACGCCCGCAAGGGCCTGTTGACCCAGACCCGGCGCCACAGCTACCTGGTCTCTTTGGTCGGCATCCGCCACGTGGTGTTGGCCATCAACAAGATGGATCTGGTGGATTACAGCGCCAGTCGGTTTGACGCCCTGCGGCGCGAGTACCAGCTTTTTGCTGCGGGGCTCGGCTTCGAGGACATCACCGCCATCCCCATCTCGGCTCTCGAAGGGGACAATGTCCTGACGGCCGGCAACCGCACCCCCTGGTATGACGGCCCCTCCCTCATGGAGCATCTGGAGACCGTGCAGATCGCGGATGCGGCCGACAGCCGGCCATTCCGCCTGCCGGTACAGTGGGTGAATCGCCCCAACCTCGATTTTCGCGGCTTTTGCGGCACCATCGCCGCCGGCAAGGTTCGCCCCGGCGATGAAGTGGTGGTCACAGGGTCCGGCCGGACCAGTCGCGTGGCCCGTATCGTTACCATGAACGGCGATCTGGACGAAGCCGTCGCCGGCCAGGCGGTGACCCTGACCCTGACCGACGAGATCGATATCAGCCGCGGCGATCTGCTGGCGGGGGCGGAAAGCCGCCCGCACCACAGCGATCAGTTCGAGGCCAGGCTGGTCTGGCTGCACGAGCAGCCCCTGGACCCCGGTCGCGGCTATCTGCTCAAGACCGCGGCCGGAAGCGCGCCGGCCCAGGTACGGAGAGTGAAACACAAAATCAACGTTAACCTTTTGCAGCAGGAGGAGGCCGACGGACTGGCCCTCAACGAGATCGGCGTCTGCCAGATTGCGGCCCATAAAGCCATCGCCTTCGATTCCTACCGGGACCATCGCGGAACGGGCAGTTTCATCCTCATCGATCGTCTGACCCATGCCACGGTGGCCGCCGGCATGATCGACCAGCCTCTGGCGGAGACCTCCAGCAAGGCCTGGCAGACCACGGTGGTCGACCAGACCGCCCGCGCCGCGCTCAAAGGCCAGCACCCCAAAGTCCTCTGGTTCCGGGAGCTGACGGCCCAGAGGCAGAAAAATATTCCCGAACTTCTGGAGAAAAAACTTCACAGCCTTGGCCTGCACACCTACCTGTTGGACGGTTCGGCCCTCCCTGGCCGATGGGCGGATGACGCCATCGAGCGGCCGTCAGCGGCACCGCATGTGGCACACACGGCCAGGGTGTTGGCGGATGCCGGACTCATCGTGCTGGTCGCCAATGCCGGGCCGCTGCCGTCACGGCAGATTACGGATTTACCCTGGGATGGGAAGGAATGGCTTGAAATCACCGACGGTGCAACCGGCAGCGGCGATGCCGTCAGCCATCCGTCCAGAATGACGGCCGACCCTGAACTCGATGCGGAAAAACTCATTGAATCCCTGGTGGAGAAGGTATATGTCTAAGCACGCAGGAGGATGATCGGCTCGAAAAGCGGCCGGCGCACGGCGCCGGCCATCCTGACCCCGATGGCATACTTTTATTTCATTCCCTGAACAAGGACTTGGCCCCATGAGCGACACCCAAAGCCCCGACTACCGGACCCTCAAGCTCGACGGCATCTATCAACAGAACACGAACGGGGATCTGATGCTGCGCCTCAAGCTGCCGGGCGGCCTGCTGTCGGCGCTGCAGGCCGAAGTGATCTGCGATCTGTCGGACAGTTATTCAACAGGCATCCTGCATCTGACCTGCCGCGGCAGCCTGGAATTGCATGGTCTGCGCGGCGAGTCCTTGTCGCCCGTCTTCCGGCGTCTGCAAACCGTCGGACTGACCACCCGCGGCGCCTGCGGAGGTGCGGTCCGCAGCATCGCCTGCGCCCCATCGGAGGGGGAACGGTATACCCGCATCCAGGCCCTGGTCCGGCGCCTGCACCAGCACTTTTCAGGCAATCCCCATTTTGAAGGACTGCCGAAGAAGTTCAAGATAGGCATTGAAGACGGCTATCAAGGGGCTCGCCACCTGGCCCAGGACCTGGCCATGGTGTATTTGGACCGCGAAGATGGGCGCGATCTGTGCGATGTTTGGGTGGCCGGTGGGCTTGGGGCACAACCGCGGGAAGGGTTTCTGTTGGCGGGTCGGGTGCCTTTTGAGCGCCTGCTGCCTCTCATCGAGGGGGTAATCAAGGTTTACCTGCACCATGCACCACCCGGCAAACGCCTCAAACATCTCCTCGCCGACATCGGCGAACGGGAATTCCGCGCCCTGTTGGCCCGGGAAACCCGTGGCAGTCAACCTTGCCCCGTCATCGGCCCCCTGGACGAGGTGCTGGATGCGTCCACGGCGCCCGGTGCCGGCGGCTGGATCGAACTGCCGGTGTTTGCCGGGCAGCTCCCGTCCGCCGATTTGCGTCAAGTTGCCGGTTTGGTTCGACGCCTTGGGGACGGCTTCCTGGCCATCAGCCCCGAGCAGAACCTGTTGATCTCCCTGGCGGCCGAGTTGGACCCCCGCCCCCTGAAACAGGCTCTGCAGGCCGCCGGAGTGCCGCTGGATGGTTCGGCACTGAACTGCCGGGTCTGCCCGGGCAGCCATGCCTGCCCGAAGGGCCTGGTGCCGACCCGCGACGTGGCCAGGCAGCTTGCCAAAATCCTTGGGGAACAGGGGCGTTCACTGGATTGGGCCGTCGCCGGCTGTCCCAACAGCTGTTCGCAGCCGCAACTGGCCCATTGCGGCATCATCGGCGTACGAAAAGGTAGTGCCGCCAAAGAAGCTCTCTTCGATCTTTACCGCCGCGATGATGATGGATTCGGCAAACCCCTCCAGCGGAAACTGACCCTCGCCGAGTTGATGCAAGCGATCAAGGCCTTGGGCTGAAACACGGCAAGTTTTGTCAAACTTCGCTCTTTTTTCCCCTGACCGAATTTTAGCCAAGATTCGGTAAACCCTTTGGGTGGGATATTCGTCGAAAAACCAAAAATACAGGCATGACAGGCAATCCGAAAAACAACCGGCCTGTGCCAATGGCCCCACGCCGAACCGGCCATGGAGCAGGATGTCCGGCGGGGCGGCGGGCAGGTTCATCTGGCGACGAGGAGAGCGAAAATGAAAGGGATGATTTCCATATTGACGGTTCTGACTGTCATCCTGGCCGGTACAACCGGCAGCCTGGCGCAGCCATATAACGGCCTGGATGCGCCGGAACAACAGGCCATGTACGATACCTTCCAATATGCCCTGGAAAACAATCCGAGCAACCAGGCTTCTGACTGGGTCAATCCCGACACCGGGCGCTCGGGGGTGGTCATGCCCATCGCCACCTATGATGACGACCAGGGTCAACCTTGTCGCGAATTCGTCACCACCATCATCATCGGCGGGCGGGAAGAGCAGGGATACGGTACGGCTTGCAGGCAACCGGACGGTTCCTGGCAGATCGTGAGCGATGATCTGGATGAAGACTTGGCGGTACCACAAGCAGAAACCTACCCTGCGGCGCCTCCGGTGCAGGCCTACCTCGATCAGTATTACTATTATCCGGGGTATTATCCGGAGCGTTACTACTACTTCCCGGCCGGTTTGTATACTCCCTATTACCCGTACAACATCTACCTCAGCTTCAGCTATATCCATCGTAGCGGCCACCGTTATTACGGGACCCATTATCTGGATGGACGGACCTTTTACCGTCGCCATCCGCGGGCGCTGCGGGAGCGGGTCATCGTCCGGCCGCCGTATCGGTACCAACCGCCATCCTGGCACCCCCGGACTCACCGCCACAACGAGATCCGCGTTCTACGCCCGACGCCAAGCCGTCCGGCGACCCAACCGCGTCCGGCGACCGACACTCGTTGGCGCCGGGATGATCGTATCCGCCATATCGGCCCCCATCGCCAGGACGGCCCGCCGCGGCAGCTTGAGCGTCCGCGACCGGACGGCCGCGGCACGCAAAATCCCGGAAACCGCCAGGAGGATCCCTTCCGGCAGCAAACTTGGCCGCAACAGGATGGACGAGGTGACCAGCAGAGGTTCCGCCGACAGGAACAGCCCATTCAGCAGAACCAGCCACAGCAGGATGGGCATCCCCGTCAACCGGCGGCCCCCCAACAGGACCAAAGCTTCCAGCAACAGAACTGGCGCCAGCAGACGGGAGGCGATAACCGCCAGATGCAGCGCCAACCGGAGCATCGCCCTCAGCAGCAGAATCGGCCAAGCTATGATGGCCGCTCCAGTCAGGAAGACAGGCGGCAACCGGGCCAGCGCGGCCGACCGGGACCAAGATCCTGGTAACCTTGAGGCAGCAAACCGGATCCTTGGTCACCGGGACGGCATCAGGCAAACTTTTCGGCCAACCGCCCGGCCTCTCGAATTGCTGCCTGCAGCCTTTCTTCAACCTGTTCGGGAGTTTCCATTAAAGTGTTTTCCACCCGCACGGCATGGATGTCGGTGATGCCGATGAAGCCGGCGATGGCCCGCAGATAGCTCTCCTGGAAATCCATGGTTTCACAGGGATTGCCGGCACCATAGGTGCCTCCCCGCGCCAGGAGCAACAGCAGGGGACGCCCCGTGACCAGTCCGACATAACCCTGCTCCGGAACAAATTTGAACGTCAGGCCGGGCTGTACGATGACATCGAGATACTGTTTGAGCCGATAAGGGATGCTGAAGTTCCACATGGGCGAGGCCAGAACATACTTGTCGAAACTTTTGAAATGCTCGATAGTGCGTATCACTTCGACCCAGGCGGCCTGGGCCCGATCCCGGGGTTCCTGACCGCCCAGAACAGCATATTTGGCTGCCGCCTGGGGCGCCGTAAAGGGCGGTATGTCGGCAGAGAACAGATCCAGCATTTCAATGCTGTCCTGGGGGTGGAGTTGGCGATAGGTCGTCAAAAAACCATCGGCTAGCCGACTTGACCAGGATTCATCTCGAGGGCTGGCGATGATGCACAGTACCTTGGCCATTTGTTGTTCCTTTCCCGCATGACGCGACTGGCAGACTGTTCATAGTCATAGGCTAAAATTCTTCCATACGACAACAAGCCTACCGTAACCATCAGGCGATGCAAGCCTTTCTGAAATGCACCCCAGGTAAATTTATGTATAATCTTGATTAGGTCCGCAACCATGTTTCATGGTCGAAGCTCCAATTTCGATTTCATCCCCCAAATACGGAGATCCCTTACATGTTAACAACTTGCAAGAGATTTTTCCGGCGCTTTCTACTCTTGGGCATTCAATTCCTGAAATCGCGAAAATGGATTGCCAAAACCCTCTATTCCCTCCAAAACGCCAAAGACTTCAGCGATCTTCAGGAACATGAAATCATGGTAGCCGACACTATCCGGGTCGACAGCTATCATCAAGCGATCAAACGTTATGTAAAACCTGGGGACATCGTGCTCGACCTTGGCACCGGAACAGGTATCTTGTCCTTGTTTGCCGCGCAGCAGAATCCAGAAAAAATATATGCCATTGACCATTCGGAATTCATCGAAGTTGCGAAAAAAATTGCCATCCTCAACAATATTGACAAAATCGAATTTATTAAAGAAAGCAGTTTCTCTTTTAATCCCATTGAAAATGTTGACGTCATCCTGCACGAACAGGTTGGTGATGATCTTTTCGAAGAGGATATGCTGGAAAATATACTTGATTTGAAAGAAAGGATTTTAAAGAAGGATGGAATCATTCTACCTGGAAAATTCGAACTTTATATTGAACCTGTTTCATTGAAAGAAACCTATCGTGTGCCTTTTATCTGGGAACAGCATCTTCACGGAATTGATTTTAGACGGCTCAAAAACGATCCTATCATCCAGCCGTACAAACTGAAGGACTATGGCTTCACTAATATTCCACCTCACTCAATCAATGCCCTGCTCGCCAACCCTGAACCAATACTGGCCTTTGACATGAATGCAGAAGACTTTCAGGCTGATTTTCCGACCTCCTTGACCCAAACGAAAAAAATCGTCCGAAGAGGCAGAATGGATGGTCTTTGCCTATATTTCCGCATTGTCTTCGATGACGAAATCGCTATCGATACCCTTCCCATGGAGACCTCCACTCATTGGAAGAACCGGCTGTTCAGAACCGAGAGTCGACAAGTAGAGCCTGGGCAGGAGCTCCCCTTCACCCTTTTTATGAAAAACCTGGCCCGGCCGGAGACCTGGTCCATCGCATTGCACAATACCGATTGATCAAAAAACTCCTTTCCGCAAGACCTATCGGCGACAGCCGGCAGGTCAGGTCAGGATAGGATCCCACACGGTTAGTCGTCTCCGGAAATTCTGAGAGAGTTTGGTTGCCGGCAAGACGCGGCGCCCCAGGCCTAGCCAGAGTTGAGCCGAGAAGACGGAACGCAGCCAACAACCAAAAGGGCGGGATTTGAAGGCAGGACTCATCGCACGGGGCTCTAGATGGGGGGCAGCAAATATGCGGCGGGGGGAGCGCAGGGACGCAGCTGCAGTTCTTTTTCCAAGGCCCTCAGCAAATCCTCGGCATCGCGATGGCGGGACCCGGGATAGATGACCTCCACCAGACCGGTAGCAGGCTCAAGGGTGCGAAAAAACGCCAACCCGTCATAGGCTTCGAGGAGGAATCGCAGATAGGAGATATCGCGGCGAGGGCAAATGAAGTAGCGTTTCTCAAGTTTTTCGCCCATATGGGCTTCCTTTCAGGCATTCCGGGCGATGGAAGCGGATATGAATGAGGATAGTTACCGGCGGGCCGCCATCGACGCAGAATACAGCGTCGATCTTCCAGATGGGCCAGATGCAGAGATGTCGGACTGGGTCGAGATTGACCCACACCGGGTCAGGGCGGAACTGCGTCGCCCCCTGTCCGCGGAGCGGGCCCGGGCCTGGCAACTGACCCTGCAGGCCCGCGGGCTGTCCAGCCAATTCACACCCCTGGCCAGGGGCTGGCGGCTCTTTGTCCGCGAGCCGGATTATGATTCGGCCTTGTTGGAACTGCAATTATTCGAGGTGGAAAACCGCGACTGGCCGCCGGTATCCGCCATCCCTTCGGCAGCGGCCGATGCCTGGCCCACCGCCACGGTGCTGGCGGCCCTGGCCCTGTTTCACAACCTGATCCGTCTCGATCTCTTCGTTCTGCCCGGCGCACCCTGGATCTGGCTGCGACAGGGGGCCGCCTCCGTCGCCGCCATTCGCGACGGCCAATGGTGGCGGCTGCTCACGGCCCTGACCCTGCACAGCGACGGCCAGCATCTGGCGGGCAATCTGCTCATCGGCGGAGTGTTCGCGTTCTGCCTCTGTCGGCGCCTCGGCAACGGACCGGCCTGGCTGCTGATCCTGGTCGGCGGTACGCTGGGCAATGCCGGCAACAGCCTGCTGCAACCCCTGCACCATAGTTCCGTCGGGGCGTCTACTGCCGTGTTCGCTACAGTAGGCATCCTGGCGGCACTGCGGTTGCCGGAAATGAAGCAGAGCAGCGGCCGCACCTGGCTCCTGCCGCTGCTGTCCGGCCTGGCCCTGTTGGGGCTGCTGGGTACCTCCGGTGAGCAGACCGACCTGGGTGCCCATCTGTGCGGCTTTTTGGCCGGCTTGCTGCTCGGCGCCATGGCGGCGCCAAGACTTGCACACACCTTGCCCAACCCCCTGCTCGGCCGTCTATTGGGACTCACCAGCCTGTTGCTCGTGATCCTGGCCTGGTACGCCGCCCTGACCAGCCATTAAAAAGGCGGCCGGTACCCAGGTACCGGCCGCCTCGCCTTGTTATAGGCTTCAGGATGCCGTGCCTTGGTGGCCCGGCCGCCAGCAATCCACCAGCAACAGCACCACCCCGATGGTTATGGCGCTGTCGGCGACATTGAAGGCCGGCCAATGATACTGATACCAGTGCACATCCAGAAAATCAATGACCGCGCCGAAGCGCAACCGGTCGATCATATTGCCCACGGCGCCCCCCAGGATCAAACTGAGGCCCCACCGCAGCCAACTCCGTTCCGGTGGAAACTGCCGGTAATACCAGCAGATACCGACCACCGCCAGCAGCGAGGCGCCGAGCAGCACCGGCAGGCGCAGGGCGTGGTTGGCCAGGATGCCGAAGGCCGCCCCCTGGTTGCGCACATGGGTGATGTGGAAAAAGTTCGGCAGTATCGGCAGAGCCTCGTACAGCTCCAGATTCCGGATGATGATCTCCTTGGTGAGCTGATCGAGCAGCAACACGGCTGCGGACACCAGCACCAGCAGGCGGTAGGAAACCCGGCGCATCAAACCTCCAATACGCCGCGGCAACGGGCGCAGACCGTGGGATGATCGACACTGTCGCCGACCGTCGTCGAATAGTTCCAGCATCGTTCGCACTTGTCACCCTGGGCCTTCTCCACCCCGACTTGCATCCCCGGCACGTTTTCGGCAGACCTGCCGCCGTCTACTGCCGCCACCAGGTCCACCTGGGAAACGATGAACATGGCCGCCAGGTCCTCGCGGTAGCGGTCCAGCAAGATCCGCCAGGGTCCCTCCGGCACCGCCAACAACACCCTCGCATCCAGGGAATGGCCGATGATCTTGTCGTTGCGGGCCAACTCCAATGCCTTGGCCACGTCCGACCGAACCGTCAGCAACTCCTCGAAGCGCTCTTCCAGTTCAGCATCGCGATAACTGCCGACAAACTCGGGAAACCGCGCCAGATGCACGCTTTCCTCGCGCCGACCGGGCAGATGGCTCCAGATCTCCTCGGCGGTGAAGGACAATACCGGGGCGATAAGCCGGGTCAGGGCCTCGAGAATGCGATACATGGCGGTCTGGGCGCTGCAACGCAGCCGGCTGCCCGCCGCCGAAGCGTAGAGTCGGTCCTTGAGGACGTCGAGATAGAAGGCGCTCATCTCGACGCTACAGAAGTTGTGTACGGCGTGATAGAGCACATGGAACTCGTATTCCTGGTAGGAGCGTTCCACCCGCCCAATGAGTTCCTCCAGCTTGGCCAGGGCCCATCGGTCGATTTCCAACAGGTCCTCATCCGCCACCATGTCCCGCTCGGGATCGAAATCGCTCAGATTGCCGAGGATGTAGCGCGCCGTGTTGCGAATGCGTCGATAGGCATCGGTGAGGCGCTGCAGGATCTCCTTGCTGATGCGGATATCATCCCGATAGTCCTGGGCGGCAACCCAGAGTCGCAGGATTTCCGCTCCAAACTGCTTGATGACTTCTTCCGGGGCGACCACATTGCCGACGGACTTGGACATCTTCTTGCCCTGCCCGTCCACCACGAAGCCATGGGTCAGCACCGCCCGATAGGGGGTGGCATCGCGGGTGCCGACGGAAGCCAGCAGGCTGGAATGGAACCAGCCGCGATGCTGGTCGCTGCCTTCGAGATACAGATCCGCCGGCCATTTGAGATAGTCGCGTCGCTCCAGCACCGCCGCATGGGACACGCCGGAATCGAACCAGACATCGAGGATGTCCATTTCCTTGCGGAAATCATCGCTGCCGCAGGCGGGGCAGGTCACGCCGTCAGGCATCAGCTCCCGGGCCTCGCGGGTGAACCAGATATCGCTGCCGCCCGCTTCGAACAGATCGGCCACATGGTGCATGACCCGGGCATCGGCCAGGGCTTCCCCGCAGCGGACGCAGTAGAAGGTCGTGATGGGCACCCCCCAGCTGCGCTGGCGGCTGATGCACCAGTCGGGACGGTTCTCGACCATGCCGTAGATCCGGTCCCGGCCCCAGCGCGGAATCCACTGCACATCGTTGATATGCGCCAGGGCCTTGGCGCGCAGGTCGTTGGCCTCCATGGAGATGAACCACTGCTCCGTGGCGCGGAAGATAACGGGTTTTTTGCAGCGCCAGCAATGGGGATAACTGTGGCTGACAGTGCCTTCCTTCAGCAATGCCCCGACCTCGCGCAACTTGGCGTTGACGGCGCCGTTGGCCTCACCGATTTTCAGCCCGCCGAAAAACTCCACATCCGGGTAAAAGCGGCCGTGATCGTCCACCGGATTGTAGACCTCCAGCCCGTAGCTGAGCCCGACGGCATAGTCCTCCTGCCCGTGCCCCGGAGCGGTATGAACGCAACCGGTCCCGGCCTCGAGGGTGACGTGATCGCCCAGGATCAGCCGCGACGCCCGTTCATAGAGAGGGTGCCGGCAGTCCTTGCCCTCGAAGATGGAAGCGGAAAAAGTGGTCACGACCCGGTATTCCGATTGTCCGATCTCCTTCATCACCGCCGGCACCAGGCCTTCGGCCAGCACCAGCAACTCTGCGCCGACCTCGACCACGGCATAGGGCAGGTTCGGGTTGAGACAGACCGCCAGATTGGCCGGGATGGTCCAGGGTGTGGTGGTCCAGATGACGAAGGACAGGGGCCGCCCGCCGAGTTCCGCCAGTTCTGCCGGCAGCTCGTCGGCAAAGGGGAACTTCACGTAGATGGACGGCGAACTGTGGTCGGCATATTCGACCTCGGCCTCGGCCAGGGCGGTGACGCAGCAACTGCACCAATGGATCGGCTTTTTCCCCTTGTACAGGCCGCCGCGTTCGGCAAAGCGGGCCAATTCCCGGGCAGTGGCTGCTTCATAGTGGTGAGACATGGTCAGATAGGGCCGGTCCCACTCTCCCAGCACCCCGAGACGTTCGAATTCGCCGCTCTGGATGGCGACCCACTTGCTGGCGTAGCTGCGGCATTCCTGACGGATTTCCGCCTTGTCCATGGAGCGTTTGCGATCGCCCAACTGCTTATCGACCATTAACTCGATGGGCAGCCCGTGACAGTCCCAGCCGGGCACGTAGGGAGCATGAAAGCCGGCCATGCGGCGGCTTTTCAGTACGATATCCTTGAGAATCTTGTTGAGGGCGTGACCGATATGGGTATGGCCGTTGGCATAGGGCGGGCCGTCATGCAGGGTAAAGTTGGGCAATTCCCGGCCGAGTTCTTCCAATTTCCGGTAAAGGCCCAGGTTCTGCCAGCGTTCCAGGATTTCCGGCTCCCGTTGCGGCAGGTTGCCGCGCATGGGAAAATCCGTGACAGGCAGATTCAGGGTCGCTTTGTAATCCATTCCGTTCCTCCCGCTCCAGCTGCTATGGAGTTTCCTTCCGGAAACTCGTCCTTTCCATCCGGGCTTTTGAATGAAAAGGTGCCGAAAAAAATCAAGTCTGCTACGTTAGCAAAACAGCTGTTCAAGTCAAGGAAAAACAGGGTTTTCAGGTGGACGAACCAGGGATGACGGAGGAGCTTGGAAGGAACGGACCGAAGGGAGACAAACAGCAAAGAGACTGGTTGCTCATACAACTTGGGCCGGCGCACTGGCAACCGGCCCAAAGTTCAATCAAGGGAAGTCAATAGAACGGGGCTCCTCATGCCTGTCCCTGGGCCAGACTGATGAGGCTCTGCCGCATCAGGTCGGAGATGTTGATCCCGGCCTTTCTGGCCAGATCCTGTAAGATCTGCATTTCAGAATCATTGATACGGCAGGAAATGATGAACTTTTTCGGATTTTCAACGCTCTTGCCCATTGTCTCTTCTCCTTTGGAACTGGCAACGACACCATAGCTATTGGAATGTCCCTAGCGGAACCGATATGAAATCATCTTCGTATACAGCTTGCAAAGGGGCTGCCAGTTTTCGGAAAAGTTTTTCATTTCTAAGAATTTACGTTTAATTTCAGATACTTGAAAAATTTATAAAATTATCCAACCAAGCTCCCTGCCGCCCGGGGTGCGCCAAAAAGGAACACTCCGCACCGGGGCAGAACAAGAGCAGGCACAGGACGCTCCCAGGGCAAGCCCATTACCGACCGGGCAAAGGCCCCCTACGGACCCGAAAGCAGCCCGATTTCACCCAAACCCCAAACGCGGATTATGGTTTTTCCGGCATCGTTCCCAACATGACGAGGCGCTTCATCCTGGTTCTCAAATCTCCTTCCGGCACGGCTATCTCGGGCAATTCCCGCCCGGGTTGCAAGGTCGTTACTACCGTCCGTCCCACAAAATGGCGCCCCTCCTGCCCTTGGGCATCCCTGGTGCGCACCGCCCACAGGGTATGCATCAGGGCCGCCCGTCCCTGGTAGGGTCCCAAGTATAGCATGACGTGACCCTGCATCCAGACCAGGGTCAGCCACGGTCGCCCCTTTTCCAGCAACCGGCGTTCCCGCTCGGCCGGCGACAATCCTTTTAGGGACACAATTTTTCCGGCTCGGGACTGCTGTGTAGAGTTTCGACCGATGGGCAACCCGAAAGGCAAATACAGGTCCTGAAGGGTGGCGGAACAATCCCGATCGCCAAACAAGCCGCCCCAACCATAGGGATGCCCCAGCATGCGATTGCCCAACTCGGCCAGGTTCCGGGAGGTCAGTGGCACTGGAAAGGGCTTGGCCACGGACGGGGACAACGGCACGGCTTGCAGCGCAGCCCGCCCATGGATGCCGCGCACCGCCAGCCAGACCTTGTCCCCCTCGGCGCGGGGCCAGAGATTGCCGATAGCAGTGCGGGTCAAAACCCGACCGCCGGCATCCATGACGGCGACCCCATCCTCAAGCACCACGCGCCAGGCGCTGTGACGAAAAGTTGCCATCAACTCCCGGTCAACCGGCGCTACCGTTTCCGCAGGCAGCCAACCGTCAAAATCGGGGCCTTCGACAAACAGCCACAGACCATCCGTCGAGCGATGGATGACCCGAACCGGGGTATTGCCCGGCAAGGTGGAAAACTGCAGATGATCGAAGGGAAAACCCTGTCCGGCGATCCGAAAATCGTAAAACGCCGGCCGCCGGGTCGGCAGCCCCCGCATTTCCGCAGGCTGCAGGGTTATGGCCCGCACATCCAGGCTCGGATACCCCTCCACATCGCAGAGTCGCTGCAGATCCGCGACCTCTTCAACGGTTATGGGCCGCCGGTTGCTGCCATAGAATTTCTTCTTCTGTAGGGTGGTCAACATCACAAAAGCTTCCGACGCCGGCCTGGGACGCCAGGAATCGCGCCAGGGGGCCAGCAGATTTTCCACCACTTTGGCAGCGAAAAGCTGCTGGGTCGCGGCATTCAGCAGCGGCGTGTCGGCCTTGGCCGGATCCAGGTAGGCGGTAAGGTCCTGCGGCAGGTTTCGGACGTCGGCGATGTCCAGGGCCAAATCTTCCGTTTGCTCGCGAATCGGTACGGCATCGAATCGTTCCGGTAGCGGTACCTTGGTGCAGCCTGACAGGATGCCGACCAAGAGACAGGCCAGTGTATATTTATATATAAAGCTCATCACTACTCCCGAAGGTTGAATTCAACGGCCTCTTTCAGGAGGCCTGGTCCAAAGAAATCAAAGTTCTTCATCATTAGACATCGCGAAAATAATCACTTTCCAAGGTCGTGATCTGCCGCAAATGAGCAAAATTCAATAAAATAGTCAATTTTTCATAAATTAAATTTTAAAATTTTATTTATAATTAAATAAAACTTTAAATTAACAAGTTCTACTTCTACAACAGAGCAAATCCGAGCCATTTTTAGCATTGAATAATATTTTGGGGCGATTTTCGTCCTGTTTTTTAATATATTCACACCAAATAAGCTGTTTCAAATTCGCCAAACGTTCACAGATTGGTGCCTTTTAGACTTTTATACTGCCAATCCGACAAAAATTAATGCGCTCATTCCGTACCGACCCTTTTCTCGACATGCCTTGGCCACCTCAAAGAAACCGCAAGCCGCCATGGGCTGCCGCTAACCAGGAGGAAAGAACCTCTCAGAAAATATAAACGGTGTTCCTGTAGATCCACATGAATGCTATCAAATAGGCCAGGTGGACATGAGGGACAGCGTGGACTGCATGGATATTTCATTGGGGCCCACTGCGTCCGCACCGGAGTTCCTCCGGGCCCCAGAGCACCTCGTCCAAGGTACCGACGACGACCTGTGCTGCATAAAAAAAGGCACCCCACTGCCTATGCGATGGGGCGCCTTTTATTCAAACGAAGCCCAAATCCCCCTCAGCCGCGGTGCTCCGCGGCCTCGACGGTGTTCTGCAGCAGCATGGCGACGGTGGTCGGACCGACGCCGCCAAGGCGCGGAGTGATCCAGCCGGCCACGTCACCGACGGCTTCATCGACATCGGGCAGCAGTTTGCGTCCTTCCCAGGACAGGCCGCCGCTGATGACCACCGCGCCGGGCCGCACCATGTCGGGCGTAACGATGCCCGGAACGCCGGCGGCGGCAATGACGATATCGGCCCGCCGGGTGTAAGCGCCGAGATCCTTGATGCCGGAATGGACCACGGTCACGGCGGCATTGGCATAGGGCTGTTTGAGGGTCAGCAGCAGGGCCAGAGGACGCCCGAGGGTCGGCCCGCGGCCGACCACCACCACCTCGCGCCCTTCGATGGCGATGTCGTAATGCTTGAGCATGGCGCGGATGCCGGCCGGCGTACAGGGCACCGGACCTTTTTCCTGCAGCACCAGTTTGCCGAGATTGACCGGATGCAGACCGTCGGCATCCTTGCGTGGATCCATCATGGCCAGGGCTTGATTGAAATCGAAACCTTTGGGCAGCGGATGCTGGATGATATAGGCATCCACCTCGGGACTGTCATTGAAATCCCGCACCGCCGCCAGCAGATCGGCCTGACCGGCGCTGGCCGGGATCTCGATGTGAAAGGAGGCGATGCCGACGGATTTGCAGGCCTCGTGCTTTTTGTTGACGTAGCTGATACTGGGTCCGTCATCACCGACCAGAATGGTGCCGAGACCGGGGGTGACGCCCTTTTCCTTCAAAACGGCGACACGCCGGGCTACGTCCTGCAGCACGGCATCGGCCACCGCCTTTCCTTCAAGCAGTTTGGCGGACATTTTAACTCCTTGGTTGTTCTGTCACGAACAGGGTATGGATGGAGCGAAAGGGAACAGGCTCATGATAGGTACGGATGCCCGAATGTCAAGCAATTATCCGGTCCGACTGGAACGCTCCCAGGCCAGCACCGGCAGACCCAGCAGCAGGGCCAGGCCGGCGGCCAGAAACAGAGCGGGCAGACCGGCCCACTGACCGATAAAGCCGAGCACTACCGACCCGGCGAAATTACCGCCATCCAGAGCCCCGGTGTAGATTCCGGTAATCTTGCCGCGAATGGCGGCCGGTTCATCCCGCACCGCAAGGGAGTTGAGGGCCGGAAACAGCAAACCGTGTCCGGTCCCGGCAACGGCTCCGGCACAGGCCAGCGGCCAGGTCCCATGGGCCAGGGCTACGGACAACAAGCCGCCGCCGGTAATCACCAGGGCATAGGGAATGATGCGCCGTTCGCCGACCCGGTCGGCCAGACGCCCGCCTGCCAGACGTACCACGATGGCGGCCAGGGAATAGGCGAGAAAAAACATGGAAACCAGATGGATATGCCGTTCTTCCGCCAGGGGGGCGACGAAACTGCCGGCCCCGGCCTGGCCGAAACCGAACAACACCGCCAGAATTCCCACCAACAAAATCTTGCGCCGGCGCAAAACACGGTAAAAGGACAGCCTGGCGCCCTGTTCCCCGCCATCGGGCAAGGTTTCACGCAGGGGCAGATGAGCCAGCAGGCCGATGAAAGCCAGACCTGCGGCCGCTAAGAAAAACGCCGTGAACCCGCGCAGGGCAAGGGCCATCTCGGCGACGGCGGGACCGACCGCCAGACCGATGAGGCCGGAAATCCCGAACAGGCCGATGCCTTCATTGAGCCGCTCGGCAGGCACGATGTCGGCCACGTAGGTAAAGGCGGCGGTAAAGCACAGAGCCAGGCCGACGCCGTGGACGATGCGCAGGCCGAGGAGCGGCAGGGACAGGGCGGTCAAAGGGCCTGCCAGCAGCAGATAACTGAACGGCATGACCACCATGAGCAGGGAGCCGAGGGTGTAACTGCGCCGGCGCCCGATGCGGTCGATGAGTTCCGCCACCCAGGGCCGGCACAGGGTGGCGGCCAGGGTAAACACCCCCATGATGATGCCGATGTCGGCCCGGGATCCGCCCCGGTGGGCGATGAATATGGGAAACAGGAAAAAGGCGCCGAAACTGGCCGTGGTGGCAAAGTTGGCCAAAGCCATGGCACAGAAGGAGCGGGTATACAGGGACTGCTGGGACATGGAGGCTCCGGGGTTTCGGCAGCTAGCGAGGGCGCGACGCCCGGGTCGGGACGGCACGCCAGGGGTCTTCGGGCCAGGGGTGTTTGGGATAGCGGCCGCGCAGTTCCCGCCGCACCTCGGGATAACCATGGTTCCAGAAACTGGCCAGGTCCTGGGTCACGGCGATGGGCCGCCGGGCCGGAGACAGCAGATGCACCTGCAGGGGGACACGGTCCTCGGCGATACGGGGCGTTGCCGCCAACCCGAACAGCTCCTGCAACTTTACGGCCAGCACCGGGTGTCCTTCCTCCTGATAATCGATGGCCACCCGGTGGCCGCTCGGCACCGGCAGGTGGGTAGGAGCCAGTTGCCCGAGGCGGTGGCGCTGGCGCCCATCCAGACGCGCCGTCAACAATTCCGCCAGGTCGATGCGGGCCAGGTCGGCGCGGCTGCGCAATCCCGTCAGCCCCGGCGGCAGCCAGCAGTCCATCTCCGCCAGCAGTCCCGCAAAGGAACACTCCGGCCAACCCTCATCCGGAAAGAGTCGGGCCAGCAGATTCACCCGTCGGCACAGTTGGATAGCCGCATCGTTCCAGGGCAACGCCTCCAATCCCAACTGCCGGATACCGTCCAGCAGGGCCGCCGTGACTTCATCGGCTCCGGCCACGGCGGGCCGTTCGGCCAGGAGCAAGGTGCCGAGGCATCGCACCTCCCTGGCCACCACCCGCTCCTGGCTGCCGTCCCAAACCACCTGACGCTGCCAGGCCAGGCGATGGGCAAACAGTTCCTCGACCAGTTCCCGACTTACGGCACTGGCCAGGTAGATGTTGCCGTCGGCCTCCCGGCCGCCGCTGAAACCCACCGCCACCAATAAAGGCGCGCCGCGCACCCCGCTGCGCGGACTGAGCCGGCCCCCCTGGCCGCCGGCCATCAGGTAGCGGCCGCTGCCCGGCATCCGTTCGCGGGCCAGGCGATCGGGATAGGCGGCCAACAGCAGGCGGCCGATGGTCGGCGCGTCCAATTGCGGTTCGGCCCCGACGGGAACCCGTAAACGTCGCCGCCATTGTCCGGCGGCCCGTGCCACGGCCCGCAGGGCACCGGGATCGGTCCCGGTCGGCGCCCGTCCGGTTCGGCGCCAGGAGACCAGGGCGGCCAACCGCTCCAGCACATCGCTGTCCGTGGTCGACGGCGGGCCGCCTGCATGGCGGGAAATATCCCGCTCCTCCAGCAGCGCCGTCAGATCGCAGGCCAGTGCTTTATCCTCTTTGTCGGCGGCAGCCAGCAGTGCGGCCAGGCGCGGATGCGCCGGCCAATCCGCCATGGCGGCGCCGGAGTTGGTGAGCCGGTTTTGGTCATCCAGAGCCCCGAGTTGCCGCAACAGGGTACGGGCCCCGGCCAGGGCACCATCGGGCGGCGCATCCAGCCAGGCCAGGGAGTCCGCCTGACGGACGCCCCAGCGGGCCAGTTCCAAGGCCAGGGGCGCCAGATCGGCGGTGCGGATCTGGGGCGTATCGAAGGGCCGTAAGCTGCCCTGTGCCGCCTCCGTCCACAAACGGTAGCACCGCCCCGGGCCGAGACGCCCGGCCCGACCGGCCCGCTGGGCGGCATTGGCCGCCGTAATGCGGACGGTGGCCAGCCGCGGCAATCCGGTGGCCGGCTCAAAGCGCATGCGGCGCATGAAACCGCTGTCCACCACCACTCGGACCCCTTCGATGGTCAGACTGGTCTCGGCGATGTTGGTGGCCAGCACCACCTTGCGTTGCCGGCCCGGCAACAGGGCCTGTTCCTGGGCGGCGAAGGGTAAATCGCCATACAGGGGACAAAGCAACGGCTGTCCGGGTCCCGGCTCGGTCGTCAGCAACTCCTGGCAGGCGCGAATTTCCGCCACGCCCGGCAGGAACACGAGGATGTCACCCTCCGTCTCGGCCAGCGCCCGGCGTACCGCCCTGGCCGTCACCTCGGACAGCGGACCGCGCGGCTCCTGGGGAAAATAGGAGATCTCCACCGGATGGCTGCGCCCCGGGCAGCTGAGCAAAGGGGCATCCCCCAGCAGACGGGCCACCGGTTCGCCGTCCAGGGTGGCGGACATGACCAGCAGCCGCAGATCCTCGCGCAGCCCGAGCTGAGCATCGCGGCACAGGGCCAGGGCCAGGTCCGAATGCAGGTTGCGCTCGTGGAATTCATCGAAGATCACCAGGCCGACACCGCTCAATGCCGGGTCCTCCTGCAGGCGGCGGGTCAGCAACCCCTCGGTCAGCACCTCGATGCGCGTCGCGGCGGAAATGCGCCGTTCAAAGCGGATGGCATAACCGACGGTGCCACCGACCTCTTCGCCGAGGCAGGCCGCCATGTAGCGCGCCGCGTTGCTGGCCGCCAGGCGCCGCGGTTCGAGCATGACGATGCGCTGCCCGGCCAGCCAGGGCTCATGGAGCAAGGCCAGGGGCACCCGGGTGGTCTTGCCGGCACCGGGGGCCGCCTGCAATACCGCTGCCGGCCCCCCGGCCAGGCAGCGGCGCAGTTCCGGCAGCAGGCTGTCGATGGGTCGGGGTTCTCCCCAACCGCAGGCGGGCGTCTTGGTCGGCATGGGCATCCGTTGGAAAAAACGCTGGACCTCAGGCCGAGCGGATAACCTCGACCAGCAGTTCGGCGACCCGTTCCATATCGCTGACCCGCACCCATTCGTCGACGGAATGAACCCGGTTCATGCCGGTACCGAGGATGACGGTTTCGATGCCATAAGCATTGAAGATGTTGGCATCGCTGCCGCCGCCACCGTCGCACAGCTCCATATCGCGCCCCAGGCGCCCGGCTGCCTGCTGCACCAGGGTGACGATGGCCGAATCCCGGCCGACAGCCATGCGCGGATAGTCGCTTACAACCTGCTGATCGACCCGGACTTCGACCGGCTCGCCGTCGATGTCCCGGCTCGCCGCCGCGGCCGCCTCGGCAAAACAGGCGATCATGTGCTCGGTCTGGGCGGCCAGCTTGGCCGGATCATGGCTGCGGGCCTCCCCTTCCAACACCACTTGGCGGGGAATGATATTGGTCGCCTGGCCGCCGTGAATGGTACCGATATTGGCCGTAGTCTCATGGTCGATACGACCCAGGCGCATGACGGCCACGGCCCGGGCGGCAACCTGGATCGCCGATATGCCGGCTTCCGGCGAGATGCCCGCATGGGACTCGCGGCCGGTGATGGTGAAACGCATTTTGTTGGCGCCCGGGGCGGTGTTGATCAGCCGGTCCGTTCCCGAGGTATCCAACGCCAGTCCCCGACGGGACTGCAACTGACCGTAATCGAGCAATTTGGCGCCGAGCAATCCCTGCTCCTCGCAGATGGTAATGACCACCTCGAGGGGCCCATGGGCGATACCCTGCTCACGCACCACTTCCAGGGCTTCGATGATCTCCGCCAGTCCGGCCTTGTCATCCGCACCCAGGATGGTGTCCCCGGCGCTGGTAAACACCCCGTCCCGCAACACCGGTTGCACCCCGTCGGCCGGTTCAACCGTATCCATATGCGCGGACAGCAGCAGCGAGGCACATTCCCGACCCCGGGCCGGCAGGGTGGCGATCAGGTTGCCGCTTTCCCCCCCGGCTCGGCCACCGGCATCGTCCTCCCGCACCGTGAAACCCAGTCTCTGCAGCCGTTCCATGAGATAACGGGCAATCCGGCCCTCCCGCCAGGATGGGCTGGCAATGGCGGCCAGACGGGCGAATTCTGCGGCCAGGCGCGTACTGTCGATCATGTTCATCACCTCTTTACTGAGCCGTTGGTACCGGAAAAAGACCAAAAGTGGGAAATTCTAAACAATGGGAATGCCCACGATGGATATTAAATAGACTATTTGCCCCTGCTTGGCAACGGCTTTGCGGTCAGGCGTTTAGGACTATTCCTATTCCTTGAGCCGCATTGGCTCCGTTTCCGGCGCCGAAAATGTGGGCGATTCGATCATAATTTGCCGGCTGGCAACGAGCTTGCCATTGCGGTCCATCACCGCGATCTGTTATGTTGTTGCGGACTGTTTTGGGTCCCTTCGCCGCCACCCCGTTCGCAGGATCCGAGTAACGGTTCCCGAAGCTGTTTCAAAAACCACAGACGGACCTCAAATCAGGTGCCCCCATCGTGCCTTCGGAAATTTTTCAGCTGTTTTTCGACACCATCCCCGATTTTTGTGCCATTCTCGACGAAACCGGGAAAGTCGTTCACGCCAATTTTCAAGGCATCGGCCGGAACTTGGCCGAACCTGCCCTGCAGACCGTTCCTTTCTGTCAAACCTTCTGCTCCGGCACCGCCTGTCCCGGTCAGGACTGCCTGTTCCAGGAAGTGCTGCTCCATCATCGGGCAGCAATCCGGGAAATCGCCCACCCACTCTTCGGGCACCTGGAACTCCAAGCCTTCCCCCTGACAAAAAACAATTCCATGCCCGTGCGCGTCGCGCTGCGGGTCCGGGACCTGACGGCCGTCAAACAGGCTGAGCAGCGACTGCAGAAACTGGCCCATCACGACACCCTTACCGGGCTGCCCAACCGGGCGTTGCTGATGGACCGCCTGGAGCAGGCCATCAGCAAGGCCCGTCGCTTCAAACGGGGTCTTGCGATATTGTTTTTGGACCTGGACCGGTTCAAGAAAATCAATGATTCCCTAGGGCATGAAGTAGGCGACATGATTCTCTGCCAGGTCGCCCAGCGGCTTCAGGGGGTGCTGCGGGAAACCGATACGGTCAGCCGCTTGAGCGGCGATGAATTTGTCATCATCTGCGAGGAACTGAAGAAATTCGACGATGCCGGCCATCTGGCGGAAAAATTGCTGGCCATCTTCCGTGACCCCTTCCAGGCCATCGGTCACACCATGCACCTTTCGTCGAGCATCGGCGTCGCCCAATCCTTCATCGGCGGCGAAGACGGCAACGAACTGCTGCGCCAGGCGGACATCGCCATGTACGAAGCCAAACGGCGCGGCGGCAATCAATTCCAGATATACTGCCGCAGCATGAAACACCAGGTCGATCAGGCCTTTTTTCTCGAGGAACTGCTGCGCCGGGGACTCGATCGCAATGAATTTTTCCTGGAATTCCAACCCCAGATCGATCTGCGTACGCAACGGCTCATCGGCCTGGAATCCCTGGTCCGCTGGGGGGAGTCCACAACCTGCGTGCCACCCGGAATGTTCATTCAACGCGCGGAAGAGAGCGGGTTGATCGTCCCTCTGGGCGAATGGATTCTGAAGGAGGCCTGCGAACAGGGTGTCAGATGGCACCAGCAGGGCGGGCCCAACCTGCAGATCGCCGTCAATATCTCCGCCCGGCAATTCGCTCAGGCGGACTTTGCCGATCGGGTCATCCACATCCTGCAGAGCTCCGGACTCGATCCGATCAACCTGGAACTGGAAATCACCGAAAGCGCCATCATGGAAAACGTCGACCGGGCCATCGCCACCATGCATCGACTGAAGCAACTGGGGATACAATTCGCCCTGGATGATTTCGGTATCGGCTATTCTTCCCTCAAGTACCTGCGCAACCTGCCCTTGAGCAAACTCAAGATCGATCGTTCCTTTGTCCGCGAACTGCCCTTCAATACCGGCGATGTCAAGCTGGTCACCTCGATTCTGGCCCTGGCCGGAAGTTTCGGGTTGAAAACCGTCGCCGAAGGCATCGAAACGGAAAAACAACTGTCCTTTCTGACCCGCCTCAAATGCCAGATTGGCCAGGGCTACCTGTTCAGCCGCCCGGTCTCCCCGGCGGCCATTCCCGGGTTGCTGCAGAAATTCGCCGGAGCGGCCTGAACGGCCCTTCGTGGCAGCCCGGCGACATTTTTACATCCGAGACTTTTTTCGTTATAGTTGTTCCGGATTATCTCCGAACTTCATCCATGCCCTGCATTGCTGCCGAGTTATCATGTCCTGTTTTCCTCTGCCCCGCTTCCGCACCGGCCTTGGCCTCCCTGCTTCCGGCGCAGCCCGGATCACCCTGGTGCTTGCCCTATGGCTGCTGGCCATCCTGCCGGCGGTGCACGCCGCTCAGATCCGGTTGGTGAACGGCGACCAACTGACCGGAACCATCGTTCGCCTCGATCAGGAACAACTGGTTTTCGACAGCGAACTGGCCGGCCGCCTGACCATCCCGCGTGGACATATCCAAAGTCTGACCTCCGAAACGCCTTTGCTGATCCGCCTGACCAACGGCGCCGAACACAACGGCCCGATCAGTGCCGAACGCACCCCCGCCGCGCATCTGTCCAGCCATGAGGAGCGGCGATTTGACCTGGCCATGATCCGCGCCATCAACCCCGAACCCGTTCCGGCCAAGGTCTGGGCCGGCGATTTGACCTTCGGCGCCAGCCTGAAGGGCGGCAATTCCGATAAAATCGGTTTTTCCGCCGGCATCAATGCCAGTCGCCGGGATCTGCCGCACCGTTTCGTCCTGGGCCTGGTCGGCAAGTACGCCGAGACCGAAGGTCAGGTGACCACCCGCAATGCCTATGCCAACCTGCGTTACGACTACTTTCTCACGCCCCGCTTCTATCCCTATCTGAGCGCCGAACTGCTCTACGATACCTTCAAGAACCTGGAACTGCGCTCGGCCATCGGCCCCGGCACCGGCTATCAGTTCTGGGATACGCCCCGCAGCGCTCTGGCCGTGGAGACAGGCGTGGCATTTTTCCATGAAAAACATCAGAGCGGCCCGGATCAGTCCTGGGCGTCCGGCCGACTGGCCGGACATTTCCGTTATGCTTTCAGCAACAACCTGAGTTTTTCCGAACAATTGCTGATCTATCCGAGCCTGGCCCGTCTGGGACAGTTCACCCTGCGCAATGAAGCCGCCGTCAAAACCCCCCTGTCCTACGGTTGGGCCTTGCGCCTGGCCAGCATTATCGAACATGACAGTCATCCCAAGACGGGTATCAAGCGAACCGACTTCGATCTCACCATGGGCTTGCAGTACAGCTACTGAACCATGCCGTCCGGAGGGGAGCAAAGGTTCGGGTCCCACAATGCAACGTTGATGAAAGGAGACAAAAGCCACCATGAACCTGTTCCAAGAATTCGCCACCAACATCCGCTGGGAAACCCTTATCTTCACCGGTTTTCGCATCTTGATCATCCTCGCTTTCGGCTGGTTGGCAGCACGCATCTCCACCCAGGTCCTGAAAAGAATGGAACGCCGCCTGATCAGCAAAGGTCAAGCCGAAGGCGAACCGCCGACGGAATCCGCCAAGCGCGTGGAAACCCTGGTCCGGCTGATCCGGCAGGGCATCGGCCTGACCCTCTGGGCCATCATCAGCCTCATCATCCTCAAGGAAATCGGGGTGGAAATCGGACCGATCCTGGCCGGTGCCGGGATTCTCGGTCTGGCCATCGGCTTTGGCGCCCAGAACCTGGTTCGTGACGTCATAGCCGGATTTTTCATGATCCTGGAAAACCAGGTCCGGGTCGGCGACGTCGCCATCATCAACGGTACCGGCGGAATGGTGGAAAAGGTCAACTTCCGGACCCTGGTGCTGCGCGATCAGGCGGGGGTGGTGCATGTCTTTCCCAATGGCACCATCACCACCTTGAGCAACATGACCCAGGAATGGTCGGCCTACGTGTTCGATATCGGCGTGGCCTACAAGGAAAATACCGACCGGGTGATAGGGGTGCTGCAGGAGGTTCTGGACCGCATGCAGGCGGACCCGGACTTCGGCCCCTTGATCATCGCGCCGCCGGAAATCATGGGCGTCAACCAGTTCGCCGATTCGGCCGTAGTCATCAAGGGTCGCATCAAGACCAAACCCATCCGCCAGTGGATGGTGGGCCGCGAGTTCCTGCGCCGGGTCAAAATGGCCTTTGACGAACACGGCATCGAGATCCCCTTTCCCCATCGCTCCCTGTATTTCGGTGAAGCCAGCAAACCCTTTTTTCTGCAGTGGCAGAACCAGGCCAACAGTCCTAATACTTTAACCGAAGGAGTTGAGAAGGAATAACTACCGCCTTCTCTCTTGAAATGACAGGAAGTTCTGACCCTGTTCTGCATTCTCAAGGTTGGAAATTCATCATCGTGCCGTATTGAAAAACCGAGTTTTCGTGCTAGCCTTACAAGGTATGCAGCAGTTTCGTGGAGACTCCGGGGATTGGCCAGAATGTTTGTCGTAAAGGAAGGGGAAGTTCGGCCACTCACCATCCCGGGAAATCACAAACATTGTCAGACGGAGGCAAACATGAACAAGAGAGTATTCCGAGGAGTGCTTTTCCCGGCTTTGGGGCTATTGGCTGTAACAGCCTGCGCACCAACCATGCAGCCGCCAACCAGCGAAATGGCCCTGGCCAGTTCGGCGGTTGAGAGGGCCTCCGGCGCCGGCGCCTATGAATACGCGCCGCTGGAACTGAAACTGGCCCGGGACAAGATCGAACAGTCCAAGGCGGCTCTGCAGGCCCGCGACTACACCGGCGCCCAGCGCCTGCTGGAACAGGCGGAACTGGATGCCAAGCTGGCGGAATCCAAATCGGCCACCGCCAAGTCGCAAAAGGCCGTGGATGAACTGCAGAAGAGCATCGAAGTGATGCGGGAAGAAATCCGGCGCAGTCGCCCCCAATAACCGCCATCGACTTTCCAGGAGGTCATCATGTCCATGAACATACAGAAAAAATTCCCGGCTCGGCTGTCGGCACTGCTTCTGCTGGCCTTTGGCCTGAGCCTCGCCGCCTGTGCCCCGACGGCGACCACCAATCCGGCCCTGGACGAAGCCCGCGCCGCCTTCCAGGCCGCCCAGGCCAACCCCACTGTCGTACGCTCGGCACCCCTGGAGCTGAAAAAAGCGGAAATGCAGCTGAGCAAGGCCGACGAGTTGTTCCAGCAGAAAGGCGAATTGGCGGCCGTGGAACACCACGCCTACCTCGCCAAGCAGCATGCGGCCATCGCCCAGGAGATCGGCAATCAGAAAATGGCCGAGGCCGCCATCGCCCAGGCCAGTGAGGAACGCAACCGGGTGCTGCTTGAAGCCCGGGCCGCCGAAGCCACCCTGGCCCGGCAACAGGCCGAAGCCGAAAGAGCCGCGGCCATGAAAGCCATGGAGGAAGCGGAAGCCCAGAGAGCGGCGGCCATGCAGGCCATGGAGGAACTGGAAGCGCAACGCCAGGCGGCCCTGCTGGCCGGCCAGGAAGCCGAAGCTCAGCGATTGGCTGCGGAACAGGCCATGCTGGAAGCCAGAACGGCCCAGGAAAAAGCCGACCAACTGGCCCGCGAACTGGCCGAAATGGAGGCCGTCAAGGCAGAACGCGGCATGGTCGTCACCCTGGGTGCGGTGGTTTTTGATTTCGACAAAGCCAACCTGAAACCGGCCGGACTGGTAGCCGTCGACAAACTGGCGGCCTTCATGAAAAAGTATCCGGAACGCCGGGTCATGGTCGAAGGGTTCACCGACAGCGTCGGGTCGGACCAGTATAACCTGCGCCTGTCCGAACGGCGCGCCAACGCGGTTCGGGAAGCCCTCATGGCACGTGGCATAGAAGCCGAGCGCATCGAGATACGCGGCTACGGCAAGGCCTTCCCGGTTGCCACCAACGCGACCGCCGCCGGACGCCAACTGAACCGGCGCGTGGAAATCATCATCTCCGACGAAACGGGTGCAATTCCGCCCCGCACCCGTTGACCGACCAAGTGAAGACATGGTAACACCGCGGCACCCCAAGACGCCGTTCCGCCGGGAACGGCGTCTTGATTTCAGACTCTGACCTGAAGTTCAACCACCAAGGGGCCCGCCTCAAGGCCGAAAGTTCGCGCCGTGCACTCGAAGCGACCCGTGGCCTCGCAACTGTAGCCTTTGCCCCATACCACCGAGGGAATCGACAGTTCGATCTCCTTGCCCTGCTCGGGGCAGCGGAACTTGATGCCGCCGGCCACCATATTGGCCAGTTCGCCCACTGCATCCTTAACGTCCTCGTCCACTGCCTGCAGGTCGAGCCCGAGAAAGGCATTGGTGACCGCCACCGCCACCGGCTCGGGCAGATGGATGAGCAAGGTCGCCTGCAGCTCTCCGGCCAGGCCGATCATGCCGGTCAGGGAAGCGGCCGAACTCTGCGGTGGATCGGCCTCGGTCAGGCCATGAATATCCAACCCGACCATGGTTTCGAAAATTTCCCTGACGGCCTCTTCGATATTGCTGGCAAAATCCATATCAGTCTGCTCTCCCTGCGAAAAATTCCCGTCCGCCACATCCCCGAAGGCGCGCCGAAAACCTTTTTGGCCACTAACCGGACGAACAAAATGGCGCCCTTGACTCCATGCGAAATCCAGGCCAGCCTGCCCCTGCCGGCCGGCGGGCCCGACTGCCGGTCTGGCAGGCATGTTCTTTGCGTTACCAACGCGATACCGGACTGAGCAGCTGAAAAATATTCAAAAATTCGACCGGGCCGGCTTGACTATACAGGGAGTCAGGGTGGAAAATGGTCCCTTGCCCGGCCGGCCCGCCAATTGCTGCTTGAAACACCCACGGGCGTTGTTTTATGCGGCGCAGACGCCGGTATCGGCGTCAGTTTCGGGCGCCAGTCAATCTTCCCGGAGGGATTTGATGGACGATGTACATAAACGGCTGGACACCCTGGAGAAGCGACTTCAGCAGATAGAAGACCATTTGGGCATGACCTGCCTGCCGCCGCCGGCCGAGGAACCCCGGTTTACCTTCAGCCCGCCGGCGACACCGGAGACACCGGATGCTTCACCGAAGCACCGCGGCAATCCCGTCACCGGGCTGCTGGGCTGGTGCGGCGCCATGCTGCTGGTGCTGGCCGCGGCCTACCTGATCAAGCTGGCGGTGGATACGGGCTGGTTGACGCCCCTACGGCAACTCGCCCTGGCGGTGCTGGGTGCCGGTTCCCTCATCGCCACCGGTTTGGCACTGCGCCGAAACGACCGCGGTTACGCCGGCCTGCTGCCGGCCGCCGGCATGGTCATTTTGTTTCTGACCCTATATGCTGCCCATCTGCACTACCACCTCATCGGACCGTTGCCGACGGGTGCCGGCATTCTGGTGGTCTGCGTCGGCTCCCTGCTGCTGTGCCGTTTATTTGCCAGCGACCTCTATGCCTTGTTTGCGGTGCTGGGCTCCTACTCCGCGCCCTTTCTGCTCCATTCCGGGTCCCGCGATCTGGGGCGCATCGCCCTGTTCTACGGCGCCTGGGGCATCGGCTTCGGACTGTTTTCCCTCTGGACCGGCCGACGTCGCTATTACCTGGCGGCCCTCTACCTGGGCCTGCTCGGATTTCAGTTGCTCTGGTACATCGTTGCCCCCTTGCATTGGCGGACCCTTGGCCTGGTGCAGGCCGGTCAGGCAACCCTGTTCGCAACCTGGACCGCCGCCTTCACTCTCCGCCACCGACGTCCTCTGGATATTCCTGCAGCTCTGTTCCACCTGCCGGCGGTAGCCCTTTTCTACCTGTTTCAGTTCAGTGTCCTTGGCAGCCACCTGCCGCGGCTGACCGCATGGCTGGCCCTGGCAAGCATCCTGCCCTTCTGGATCCTGTTCCTGGTGCCGCGCCTGGCGCTGCGCGTACCTTTGCCCGGCGGCAGGCTGTTGGTCAGCTTTTACGCCGCCATGGCCCTGTTTCATTCCGGCTACCTGGTACTGCTGCCGACCCGCTGGCAGCCGTGGGCCGCCTTGCTGGCCGTGCCGCTGGCGGCCTGTTGGCTGCGCTGGCCACACCACAGCAAAAGCGGAGACTGGCCGCTGCTGGCGGGCTTGGGATCGGTCTGGTCGGTCAATTTTCTGGCAGCCATTGCCAACCGCCACCTGCCGGTGGTCCCCGCACGCCCCCTGTTGACCTCGGCCTTTACCGTGACGCTATACGCCGGATACCTGTTTGCCCGTCAGCGGCAATCCAGGTTGCCGCACCTTGGCATCGCCCTGCTCAGCCTCGGGCACCTGGCGGCCATGGCCGCCGCCAGCCAGATCTTTGACAGTCGTTTGGCCATATCCCTGGCATGGGGTGTTTTGGCCCTGGCCTGCCTGGCCCTGGCCGGCATCCGGCGGGATCGTCTTCTGGGCCAATCTTCCCTGCTGGTATTTGCCCTTTCTGCCGTCAAGCTGGTGTTCTTCGATCTTGACCGGGCCGCCCCGCTGATGCGCATCGGTTGCCTGGTGGTGGTCGGCATCACCTTCTATGCCGGAGGCTGGCTGTACCGCAGGTTCGTCATTCTGCAACACATCGACTGACCATACCGCACAAAGGAGATGGAGCCATGGAACAACCTTCCCGCATCATTGCCGCCCTGCTTCTGGCCCTGGGTCTGACCGCCGGCGGCTGGCTAGTCGGACACGGATTTTACCGGGGCCGTTCCGTCGAGCGCTTCGTGACCGTCAAGGGGGTCGCCGAGCGCAGCGTCACTGCCGATACGGCTTTCTGGCCGCTGCGCTTCGTGGCCACCGATGATGACCTGAACCGGGCCCAAACAGCCATCCGGGACAGTCGCGCCAAGGTCCTGGCCTTTCTGGAAAGCCATGGTCTGCCGGCCGCGTCGGCCGAACTCCAGGCCCTGGAGGTGACCGATCGGCTCGCCGATCCCTATCGCAGCGGCCCGGTCGAAAGCCGCTACATCATTGCCCAGACCCTGATGGTGCGCAGCACCGAGCCGGAGCGGATTCGCCAGGCCAGCCAGGACGTGGGAGATCTGGTTGCCGCGGGCGTGGTGCTCGCCGCCAGCGGTGGTCCCACCTACCTCTTTACCCGGCTCAACGATTTGAAACCGGAGATGATCGCCGAAGCCACAGCCAATGCCCGCCAAGCCGCCCAGCAGTTCGCCCAGGATTCCGCCAGCCGCCTGGGCGCCATTCGCCGCGCCAGCCAGGGGGTCTTCGTCATCCTGCCGCGGGATCAGGCGCCGGGCTTCATGGAAGAAAATCAAATGGAAAAAACCGTCCGGGTAGTATCCACGGTGGAATTCTATCTGAACAACTAACCTGCCGACCTGGATCGCCGGCACCGGCCGCGCGGCCCGCTTGGCCGGCCACCCGCATCATGGAGACGAACATGCTCACCCCCGCCCAAAGCTCCGTCACCCTCAGCGAGGAGCAACACGCCTGCCTGGCGGCCTACCGGGACGACGATCTGCAACTCATGGCTCTGGCCTCCGCGGCCAAGGGCCGTGGCCTGAATCGCCTTGAAGAACTGATACGCTTCGCCGATGCCGCCGGCTGGCGGCGCCTGGGCCTTGCCCACTGCGTGGCCCTCCGGGCTGAGGCTTGTCGACTTGAAGCCCTGCTGGCAGAAAGTTTCGAGGTTGTCCGGGTCGACTGCAAGCTCTGCCGCTTGCCGGCAGAGGCGCTGGTACCGGGGGATCGAGGTGTTTCCTGCAATCCGATCGGCCAGGCCCTGGCCCTGCAGGCTGCCGGCACCGACCTGAATATCGCCATGGGACTCTGTCTGGGACACGACCTGCTGTTCGCCCGCCACTCCCATGCTCCGGTCACCACTCTGGCGGTCAAGGATCGTCTGTTGCAGCACAACCCTATCCAGGCACTGCGCGGAGAGGCGGCGGACCTAACCGGCTGAACCAGCCTGGAGTTGCCGGGAGGATTCTTGACCCTTGGCGGGTGTCCGGGTTACAAAGAATTGAGAATGAGGGAATTTTTTCCCCAGCCCTTCGGCGGGAGCTTCATCGGCTGCCTTCGGGGGCATATCATTTCGGTCGTTGATGGAGGCAAAAGACATGAAACCCGCAATCATCCTGTTCTGCAGCCTGCTAATCCTGAGCGGTTCGGCCCTGGCCGGCGAGATGGAACAAAGCCAAGGTGCGCAACGTTTCGCCTGCATGAACCTGGAATGGCAAAGCGGACCGGGGCGGACGGTCAATGTTCGCCTCATGAAAGACTCGCAACCCCTCAGCCAGTTCACCCTCAGTCCCAAGGACCCCTACCGGCATTTTGCCATTTCATCAGAAAATACCGTGGCCGAGGGACGCATGCGGTTGCGTTTCAATGAAGCCAAGGGCAAAGGCATCCTGCAGTTGGATGCCCTCTCCTATCGCTGTTCCAGCCCCCGGGCCGCCAACTTCTCCGGAGTCCTGGAAGAATTCACGTTGCTGCCTGCAACGATCCCCTGAGGGCGCCTTCAATCCGCCCGGACAACACAAGGAAAGCAGCGTGATCAAAGCCATTTTTTGGGATAATGACGGCATCCTGGTGGAGACGGAACAGTTCTATTTCCAGGCCATGCAGGAAACCTTGGGGGAAGTGGGCATCGATCTGTCCTTGGCGGAATTCATCCGGACTACCCTCGACGCGGGCAAGAGCTGCCTGGAACTGGCCGCACAACGCGGCCTGGACGCGGCAACCATAGCCATTCTGCGGGAACGCAAGGACCAGCGTTATGCGCAGTTGCTGGCCTCCGGCATCGCGCCGCGCCCGGGAGTGCGCCGGGCCCTGACGGAACTGCACACCAAGGTGCGCATGGCCGTGGTCACCAGCTCCCAACGTCATCATTTTGAACTCATCCACCGCCGCAACGGGTTGCTTGACCTGTTCGACTTCATTCTGACCCGTGAGGACTTTGTCTTGACCAAGCCGCACCCGGAACCCTACCTCAAGGCCCTGGGCCGTTCCGGCCTGTCCGCCGGGGAATGCCTGGTCATCGAGGATACGGTTCGCGGCCTGCAATCTGCCCTTTGTGCCGGCCTTCGTTGTATTGTGGTACCCAGCAGCCTGGCGCCGGAAAAGGAGTTTCCGGGGGCCTGGCGGGTATTGCCGGACCTCGATGCGGTCACCGATTTCCTGCTTGCCGAACCGGATCTGATGGCCTGGCCGGAGTCGGCTCATCCAACCCCGTAACACCTTGCCCGGGAAGGCGCCATGAAAATCAGCACCGTTGCCCAGATGCGCGAAATGGATGCCACCGCCATCGACCGCTTCGGCATCGCCGAAGATCTATTGATGGAAAACGCCGGACACGCTGCCTTCGCCGTTCTGGCAACCCGCATGGGGCCGGTCTTCGGACGATCCTTCGTGGTGGTGTGCGGTTTGGGCAACAACGGCGGTGACGGGCTGGTCGTGGCCCGCCACATCCACAGCCATGGCGGACAGGTTGAGGTGCTGCTGCTCGGCGATCCGGAACGTTTCAAGGGGGCCGCCCGACGTCAGATGGCCATGCTGGAGCGGTTGCCTGTGCCGGTCCAGCGGTTGTCCGGCGCCGAGGGCCTGGCCGAGCGACTGGCGGCAGGCGAGGTGCTGGTCGACGCTCTGTTCGGCACCGGCCTCAGTCGTGAAGTCGACGGTCTGCATCAAGCGGTCATCGATGCCATCAATGCCAGCGGCCGGCCGGTCCTGAGCCTCGACATCCCCTCCGGAGTGCAGGGCGACACCGGCCAGATCCTCGGCTGCGCGGTGCAGGCCAGTCATACGGTCACCTTCGGCCTGCCCAAGGCGGGCAACCTGCTGTATCCGGGCTTTGCCTGCGGCGGCCAACTGCATGTGGCCCATATCGGCATGCCCCGTGCGTTGTTGGAAAATGCGACCTTGCAACTGGCCGTCAACCTGCCGCCGCCCCTGCCGTCCCGATCGGCCACCGGTCACAAGGGCAGTTTCGGCCAGGCGCTGTTCATCGCCGGCGCTGCCGGATACCTGGGGGCACCCTGTTTCGCGGCATTGTCCTTTCTCAAGGCCGGCGGCGGCTACAGCCGCCTGGCGGCCCCGGCCGGCATCACCCCCTTTATAGCCATGAAGGGCAGTGAAATCGTCTTTCTGCCGCAGGGGGAAACGGCCGGCGGTAGTTTGGCCCTGGCGAATCGCGAAGCCCTGCTGGCCACGGCTGCCGGTCAGGATTTCGTGGTCCTGGGACCGGGCCTGTCCCTGGACGAAGAAACCCAGCAACTGGCCCGGGAACTGACCGCCACCCAGCGGCCGCTGCTCATCGATGGCGACGGCCTGACGGCGGTGTCCGCCAGGCCGGAACTGCTGCAGCAACGGCGGGCGCCAACCGTGCTCACCCCCCATCCCGGGGAAATGGCGCGCCTGACTGGATTGAGCATCGGCGCCATCGAATCCGACCGGGTGGCTGCAGTGCGCCGGGGGGCCCGCGACCTCAATGCCATCGTGGTGCTCAAAGGAGCCCACAGCCTCATCGGCTGCCCCGACGGCCGGGTCTTCATCAATCTCAGCGGCAACAGCGGCCTGGCCTCGGCCGGTTCCGGTGATGTGCTGACCGGCACCATTGCCGCCGCGTTCTGCCTGGGCCTGCCCTTGCCGGAAGCGGTCTGCAAAGGCGTCCTGCTGCATGGTCTGGCCGGTGACCTGGCCGCCGCATCCCGGGGGGAGGACGGCATGACCGCCCAGGACCTACTGGATCACCTGCCGCCGGCCCTGCGTGCCGAGCGGGCCGGCCTGCCGCCCCACCTCGCGCGACGCTATGCCGGACCGGAATTGATCTTCTGAAGACGAGCCGCCCACCTGGACCGAACCGGAGTTGCCATTATGACCAGACTGAAGCTTTACCTCACCACCCTGCTCATCCTCCTGGCGGTGCTGCTCATCGCCCAGAACACCGGCCCGGCGGAAATCCGCCTGCTGCTGTGGACCGTGGCCCCGCCCCTGGCCATCATGCTGCTGGCCACCCTGCTTCTCGGCGTGGCCCTCGGCGTACTGGCCGCCCTCCTGGCCGGTCGGCGGCCGCCCCGCAAGGCCCCCTGACCGTCACGGCTCCTGAAAGGGGTTCGCTGCACCGGCTTTTTTTCGGCGGGACCGGTACTTCGAGGTCCGTTCAGAAACTGGCTTGAATATGGGCGGCGATTTTTTCCGCCTCCGCATCCGAAAGCCGGTCCTTATCGAAGCGCGGCATGCCCGGCCCCGGCCGGCGCATTTTGTCTACGATATGAGCCCTGGTCGTGATACCGCCGGCAGCCAGACTGCGACTGTCCAGAGTCTTTTGGCTATTGATGGTATTGCCGCCCTGCGGATGACAACCGGCGCAGTGCCGGTCGAATAAAGCCGCGCCTTCGGCATGGTTCCGGCCTGCATCCCGGCCGGGGGTGATTTCCGGACGTTGGCCCCCTGCCTCGCCATTTTCTGTTCTGTCCGTCGCATTGTCGCCGGACCGCATCCTGTCACAGCCGTTCAGAAGCAGAAACCCAGCGCAGAACAATCCCACCAGAGTCAATCCGATCCTCCGAACCATTTGGCCCCCCTTTCCGGTTGCTAGGAGGCTGTCGGACTATCCGGGTTGAAGCGAAAATTTGGATGTTTGAGCACAGATTTTAGCTCGTTTGAAGGTTCATAGCCGTAGCTATGGGCCGAAAAGGAGCTGAAATATGGGCCAAAGAGCCGAATTTGCAGCCAGCGCATGGATAGTCCGACAACCTCCTAGTGTCCCGTGCGGTTAGTCGTGTCAAGAAATTCTGAGAGATTTTGGTTGCTGGCAAGGCGCGCCGACGCAGGCCTAGCCAGAGTTAAGCCGAGCAGGCGGAACGCAGCCAGCGACCAAAAGGGCCGGAATTTGAAGACAGGACTAACCGCACGGGACACTAGCTGGAACATGTTGAAAATTATAGCATCCTGCATGGCAGGTGCAGTTCAACGGTTCCCCTGTACTCTTTCAAGCCAAAAACATTCGGGCCGTGCCGACGGCCGCAGGCAGGATCATTGGAACATCCGATTGGAATTCCCGGCCCGGCATGCCATACTCTTTGCGTCAGGCAGTCAAAGCAGCAAACAGAGACGGGGCGAAAACGTACCTTTGATAAAAATCCAAAACCCCGGAAAAGAAAGGGTTGCTCCCATGGAACACTTATCGAAAGGCTGGCCGCAGGGCCGGGCCAGCGGCGTGCTGCTTCATCCGACCTGCCTGCCCGGCCGTCACGGTATCGGCGACCTCGGTGCCGAAGCCATCCGTTTTGTCGACTTTCTGGCCGACGCCGGTCAGCAGATCTGGCAGATTCTGCCCCTGGGACCAACGGGCTACGGCCACTCCCCCTACAGCACCCGCTCCGCATTTGCCGGCAACCCGCTGCTCATCTGTCCGGAGTTGCTGGTGGAGACTGATGACCTGGAAGAGGAAGACCTGGCCAATCTGGCCCCGGCGACGGATCAATCCATCGATTTTCCTGCCGTTGCAGCCTTCAAGGAGCGGTTGCTGGCCAAAGCCGCGCGACGTTTCCGGGCCGGCGGAGAACCACAGCGACAACAGGCCTTCGATCTGTTCTGCCGGGAACAGGCCGATTGGCTGGAAGACTATGCCCTGTTCGACGCCCTGCACCAGCATTGCAACGGCCGACCCTGGCAGCGTTGGCCCGAGGAACTGCGTACCCGTCAGGCCCAGGCATTGGCCCAGTGGCGGGAGGGGCTGGATGAAGAGTTGCACCTGCGGCGCTACACCCAGTTCGTTTTTTTTGAGCAGTGGCAGCGTTTGCGCCATTACGCCCATGATCGCGGAGTGCGCATGCTCGGCGACCTGCCCATCTTCGTGGCCCTGGATTCCGCCGATGTCTGGGCCCGGCCGGAGTTGTTCTGCCTGGACGAAGGACGGCAACCGGTTGCGGTGGCCGGCGTTCCTCCCGACTATTTCAGCGCCACCGGCCAACGCTGGGGCAACCCCCTCTACCATTGGGATGAGCATCGCCAGGAAGACTTCGCCTGGTGGCGACGAAGGGTAGCCTGGAACCTCTCCCAGTGCGACCTGCTGCGCATCGATCACTTCCGCGGTTTCGTGGCTTGTTGGGCCATCCCCGCCCATGAACCGACGGCCGTCAGCGGCCAGTGGTGGCCGAGTCCGGGCGCGGAACTGTTCGAAGCCTTGCAACGTGAGTTCGGGGATCTGCCCTTCATCGCCGAGGACCTCGGCATCATCACTGCGGAAGTTGAAGAATTGCGCGATGACTTCGGGCTGCCCGGCATGAAAATTCTGCAATTCGCCTTCGACTCCGGACCCGACAATCCGTACCTGCCTCACAATCTGAACACCAACTGCGTGATCTACACCGGCACCCACGACAACGACACCACCCTCGGATGGTGGAGTTCCCTGCCGTCGGCTCGCCGCGCCGAAGTCGCCGCCTACCTGGGTAAAAATCCACCGGAAATGCCCTGGGATCTGATCCGCATGGCCCAGGCCAGCGTAGCCCGTTTGGCGGTGCTGCCCCTGCAGGATCTGCTCGGCCTCGGCAGCAGCGCGCGCATGAACGTTCCCGGGCGCCCCTCGGCCAACTGGAGCTGGCGGCTGGCCGAGGAGGCCCTGACCCTCGACCTGCAAAGCCAACTGGCCGATCTCACCTGGCGTTACGGCCGCGGCCCGGGGAAAACCCCCGGCTAGTGTCCCGTGCGGTTAGCCGTGTCAAGAAATTCTGAGAGCTTTTGGTTGCCGGCAAGGCGCGCCGACGCAGGCCTAGCCAGAGTTAAGCCGAGAAGGCGGAACGCAGCCGGCGCCCAAAAGGGCCGGAATTTGAAGACAGGACTAACCGCACGGGACACTAGGGAAATACCTCATTCCGAGGTCTGGGAACCATGCAGGGCGTAAAAAATACGCTCTGCCAGTTCGGCCGGCAAACCCGGCATGGCCCGCAAGTCTTCCAACCCGGCAGCCTGAATCTGTTTGACACTGCCGAAGTGCCGCAGAAGTGCCTGGCGGCGACGCGGCCCGATCCCCGGAATCTCCTCCAGCACGGAGGTCAGGGTGCTGCGACGGCGCAGTTTGCGGTGCCGGGTGATGGCAAAACGATGGGCCTCGTCCCTGAGGCCCTGGAGCATGAACAGAGCCGGCGACCCCTGGGGCAGAATCACCGGGTTTTTGCGGCCGGGCAGGAAAAAACGCTCCTCGCTGCGCTCCACCGCCTTGCCCCGCACATTGGCCACCACCCGGCTCTTGGCAATACCGGCCGCGTCGATGCGGTCCGCCAGCCGCAGTTCCTCAAGAACCGCCTGCAGTACACCGAGCTGTCCCTTGCCGCCGTCGATGAGAATGAAATCGGGCAGCGATTGCTCCTGCAGCCCGCGTCGCAGTCGGCGGCGCAAAACTTCATAAAGAGCGGCATAATCATCGCTGCCGGACACGGTGCGGATACGGTAATGCCGATAGGCGCTCTTGTCCGCCTCGCCGTCGATCAGCACCGCCATGCTTCCGACACTGAAACGCCCCTGGACGTTGGAAATATCGAAACACTCCATGCGCCGGGGCAGACGATGCAGCTGCAGGCGTTCGGAAATATCCCGCAACACCCCTTCCCGCGCCTCCTGGCGGGAGCCGCGTTCGCGGAAACTTTCTTCTGCATTGCGGGCCGCCATCTCGACCAGCGACCGCCGCACACCGCGCCGCGGGGCCAGGATCTCGACCTTTCTGCCCTTCGACTCCGTCAGCCATTCCGCCAGGGCAGGGGCATCCTCCGGCAGCAGGGGCAACAGCAGACGATCGGGAATGAACACCTCCCGACCATAGAACTGCTGCAAAAAGGAGGACAATAGTTCCTCCTCGGCCAGGCGCCATTCCAGAACGAAACTGCGCCGATCGATGAGCTTGCCCTCGCGCACGCACAACAAAGCCACCTCCACCTCCCCGCCCTGCCGGAACAATCCCACCACGTCCTGATCACCGGCCCCGGCCTCCACCACCTTCTGCCGTTCAATGGTCTGCTCGATGGCGCGAATCTGATCCCGGCAGCGAGCGGCCTCCTCATAGGCCAGGCGTCCGGCCGCTTCCGCCATGCGCTGCCGCAGCAGGGTCATTACCTCGCTTTCCCGGCCGGACAGCAGCGCCAGGGCGCCGGCCACCATCTGCCCATAGTCTTCAGGGCTGATGGCACCATGGCAGGGACCGCTGCACTGACCAAGCTGAAAATACAGACAGGGACGGCTGCGACGCCGGCAGGCTTCCAACGGATGGCGGCGCAAGGGGAAAATCCGGAAGATTTCCTTCAATGTGGCCCGCACCGCGGCGGCAGAGGAATAGGGACCGAAATAGCGGGCACCGTCCCGCACGACCTTGCGGACCAGTTGCAGGGTCGGAAATTCCTCGGCCGGATCGAGGCGCAGGGACAGGTAGGTCTTGTCGTCCCGCAGGGTGATGTTGTACCGGGGTCGGTGCTGCTTGATGAGAGTGTTTTCGAGAATCAGTGCTTCTTTTTCCGTATCGGTCACGATGGTTTCGACCGCAGCCACCCGCTTGAGGAGAAAACGGATATGGGGACGGCCGTCGCCCTGGGAGGAAAAGTAGCTGCGCAACCGGTTGCGGAGGTTTTTGGCCTTCCCGACATACAGAACCTCGCCCTGTCCCCCCTTCATCAGGTAGACACCAGGTGCCGCGGGAAATTTTTTCAGATCCACTTCTTCCATTCGCCGATCTGCCTCAACCGTGCGCTCCGTCATGTTCACATGACCGATCATGACGATAGCAAGGAAAATTCCCTGATGTCAATTGCCCTCAAAACACTGACAAATAAAACACGGTTTAAAAAACGGTGATTGAAATACAGAAAAAATACTTAAAACTTTTGTTGATCTTGAATTTTATATTAAGTATATTCTCTTCGATTTGATTAAGCACGGCAATATTGCCAAATACTATATTTTTCGTATACGTAAACCAGAGAACGTATACAAACATAATGGAAAAAACATGTAGATGTTTTTTATCATCAATTTTATTCTTCATCAGATGCGCTAAATAGCACATTAAAAAGAAGGCCTTTCCAGAAATTCACTTTCAACGAGCCGGGTCCTTGTCTCGTTTGACCATTCCGCCTTCCCGAGGAGCTTGAAATCCAATATTTCCCAGCTGTCCTTTCCAGAAGACCATTTGGAGCGTGACGCCGCCGGAGCGTTTTCGCCATGAGGGCAGCACCTTTCTCAATGTAATCCTTCAACAAGGAGGCCACAGACATGGCAGAGCAAACCAGGATTCTCGACACCACCGCCAACCCAGCCCCCCTCGGGCTCATGGGGTTCGGCATGACCACCGTACTGCTCAATCTCCACAATGCCGGCATCTTCGGACTCAGTTCCATGATTCTGGCCATGGGTATTTTCTATGGCGGGGTGGCCCAGATCATCGCCGGCTGCATGGAATGGAAAAAAGGCAACACCTTTGCCACTACCGCCTTCACCTCCTACGGCTTGTTCTGGCTGACCCTGGTCGGTCTCTGGGTCCTGCCGGACATGGGCTTTGGCAAAGCGGCGCCCACGGACGACGCCGCCCTGGTCGCCTACCTCGGCATGTGGGGACTGTTTACCCTGGTACTGTTCTTCGGCACCCTGAAGCTGACCCGCGCCCTGCAGGTGGTCTTTTTCACCCTGACCATCCTGTTTGCCCTGTTGGCCATCGAGCACGCCATTCCGGTGACAAATCCCCTGCGCCACACCATCGGCACCATCGCCGGGTTTGAAGGCATTTTCTGTGGTTTCTCGGCCATCTATACCGGCCTGGCCCAGGTCATCAACGAGGTATACGGCAAAAAACTGCTGCCCCTCTAAGGAATGGCCCTTCTCCGGCAAAAAAAGGCCGCCCGGTTAGGCGGCCTTTTTTCTCTGTATCCTGCAGCAAACAGGGCCTGGTGGGTGCAGACCCTTTTCAGACCGGCTCAGGCTCTGGAAATAAAGCGGCCTTCCCGGGTATCGACCTTGATCTTCTCGCCCGACTCCAGATAGGGTGGAACCTGCAGTCGCAGACCGGTTTCCAGCACCGCTTCCTTGGTCTGGGCGGTGGCCGTGGCATTTTTCAGCGCCGGGGCGGTCTCGACCACCACCAATTCCACGGTCAGAGGCAGATCGATACCGACCACCTGGCCCTGAAAAACCCCCAGTTGCACATCCATCCCTTCCAGCAGGTAACCTTTGGCGGCGTCATACATCTCCCCGCCCAAGTCATACTGGTCGAAACTGACCAGGTCCATGAAGACGCCCTGATCGTCACCGGATGCATACAAAAATTGTCCCTTGCGACGCTCGAAGTCGGCCTCATCGACCTTGTCGCCGCCCTTGTAGACCTTTTCCAATACCTGACCGGTCAGCAGATTGCGGTAACGGGTCTTAACCAGGGTATTGCCCCCCCGCGCGGACGGTGATTGGGTGGTCACGTCCATGACCAGGCAGGGCGCATTGTCGATCTGGATAACCAATCCACGTTTCAGATCGGCGGTAGTCAGCATAACGGTTCTCCCTTGCAGCAGATAATTATGAAACATCGCAATCTAGCATGAAAAACCACGGACTGGCAATTCTCTGATGACCCGCAAGCAGCGATGGCGGCGCCCCGAGGTAAATTGCTTGCCCCAGGATTCATGAAAGGTTATAACGGAAAACAATATCAACCATGCAAAAACGGGTTTATTTCATCATGTCGAAACCGGAACGCCAGACCCTGCTCATCGTCGAAAGCCTTCCACCTAGTCGGGCCGAGGGCCTTGCGGATTTGCTGGAAAAGGTGGCTCGCACGGGCTGGATGGATGCCTACACCGCACGACAGCGGCTGGTCGGGCGGGGACCCAGCCTCTTTGCCCAGGGCGAACGCCGAGAACTGGTGCCGATGGCGGTCCTGCTTGAAGACCATAAATTGCGCTGCTGGCTGATCGACCCGGTGACGCCGCTTTTTGCGCCGGCCAGGCTCCGGTCCCTGCGCATCACGGAAGACGCCATCGATTTCACCACCGGCAGCGGTCCCTTGCGCCTGGAACGAGGCATGCCTGTGGTCGCGGTGCTGGCCGACACATCCGGCAGGGCAGCGGAAAAAAATCTGAAACACCTCATGGCGCAACGACTGTACCAGGGCGCCGGGGCGGCCGACGCCCTGGCGGACACCGCTTTGCAGCGCGCCATCCTGCGAGCCGAACCGGTCCTGGACCTGTATCTGTTGGCGGCAGAAGGCGGAATCCAAGGCGCCATACGGATTCTTCCCGGCGGCTTCGATCCGGCAGGGCTGGGGGCGCGGGCAACCTTGAGCGGTGCCGGAAACCTGGAGCAGATACTGGATCTGACTCGGTCCCATGCCGGAAGCTGTACCCTGTCCCTGGATTTCGGCTTGGCCAATCTGCCTGGATGCCGCCTGAAAAACGCCGAAGACGGACCGCGGTGGCAACAGGACAACCTGGAAAGCCTGACCCGTTATGGCTGGCTGTTGGTGGCCCTGGCCGCCGGCCAGACGGTCACCGCAGCGGCCGATGCGACAGGCTTTTTGGCGGGCGAACTGGCTCCCGAACTGACGGAAATCGTCCGGGAGGAAGCAACGACGCAAACCGGCGGCAGCGCCGCGCCGGAGACCGCCACCCAACCCGGCAGTTTGCCGCCGCCGCCCACTGCGGGCCGGGAGCGGGAAGTGCGCCATTGGCTCGGTTTGGTCTTTGGTGCCACCGCCGGCCTGGGAGCGTCGCTGGCCGCCGGCGGCCATCAACTGCTGGGTGGAGTCATCACTTTCGGCATGCGTACCGGTCTGCTGCCTGCCTCCCTGGCGGTGGCCTGCCTGTGGAGCGGCTTCTATTTTCTGCGCCTGAAACGGCGCATCGAAAACACCCCGACCAGCAAAACCCGCTCCCTGGCCATGGGCCTGGTCGAAGTCCAGGGCCGTGCCGTGCGTAAGTACGCTCTGGTGGCACCCATGACCCAGATGCCCTGCGTCTATTACCGACTGCGCAAATACCGCCGTGATCGCAACAACCGCTGGGTTTTGAGCAGCGCCTCCGACAGCGGCCATGTCCCCTTTTACCTGGAGGACGATACCGGGCGGGTGAAGGTCGATCCGCGGCGTGCGACGGTCAATACCCGTACCCGCCAGGAAGGTCACGGCGGCCAGTTCAACATGCTGTTCGGTCGTTCGGGCGGCGGTGACGAAAAATGGATCGAAGATCTGGTCCCGGAAGGCACCTCCCTGTATGTTCTGGGCGAGGCGACGGAATTCGGCCTTCGGCGGCCTGCCTTGCGGACACGCCTGGTGACGGCTCTGCAGGAACTGAAGCGCGATCCCGACGCCCTGTCCCGTTACGACACCAACGGCGACGGGCGCATCTGCGAACAGGAATGGGCGTACGCTCGGGCCGACCTGGAAGAGCGCCTGCTGCATGCGAGCCTTAAAGCCGAAGCGGCGTCAGCAACACCTGAGGATCGGGTCATCATCCGACGTCCCCGGCAACGCTCCCTGCCCTTCGTCATCGCTCAGTCATCGTCGGAAACCCATCTCACCCGGCGTTATGGACTGTACTGCCTGCCTCTGTTCCTGACTGCGCTGCTGGCAGCGGTCTGGACATTCATGGTAGTTGGCGGGCGCACGGGCTGAGTCTCTGGATATTTCCGTATCGTTGCCGATATGAAGTCGTTATCGGCACGAATTTGGCATTTACCATAGTCATTCCGACAGACCATTTTCCATGGAGGAACGCATGTCCGCTTTGATATTTCTGGTTATCCTGCTGACAATTCTGGTTGGCACCCTCGGCTACATCATGGTCATCTACAACGGCCTGGTAACCCTGAAAAACGACATCGACAAGGCCTGGAGCAACATCGACGTGCTCCTCAAACAACGCTTTGACGAACTGCCCAAACTCATCAAGGTCTGTGAAGGCTACATGCAACATGAGCAAAAAACCCTGGAAGCCGTCGTCAAGGCTCGCTCCATGGTCAACGAGGCCCGCGGCGATCGGGAAAAACTGCAGGCCCAGAATGCCCTGACGGATACCCTGCGGTCCTTGTTCATGGTGGTGGAACGCTACCCCGATCTCAAGGCCGACAGCGTTTTTCGCAACCTCGGTCAGCGCATTTCGGATCTCGAAGACCAGATCGCAGACCGGCGGGAGTTCTACAACGACGCGGTCAACATCTACAACATCCGTATCGAGCAGTTTCCCGACCTGGTGGTGGCCCGGTTTTTCAATTTCAGCGGTCGCGAACTGTGGCGCATCGATCCGGCCCATCGCCAGGATGTAGCCGTCGGCTTTTCGCACATTTAAGGAAACTCATTTTAATACAATGCCGGGGTTTTTAACCCCGGCAGTTATCCTGCCCCTGGCTGCATTCACCAGACTACCCGGTTCAGTTTGAGGTCGGCATCCCGCTGCACGGTCCGGTGAAACCGCACCGCCGGAACGCCGAACACCAAGGGGCAGGCCAACTCATGGTCGTCCGGTATGCCGAGTTGCCGCACCAGATGGGGAGCGCAATGACCCAGGGCGGCATGGGCAAAACCGACCCAGAGGGTGCCCAATCCGGCATTGGTGGCCAGCAAATCGAAGGTGCTCAGGGCAATCAGGCAGTCCGCCACCGGAGTCGGTGCGTTGCGGGAAGCCGAGGCGATGAGCAGATGCGGTGCCCGACGGAAAATAATATCCCGGCCCTTGTCCCAGGCCTTGAGGATACCGGCGAAAAAGTCCAGGCGGGGTGGCAAACGCTCCTGTTCGACGGCTTCGCGGATGGCCTCCATGACACCCTGACGCAAGCGCTCCATGGTCGCTCCATCCTCAACCACGGTGAACAGCACGCCGCGGTGGTTCTTGCCCGTCGGCGCATGGGCGGTTACCGTCAGCAATCGACGAATGGTTTCCGAAGGCACCGCTTCCGGCTGAAAGCGCCGCACCGAGCGGCGCCCTTTCACCAAGGTTTCCAAAACTTCCATGGCGGGCAGAGCGCCGGCCAGGGATTGGCTGGCTGCGGGGTTTCGACCCAGTACGGAGACCGCACCAGCGGGACAAACGGCCAGGCAATGCTGACATTCAAGGCACTGGTCGGCGCGCTCCATCACCAATGCCGGCCAACCGCTTTCCAAGCTGATGATCTGCACCGGACAGTCCTTCACGCACTCCCCGCACCGGGTACACATGTCCCGATCAACAACAAATGAAACCATCTTTCCTCCCTTCTTGGTGCATCCCTTCACCCTTCACCCTTCACCCTTCACCCTTCACCCTTCACCCTTCACCCTTCACCCTTCAGTCTTCAGTCTTCAGCCTTCAGCCTTCCCCCTGCCTCATCCCTGAAGAATCCTTGAACAGGGCCGGTACGACATGGTGCCGGGACAACAGCTTATAGAACTCGGTACGGTTGCGACCGGCCAGGCGGGCGGCGTGGCTGACGTTGCCGCGGGTAATGGTCATCAACCGTACCAGATACTCCTGCTCGAAACGCCGACGGGCTTCCCCGAAGGTCGGAATTTTCTCGCTGTTTTCCTGGATGGCATCCTTGACCAGGTCGGCATGAATCAGAGGGGTGGTGGACAGGGCCACCGCCTGCTCCACTACGTTAATCAACTGCCGGATATTGCCGGGCCAGGCGGCCTGCAGCAGCACCTCCATGGTTTCCGGTGCAAAGCCGGTGATTTTTTTGCCGCTGCGACCGGCAAGCTTATGCAGAAAATGGTTGGCCAGCAACGGAATATCCTCGCGCCGGTCGTTCAGTCCGGGCAATTCCAGGGAGACGACGTTGAGTCGATAGTAGAGATCCTCTCGAAAACGCCCGGCGGCGACTTCGTCTTCGAGGCGCCGGTGGGTCGCTGAGATAATCCGCACATCGACGGGAATCGTTGCCACCGAACCGACCGGCCGCATCTGCTTTTCCTGCAGCACACGCAACAGTTTGACTTGCAGCGGCAGGGGCATGTCGCCGATTTCATCCAGAAACAGCGTCCCCCCTTCAGCTGAACGGAACAACCCCGGGTAATCCCGCAACGCCCCGGTAAACGCCCCTTTGGCATGGCCGAACAGTTCCGATTCCAGCAGGGTATCCGGGATGGCCCCGCAGTTGACGGCGACGAAGGGGTGCTCGGCACGATTGCTGGCGCAATGAATGGCGCGGGCCAGCAGTTCCTTGCCGGTGCCGCTTTCACCCCGAATCATGACCGCGGCACCGCTCTCGGCCGCCAGGCGGGCCTTGCTGAGCAGATCCTCCATGGCCGGACTTTGGGTAATGATTTCCGCCCGCCACAACTGCTCTTCGCCGACGGCCTCCTGACCTCCGCCGGAGACGCTCAGAGCGCGCTGAATCTCCCGCAAAAGTTCCTTGCTGTCCACCGGCTTGGTGAGAAAACTGAAAACGCCGCGGCGGGTGGCGGCCACGGCATCGGGGATGGAACCGTGGGCGGTGAGAATAATGACGGGCAGCGAACTCTGTGCACTGCGGATGGCCTCGAACAGGGCCAAGCCGTCCATGCCGGACATGCGCAAGTCGGTAATCACCAGGTTCGGCCGCACCACAGGCAACTGGGCCAGCGCCTCCTCGCCACTTTCAGCACTGGCCACCTCGAAGCCGGCGCCCGCCAGCCGTATGGACAATAGTCGCAGCAGATCGGTGTCGTCATCGACCAGCAGGATACGCTGCCGGAATTCTGTCATATGCGCCTCATGATGCAGCCGTCAGGGACGGCCATTGCCCGGCTGCTCGCGCTGCCGGATAATTTTTTCAATCTTTTCCAGTTCCGCCAATTTCCGTTCCACTTCCGCCAGCTTCCGCTCCGCCTCCACGGCTTTCCGCTCCAACCCATCGGCCCGCTGCCGTTCACCGGCGACCTGCCGTTCAAGCCGGATCTGGTCACGCAGGGTGAAGCTCTGAAGGTCGGCGAATAATCGAAATTCCTCCCGCCCCGCGGCCCGGCCGCGATAGCCGTTCAGCATCTCGAGCACCGGCGGCCGCTGCTCGGGGGCCAATTGGGGGTGACCGGCCAGACAGGCCAGTCGCAGCAGAGTGCCTTCATCGGGGGTGGCGCGATAGCTCTGGCGCAAGGCCTGATAGGTACGCTCAGCAGCACCGGCAGTCAATTCCCGATCCTGGCGGCACACCTGCAGGACTTCCTTCACGGCCGCAGGGGGCTCGCTCAAGCCTGGACCAAGACCATTATCCCAGGAGCCGACCAATGAGCAACCGAGGCCGATGGCCAGCAACCCCGCCGGAAGCAACAGACGCGTTGCATTTTTTATCCCTTTCATACTCTACCCCGTTTTGAGAGTACCGGCCGTTGCCGCCACCTGATTTGTTCCCGATTCAACCTTGATGCTTTCACCAAAATTTCTGGAATGGCTACTCTTGGCTCCGCGGCAACCACACCCGCAGGCAGGCGCCGCCCAGCTTGCTGGATCGAACCTCAATACGGCCGCCGTGATCCTGCACCAGTTCCCGGACAATGGACAACCCCAACCCGGTACCTCGCAACGGTCCGATGGCTTGCGCACTGCCCTGGACAAAAGGCTGAAAAACCTCATCGCGTTCCTCGCTGGCGATCCCCGGTCCGGAATCCTCCACCTGCAGCCAAACCTGCTGCGGATCGGCGCCGGAAGAGATGCGAACAGTCCCTTGGAGAGGTGCAAATTTGACGGCATTGGACAACAGGTTGTCGACGATGATGCGCAACCGCTCGGCATCCCCGGTCAATTGAACGGCATTGAGCGTCAACTGCAGGTTCAATTCTTTTTTGCGAATCGCCGGTTTCTGATCGGTCACCACCTGTTGCACCAGATGAGACAGATCGACCGCGGTCGGAGAGAAGGCCGGGGATTGAGTCTGCAACCGGCTGAAACCCAGCAGATTGTCGATGAGCTTCTGCAACTGCAGCCCATTGCGGCGCAGAATCCCGGCCACCTCCCGCTGCCCTGCGGACAGCGGTCCGACGGCTTCCTCCACCAGCAGGTCGGCACCCTCGCGAATGCTGGCCAGAGGAGTTTTCAATTCGTGGGAAAGGTGTGAAACGAACCTGGTTTTCTCACGCTGCGCCTCATCCAGGCGCTGCCGCAGCCAGTCGAGACGCTGTCCCAGAAACCGCAGATCGTCCGGTCCTCGCACTTCGATGGGAGTATCGAAATCACCGGCGCCAAGGCGGGCGATACCCCGGTTGATCTGCTGAATCGGACCGGCAATGAGGGCGATAAAAAAAGCGGCAAACCCGGCCGTCAGGGGCACCAGGGCGACGGACAGCCAAAGCAGCAGACGTCGCGCTTCGCTGGTGGATGCCTGAATGGCGGCGGCCTCGCTGACAATCAGACGCTGGCTCTGTTCATGAATGTCCCGCGCCAAGGCATGCAGGGTACCAAACCGATCGAGTTCCGTCGGGTCGACGCCTTCCTCCTGCAAAGCCAAATACAGGGCTGTTTCACCTTCCTTGAGAGCTTGCAGTTGCTGTCGTTGCTCATCGCGTAGCGGCAGGTCCAGCAGACGCCCCAGTGAAGCGCCGAATTCCCGATGTTTTTCGGCGACCTCGTGCAGCAATTCCGGGTCTCGCAGCACCTGGTACTGCCGAGCACGGCGTTCCAGAGCCAGCAACTGCTCGGCCAGGCCTCGCGTTTCCTGCACTATGGTCACCGAGCGGTAAATGGCCGCGGTGCCCCGCCGGGCCAGGCGTTCCATGAACAGTTCGGCGTTGATCAGAGCCAGAATCAGGGGCAGAGCGACCACGGCGAAGCCGATGAGCACCAGCACCAGAAAGGATTTGGGACGGAACAGGCGCATGGCCGTCACTCGTGGTCCGGATCAGGCCGGCAGAGGCCAGTCGGTCCGGTACCCGGCAGGGAAAAAGTTGTCGCGGGTGCGGTTGAAGTAGCCGAATTGGATGCGCGGCACCCGCTGTTTGATCTCGGCCAGCATGCGGGCCATGCCGATGCCTTCACCTCGAATGTCCAGAGCGTTCACATAGAGTTGCGGATCAATGCTGAGGTTGCGCATCTGAATGAGATCAATGCCCGTCTCCTCGACCAACCCCACCAGAGCCTCGATTTCCTGCCGGCGATCGCTGAGTCCCGGAAATACCAGGTAGTTGAGCATGGTGAACAGGCCCCGCCCCTTGGCCCTCCGCAGGGACTCGCGCACCTGTTCCATAGTATACCCGCAGGGCCGGTGATAGGCTTGATAATCCGCCTCCAAGACCGAATTCATGGACACGCGGATGGAGTCGAGCCCGGCATCGGCCAGCCGCTCGACGGCATCCGGGTCGGAAGCGTTGGAATTAAAATTGATGGTCCCCCGCGTTGTCTGGCGCCGCATGGCCCGGATGGCGTCACAGATGACCTCCGCCTGCAGAATGGGGTCGCCTTCGCAGCCTTGGCCGAAGGAAACGATGGCGTTCTCGGCCTGCTGCAGATGGGGCACGGCCACCTGGCACAGTTCCTCGACGGTGGGCACGAAGGTGATGCGCTCCTGGCTGGAGGGACAACACTCCGGCGCCTCCTGCAGGGAAATGCAGCCCAGGCAGCGGGCGTTGCAGACCGGCGACGTTGGCAGCGGCGCTTCCCAGCGGCGAAAAAACAGGTTCTTGGCGGCAAAGCAGTGGTAATCCAGGGCACAGCGGGCCAACTGCACCAGCAGGCGGTTGTCGGGATAATCCCGCAACACCCGACGCACCAGGGGATCGAGCCGGCGGTCGTCGAAATGCTCCGGCTGCCACTGCAGATTGCGATCGACCCGCACCGCCGCCGCATAAAAGCGTTCCTCTTCGACGCACCAGCCGACGGCGGTATAGGCCCACAGGGGCAGTTGCTGCCGCTGCGCCGCATAGTCCGCGGCCGGCAACAGGGTACGGGTATAACCCGGCGTCAGAAAAGCCGATACGGCCTGGGCCGGTCCGCCGCCGAGGCGGGCGGGCAGCTGTCGCAAGGTCGTGAGGCGGTTGCGGCGCGGGTCCTGGCCCATGGGCGGTGTAGCGGGAATGGTGAACAATTTGCTGCCCGCCGGCAGGGGAATGAGTTCGTCCTCCCGGGGCGGCCTAACCCGGGTGCCGTTCATGCCCACCAACAACAGATCCGGGTGCTCAAAAACCTCGCCGGCGGCATCGGCCACCACGGCCAGAATGGTCTTGCTGGGTTTCATGGAACAGATCCTTTTTGCAGAATATCCCTCTTCGCTACCGCCGACAATAGCACAGCCGCCGCCCCGAAGCCAGCATCGCCGGGACCGGGTGCAATTTGCCCTTTGCTGCCGGGCAGCTCTCGGCTATGCTGGGCGCCATGCGCGTTCTATTGATCACCCTGCACAGCAAGTTCGTCCATGCCAGCCTGGCCTTGCCCCTGTTGGCCGGTTTTTGCCGAGCTCCAAAGCGGCAGTTGCTGATCCGGGAGTATACCGTACACGAACCTAAGGAGGCGGTGCTGGCCGCCATCCTGGCTGAAAACCCGGATGTGGTGGCCCTGTCGGTCTATATCTGGAACCGCCGGGAAAGTCTGGAACTGGCCGATGCCCTGGCCGTAGCCAAACCGGCACTGCGCATCGTGGTGGGCGGGCCGGAGGTCTCCTTCGACGGCCCCGACCTGTTTGACAGGCACCCCGGCCTGAACGCCCTGATCCGGGGCGAAGGCGAGCTGCCGCTGCGGGCTTTGCTGACGGCCTGGCAGGAGCAACGACCTCCGGTCAACGTCCCGCGTCTGACCTGGCGCAGCGAGAACCGGGTAGTGGAAAACCCGGACGGGCCAACCCTGGCCTCCCTGGATGAAATCCCCTCGCCCTTTGCCTTGGACCTGGTCGATCTGTCACGGGGGCTGGTCTATCTGGAGACCAGCCGGGGCTGCCCCTTCCGCTGCGCCTTCTGCATGAGTGCCCTCGACCCGCGGGTGCGCTCCTATTCCATGGCGCGCATCGAGGCCGATCTGAGGCTGCTCATGGAACGGGAGGTCCCCTGCATCAAGCTGGTGGATCGGACTTTCAACTACGATGCCGAGCGGGCCCGCCACATCTTTTCCTTCATTCTGCGCCACCATCGCCGCAGCCGGTTCCATTTCGAAATCGGCGCCCAACTGCTGGACGATGCGACCCTGCAACTACTTGAAGAAGCGCCCGCCGGACTGTTCCAGTTCGAAATCGGCGTGCAATCGACCCGGGCCGACACCCTGGCGGCCATTCGCCGCAGTACGGACCTGGAGGTCCTGTTCGAAAATATCCGTCGCCTGCGTCGTGCCGAAAACATCCCCCTGCATCTCGATCTCATTGCCGGATTGCCAGGCGAAAATTACCATGACTTCTGCCTTTCCATCGATCGCCTGCTGGACCTGCGTCCCCACCACCTGCAACTGGAACCGGTGAAGCTGCTGCCGGGCTCGCCCTTGCGCCAACAGGCGGCGCAGTTCGGGCTGCGCCACGATCCCCATCCGCCCTATACCGTCCTGGGCACGCCGGAGTTGCCCTTCATCGACCTCGAACGCCTGCGCGGCATGGGACGCATGCTGGATCTGACCTGGAACGCCGGCCGCCTGGGGACCTTTTTCCAGCAACTGGCGGAGTTCTGTCAATCACCGGCCCGGGCCCTGGAGCGCCTGGCGGACTACTGGAACCACCGGCACCTGCACCGCCGCTCGTTGTCCCAACGGGAATTGTTTCTGCAACTATGGCAATTCGTTCTTGCAGGCTTTGATGGTGATGCCCGCCTTTCCCTGCGTTCCTGCCTGGCCCGGGATTTCGCCCTGTGTGAACGCTGCCCGGCCGACCAGACCCCGGAGTTCCTTGAACCGGCCTCCCGGGAGGAGGAATTGACCCTGAGCAAAATCCGCATCCAGGAAGAAATGGAACGCATTCGGGGCCGGGGGATAAAACTGCAGCACCTGACCCTCGCCTTCGACCACCTGCCCGGAACCAACCGCCGCTGCTTGCGTCTCTACCTCTATCGGTCCGCTCCCGGCCGCGGTCTGGAAGTCGAGGAAATTTCATTGTAACATTCACGCCTTTTTCGCCGGCCAGGTGACTTTCCGGCCACCACCTACCTGAATCAGGGGGCCGCAATATTGCGCGAATTCGATGCGAGCATATATTTTTGCGGCGCCCCCTTTAAATTCAACGGATTTGGGATACAGTCAAAGCAGTGCGGGCTGCCGCGCTCACTTCTCCTCTACTCCATGAGATAGCGGCAACTCCGCACCAGGTCCGGCATCGGCAACCGCTCCGGGTACGGTTTTCGTACGGCCGGATCACCCGCCAGCCGCCCATCCGGAAGATGCGCTTCCGGGAGGACCGGCTTTTAATCCTGCCTATGGAGGTGTAGCGATGAAAAAGTGGAGCGTTTTGTTGGCCGCTGTTCTGCTGTTGGCCGTCGGATTCGTCCCGACCGCCCAGGCTGCCATCGAGGTCGAAGGGGATGTCTATGTCGGTATCTGGGACAAGTATCTGTGGCGTGGTTTCAACCTGAGCGAAAGCCGTCCCACCATCCAGGGCGGCATCGACCTCACCGCCGGCGGCTGGACCCTCAGCACCTGGCACAACTGGCAGTTGAAGTCGGGTCCCACCTTGGATTCCGGCGAGATGAATGAAACGGATATCATTCTGAGCTATGCGATGAATCTTGGAGACATGGCCACACTCACTATCGGCAACATCTGGTATAGCCTTGACTTCACCCCCGGAGACAAAGATACCAACGAAGTTTTTGCTCATCTGACCCTCAATACCCTGCTCTCGCCGACCATCAAGGCCTGGTGGGATTGGGACGAGGCCGATGAGGACGGTCTGTTTTTCACTTTCGACATCAGTCACAGCTTCGATCTCAGTCGCTGGCTGGGCAATACCACCCTCAACCTGGGGGCGCTGGTCTCCTATAACATGCATTCCGACTACGCCGTCGGCGACTATGCCGGCTTCCACAACTATGAACTGAGCGCCAGCTTCGATTTCAAAATGACCGAGCAGTTGACCCTGAGCCCGATCTTCATCTTCTCCTCGGGCATCAGCAGTGCAGCCAAGGATGCCATCGACACGCAAACCGTGGGCGCCCTGAACCTGACCTTCAACTTCTAGCCTAAAGCCCGGCTGGTTCAGCCCGACGACGGTGCTGCCGGCCCGACAAACCTTCGCGGCGGGGGTATTCCGCCCCCGCCGCGAGGATTTTTGCCGCCGGCAGCCGCCGAACTGACCTTCCTCCGTCGGCAGCGGACCTCGGCCCGGGTTGCATGGACCACCCCATCAGCGCCGGGCCGGCTGCAGGGCCGAACCGGCAGGAGGCACATCATGAAGCGTTTCCTCAAGACCGCCGCCATATCCGCCGGGTTCGCCCTGACGGCTCTGGCCCTGCTTCTCACCCCGGCCTGCAAGAAGAAACAGGAAGAACCGGTGCTGGCCAAGGCCACCCTGCGCATCACCTGCTGGGAGGGTTATGCCGAACCCTATGTGGATGCCTTCAAGCAACTGGTCAAAGACAAGTACCAACTGGACCTGGATATCCAGATTCACAACCCCACCGATCAGGATGAATTTTTCGAAGCCGTCAAAAACAACACCGCCGACCTGATTTCACCGCCCATCGAACTGCCCCAGACCCCCCGTTTCTACAGCTTTACGGCCGGCAACGAGTTCGTGCAGGCGGTGGATGTTGCCAACATCCCCAACCTGCAGAAACTGCTGCCGGTATTCCGCGACGACCAGACTGCCTTCCATAACGGCAAACGTTACGGCGTGCCCTACAACTGCGGGCCCTACGGCCTGTCCTACAATACGGAAGTCGTCGCCGCGGCACCGGACAGTTGGAACATCCTCTGGGATCCCCAGTATGCCGGCAAATACACCATCAACAACAACTTCCCGAAGGTCAATGTCTGGATAACGGCCCTGGCCCTGGGATACCAATATGACGACATTTTCGACATCAAGCGCCTGGATCGGGCCAAAATCCAGGAGAAGCTCAATGTCCTGGCCCAAAACGCCAAAAGCCTCTGGGACGGATCGGCCAATCCCGACGAATTTCCGCAACTGGCCCTGGCCACGGATTGGGGCTTTGCCACCGCCCAGGCCAACGCCAAGGGCGGCAAATGGAAACTGGCCAGTCCCAAGGAGGGCGGCACGGCCTGGATCGACGCCTGGTATATCGGGGCCGGCGCCCAGGGCATGACCAAAATCCTGGCTGAAGAATGGATTAATTTCATGCTCTCCGAAGACCAGCAGGCGGACGTGGTCAAAGCCCAGGGCGTCACCCCGGCCATCGCCGATGTCGGCGACCGCCTCAGCGCCGAGCAAAAGGCCGCTTTCCACGTTGGCGACAACGATTACTTCAGCACCGTCGCCCTGTGGCGGGTCATGAGCGAAGAAACCGAAGAAGCCTTCAACAGCATGTGGGAAGAAGCCAAGCAGCACCGGCAGTAATGATGCCGGAAAAGATTACGGCCCTGAAAGATTCATAAACCAGAAGCAAAGCGTTGTAAACGTTGCGGCCAACCCGGTCGGCATCAGCATCTGTCGAGGTCGCGCAGGCTCCGAGCATTCCAACCCACCAACGGAGGTGCCACATGCGAAACAAGGGAAAATTGCTACTGGGCGTTGCCATCTGCCTGGCGATGACCTTCCTGTCCGGTCTGGCCGGGGCGGTCACCATCCGCGATGTCCGGCCCGGTGAGGACGTCTTCAAGTATGTCCAGCGTACCAAGGGCAAGTTTGACCAGACCCTGTACCGCCAGGTAGTGGGCGCTGCCGCCGTGTTCAAAGAGGGGGATCAGACCATCGGCGTGGCGGCGGCCAACGAGGCCAGCCGCGAGAATGCCCGACGGCTGCTGGCCAACACCCGCATCCGCGACCTGATCGACAAGCCGCTGTTCGTCGACAACCAGTTCAAGCTCATCACCAACACCACCGACAAGGCCCAGTACAACAAGATCCGCAATTGGACCCTGGGTGAACTGAAAACCTTCATCCTGACCAAGCCGGAGAAGGACATCAAGGCCATCATGCCGGGCCTGCACAGCGACGTCATCGCCAATGTCGTCAAGCTGATGAGCAACGCCGAACTGACCCGGGTCGGCCAGAAGATCTTCAATCCCCTCGGCGACTCCAAGATCGGTGCCAAGGGCTACCATAGCGCCCGCATCCAGCCCAACTCGCCCACGGACAACCCCGAGGACATCGTCTGGCAGGTCTTCAACGCCTACGCCTTCGGTGTTGGCGATCTGGTGGTCGGCACCAACCCGGTGGACAGCCAGACCCATATGGTCAAGGCCATCCAACTGGCTCTGAAGGACGTGATGCAGACCTTCGCCGTCGACAAATACAACCCCTGGTGCGTACTGGCACACATCGATGTCCAGGCCGAGGTCGAAAAGGAAACACCGGGCTCCACGGCCATCTGGTTCCAGAGTCTGGCCGGGGTGGATACGGCCAACCAGACTTTCGATATCAGCATCGACAAGATGATGAAGTACGCCCGCATGCGGACCGGCCCTTACGGTCTGTATTTTGAAACCGGCCAGGGCGCCGACTTCACCAACGGTCATGGCCACGGCTTCGACATGATGGTCCATGAGTCCCGCAAGTACGGTTTCGCCCGGGCCCTCAAGCAGGAAATCGCCAAGGTCAAGGGCATCCCGGTGGACAAGGTCTGGCTGCATCTCAACGATGTCGCCGGCTTCATCGGTCCGGAAGTGTTCAAGACCCGCGAGCAACTGGTGCGGGTCTGCCTGGAAGACATCGTCATGGGCAAACTGCACGGCCTGACCCTCGGTCTGGATATCTGCTCCACCCTGCACATGCCCGTCACCCTCGACGACCTGGAATGGTGCCAGGATCAGATCGCGCCGGCCATGCCGGCCTATCTCATGGCCCTGCCGACCCGCAACGACCCCATGCTCAGCTACCTGACCACCGGTTACCAGGACCATGTCCGCATCCGGGAAAAGTTCGGCATGAAGGTCAACGACGATATGTGGAACTTCTTCAAAAAAATCCAGGTCATCGATGCCAACGGCCGGCCCACCAAGCATTTCGGCGATCCCATCTGGGTCTACTACCAGTACCGCCTGGCCAAGGGTGACAAGCGACCCATGAAGGACATCTATGCCGAAGGGCAGAAAGCCGTTGGCCGGGTACGCGGCCGCGGCGTCGATCTGGCCATCGGCCACGGCAAGAACATCTGGGATCTGGAACCGGTCACCAACAAGCGTATCCATGACCTGTACAACGATGCCAAGGTCAGCCTCTATGCGGAACTGACCCCGCAGTTCATCGCCACCATCCCCAACGCGGTGGTGGTGCGCACCAAGGCCGGGGATCGGGAGGATTACATCGCCAATCCGGCTGCCGGCGAGGAATTCAGCGACGCGGCCGTGGCCTCTCTGGACAAGATGCGCGCGGCCTGGGGCGGCAAGGCGCCGGACGTGCAGATTCTCATCTCCGACGGCCTCAACGCCCGCGCCATCATGGACCCCGACCACCTCATGCCGTACATGAAGGAACTGCAGGCGGAACTCAAGAAGGCCGGCATGACCTCCGCCAGGGAAAACATCGTGGTCATCGGCGGCCGCGTACGGGCCGGCTACCGGGCCGGTGACATCCTGTTCAAGGATCCCGCCCAACGGCCCAAGGCCATCATCCACATCATCGGCGAACGGCCGGGCACCGAGCACCGGGCCTATTCGGTCTATATCACCAAGGTTGCCCCGGCAACCTGGGCCAAGGCCGGAACCGTCGATCATGACGTGACCAAGGTCATCTCCGGTATCGCCGACACCGGTGTCGACCCGGCCTTTGCGGCCCGGGAAACGGTTAAACTGCTGAAGAGCATGTAGCCTCTGTATTGCCGGGCCGGTTGTCGTCCCAACGTCGGGAGGACAACCGGCCCGGGTTGTCCGCTTCCCTTATCCGCAAAAGGATTGCCCATGCCCCACCAGCCCACGGACCCCCATGCCAGCGGCGGGGAACCAGCCGATTACCGCGCAGGGCTGCTGGTGGATGTCTGGCGGAAATCCCGCCTCTGGTTTCGCGCCCTGTCCATCTCCCCCTTCTACCGCTACGGCGAAATCGGTAACATCAGCTACACCACCGGTAAAAGCATCCTGGAAGGGGCCGTGCTGTACACCATGTTTTCCATGGCCCAGACCGAGTACCAGGTCGCTGCGGTACTCGGCGTTCTGACCCGCTATGTTTACCCCGGCATCACCTTCATCAGCAGCCTCAAGGTTTCGTCCTTCGTCGATTACCTGGAGAGCATCCCCGATACCTTCTTCCAGCTGCAAAAAATGATTCGCGCCCTGGTATTGATCGCCTCCGGCCAGGCCGTGGGGGCCGTGATGCTGGTGCTCTGCTATCCGCCCTTTTTCACGACCCTGTTCAACGGCTGGCCGCTAAGCAAATACCTGCTCATCGGTCTCTACCTGCTGCACCACATCTGCGACGGTTCCGCCCAGGTGGCCGAAGGACGAGTCTGGTTCAAGCTCATCGAAATCAAGCTGCGGCACGGGCGCCTGAGCGGCATCTCAGACAATTTCTGGGGCATCCATGCCATGAGTCAGAATATTCAGCTCCTCTTGGGGCTGACCCTGCTTTGGGGTACGACGGTGGTCACCTCGCTGTTCAGGGCACACCTCGATCATGGCGTCATGTGGGCCATCGTTCTTGCCGGCACCCTGCTGACCGCCGCCGCCAAGTTCAGCCTGCCCCTGGCCTGGCGCTGCCGCCTGGTCGACGACAACAACCGGTGAGCAGATAAACACCTCCGGTTTTTGGAATGGGCCTAGGCGGTTCCATGTGAATACGTTACACTGGCGACGAACCCAACCCGATTTTTCAAGGACGGAAAAAACTGTCATGTCGGCCGCGGCCATTCTGCAACTCGACCAACTGTTTTTCGGAATCGGCGGGCAGACCATTCTGCATTCCATCAGCTGTGCCTTCCCGCAGGGCGGCATTCATGGTCTGGTCGGCCCCAACGGTTCCGGAAAAAGCACCCTGCTGAAAAACGTCTGCCGCATCTGGCGGCCGCAACGGGGCCGGATTCTGATAGCGGGACAGGATGCCCGCACCCTGTCCCGCCAGCATCTGAGCCGGTTGGTGACCCTGGTTCCCCAGGATACGCGGGTGGAATTTTCCATCGGCGTCGCCGATTTCGTCGCCATGGGCCGACATCCCCACCTCAAGCGACTGCAGTGGCTGCGCCAGCGGGACTTCGACATCATCGATCAGGCCCTGGAGGTGACCGGTTGCCACGCCCTGCGGGAGCGCTTCATCAACGAACTGTCCGGCGGCGAAAGTCAACTCGTCAGCCTGGCCCGCGCCCTGGCTACGGAAGCTCCCCTCATCCTGCTGGATGAGCCGACCAGCGCCCTGGATATCCGCCACAAGCTGGACATCATGGCGTTGCTGGAAAACCTGGCAAAGCAAGGCAAAACCGTGCTGATGAGCATTCACGATCTGGATCTGGCCCGTCGCTACTGCGACACCGTAAGTCTGCTTTCATCCGGCCGTCTGGTCTTTCACGGCGCGCCGGAAGATGCTTTTGCCCAGCCGCGCATCAAGGAGGTATTCCATGTCGGCGTTGAAGAGATTCCCACGCAACATGGCGTTTCGCTGTTGTTTTACCGTTAACCCGTGTTACGGCCTGCTGCCGGCGATTCTGTGCCTGCTGCTATTCGGCAGCACCGGCCTGGCCGCGGAAGGGCAGCGCCGCATCCGGCAGTTTCCCCTGGAGATGGATGCCCTGATGGGCGCCCTCACGGATGCCCATCTACCGGACGCCTGCTGCCGGGAGGCCTATCCCAAGGTCGTCCGTTATCGCTACCAGTCCTTCGATTTCGCCACCGACCGCATCGGCGAGGAGACCCGGACGGTTCGCCTGGCCCGCCAACCCCGGCGCGTCATTCCCCAGGCCATCGGCATCACCGAAATCGTCTGGGCCATCATGCCGCGGGATCGCATCATCGCGGTGCACAAAAGCTGCAAGGATCCGCGCTTCTCCTTTATCGCCAAGAGCCTCCCGGCAAAGTTGCCGACCTACGGTACGGAAGACGCGGAAATCGTCATCGGCTTCAAGCCGGATCTGGTCCTGACCAGTTTCTATTCCAACGAAAACTTCCTGCGTCAATTGCAGGTCGCCCGGGTCCCCGCCGTGCGACTGGGCTTTTTCGGCGACCTGCAGGCCATCGAGGAACAGATCCTGCTCATCGGCCGCCTGGTCGGCGAAGAGCCCAGTGCCAAGCGCCTGGTCGACACCATGGAAGCCAAGCTGCGTCAAATCCAGGCGTTTGTGCGGACCCGGAAACCGGCCGACAGCCGCCCTTTGACGGTGCTCTTCTACGACAACATGGGCTATGTGGCCGGCAGCGGCACGACCTTCGATTCCATGTGCCGGCTGCTCGGCGTTACCAACCTGGCGGCGGAACGGGGCCTGAAGTATTTCAAGCAGATCGATTATGAAACCCTGTTGAAATGGAATCCGGATATCATCATCGTGCCCGAGGAGAGTACTTTCGATCAGCAATTGTACAACCAGCCGATTCTGGCCACGGCCAAGGCGGTACAGCAGCGCAACATTCGCAAGATGCCCAGCGTCTACCTGTTGAGCGCTTCCCAGTACCTGGTGGCCAGCGTGAACTATCTGGCAGGCTTGCTGTATGGCCAGTAAACGCGGGACGCGGCGCATAACCCCGCGGGCCGGTGTGTTTCTGCTGCTGACCCTGGGGGTACTGCTGTCCGGCATGTTCCTGTCCATCAGCTTCGGTCCCTGGCAGATCGGCCTGACGGATATCGGCCGCATCGTGGTCACCCGCATCTTCGGCCAACCCGGCGAAACGGATCCCGCCGCCCTGGCCATCATCTGGTATGGCCGCATTCCCCGCACCCTGACCGGCGCCCTGGTCGGCTTCGCCCTGGGCGTGGCCGGTACCGTCATGCAGGGCATCTTCAAGAACCCCATGGCCGAACCCGGCATCATCGGCACCAGCGCCGGCGCCGCCCTCGGCGCCGTGACCGCCATCTACCTGGGGTTCGCCGCCGGCAGCGTCCACGCCGTGCCGCTGTTCGCCATCCTGTTCGCCTTTCTGTCCATGCTCATCGTACTGGGCATCGCCACCAGCGGCGGCCTGACTTCGCGCTATACTTTGTTACTGGGCGGCATCGCTCTCAACGCCATATTCAACGCCCTGACCGCAGTGGTCATCGTGCTGTCCACGGATCAGTTCGAAATGGCGCGGCAGATTATCGGTTGGCTGATGGGCGATCTGACCAATCGCTCCTGGGACCATGTGCAGATCATCCTGGCCATCGCCCTGTTCGGCACTTTGGCCTCCATGTTGTATGCCCGGGATCTGAATATCATCATGCTTAACGAGGAGGTCGCCGCCAATCTCGGCGTCAATGTCGCCCGCTCGCGCAACATGCTGCTCTTTTTCGCTTCCATGCTGACCGGCGGGGCCATTGCGGTGGCCGGCGCCATCGGTTTTGTGGGCCTCATCGCCCCCCATGTGATGCGCAGCTTTGTCGGGCCGGACAACCGGCTCCTGATCCCGGCGGCCGGCCTGCTGGGCGGCGCCCTGGTGGTCTACTCCGACTGCGCGGTCAGGCTCTGGAGCGAAGGCGGATTGCGAATCGGTGTCCTGACGGCCCTGTTGGGCGGGCCCTTTTTCCTGTACCTGATCATTCGCGATCGTCGCAAATTCGTTTTTTTCTGACCGGATACCCCAGGCAAACGCCGGTCAGGAGCATGACCGAGCTTTCTCAACAACCTGCTTTGACCAGGAGGCGGGAGCATGCCGCAGGCGGAAATCACGGGAACCTCCCTAAATTCGGAAAACGGCGCCGACTATCGCCGATTATTGGAACGCGTCGGCCGGGAAATGGCCAAGGTCATCATCGGCCAGGACCGGCTCATCGAAGCCATACTCTGCACCCTCCTGGCACGGGGGCATATCCTGCTCGAGGGGGTTCCGGGGCTGGCCAAAAGCCTGACCGTGGCAACCTTTGCCCGCACCATCGGCGGCGATTTCAAGCGTATCCAGTTCACTCCGGACAAATTGCCGAGCGACATCACGGGGACCACGGTCTACAATCAGGCCACGGGCAGTTTTTCATTCCAGCAGGGACCGGTGTTCTGCAACATCCTGCTGGCCGATGAAATCAACCGGGCGGCCCCCAAGGTCCAGTCCGCCCTGTTGGAAGCCATGCAGGAAAAGGTCGTCAGCATCGATCGCGACCAGTACCGGCTGCCGGACCTGTTCATGGTTCTGGCCACCATGAATCCCGTCGAACAACTGGGTACCTACCCCCTTTCGGAAGCCCAACTGGACCGCTTTATCGCCAAGTTGGCCATCGGCTATCCGCCTCGTCACAAGGAATCGGAACTGCTGCAGAAAAAGAGTGAGGATTTCGCCCTGATCCAGCAGTCGGTTCCCCGCCTGCTGGCACCCGACCAAGCGGTGGCCATGCAGGACCATGTAGCCCGCCGGATTCGTGTGGCGCCGGCGGTCATTGCCTATATTCTGGAGATCTGTCTGCGGACCCGGCCCTCCCGGCCGGATGCCCTGCCGGCGGTCCGGCAATTCATCACCGTCGGCGCCTCGCCCCGCGGCGGAGAACATCTCATCGCTTTTTGCAAGGGATTGGCGTTTCTGCGCGGCCGCGATTACGTGACTTTCGACGATGTGGATGACAGCGCCGCCACCGTGCTGGGACACCGCTTGATCCTGAGCGACGCGGCCATTCTGGAAGGCATCGACAGTGCCGAACTGCTGGGGGATATCCTGCGCGGCATCTCTCCCTATGCGCCTGCGGGCCGATGAGGTCAAGGCCATGCCGCCGAGGTTCCGTTTTCAGATTCAGCCCAAGCACCCCCCCCACCATGCCATGGCCGGCGACTGGGCGGGTCTGGACAAAGGTACCGGCTATGAATTCTGGGGGTTGCGCAAGTACCTGGCGGGAGACAGTTTCCGGCACATCGACTGGAAGGCACGAGCCCGCAGCGGCGAACTCTATGTCCGCGAATTTCTCAAGGACAGCGCCTACAACCTGGTGCTGATTTGCGACCTGAGTCCGTCCATGACCTGCGGCGGCAAATTGGCGCTGGTCAGGGATCTGGTCGAAAGTCTTGCCTGGACGGCGCTGCATGCCAACAACCCTTGTGGTCTGCTGCTGTTTGCCGACCGGGTGCTGGACTACCTTCCGCCCAGCGCCGCACCGCAGCAACTGCAGCGCCTGCTGACGGCACTGGATCGGGCCGGTGTGGCGGATTGCCGCCAAACCCGTCTGCAGCCGGCCCTGGCCTATCTCTTCAAACGCCTGCCGGCCTGCCTGGGAGTGATCCTGTCCGATTTCAATGCCGAAATCGGCGACCTGCGCGGCCAACTCGAAGCGGCCGCCGGCGGCCGCTATCCGGCCCATGAACTGGTGGCCCTGCACATCCTGGCAGAGGTGGAATTCCGGTTGCCGGAGATGCAGGACGTGCAGGTCCACATCCGGGATGTCGAAACCGGTGTCACCCAGGCCCTCGACCTGACGCGCCGGCAGCAATACAACGCCCTGGTGGGCCGCTGGCGGAAACACCTGGTGCGCCAATTGGCGCGGGCCGACATCGATTCCGCCCTATTGACGGTTACCGACCCCGCGATCCAGGAAAAGGTCAACACCTTTTTTGCCCGGCGTCTGGCGGCCCGGGTTTGACCCGCATCCGAAATGGAACCGACCATGAAATTCCTCTTCACAATAGAGCACCTTCGACCCTGGCGTCAGGCGCTGCCGGCGGCCCTGCTGGTCCTGTCCATCCTGCAACCCGCGGCGCACAGCCAACAACCTTCCGCCCTTGCCGACCGGACCGAAGCCAGGACGACCGACAGCCAGGACCTTTCCCTGCCGCCCGCGGCCGTCAGCTGTTTCGAGCAGGTCTGGCAACAGGCCGAGGCTCACCCCTGGTACCTGGATAGCAAGGGGCAGCGGGTGATCCCGACCCCCGAACGAACCTGGCTGGTGGTCTTTTTCCAGCCGCGGCCCACGGCATCTCAGGCCCTGGAACCAAGCGGCTTCCTTGGCGAACCGGCGCAGGACAGCAGCGATTTCCAAGCTGCGATACCGGAGGAGTTGGATGCACCAACGCCGGCGGGGGACCCATTACCCGCCGATGCAGCCACCCTCGAGGCTCCCGGCGAAGACCCGACATCAGAATGGGCTACCGTCGACCCCTCTGCCCAAACCGCCGCAGAGCTTATGAATGACTTCCATTTCCGGTTCAGGGATGTGTTCGATTATTATCTGCTGGATCCCGACGGGCGCCAGCGCCTGGCCGCCTACCGCCTGCGGGCCGGAGCCGCCTCCGCCGATCTGACGACTTTGCTGGAGAGACTGGCCCGCGATCCTGCCGTGCTCTGGGTGCAACCGGCCTGGAAAATCGGCCGGCAGCGCTTTGCGCCACTGGATCGCATCGATATTACCTGGAAAACCACGGCCGACGCCCAAGTCCGTCAGCGACTGCTGGACCAAATCGGCGCAGTGGATTTTGCCCCCGGGCCGGTCCCAACCCGGGAAACAGTGCATATCGATCCCTGCCGGATGGCCATCTGGCAAGCAGCTGTGTTGCTGGCCGAGGATGTGCATGTGTTGCAGGCCGTGCCGCAACTTTTGCCCCTGTTGCCGCCGCTGTCGGCACTTTTCACCCTGGACCTCGGCGGCGCGACCCTCGGTACGCCACTCCCTTTCCGTATCGAAATCCGTTTTCTGGAAGGTATTCGCATCGAATCCTCCACCATCGCCAACCTGAACCTGCGACCGCCCGGCATCTTCCAGTCCCTGTTGGAACTCAGCTACGATCATCCCCTGAGCGCCGTCGACCTGACCCACAGCCCCGTCGTGCTCACGGGTAAAATTACCCTGTACGCTCCAGGGGAGTTCCGCCTGCCGGACGTTCCCATCTATTACACGGACACCCGCAACGGTGGACAAGCACTGCACAGCCACACCCTGGCCGGCCCCGCCGTGCGCATTGCCGCCCTGCTGCCCGAAGCTCCCGATGCCTTGGGGCTGAAGGTGGTCACCCCCGGGGTGCCACCGCCCTTCAAGGATCGCGCTGCCCGGCGTCGCCTGCTGCGCGGCGCGGCTCTGGCCATCATCGGGATGACGCTCATGGGTTTGGCCGCCTGGGGCCGGCGCCAAAAACCGGTCAACGGCCCGGCACCTGCACCGGACAGCCGCGCCGCCAACCACCGCTTGCAAACGCTGCAAACCTGGCTACAGACTGAGACACTAGCGCTGGGGATGGACGACTTGGCCGCCATGGGCACCGCCTGCCGGGAACTGCTGGCGACAATGGCGAACCTGCCGGCAACCCGGCGCGGCGGCGGCGCGAGTGTCTTCATGCAGGCCGTCGGCCAAGCGTTGCCCGCCGACTGCCGCGGCGACGCGGAGGCGGTTCTGCAGAGTATCGAAAAGTTGCTGGCTGCCGGCGCCGTGACACCCGAGGCCATAAGCCGCCTCCAGGATCGTTTGCGTCAACTGCTTGAGGGGCTGCGGCCGTCCCTGGAAAAGCAGGCTGAAGGTGGAAACTCGGCGACAGAAAACTGATCACCTGCAAGCAACCTCCCGTCGGGACCGCGGTTCCGAAGCATCCCGGGCGCCGCGGAACCGGGTCCCGGAAAGAGCGGCTGGACGATGGCGACATTCGAACTGCAATATCCCGCAGCCTTGCTGCTGCCGTTACTGCTCCCGATACTGCTCCGGGTGCGCCGGCAACGTCGGGAGAAAATCCCCTTCCCGGCGGTGGGACCCCACTTGGCCGGGCTCCGGCCCGGCTTCTGGCGCGCCAACTATGAAGCCATCCTTTTCAGCATGGCCTTTGTCAGTCTCTGCCTGGCTCTGGCCAATCCGGGCTACTCCCGCCGCACGGTGGAGGAATTCATCGAATCCAAGTGGATCTTCCTGGCCCTGGATCTGTCCGGCTCCATGAAGCGGCTGGTTTCGCCGGAAAGTCCGGAAACCCTTGGCGATCTGGCCTTGGATGGTCTTGAATCCTTTATCGACCTGCGTCGGGCGGACGATTACATCGGCCTGGTCGCCTTTTCCAGCTATGCCAGGCTGCTGTCGCCCCTGACCTTCGACAAGCAACTGCTGAAGAACAAACTGGAACTGGTCCGCAGTCGAAACCAGTCCCGCATCTATCGGGAGTTGGGGGCCGGAGGCGGCACCAACGCCTCGGAGGCAGTCTGGCTGGCCCTTTCAGCCTTTTTTTCCATGCTGCCCGAGGATAGCCGGCTGACCGTGGAGCAGATCGCCGGACTGCGGCAGTTTCTGCTCAGCGAACCCGGCACCCTGCTGGACATCCCGCGCCGACTGCACCAGGCCGGACTGGGACGCGGCATGGCAGTCATCCTGTTTACCGACGGACGCATCGAACCGACCCTGCGTACCCATATTCGTAGCGGCCGGATGCCCAACCTGGTGAATCTCATCACACTCATGAAAGCCATCGGTGTTCATTTTTATATCATTGCCGTTGGCGGAGAGATTGACGATGCCGTGGAGCAGGCCATGACCCCGGCCTACGGGGAGAAACCCATCGGGCGGATCTTCGTCACCTCGCGCAGCCTGGATCGGGATCAAATCGAAGCCGTCTACCAGGAAATCGATGTTCTTGAAGCCAACCGCAACTTGAGCCGGGTGACGTTCCAGCCACGTTGGACGCGACCCTGGTTCTCCCTTTTGGGCCTGGTGCTGCTGGTGGCACATCTGACCATGCGCTGCCTGCCTGCCTATCGCCGCCTGTAACCTTTTGGGGGTACCCATGACAGAGATAAAAAAACCGATGCATCGATGGCAGGACTTTCTGGCTGCCCCACGGATACGGTCGAAACTGCTGCTGACCTTGGCCGCGGCAGGCTTGACGCTGTTCGTCTGGGGAATGATCGCGGGGGCCTCCGCCGTCCTCCAGCAGAGAACCTGGCGGCAGATGAATCTATACCTTGGCAAGGTGACTTCGCAGATTGAAACACCGGATCCCGAACAACTTCGGCAACTGGCAGTCCAGACGCGAGCCACCGCACCCTTTCGACCGGATATCGTTTATCTTTATCTTTACGGCCGCTGGCGGCAGGCCCTGCAGGATTTCGACCAGGTCGCCGCCGCCCAGGACAATCCCTATCTGGCCGAACACAGCCAGGACCTGCTGCAACGCTTTCACGAAGGTCTGCTGGCCCTGCGAGAGGACACCGAGGAAGTCCTTCAACAGCATCCCAACCTTGCCCCCGCCGCAGCCTGGCCCATCTTGAACTTGAAAGCCGGGGTTTCGGTGTTGCTCGCCTACAGCGTGCTGAGTTATGAACAGGACGGCCGCAAAGCGGCCAAGTTCCTGAACGACGCCCTCACGGATTTCAAGGCGGCCATCAAACAGGTGGATCGGGCCGGCGGCAGTTCTTTGCAACGGACCATTCCGCGCTGGAATCTGGAACTTATCGTCGGCGTTGGCGAATACCAGCGCATCGGATTGGCGGAAATTCGGCAGGAAAACCTGGAAACCGTGCGCGAACAACTGGAAGCCTACATCCCTGATGTAGCCGGATTCACCCCCGGAATTCCTCTGGAAGTGCGGGTCGAAAAGTAAGAAGGACGAATTTATGCGACTTTCCCACCCCTGGGTCCTGATCCTGCTGGCTATCCTGCTGCCGAGCCTGCTCTGGAGTCTGTGGACCGAATTCCGACTGCTGGATATTCGGCGCACTCTGGTCGGGCGGGTAACCCGGCGCGACTTGTGGCGGGGGCTGGGACGCTGCAATGTCGCATTGTTGACCGGCGGCGCTCTGATATTGTCCCTGGCAGGTTGGCATATTCAGGTCTGGCAGCGAGGCGATGCCCGTCACAATGCGATTTTGGCGGTCGGCTTGGATGTCAGCAAGTCCATGCTGGCCGAGGATGTCGGCCGCCTGCCGTCGTCTCAAAACGGCTCCGAAATCGCCAACCGGCTCAATCTGGGCCGGCAAGTCGCGACGGAATTGTTTCAGAACCTGGCAGGAGAAAAGGCCGGTCTGTTCTTTTTTGCCCGTAACGGCATCGAGGTGGTGCCGCCGACCCGGGACCAAGGTTTCCTCCGTTACATGATCCAACAAACCGAACTCGCCAACCTGACGGAATCAGGCAGCGATCTGGCCGCGGCCATGGACATCGGCGAGGACATGGCCGCAGCCCTCGGAGGGGATGCCGCCGGGATTGTGATTCTCATATCCGATGGCGAAGACACGGAAAATGAGCCTTCCGCCCTGCTGGCCCGGGCCGAACTTTTGGCGCAAAAGACCATTCCCGTATTTACCGTCGGCACCGGCCGGGACACGGAGGTTTTCATCCCCATCCGACGGCCCGGCCAAACCGGCATTGATGGATTTTATGAGGACAATCGGGGCGACTACCTAAAAACCCGACGTGATCAGCGGATTTTGCGACAGATCGCCGACATCACGGGAGGTCAATACTTTGCTGCCGAAAATCATACTCCACAATTGTTGAGTCGTCTGATTCTGGAACAGGTCAATCAAAGAGTCGCTACAACCAGCATGCCCGACAAAGAACGAATACTTCTGGACCTGGCACCATGGTTGTTGTTGGTCAGTATGCTGGGCTATATGGTATATCTGTTGCTATAGTCCATCGTATACGCCATGACGTATACACAAAACCTCCCGCAAATTCCCACCCATTTCAGGTTTTTCCCGGCTTTTTAACAATATTTGATTGTGCATCAAGAAAGTTTAAGCTTATAAACATCTGATTTTACATGCGTATACATTGTGCGGAGAAATTAGGTGAGGGGACGATTTTTCCATATTGAACTTTTGTTTTATTTTTGCTATAAAGACAGCAGTCATACCACTAGAGCTGGCATCGCCCCTCGGCAAAGGGTCGATGGTTGTGAAAAAGATCTCCGAGCCTCGCCGCCTACGGGGAAGGTCCCCACGGCAGCAGGCCGACGGGTTCCGCTGGAAACAGTGGCGCCTCCCATTGTGGAAAGGAGATTCTACCCGGAACCGTTCCAAGGCACAAACACTGGGAGGAAGAAAAGAATGGGCAAGATCTTTCGCGTAAACATGACGAACCTGACCTGCAAGGTCGAAGATGTTCCCGCCGAACTGGCTAACCTGGGCGGTCGTGCCATGACCTCCAGCATCGTCGCCGCCGAAGTGCCGCCGACCTGCCATCCCCTCGGCCCCAACAACAAGCTGGTCTTCGCCCCCGGCATGCTGACCGGCACCCCGGCTGCCAACTCCGGCCGCATGTCCGCCGGCGCCAAGAGCCCCCTGACCGGCACCATCAAGGAATCCAGCGCCGGCGGCACCAGCGCCCAGCAGTTCGCCCGCATGGGCATCAAGGCCATGATCATCGAAGGCCAGCCCAAGGATGACAAATGGTACCGCCTGCATGTCACCAAGGACGGCGTGACCTTCGAAGACGCCTCCGACGTGAAGGGCAAGCAGAACTTCGCCGTCATCGATGCCATGAACGAAAAATTCGGCAAGAAGATCGGCGTTGTCACCATCGGCGTCCCCGGTGAAGAGCGTCTGGCCGCCGCCAACATCTCCGTCAAGGACCCGGACCAGAAGATTCGTTCCCACGGCCGTGGCGGCCTCGGCGCCGTTATGGGCTCCAAGAAAGTCAAGTGCATCACCATCGACGACACCGGCGCCGGCAAGGTTGAAATCGCCGACCCCGAGAAGTTCCGCGCCGCTGCCAAGATTTTCGCCAAAGGCATGCTGGATCACCCGGTTACCGGCGAAGCCCTGCCCGTGTACGGCACCAACGTTCTGATCAACATCCTGAACGAAGCCGGCGGTCTGCCGACCCAGAACTTCAAGTACGGCGCCTGCGAACACCATGACATGGTATCCGGCGAAACCATGCACGACACCATCGCCAAGCGCGGCGGCAAAACCAAGCACGGCTGCCATGCCGGCTGTATCATTCAGTGCTCCCAGGAGTATGTGGATGAGGCCGGTGTTTACATCACCTCCGGTTTCGAATACGAAACCGTCTGGGGCCTGGGCATCAACTGCATGATCAAGGAACTGGACGACTGCGCCCGCATCGACAACGCCATGGACGACATCGGCATCGACTCCATCGAAGGCGCCGTGCTCATCGCCGTGGCCATGGAAGCCGGCGTGATTCCCTGGGGTGACGGCAAGGAAACCCTGCGCGTCATGAACGAAGAAATCGGCAAGTGCACTCCGATTGGCCGTATCCTCGGCAACGGCACCGCTTCCGTCGGCCAGGCTTTCGGCCTGACCCGCGTCCCGGTGGTCAAAAACCAGGGCATCCCGGCTTACGACCCCCGCTCGGTCAAGGGTATCGGCATCACCTATGCCACTTCGACCATGGGTGCCGACCACACCGCCGGCTACACCATCGCCACCAACATCCTCAAGGTCGGCGGCTATGTCGATCCTCTGAGCAAAGAAGGCCAGGTTGAGCTGTCCCGCAACCTGCAGATCGGCACCACCGCTTTCGACAGCACCGGCATGTGCATCTTCATCGCCTTCCCGGCGCTGGACATCCCGGAAGTGTTGCCCGCTCTGGTCGACATGATCGCCGCCACCCAGGGCACCAGCCTGACCGTGGACGAATTCATGGGCATGGGCGCCAGCATCCTGAAGAAGGAAAAAGCCTTCAACACGGCTGCCGGCTTCACCAACGAAGACGACCGTCTGCCCGAGTTCTTCGAGTACGAGCCGGTCGCCCCCCACAACGCTCTGTGGGACTTCACCGGCGCTGAAATCGACGAAGTCTGGAATTTCTAAGACCGTCTTACAGCACTGAAAACCGAGTGGGCACTCTTATCGGGTGCCCACTCTTCTTTCTACCCTTCCCGTTTTGTCAAAGTAGAAATACGGCGACGACGGGCCGCTCACTGGGCAGGAGCCACATGAAGATCACCCTCAAGCTTTTTGCTACGTTCCGTGACAATCGGTTCAAGGTCGCGGAACGTGAATATGCCGACAACGCCACCATCGGCACCATCCTGGAAGAGCTGGGCATCTCCGAACCCGAGCTTGGCGTTGCTCTCATCAACGGACGCCATGTGGTACCGACGGACGCCTTGGTGGATGGCGCCACCGTATCCCTGTTCCCCAAAGTCGGCGGGGGCTGAGTACGCCAGCAAGGATCTGCCCGGGAAATCCTGCCACCATCTCCAACAGGAGGACATTCCAGGCAGTTCCATTACAATCCTGCAGCCTCTTTACAAGCCCCCAACATGGGGCTAGTATTTTACTGTCGATTTGTCCACCGGTGCCGCAAGGCTGAAAAGGGAAGAGGGGTGCAACTCCCCCGCGGACCCGCCACTGTAAGCGAGGACGATGGGCCAGCAAGCCACTGATCGGGAAAGATCGGGAAGGCGGCCCGGAGAATGATTCGCGAGCCAGAAGACCTGCCGGACGGACGTCCCACAACATCTTCCCCGGGCTTATGGGAAGGTGGGCTGAGGCGAACGTTCTTCCCGACCCGGGCGTGCACACGGCATTTCCGGTCGGGTTTTCGCGCTCCTCTTGGTGCTCACCTCTGCCTGGGCACAAAGAGGAGTTTTCTTTTATGCTTCTGAAGAAAGTTCTGCCTTTGGCCCTGGCCGGCGTGCTGTTGCATGCCGGTCAGCCATTCGCGGCCGAAACCACCACTCTTGATCCCGTCGTCGTCACGGCAACCCGTCTCGAAACTCCTTTGAGCCAGGTAGCAAGTTCCGTCACCGTCATAAGCCGCCAGGACATTGAGAACCAACAACCGAGCCACGTCATTGATGTGCTGCGTAGCGTACCTGGCCTGGATGTGGTCCGCCAAGGCGGGAGCGGGCAGCAGACCTCGATTTTCCTGCGAGGAGCCAACTCGACCCACACATTGGTTCTGGTCGACGGCGTTGAAGTCAACGATCCGTCCAACCCAGGAAGGTCCTTCGATTTTGCCAATCTGGCCGTCGACAATATCGAGCGCATTGAAATTGTGCGCGGACCAGGCAGCACCCTCTATGGTTCAGATGCTCTCGGCGGCGTGATCAACATCATTACCAGAAAGGGCAGCGGTAAACCCAAAGTCGCCATCAGCGCCGAGGGAGGCAGTTTCGACACGCATCAGGAACGCCTCTCTCTCTCCGGGGGCAACGATCTGATTAATTACTCTTTGACAGCTTCCTATTTCGACACCAAAGGCATTTCGGCGGCGGCAAAAAAATACGGCAATACGGAGCGTGACGGTTTCGACCGAACCACTGTATCAACCCGATTTGGCCTGACACCATTGGGCAACGTCGATGTGGATTTTTTCCTGCGTTACATCAAATCCAATACGGATCTTGACACCTTTGCCGGCCCCGGTGGAGACGACCCCAACAATACTTTTCACTCTGAATCCATCTACGCCCGAATCCAGGGCAGATTGATGCTGCTGAATGACCTCTGGGAGCAGAGACTTGGTCTTTCGCTGACCGATTACGCTCGCAAAAATATCGATCGGACCGACCCGGACCACCCTTTCGACAGCAGCCGGACAACCTACGACAGCCGTCTCTACAAGATGGACTGGCAGCACAATCTCTATTTCACCAGCGCGAACGTCTTCACTCTTGGCGGCGAATATAAAAAGGAAGAAGCCAAGGGCAAATCCCAATTTTTTTACGAAGACCCTCTTTGGAATACGGACGATTCATTCTCCAAAAAGAGCGTAGAAACATTCAGCGCCTTCCTTCAGGATCAGGTTATACTCTGGGATGATTTCATTACGACTTTCGGCCTGCGTGTCGATGATCACCAGACCTTTGGTGCGCGCTTGACTTACAGAATTACCAGCAGCTATTTGTTCCGCCCGACCGGAACCCGGATCAAGGGAACATTTGGTACCGCCTTCAAAGCACCAACCTTGGCGCAACTTTTCGAAAATTCGACCTGGGTGCTGGGTAATCCTAACCTTGCTCCAGAAAAGAGTCGGGGTTGGGATATCGGGCTTGAACAGAAATTCTGGGACGACCGCATCAGCCTTTCTGCAACCTATTTTGAAAATAGATTTGAAGACCTTATCAACACATTTTTCAGTTTTAGCAGCTTCAAATATGAGTACGAGAACATCGATAAGGCCGAGTCAAAAGGTGTCGAGCTGACCGCATCGGTCCGACCGATGGACAATTTAACCCTTTCGGCAAGTTATACTTATACGGATACGGAAAATCGGGCAACGGGCAATCAACTGTTGCGAAGACCGCGTCACAAGTATAACCTTAACGCCGACTACCGTTTTCTGGATCGCGGCAATGTCAATCTGGATATTTTTTATGTCGGCAAACGAGATGACATTGATCTCCTCATCTGGGATCAAACCAAAACCCTTGGCGCCTATACGGTGGTCAACCTGGCCATTGCCTATGACCTCGCCAAACATTTGCGCATCCATGGTCGAGTCGAGAATCTTTTTGATGAAGATTACGAAGAAGTCAATGGCTTCGGCACTCCAGGTATCGCCGGGTATGTCGGAGCAACGCTGTCATTCTGAAATGGTTCCGAAAGAACGAGCATGACATGCTGCCCTTCCGGCGAATTGGCCGCCGGGAGGGCATTTCAGGCGCTGGATTACCGGATGAAGGCACAACCCGAGACATGCCAACCCCTCATATAGCTTTCAGCTTGTGGATGTTCCTTTCGGTATGCATCCACGTAGCCATGTTGACCTTCTGGCCCTTGCCTGCTCCCTGGGAGTTAGGCAAGCCTACCATTTTAATGGTAGAGCTATATCCTCCGGGCGAAAGCGCTGGAATCCAGCCCGAGGCGCGAGAGGGTTCGCCAGCCGACACCCCGACCCCGTCAACTCGCCCACTCCCCGAAAAGAATCATTCCCAGCCACCAGTGCCCCGCAAGAGAACAACCGAAGCCGTCTCGAACCGAAAAGACATATTGCCAAGGGGAAAAACCGGACCTGCCGTCGACCAGAAAGCGCCCGACACCTTGTACAGGCCGGCCATGGATGGCTCCGGCGAAGTATCTGGCGGGACCGCACCTGCAAGTGAGTCGGCAAACGCCCCCTTGTCGTCACTTGGGGATGGCCCGGGCACCAGCAGCATTTCCGGCAATGGCCAACCCGGCACTGAAACCGGGCATGGTGAAAACGGCCGTGGCTCGTACCGTGCCAGCCCGTTAGGCTATGGTAGCGCTACACAGATTCCTTATCCGAAGACGGCGCGCCGCAGAGGCTGGCAAGGAGAAGTCCTGCTCAAAGTGGCGGTAACAGCCGATGGTACGGTAGCCACCATCCAGATTGAGAAGTCCTCAGGCTACGACATGCTGGACCAATCCGCTCGTGAGGCAGTGGCCCTTTGGATCTTCAGGCCGGCCCGCCGCAATGGCCAACCGATTGCCGATACCGTCCTGGTGCCGGTTCGGTTCGAGCTGCAGAACGGTCTATAAAGCTAAGGGGAACTTATACAAAACCGCCGGTTCCGGGCAAGCCCGAAACCGGCGGTTTCATTTTGTCAACATAGGCGATAAAAACGAAGTACCCTTGCCCTTTTAGCCCTCTAAAAAATCGCCGCCAAACGCTCGTAGGCTTGCTTGAGCCGGCTGGCCAGGGCCAGCAGTACTCCCCGACTCAACGCAGCAGCAACGTCGGGATGCTGCGCTTCCAAGGAAGAAAACCGCTCACGGCTGAGGGTGGCCAGTTCCGCCTGCTCAAGAGCGACCACGGTTACCGCGCGGGGAGCGCCGTCGAAAAAGGACAATTCCCCCACCACCGCTCCGGGACCATAGACGCCGACCACCACCTGCTTGCCGGGAAACTCCGTGTCCTTTTTGATCTCCAGGCGCCCGGCCAGCAACAGAGCCAGGTAGCGCGCCGGTTGTTTTTCCTCCCATAGAACTTCGCCTTCAGCCAAGCGGCGATAATCGAGGTAGGAGGCCAGGACCGCCCGCTCCTCTTCTCCCAGGAATCCCAACCCGCCCAGCTTCTCCAGCATTCCGGCCTTGGCGTCCCGGTGAGCAGGGTCGACTTGCCCGTTGTCGGAGGGGCCGATCATCACTGCGCCGATCCTTTCTTGTTGGCTGCCTGAAGTTCCCGGATTCTTTGTTCCATGCGCTTGAGCAAACCATCCATGCCTTCACGCCGAACAATTTCATTATAGGTGCTGCGGTAGTTGCTGATGAGGCTGACCTCTTCAACCACCACGTCATAAACCAGCCACTCCTGCCCTTTCAGCCGCACTCGGTAGGTCACCGGAATTTCATTGTTGGCTACTACGATGGTATGGACCTCGCCGCGAGTCCCTTCCACCTTTTCGCTGATGTATTTGACATATTCGTTCTGATAGGTGTAGGACCCGATGCGCTCCCGGTAGGTATCCTCCAGCAACTGGGAAAAAAGGGCCACAAAACGTTGCCGCTGTTCAGGCGTCGCCCGGTTCCAGTTGACGGCCAGGGTGCGCTGGGACATGGCCCAGAAATCGAATTTGCTGCGCACCAAGACGCTGACCCTGGAAAGCATTTCATCTCGAGGCAGGCTCCTGTCACGCAGGGTTTCAATGATTCTGTCGATGGTGCCGCGCAATTGTTCCGTGGGGCCGGGTAACGCCGCTCCAGCCATGCCCACACCACAGAAAATCGACACCAGCACCAGAATGAGGCATATTCTGCTTTTCATCGTTCAACTCCTGAAATTTTTCAATTTGCTATGGCACGGCCAATGCCGGACTACGACCGACAGGCCTGCCAAAATCTCATATTCCAGCCATTATTGTTCAATCCTGCCCTCGCGGAACTGGTGATAGAAATTCCGCATATCCAGATAGGGATCCAGGGACTGCCGCTTGAGGCCCTCGTAGGAGTCCTTGTCGAGGGACAGATCGGTAGTTTTGTCAAGCCCCCTGAGACCGCCGCGTTCCAGGGGCTTCATCTTGAAATACAGCAGGGGATCCATGAAAAAATCAGCCGCCATGCCCACCGTATCGCGCGCATTGGAAGGACCCAGGATCGGCCAAACAATGTAAAAGCCCGAGCCCACTCCATAGTGGCCCAAGGTCTGCCCGAAGTCCTCCTGCTTGCGCTCCAAATCGAACCATTTCTCTGCCGGGTCGAACAAGCCGCCGATGCCGACGGTCGAATTGACCACCAGACGGCCCAACTCCGTTCCGGCATCCTGGAACTTCAACTGCAGCACCGAATTGATGAATCGCACCGGCGTGCCCAGATTGGAAAAGAAGTTTGACACGGATTGGCGGGCCGGTTCCGGCACCACCCGATAGCTGCGGGCGATGGGCTTGAACAGATAGAAATAGAGCTTGTCGTTGACCCAGAACATGGCCCGGTTGAAAGGCTCGATGGGATCGGCCACCTTGATCATCGCCAACTCGCCGTTGGTGAAGTCTTCGGCATCGTTGAAGTCCGCATCGTCTTCGCGGACCAGATCGTGGTAGGCACGCGGATCCAGGTCCGGGGTTTGATCAGAGTCCTCACTGGAAACCGGTTCGGAGGCCATCACCGGTTGCGTTTCGTCCTTGCCGGGCGCCTCGGATTCATTCCCGCCGGCCGACCAGTCCTGGGGCAAATCCATCTCTCTTGCAGGAAAGTCGGACTCGGCGGCCTGAAGGATCTGGGCCGGCTCCCCGGAGGCATCTCCTTCCCCAGCCGCCAAGGCAAAACCGGGGCGCGCGACTGCCAGGCACCAAAAAGCAACCAACAACACGTGAAATTTCATCATGATTCTCCCACGGTTGGATATCAATTTTGTTCGAAGATATATTTACTGACCAACTGCTCCAGATTCACCGCGGATTGGGTCTCGACAATCCGGTCGCCCGGTTGCAGATACTCATCCAGACCGCCAGGCGACAAATCGACAAACTTGTCGCCAATGATTCCCGAAGTCCGAATGGATGCGATGGTATCCTCCTGGAGTCGAATGCCCTGGTCGATGGACAGTACCAGCACCGCTTCATAGGTTTCTGGATCAAGCGAGATGCGACTGACGGTACCGACCCGGACCCCGGCCATCTCCACCAGGGCCCCCTGCTTGAGGCCGGAGACGGAACCGAACCGGGCCACAACGGCATAGGAGCGGTCGCCGAAGAGATTCAGGTTGCCGAGTTTGATGGACAGGTAGGCGAAGCAGATAAAACCGACCACCAGGAAGATGCCCACGGCGATTTCGACATTATACCTTTTCATAAAAAAACCGTTCCTCCCTTTCACTGGAATAGATCGGGCCCATGGTCTCTTCCACGAAGGCGCGAATCACCGGATTATCGGAAAGTTGAAATTGCTCCGGGGGAATATTGCCCAATATTTGGCCCTCGTGAATCAGGGCCACATAATCGGCCAGCTTGAAAATTTTCGGCACATCGTGGCTGACGATAACCGCCGTGTATTTCAAACGAGCCTGGGTTTTAAAGAACAGGCGGTAAATTTCGTTGCTTTTGCTGACATCCAGGCCGGTGGTGGGTTCATCGAAGAAAACGATACGCGGTTTCATGACCAAGGCCCGCGCCAGGCCGACCCGCTTCTTCATGCCGCCGCTGAGCTGCGCGGGAAATTTTTCCTCGACGCCGTCCAGGTCCATCAGCGCCAGCTTTTCGCGGACGTTGTCCCGAATTTCATCCTCGCCGGCCTGGGTCCGCTCACGCAACGGCAGGGCCACATTGTCGAAGATGTTCAGGGAATCGAACAGAGCCACATTCTGGAAAAGCACCCCGAAATCCTGGCGCACCGCCTTCAATTCCGACTTGCGCATGCGGGCCAGGTCCTTGCCGTAGACCAGAACCCGACCCCGGTCGGGTTGCAACAGGCCGAGCATATGCTTGAGGACGACGCTCTTGCCCTGGCCGCTGGGCCCGACGATTACCGTGGTCGTGCCTTCGCGGACCGCCAGGTTGATTTTGTTCAAAACCTTCTGCTGCCCGAAGGAGCGTTCCACGTCCACCAGTTCGATGGCGATATTCTGCTTGGTTTCACTCATGACATTCATTCCGTGGCCGAGAACTCGGAGCCGGCGCAAAGCTTACAACATGATGGCGCTGATCAGGTAGTCCCATACAAGAATGGAAACCGACGACAGCACCACCGCGTCGGTGGTGGTACGACTGACCCCCTCGGCACCGAAGCCCCCGCTTTTTTCCAGATGCAGATAGTATCCCTTGACCGCACAGATCCAGATGATCAGCAAGCCGAAAACGAGGGACTTGACCAGACCCATTTCGACGTCGTTCCAGACGACGCTGGAGTACATCTGCTGAAAATAGGCTCCGGCGTTCACGCCCAACAACGACACCCCGACCAGATAGCCGCCGAGAATTCCGGCCACATCGAAGATGGCCGTCAACAGCGGCATGGCCACTACTCCCGCGACAAACTTGGGGGCCATGAGATACTTGTAGGGGTCGATGGCCATGCATTCCAAAGCATCGATCTGCTCGGTGTTGCGCATGATGCCGATCTCGGCGCAGATGGCCGAACCGGCCCGACCGACCACCATCAGCGCCGCCACCACCGGACCCAGTTCGCGGATCAGGCTCAGGGCCACAGCCGAACCGAGCAGTCCTTCGGAGCCGAACTGGCGCAGGGTGTAATAACCCTGCAAAGCCAGGACCATGCCGGTAAAAGACCCCGTGAAGAGGATGACGAACATGGATCGGGAACCGACAAAATGGATCTGACGGATGATCGGTCGAAATTTGTAAGGCGGACGCACGATGCTGACCAGGCAGGCAAAGAGAAAACACCCCATGCGCCCGGCCCGTTGCAAATATCCCAGCGCCTCGCTGCCCAGTCGCTGCAACATGCTACCGAGAGCTCCTGTCATGCTGGCCATATTTCTCCCCAACTTCCAATGGATGCCTCTTCCGGCACCCGGTGCGAAACGCATCTCGCATCCGGATACCGGCAAAAAAACTGATTGCCGCCTCAAAAAGCACGAACCCCGCCGGCAAAACAGGCAGGGGGAAAAATTCCGCTATTCTGGGTGCAACCCACATCAAACGGCCCCATACTAGCACAGGCATTATAAAAATTACACGATTTTCGAACCGTCCTGGTCTTAGAATGCGCCGGGAAACGCTCCAAGCCAGCGACCAAACGATGAAAAGACCCGATTTTTTTTTTGCATTTTCGCCGGGGCAGGACTAGTATATGGCCGCGACGTTGTCTGCCAACGTCAGGAAAAATGGTGCCCGTTCCCGGAAAGCCCCGACTCAAATTCCACCGGTTCCAGCCCGTCGCAACCCCGCTCTGCCGCACAAGACCTTGGTCACCCCAGGGACGCATTCCGGTTGCCGGGGTTTTATTTATTCCTTTCACTGAGGAACTTGACCCAATGTTTCATCCGACCCTGTTTCGCAATCCCGTTGTGCGCAAGCTGCTGATGGCCTTCAGCGGTCTGCTGCTGGCCGGCTTCATTGTCGCCCACCTGTTGGGCAACCTGACCGTTTTCCTCGGTCCGAACGGCATCAATGCCTATGCCCATCACCTCAAGCAACTCGGCCCCCTGCTATGGGTATTCCGCGGCGGACTGTTGGCCGCGGCCGGCATTCATGTCTCCTTTGGCCTTCTGCTGACCCTGGAAAACCGGCGCGCCCGGCCCATGGCCTATTACCGCAACAAGCCCCAACGCAGCACCCTCGCCGGCCGGACCATGATCTACAGCGGCCTGTGCCTGGCTGCCTTCGCCGGCTTTCACCTGCTGCACTTCACCTTGCGACTTCTGGGCCCGGAGATAACCCCTTGGCTGGATGCCCTGCAGCGCCCTGACGTTTTCAGCATGTTGGTGATCCATTTTCGCCTGGCCGGTTTTGTCCTGGTTTACATTCTCGGTATGGGCGCGCTCTATTTTCATCTCAGTCATGGCCTGGGCAGCATGCTGCAGACCTTCGGGCTGAACAATGCCCGCACCCTGCCTTGGTTCGGCTTATTGAGTTCGTTGATTGCCGCTCTGCTGGCGGCGGGTTTCGCCGCCATTCCGGCACTGATTTTTTTCGGCTTCATCACAGTCCAAGGGGGTGCAGCATGATTCTCGACGGCAAATGCCCGGCGGGTCCTCTGGCGGACAAGTGGGACAAACACCGCCAGGAAATGAAGCTTATCAATCCGGCCAACAAACGTAAGTTCAAGATCCTGGTGGTCGGCACCGGACTGGCCGGGGCTTCGGCGGCGGCAACCCTGGCGGAACTCGGCTACCGGGTCGAGGCCTTCTGCTACCAGGACAGCCCGCGTCGCGCCCACAGTATTGCGGCCCAGGGCGGGATCAACGCCGCCAAAAATTACCGGAACGACGGCGACAGCATCCTGCGCCTGTTCCAGGATACCATCAAGGGCGGCGACTTCCGCGCCCGCGAGGCCAATGTCTATCGCCTGGCCCAGGTCAGCAACGCCATCATCGACCAGTGCGTAGCACAAGGAGTGCCCTTTGCTCGCGACTATGCCGGCTACCTGGAAAACCGTTCCTTTGGCGGCGCCCAGGTTTCGCGGACCTTCTTCGCCCGCGGCCAGACCGGCCAACAACTGCTGCTCGGGGCCTATCAGGCCCTGTCCCGTCAGGTGGCGGCGGGCACGGTGCGCGTTTTCCCCCGCAGGGAAATGCTCGACCTGGTCCTGGTCGACGGCCAGGCCCGCGGCATCGTGGTACGCGACCTGGTCAGCGGTGAAATCCGTTGCCATGCCGGCGACGCCGTCATCCTGGCCACCGGCGGCTATGCCCCGGTGTTCAACCTGTCGACCAATGCTCTGGGCTGCAGCGTTACGGCGGCCTTTCGCGCCTACCGGCGCGGTGCCCTGTTCGCCAACCCCTGCTTCACCCAAATCCACCCGACCTGCATTCCGGTGACGGGCGACTATCAGTCCAAACTGACTCTCATGTCGGAATCATTGCGCAACGACGGCCGAATCTGGGTGCCGAAAAACCGGCTGGATGAACGGCATCCCAACGACATCCCCGAAGGGGAACGGGACTATTTCCTGGAGCGCAAATATCCCAGTTTCGGCAACCTGGCGCCGCGCGACATCGCCTCGCGCGCCATCAAAGAGGTGTGCGACGCCGGTTACGGTGTCGGTCCGGGCAAACTGGGGGTCTACCTGGATTTTGCCGATGCCCTGGCGCGCCTGGGTGAACCGGTCATCCGTGACCGCTACGGCAACCTGTTCGACATGTACCACCACATCACCGACGAAGATGCCTACCGGCAGCCCATGCGCATTTACCCCGCGCCCCACTACACCATGGGCGGGCTTTGGGTGGATTACAACCTGCAGAGCAATCTGCCCGGCCTGTTCGTACTCGGCGAAGCCAACTTCTCCGACCACGGCGCCAACCGCCTCGGTGCCAGTGCCCTGATGCAGGGCCTGGCGGACGGCTATTTCATCATTCCCTATACCATCGCCGATTACCTGGCCCGAATCACCCCCGGCCAGGTCGACACGAACCATGGTGCCTTCGACCAGGCACGGCAGGAGGTCGAGGCTCAACTCAACCGGTTGCTGGCCATCGGCGGCCGCCGTACAGCCGCCGATTTCCATCGCGAACTGGGACAAATCATGTGGCACAACGTCGGCATGGCCCGCAGCGCCACCGGCTTGCAGGAAGCGCTGGAACAAATCCCGGTCCTGCGCGAAGAGTTCTGGCAGAACGTGCGGGTTCCAGGCAGCGGCCGGGAACTCAACCAGCAATTGGAGAAGGCCTGGCGCGTGGCCGATTTCCTGGAATTCGCCGAGGTGCTGACACGGGACGCCCTGCACCGGGAGGAATCCTGCGGCGGACATTTCCGCGTCGAACACCAGACCACGGACGGCGAAGCCCGACGCGACGACGCCAACTTCTCCCATGTCGCGGCCTGGGAATATCGGGGCACCGGCCAGGCACCGGAGTTACATCGCGAACCCCTGACGTTCGAAAATACCCATCTTGCCGTAAGGAGCTACAAATAATGAATCTGACACTGCATGTCTGGCGCCAGCGCAGTGCCGACGAACCGGGTCGGATGGAACGCTACCTGGCGGAAGACATCGAACCGGAAATGTCCTTTTTGGAAATGCTGGATGTGGTCAACGAAGGCCTGATTGCCCAAGGACTGGAGCCCATCGCCTTCGACCACGACTGCCGCGAAGGCATCTGCGGCACCTGTTCCCAGGTCATCAACGGCGAAGCCCATGGTCCGCTGGCCAATTCCACGGTCTGTCAACTGCACATGCGCCAATTCCGGGACGGAGACGAAATCTATATCGAACCCTGGCGGGCCCGGGCCTTTCCGGTGCTCAAGGACCTGGTGGTGGACCGCAGCGCTTTGGACCGCCTGATCCAGGCCAACGGCTATGTCTCCGTCAGCACCGGCGGCGTGCCGGACGCCCATGCCGTGCCGATTCCCAAAATAAATGCGGAAACCGCCATGGATGCCGCCGAATGTATCGGCTGCGGGGCCTGTGTGGCGGCCTGCCCCAACAGTTCCGCCATGCTGTTCGTGGCCGCCAAGGTCGGTCATCTGGCCAGCCTGCCCCAGGGCCGGGTGGAAGCGGCCCATCGCGTCTGTGCCATGACCGAAGCCATGCAGCGGGAGGGTTTCGGCGGCTGCGGCAACCACTATGAATGTGAAGCTGCCTGCCCCAAGGGCATCAGCGTCAAATTCATCGCCCAACTCAACCGCGAATATCTCAAGGCCCTGCCCGGAAAAATCCTGGGCAAGTAGCTTTCCGGTCGCCGGAAATACGCCCGGCATCGAGGAAAAGCCATGGCCCGAAGGACGCCCGTCGTCTCCTTCGGGCCATTTTTTTCAAGTCCTTCCTCCCTCCCGAACTTCATCCCCGCCAAGGGCGGCGGGTCGGCGATTCTCGGCACGAATCCTTTGCCGGCTTGCTCGATGCGAAAATAACGGTATCATTGCTGGGACATGCGGGTTATCCGCTTGCAGCCTCTCACCACCATCAGCAGACGCTCCAGTCCGTCTGCACCAAGGAGACCAACCCAGCCATGCCACCCATCCGGGAATTTTCGGAAGACATCGCCCTGGTCATCGGCGGCGAGGCCGGCCGAGGGATTCAGACCGTCGAGCAACTGTTGACCATTGCCCTGAAACTCAGCGGGTACCATATCTTCGCCACCAAGGAATACATGTCGCGTATCCGCGGCGGCAGCAACTCCACCCAAATCCGCATCGCCTCCCGCCCGGTGTCCGCCGGCCTGGGGCGCATCGACCTGCTGCTGCCCCTCGACCAGAAAGCCCTGGAACGACTGCGTCCCGGCCTCCGACCGGAATCGGTGATTCTCGGCGATGCCGAAGTGCTGAGCGGGGCGGAAGATCTTATCCACATTCCCTTTGGCCAACTGGCGGAACAGGCCGGCGAGCGGCGGGCGGCCAACACGGTGGCGGTGGGCGTTCTGCTCGGCTTGGTCGGCCAGGGTCTGGAGCCATTGCTCGCCGCCCTCGAACAACAATTCGCCGATCTGGATCGGTCCGTCATCGACGCCAACCTGAAGGCCGCCCGCAGCGGATTCGAAGCCGGGCGCAACCTGGTCGGAGAGGGCCGTCTGGCATTGTGCCTGCAGCCGACGGCCGCGGTTGCCAACGACCTTTTTCTGACCGGCAGCGAGGCGGTGGCCTACGGCGCCATCGCCGGCGGCTGCAATTTCGTCAGCTCCTACCCCATGTCGCCGGCCACCGGCGCCCTGCTGGTACTGGCCCGGCACGCCCGGGAATGCGGCATCGTGGTGGAGCAGGCGGAAGACGAGATCGCCGCCAGCAACATGGCCCTCGGCGCCTGGTACGCCGGCGCCCGGGCCCTGGTCACCACCTCCGGCGGAGGTTTCGACCTGATGACGGAAAGTCTCAGCCTGGCCGGCATGACCGAAACGCCCCTGGTCATCCACCTCGGCCAGCGGCCTGGGCCGGCCACCGGACTGCCGACGCGTACCGAACAGGGCGACCTGGAAATGGCCCTTTACTCCGGCCATGGCGAATATCCTCGCATCCTGCTGGCGCCCGGCAGCCACGAACAGGCCTTTGCCCTGAGCCGCCAGGCCTTCGATCTGGCGGATCGGTTTCAGGTGCCGGTCATCGTCCTCACCGACCAGTATCTGCTCGATGCCCTGACCAATCTGCCGGCCCTCGACCTGGAACCCCTGCCGGTGACCGGCTACACCATTGAAACCGGCGCCGACTACCGCCGCTACGCCATTGCCGAAGACGGCATCTCGCCGCGCGGCATTCCCGGCCGGGGGCAAGGGCTGGTCTGTGTCGACAGCGATGAGCACGACGAGGACGGCCACATCTCCGAGGATCTGGCCCTGCGCATCCGCATGGTGGACAAACGGCTGCGCAAGCTGGTTGCCATGACAGAGGCGGCCCTGCCCCCGGAACTGGACGGCCATCCCCATGCCGATACCCTGGTGGTGACCTGGGGCTCGACCTGCCAAATTGTCCGGGAAGCCCTGCGCCGGCTGCACGAACACGACCTGGCCATGCTGCATTTTCCCCAGATTTATCCCCTGCCGAAGCAGACCGGCGACCTGCTGGCCAGACCGCGCCATCTCATCGTGGTGGAAAACAATGCCACCGGCCAGTTTGCCGGTTTGCTGCAACGCCACACCGGCCGCCGGGCGGACCACCGAATCCTGAAGTACGACGGCCTGCCCTTCACCGTCGAAGAGTTGACCAAAACCCTGCGCGGCCTGCTCGACCGCTACCGGCCCGATCCCATGGAGTGCTGCGATGAATGCGACTGATTACGATCGTCCCGGCGTCGATATGGCCTGGTGCCCGGGCTGCGGCAATTTCGCCATCCTGAAAATTCTCAAACAGGCTCTGGCGGAACTGGACATCCCGCCTCAGCGGCTGGTGGTGGCGTCCGGCATCGGCCAGGCGCCGAAAACCCCCCACTATTTTCAGACCCACCTGTTCAACGGCCTGCATGGCCGGGCCCTGCCCGTGGCCACCGGCATCAAGGCGGCCAACCCGGAACTGCTGGTCATCGCCCAGGGCGGCGACGGCGACATGTACGGCGAGGGCGGCAACCATTTTCTGCATACCGTCCGCCGCAATCCCGATCTGACCCACCTGGTGCACAACAACATGGTGTACGGCCTGACCAAGGGCCAGGCGTCACCCACCAGCCTGCCCGGTTTTGTCACGCCGCTGCAAACCGAAGGGGTGTTCCAGGAGCCGTTCAATCCCCTGGCCGCCGCCATCGCCCTCAACGCCTCCTTCGTCGCCCGGACCTTCGCCGGTGCCTTCGAAGAGTCGGTGGCCATTTTCAAACAGGCGCTGACCCATCCGGGCTATGCCTTGGTGGACATCTTCCAGCCCTGCGTCACCTTCAACCGCGTCAACACCTTTCAGTGGTTCAAGGAACACAGCTATTTTCTCGGCGACAACCACAATGCCGAAGATCGCGCTCAAGCCTTCCAACGCGCCATCGAAAGCGATCCCTGGCCCCTGGGTATCTTCTACCGTAATCCGGCGCGTGCGGACTACATCGGCCACCTGGCGCCCTTTGACGGCGACCGCCGCCCCCTGCACAGCCGGCGTCCGAATCTGGAGGCCCTGGCCAGGGTGCTGCAGGGGAAACGTGCTCTGTAATCTTCGATGGAGAAGGGCGGAAAAGCTGCCTCGTTGTCCGTGAAGCAACCGCGAAACGTTTGTCGTTGTCGTCATCGATCCCTTCGACGACAACGACAACGACAAGATACGACTTTATTGACGCCAACTACTTCTCTTCCAGAAAAAACCGCAGTTCCCCGGCGGCTTTGACCATATTCTGCAGCGCCTCCAGAGTCTCCGGCCAGGCCCGGGTTTTGAGGCCGCAGTCCGGATTCACCCACAGCCGCTCTGGAGGCACCACCCGGGCGGCGCGGCGCAACAGCTCGATCAGTTCCGGCAGCGACGGTACCCGGGGGCTGTGGATGTCCCAGATTCCCGGCCCGATGTCGTTGGGAAAGGCGAATTCCTCGAAGGCCCGCAGCAGTTCCATGCCGCTGCGGCTCGCCTCGATGCTGATGACATCGGCATCCATACGCGCGATCCAGGGCACGATTTCGTTGAACTCGCTATAGCACATGTGGCTGTGAATCTGGGTTTCATCCCGCACCACCGCCGTCGCCAGCCGAAACGCGTCCACCGCCCACGACAGGTATTCCTGCCATTCCGACCGGCGCAGGGGCAAGCCCTCGCGCAGGGCCGCCTCGTCGATCTGGATCATGCCGATTCCGGCCCGCTCCAGATCCAGGACTTCGTCGCGCACTGCCAGGGCCAACTGCCGGCAGGTTTCGGCGCGGGGCTGGTCGTCGCGCACAAAGCTCCAGCACAACAGAGTGACCGGGCCGGTCAGCATTCCCTTGACGGGGCGCTCGGTGAGGGATTGGGCATACCGGATCCAGTCGACGGTCATGGGCCGGACGCGTTCGACATCACCGAACAGGATGGGCGGCTTGACGCAACGGCTGCCGTAGCTCTGCACCCAGCCGTTGCGGGTGAAGCAGAAGCCGTCCAGATGCTCTGCGAAATATTCCACCATGTCGGTGCGTTCCGCCTCGCCGTGCACCAGAACGTCCAGCCCCAATTGCTCCTGGCAGGCGATTACCTCGCCGATGACATGGCGCAAGGCGGCCCGATAGTCCTGCTCACCGATACGCCCCTGCCGGTAACGTTGCCGCAGGGCACGGATCTCGGCGGTCTGGGGAAAGGAGCCGATGGTGGTGGTCGGCAGGGGCGGCAGCCGGAAACGCTCCTGCTGCACCCGCCGCCGCTCGGGGGCCGACGCTGAACGTTGGTACATGTCCGGCTTCAGGGCCGCCAGCCGTTGCCGAACCGAAGTGCGCCGCACCCGGCGGCTGGTCTGCCGCGCCGCGCAGGCCGCGCGGCTTTCCGCCAACGCCGCCGCCCCTCTTCCGGCCAGGGCCATGCCCAGCAAGGCCGTCTCCCGGCACTTCTGCACGGCAAAGGCGAGCCAGGGCCGGATTTCCTCGTCCAACTCGGTTTCATGCTCAAGATCCACCGGCACGTGCAGCAGCGAGCAGGACGGCGCCAGCATGAGGCGGTCCGGACCCACCATGGCCCAAGCCTGCCGGGCCACGGCCAGAGCCCGGTCCATATCGGTGCGCCAGACGTTGCGGCCATCCACCAGGCCCAGGGACAGGGTCAGACTTTCCGGCACCCTTTCCAGAATCGGCGTCAGCTGCTCCGGCGCCCGCACCAGGTCGACGTGGAGTGCCGCCACCGGCAGACTCAGGGTCAGATCGAGATTGTCGCCGAGGGCGCCGAAATAACTGGCCACCAACAGCCGGGCCGGGCCGGCGGCCGCCGCCAGGCCACGGTAGGCGGCGTGGAAATGGGCTCGCGCCGGACCCGACAGATCCGTGGCCAGGATCGGCTCATCCAGCTGGATCCAGTCGCAGCGGTCGGAGAGACGAACCAGGATCTCCTCATACACGGCCAGCACTGCCGGCAGATGCTCCCAGCGGTCGAAGAGCGCATCGGTTTCCCGTCCCATGGCCAGAAAGGTCATGGGTCCGACCAGCACCGGCTTGGCCGCCAACCCGGCCTGCCGGACCTCGCTCAACTGCTCGAACAGGTCGGTGGTTGCCAGCCTGAACTGCTGGCCCGGCCAGAATTCCGGCACCAAATAATGATAGTTGCTGTCGAACCACTTGTTCATGGCCATAGCCGGAGCGGTTTTTTGCCCACATACGCCGCGGGCCATGAAGAAGCGGGTGTCGGGATCGACGGTTTCCCCCTGCCAACCGAAGCGCTCCGGTACGGCACCGAGCATTGCCGTCAAATCCAGCATGTGATCGTAGAAGGAGAAATCGCCGACGGGAAGCAGATCGACCCCGGTCTGGTGTTGCAGCAGCCAATGGCGTCGGCGCAGATCACGGCCGACCTGAAGCAGTTGCGACAGGTCGAGTTCCTGTTTCCAGTAGGCTTCGAGGGCTTTTTTCAGTTCTCGTCGAGAACCGATGCGGGGAAATCCCAAGGTGTGGGTCAACATGGTCAGCTCCTTTTCTGGTTGAAAACCGCAAAGGCACTGACAGCGCAAAAACGCAAAACCCATTCTCCAAAGGGAGAATGGGTGCAAGAAAGAGTCACTATCCACAGCGGGACGGCCGGCGCCTGCCATGCCCGTGGGACCGCGCTCCTGCTCGGCACCCGGGTCGCGAGGTGCTGTCAGGCCCGAGGGCAGGGCGTCTTCTGGCTTCCGGCATTGTTTCCATGCCCTGGCCTTCCCGGACCGAAAGAGGTCCAGTGACCGGGCAGCAAATGAAACCGGTTACAGCGGCGCGTCCGCGACGGATTCTCACCGTCTTCCGTTTCCTGCTCTCGATACTATGTAACGGCAGTGAAAATACCCTGCCTTTGACCCTGCGTCAACTAAGTTGTCGTCAAAGCCCGTCGCCGGACTCCGCCGGCGGTCTTCAGCAACGAGCTACGGAGTGCCAACCGGCCAACCCGTGCGGCGGCACCATTTGCGCAACGTCCGGCGCCGGCCGAGAATCGGCAACTCCAGGCCTTGCGGACTGCAACGCAGGGTTTCCTCCTGGCGGGTCGGCTGGCCGTTGCAACGACGCTGATAGACCCCCAGGGCCCAGAGGGGAAAATACTGGCTGTACCCGTGGTAGCGCAGATAAAAGACCCGCGGAAAACCGGTGCCGGTGAAGTGACGCTCGTGCCAGCCGCCCTGGGAGCGGCAGCGTTCCACCAGATACTGAACGCCACGCCGCACCGCCAGGCTGTTTTCCTCCCCGACCGCCAACAGGCCCAACAGCGCCCAGGCGGTCTGCGAGGGTGTGCTGGCGCCGCGCCCGGCCAGGGTCGGATCGTCGTAGGAGTAGCAGGTCTCGCCCCAGCCGCCGTCCCCATTCTGTACCGATTCCAGCCAGTGCACGGCCTGGCGGATGAACGGCTCGTGGGGATCGACACCGGCCATGGCCAGCCCCGACAGCGCCGACCAGGTACCATACAGGTAGTTGACGCCCCAACGGCCATACCAGCCGCCAAACTCTTCCTGATTGCGGCGCAGAAACTCGATGCCCCGGGCGATGGGCGGAAAGTCGGCGGGAAACCCGACGTTGGCCAGCATCTCGATGCAGCGGCCGGTCAGATCGGCGGTGCTCGGGTCGAGCAGGGCGCCATGATCGGCAAAGGGGATGTCGTTCAGGTACAGGTAGCTGTTGTCGACATCGAAGGCACCCCAGCCGCCGTCGGAGCTCTGCATGCCGATGACCCAGTTGATGGCCCGGGACATTTCGCGGCGCTGCTCCGGATCGTCCATGACCCCGGCCCGAATCAGGGCCATCAACACCTTGCTGGTATCGTCGAGATCCGGATACAGTTCGTTCTCGAACTGAAAGGCCCAGCCGCCAGGCTCCAAATCCGGCACCTTGTCCGCCCAGTCACCCTTGATGCCGACCTGCTGGGCCAGCAGCCAACTTACCGCCCTGGCGACGGCCGGATGTTCCGTGGGCACGCCGCTTTCCAACAGCGCGGAAAGGTTCAGGCAGGTATCCCAGATGGGCGAAACACAGGGCTGACACAGGTGTTGCTCGCCACCACCGGCATGCCCGGCGCGGGGCGCCAGGCGCAGAGCCGGAGCAGTGGAGGCACCGGAACTGCCGCAGGGCAGAATGGGCACGTCGTCCTGCTCCGGGGAGCCGGCACTGCAATCCATGAGCAAATCGTCGATGGCCTTGACGCCGCGCTGAAAATCGGCATCGTCCGGGCCATAACCCAGGCTCTGCAGGGCCATGACGGCATTGGCCATGGCCGGGAAAATGGCGCCGATGCCGCCCGCTCCCTGCATATGGGCACGGGTCCAGGCTTCGGCGCGAGCCATGGCAAGGCGATGGATGGAGCCCGGCACCAGGGGCATCAGGCGCTTGGCCAGACGATCCACCAGGATGAAGAGGTTCTTGCGCCACTGGCCGCTCTGGCAGCGATCCAGAGGACCCAATTTGTCCGGCGGAGTCACGAACAGTTCGCTGATGCCTTCCCAGGGTTCCAGCCGGCAGACGGCCTTGGTTCCGTACAGCAGCAGCAGCGGCACCACCACGGTGCGCGCCCAGTAGGAAATTTTACTCAGGTGAAAATAGAACCAGCGCGGCAGCAGCATGATTTCCACCGGCATGGCAGGCGGCGCCTGCCAGGAAAGTTGGCCGAACAGGGACAGGCTGATACGGGTGAAAACATTGCTGCGTTCCGCTCCGCCGAGGCTGAGAATCATCTGCCTGGCGCGCACCATGTACTCGTTCTGGGGATCGTGCCCCAGCAGCTTGAGGGCGAAATAGGCTTTGACGGAAGCGCTGATATTGGCAAAACCGTCCTCGGCATACAGGGCCCAACTGCCGTCCGGCGACTGCCGGCTGAGCAGGTAGTTGCTCAACCGGGTCTGCAGTTCCGGCGCCAGGGGCCGCTGCAGGAAGCGCTGCAGCATGACATATTCGGAGGCGATGGTGGTATCGGCCTCCAGGGCAAAAACCCAGTTGCCGGCTTCCGCCTGGCGCTCCAAAAGATAATCGCAGGTTTTGTTCACTGCCCGCTGCAGCACGCTGCGGTCGAGACGCACTGCCGTGGCGGGATCGGCAGGAGCTTGAGCACGCAGGCTGGTCCTCTTGCCCTGAATCAGGACCAGGTTTTTATGATTGGATTTTTTCATCGCTTTCATCCTTTGGCTTTTCCGGCTGTTTTGCAACAGTCTGATAATCGCCCAACAGGCTTTCGAGCAGGGAACCCGCCAGCACCTCGGGCTGCGCGAGGGGAAAGTCATGGGTGAACAACGCCTGAGCGATGACGCCGTACATGGCGGTCCACAATGACTGGGTGGCCAACACCGGATCGAGGGGCCGGAAATGACCCTGCACGACGCATTGCCGGACCATGTTCAGCAGCAGGCAGTAGGTGCGGCGCGCCACTGTATCCTGGCGCATGAAATCTTCCGGCGCGCCATACACCCGGGGATGGGTAAAGAACGCCACCCGATAATGGTCAGGGCTCTCCAATCCGAACTGCACACAGAGCAGGAAGGCGCGCCGCACGCGTTCCACGGGATGCGGTTCCTCCCGCTGCAACAGCTGCAGCCGGGCCAGGTAGAATTCGGCGATCTCCTCGCACAGAGCCAGCAGCAGAGCCTGTTTGTCGCGAAAATAAATATAGATGGTGGTCGGCGAATAGCCGATCTCCCGGGCCAGGCGGCGCATGGAAAAGCGTTCGTAGCCCAACTCCAGAAACAGCTTGCGGGCCGCCTGAAGAATGGGCTGGCGCAGGCTGCCACGCTCCTGCAGCTTGAGAAGCGACATGTTCCTCAATCCTCAACGATAGTCAAAAAATCCGGTTAACAGTGTTAACATTCCGAGAATTATTGGAGTGAACCGGCCTGACTGTCAACCCCTTTAGGCCACAAACTTTGCCTGGATGCCGAAAAGACAAATAAAATCAGCCCCATTCATGGGAACAAGATTTACCAAGAGGGCCGCCATCTTTCTAAAAAGCGGAAATCGGCGTATTCCGCTTATTTGCGGTTGCGCCAGGCCAGCCGCGGCAGCAACCGGCGACGGACCGGAGCATAGGGAAGGTTGTCCTGCACGAAACGGACATCCTCGATGGTATAAAAGGCACGGGGATTGAAACGCTTGACCAGTTGAATGACGGTGGGCAGATCGCGGCGGCGACAGACGGTAAAGATGAGCTGGACCGGGCCGCTTTCACCGTGGCCGGGAATGTTGGTGACGCCGTAGCCTCCATGCCAGAGCTGTTTGAGCAATTCGGTGGCATCCTTGCGGGTGATGATGCGGACGATCAGGTTGCCGAAGGCGATGCGCTCTTCGATCAGCATCCCCACATAATTGCCGGCGGCAAACCCCAGGGCAAAGGCGATATAGGTCAGAACATTGGTCAGGTTCTGGATGACCTGGCTGACGGCCAGCACCCAGATCAGGGATTCGAAAAAACCGAGCAGCGCGGCCTTTCCCTTGAAACCGCGAGAGACGAAAATTATCCGCAGGGTGCCGATGGTGACATCCAGTACCCGGGCTGCGAAAACAAGCAACGGCAGAGCCACCAGAGCGAAGACATCCGCTGTGGCGAAAAAAGAAAACACGGCACATCTCCTTGAACGGCTGATCGATGAGGAAAAAAATACGGCGTCTTTCTTCCTTTCGACCCTCCTTCGGCAGAAAGACCGGCTATTTCATCTGTTGCCGCACCTGGCGTTCGGTGCGTTGCAATTCATGCTTTAGAGCCTCTCCGGAGAGAAGCGTTTCCCAGAAGCTGATACCCAAGGATACCACCATCAGCACCAGGCTCCAACCGAAAGCGGCCCGTCCCCAGGGTTCCCGGTCGGCAAACAGGCTGATCATGGCCACCATGCACAGCAGCATGCTGATGATGCCCACGCCCTGCATCCATTTGATCAGTTGAATCCGCATGCGCAGGCTATGGATTTGACGGCGAACGTTGGGATCGTTACTCTGCGCCAGGCGCTGGGCCAGGGTCCGGATGACACTGGCCAGCGCCAGAAACCGGTTGGTATAGGCCAGCAACAACAGAGAAATGGCCGGAAACAGAAGCGCCGGGGTGGTGATATCGATCTGCATGGATTACTCCTGCGCGGGGTGAAACGGAGCCCAACCTGCGAGGACAACCTTGGGTGCTCGGAACGCCCCTCGAAATGACCCAGCGGTCAGGCGGCCCGCCGTTGTGGACGCAGGAATTCAAAAACCTGCTCGTCAAACCCTCCCCGCCCCTGGGGGGTGAAGCCGTTTTTTCGCAACATGCGTACCGCCGCCAGGTTGTTCTCCGCAAGGCGTGCCACCACCCGCTGAACCTTCTCCTGGCTGAAAGCCCAAGCCAGCAGGGCAGCAATCATTCGTGATGCCACGCCCTGACCGCGATACCGGGGCAGAACCGAACAATCGATTTCCACCTGACCGGCCGGTCCGGCCAGATGGCGAAAGCGGATGCAGCCCACCAGCACCGGGCCGTCCGCCAGGGCATACCAGGACCACCATCCTTCCTCCTTGCCGCGCGTTCCATCGGGGCAGGACCGGGGCGCTGGCGAGGTCCAGTTTTCAGGCACCGGGACACCAAGGAGGGCAGCAAAGCGAGCAGGACTCTCCCTTTCGGCGACGATCAAATCTTCGGTCCCGGCAATCAGGGACAGGGCACAGAGATCCATGGCGGCTCCTTCCGCAAGTAAAAAAGCGCGCCCAATCTACACCATCCCGCGTCCCTGTCAAGAGCGAAAAGCGGCAGTAGCGACTCAGGTCTCGGCCAAGGACTCCAATTCCTCCCAACGGCCGAAGCAGGATGCCAGTTCCCTCTCCAACTCTTCCAAGCGCTGCCGGGCCTCGGACACGGTAGTGCCCTGGCTGCGATAGAATTCCGGATCCGCCAACTGCTCGTGCAGCTCGGCCTGCTGCTGTTCCAGCGTTTCGATCCGTGCCGGCAAGTCGATCAGTTCCTGGCGTTCGGCAAAACTCAGCTTGCGCGGTCGGTGGCGTTCCGGCCTGGACCTTTCCGGCTTGGGCGGCGGGACTTCCGCCGCCGCTGACGGTCGCTGCCGCAGCCAATCCTCATAACCGCCGACGTATTCGGCAATGCGGCCATCACCCTCAAAAACCAGGGTACTGGTCACCACCCGATCGAGGAAAGCGCGATCGTGGCTGACCAGAAAAATCGTCCCGGTGAAACCGGCCAACAACTCTTCCAGCAACTCCAGGGTTTCCAGGTCGAGATCGTTGGTGGGCTCGTCCAACACCAGAACATTGGCCTCGCGGGTGAACAGACGGGCCAGCAGCAACCGGTTGCGCTCACCGCCGGACAGGATGCGAACCGGCGTTCGAGCCCGGTCGGGAGTAAACAGGAAGTCCTGCAGATAGCCGTACACATGCCGCGGTCGGCCGGCCACCAGCACCGTATCCTGGTCGCCCGACAGATTCTGCTGTACGGTCAGATCCGGATCGAGCTGATCGCGCAACTGATCGAAATACACCACCTGCAGATTGGTGCCGTGCCGCACCCGGCCATGCTGCGGGGTCAGTTCGCCGAGCAGCAGTCTTAACAGAGTGGTTTTGCCGGCTCCGTTGGGTCCGATAATCCCTATGCGGTCGCCACGCAACACGGTCAAGGACAGGTCACGCACCACGGGCCGTTCTCCGTAGGCAAAGGAAACCTCCTCCAGTTCCGCCACCAGCCTGCCGCTGCGCTCCGCCTCCTGAACCTGTAGCCGGGCCGTACCGGTACGTTCGCGCCGCTGGCGACGCTCTTCGCGCAACTGCAGCAACGCCCGCAGCCGGCCCTGGTTGCGGGTTCGTCGGGCCTTGACCCCCTGACGGATCCAGGCCTCCTCCTCGGCCAACTTCTGGTCGAAGCGCTGCCAGCGCCGCTCTTCGGCTTGGAGCCACTCCTCGCGGCGCTGCAGATAGGACTCGTAGTTGCCGGGAAAACTCAGCACCTGGCCGCGGTCGAATTCCACAATGCGCGTGGCCACGGCGCGCAAAAAGGATCGGTCATGGGTGACGAACAGCAAGGTCTGGCCGGAATTGACCAGAAAATCCTCCAACCAGGCAATGGAGTCCAGGTCCAGATGATTGGTGGGCTCGTCCAGCAGCAGAAGTTCCGGTTTGGTCACCAGGACCCGGGCCAGCAGGATGCGTCGTTTGATGCCGCCGGAAAAGGTCGTCACATCGGCGGCGCCGTCCAGGTGCAGACGCGACAGGACCTGTTCCACCTGCTGTTCCAGCTTCCAGCCGTCCAGGGTATCGAGCTGTTCGTGCAGGGCCAGCATTTCGGCGTCCGTCGCCGCGCCGCCGCCCTGCCGCATAAGGCGGTGATAGCGCAACAGCAGTGCCCCGGTGGGTCCGATACCGGAAAGGACCGCTGCCGTCACCGAACCGACCAGGTCCCGCGGCACATCCTGAGACAGCAGGGCGGACCGCAACCCCTGCCGACGATCGACCTGACCGCTGTCGGGTTGCAGTTCTCCACCGATGAGCCGCAACAAAGTCGTTTTGCCACTGCCGTTGCGGCCCAACAGGCAGACGCGCTCTCCTTCCTCGACCTGCAGATGGACATCGTCCAGAAGCGGCGGACCCCCAAATGCGAGACTCACACCACGAAGGCTTACCAGCGCCATGTTGCTCATTCCTTGAAAAAAATCAGTCCGAAGACTGAAGGCTGAAGGCTGAAGAAAGCAGTCCGAAGACTGAGGTCTGAAGGCTGAAGCAAAAACTTTTTTTCCAAACAGGGCTGGATTATGGCAGATGTCGGCGGGAAAGAAAAGAGCGGCCGGAACCGGGGCTGTCGGGGTTGACAGGACCCATGGATGGGTAACAATGACTAGTATTCTATGCTTCCCGGGAAGGAAGGCCTTCATGTTGGTTCAACAATTTGTGCAAAAAGCCCTCTTCACCCTGTTGATGGTTCTGCTACTAAGCGGCTGCCGGGATTCCCTGCCGCGCCTGCAGCCTTTGCCACCGGATGCCGTGATTATGGCCTTCGGCGACAGTCTCACGGCCGGCTACGGCGCAGCCAAGGAAGACAGCTACCCCGCCGTCCTGCAACAACTGACGGGCCGCCGGGTGGTCAATCGGGGCATCTCCGGCGAGGTCAGCGATGAGGGGCTGCAACGGCTGCCCGCTGAATTGAGCCGATTCCGTCCCGACCTGGTCATCCTCTGTCACGGCGGCAACGATCTCCTGCGCCGCCAGCCGACGGAACGGCTGACAGCCAACCTCGCGGCAATGATCGACCTGATTCGGGCCGACGGCGCCCAGGTGCTGCTGGTCGGGGTCCCCCAGCCTGGCCTGCGGCTGCGCACCGCCCCGCTCTATGAGGAACTGGCGCGCCGCCTCGAAGTGCCCTTTGAAGGAAACATCCTGCGCGACATCCTGGATGACAACGGCCTGAAAAGCGATGCCATCCATCCCAACATGGCCGGCTATCGACGCTTGGCGGAAGCCCTGGCCAAGCATCTTCCGTGACCGGAAACCGAGACGGCAGGCGCGCTTCTAGACTGCCGAGCCGGGCGGTTGAATTGCCCCCCGGGGACAGACCTGCGCGCAAAGACCGCATTTCAGACAGTCCGGACTGCCGATATGGCCTGCTTCCTTCGCTGCGGTGACGGGCAGGGACAGGGGACACACCTTTTGGCAGGCGCCGCAGGATACGCAGCGCTCCGCATCCAGATGCCAGCGCCGGCGATGACCGCCGAGGGCCAACTGCATGGTTCCCATGGGACACATGGCGCACCAGGCCCGAGGCCTAAAATAGAGCCCGAGGGGCACGCCGACCACCGTAGTCAGGACACACATCTGCCAGAATACCCGTCCCCAATGGAGGGGATCCGTCGGGTTGGCGCTGAGCCGCCAGACCATGAAGGACATGGTGCCGATGAGCAGAACAAGGCGCCAGCGTAGGTCGCGCAGCCAGAAAGGAATGGCTCGCCGGCGGCCGGCCAAGGCCAGCCAGGTATCGAAAAAACTGCCCCGCGGGCAATGGTGGCCGCAAAAGTGCCGACCGCGAAACACGCCGGTTACCATCGCCGTCAGCATGACCAGGGGCACCACAAAACCCAGCAGGGGGTAGGCCCATCCCAAGGCCAGAACCAGTACCACCACCAACCCCAGATACCATTTGTAACCGGCTGGTTTGAAACGACCCGAGAGATTTTTGGCGACCATGATTCAACCTCCATAAATTTTTATATTAAATTATATGGAATATCATATATTGTCAACACAATTACCTCCCGGCACAACGAAACCCCTCAGCGCCGCCCAAGGGCCAGTTGCCGCCCGAGCCGGCGAGCACGGCGCCGGATTCCGGGCGGCAGCGGCAGATGCTCCCGCTTTGCGGCCTGACCGACGATCAGAGTGCCGATGGTGCGCGCCCCGGGCAGTTCCGCGGCGGTTCGCAACAGGCGCGGCGCATTGGTAAACAGGCGCGCCAGCGGCGCCGGCATGGCGCAGGCAGTCACCACCACGGCCCGCTGCCCGGTGGACGGCCGGCGGCGCTTGGGTGCCAGGTTGCCCCAGGGCCACCAGGCATAGCAGACCTGCCGCTCGATGAAGCGCTTCATCAGAGCCGTAACGGTGAAAAAGTTGACCGGCGACGCCAACACCAGACCGTCCGCCCGCTCCATCTGATCCAGCATCTCCGCCATATCGTCCTGCCGCGGGCAATCCCCGCGAGTTTCGCCCGGTTCCTGGGTACAATGGCGGCAATTGGTGCAGAACTCGACATGCCGCTTGCGCAGATCGATTTTTGCCACCTCGGCGCCTGCCAGCCGAGCGCCTTCCAGAACCTCATCCAGCGCCCGTTCCACCACCCCGTCGCTGCGATAAGTACCAAGAATGCCGACGATGCGCACCGGCTCAGCCATGTTCCAATCCTTTCTGTCGCCATTCAGCCCAATCATCAGGGGGCACGAAAATGAGGCAGAAATTCGCCGTATCCGGCTGCCTCAAGCTGTTCCTTCGGAACAAACCGCAGGGCTGCCGAATTGATACAGTAGCGCAGGCCCGTGGGCGGCGGTCCATCCTTGAAGACGTGCCCCAAGTGGGAATCGCCGTACCGGCTGCGAACCTCGGTGCGCGTCCGAAATAGTTTCCGATCCTCGCGTTCGACGATGTTCGCCGCCACCAGGGGGCGGGTAAAGCTGGGCCAACCGGTACCGGAATCATACTTGTCCCGGGAACTGAACAGCGGCTCGCCGGAGACGATATCCACATAGATGCCTGCCCTTTTATTGTCCCACCAGGCATTGTCGAAAGGCCGTTCCGTGGCACCCTGCTGGGTGACCCGATACTGCAGGGGGGTCAGGATACGGCGCAGGGTGGCATCATCCGGCTTGCCGTAAGGGGTCCCCGGAGGGTTGGCGGGCTGTGCACCCGTATCGGCCCAGGTCTGTCGCAGAAACTGGTCCCGCCCCGAACCGCGGCGGTAATAGAGATATTTGACGGCGTGCTCTTTATGGTAGTCCTGATGATAATCCTCCGCCGGATAAAACTCCCGCAGGGGTTCGATGACCGTGACGACGGGCGCCTTGAAACGACCCGACTCGGCCAGAGCCTGCCGGGATTGTTCCGCCAACCGGCGCTGCTCTTCATCGTGATAGAAGATTGCGCTGCGATACTGCGCCCCGCGATCGACAAACTGGCCTCCGGCATCCGTCGGATCGATGTGGCGCCAGAAATGGTTCAACAGTTGGATGTAGGAGATGCGGCGCGGATCATAGACCACCTGCACCGCTTCCACATGGCCGGTTCCACCAGAACTGACCTCTTCATAGGTCGGATTGGGCCGCCGCCCCCCGGTATATCCCGAAACAACTTCGACAACGCCGTCCAGCTTTTCGAAATCCGCCTCAACACACCAGAAACAGCCGCCGGCAAAGGTGGCCTTGCGCAAATCTTCCGGATTATGGGTCATGACGACTCCTTCTCCTCCACCAGTCAGGTTTTTCCTCCAGCCTTGGTGCCAGAACATCCCGCAAATTACGCCGACTACCACAACCGCAATCAGCACCGTTTTCATGGGCCATCCTCGTCAGGTTGAGTCCCTTTGACGGCGCCCCGATTCGGGCGGAGCCATCCGGCGGCTTGCTCCTGGCCGACAGGTCGTCAAGAGGACGGATTTGTTTGCTGCTCATACAACAGGGCACTCATCAAGCTCCCCCAGGCCAGGGTGACGATGATGCCGATCCCCAGGGCAAGCACGCCAAGCCCCGACAACAAACCGCCAAGGACCACCACCATCGTCCAAGTAAGCATGTCGGCGCGAAATACCTTCCAACTCCACCCTGCGGCCACCAGGGGGGCAGACCCGCGGTCAACGATGGCATACATACCGGGGGTCGCGGCCACCGAAACCGCCAGGCCGGCCAAGCCTCCCAGGACCGGAATCCGGCCGAGGACAAAAACCACCAACGTCACCAGCAGCAGATACACCAACAGGCCGCCGAAACAATCCCAGGCGGAGAACAGTTCCCCGATTTCGACTTTCCGTCCCCGAATCACTTTGAGCAGGGCACGCAGGTAGCCGGCCAGAAAAGCGACCTGCAAAATCGGAATCCAGATCAGAAAACAAAGCGCCAGACTAAGCACGGCGAGGTCAATCAGATTGCCCTTCCACAGACCCGTCGCGGATTGAAAAATCACGCCAAAACCAGGTGGCGTTGCGGACTGCGAATCGACGGTGCGTTCCTGCAGCAAAGCCTCGAAAGGTTTTCGGTGGTTCTGCTCATCCTTCATGTGTGTCTCCTTCTTCCCTTTCGCCTTCCTGATACGCCTCATTCATGCCAGCGCCGTCTGTCCAAGTATGATTATACAACCAATTACTTCGTGATGCCGCAGAACAGCGGGTTTCCCCAGGCAAGCGGAGCGGGCAATCTCTGCTAAAATACGAAGAGGTTCGTCCGGCTGCCACTGCCGGTGCCAGAAAACGCACGGACTGCTGCCGCGTTTCGACCTTCTCTGCTTCAGGCTTCCCTTGGCACGGCTATGGCATCTCCGTTTTCCCATCGCCCTGCAGAAAGGAGCAAGTGACCATGCTGCGATTTCGTCTTAACGTCCTTCAGGTCATTTTCCTGGCCATGATTGTCCCGGCGGCAGGTTGTCAACCCTCGCCCGACTATGGACGGGTGGTTCTGCATGGCCGGGATGCGCGGGTCGATCTGGTTTTTTCCGCCCGCGATCGGGCCATCATCTATGATTATTATGGCTATGTTCTGCCCCCCGGCCTGGCAAAACGGGAGCGCCTGCCGCCCGGATTGCGAAAGCACCTGGTGCGCTGGGGAGAACTGCCCCCCGGCCTGGCCGGCCATCGCTTGCCCGTCGATCTTGAAAGACGCCTGTCGCGCCTGCCACGCGGTTATCTGCGCCTGCGCTTCGGGACGGATGTCGTGCTGTTCCACGAGGACAGTCGTCTGATCCTGGATGTGCTCACGGACGTCGGGCCCTAGTGCGCCCTTCTGCTTTGACAAATTTACTGGCAAAATCGACGCCCCTCTTTTATGATAAGGGCGTTTTTTCATATCCGGCCGGCTTGCTCCTGTTTACCGATCCTTCATCCTGCAGGACGTTCATCGCCGCCGGTCTGCTCAGGCAGACGAAGTCCGACCCATCGACTTTTTCTATATGCTGACCGCTGAATATTGAACCGGTTAAATGCCTTTTTCCAAGCAGAAGGAGCGACAATGAAGATTCTGGTGACGGAGAAAATTGCCAAGGAAGGTCTTTCGATTCTGGAAAATGACCCGCGGCTGGAACTGGACATCAAAATCGACCTGCCCCGGGAAGAACTCCTGAACGTCATCGGCGATTACGATGCCCTGCTGATCCGCAGCGCCACCAAGGCCGACCGCGAACTGCTCGATGCCGGCAAGAAGCTCAAAATCGTCGGCCGGGCCGGTGTCGGCCTGGACAATGTGGACGTCAAGCGGGCCAGCGAATTGGGCATCATCGTCTGCAATGCGCCCTTCGGCAACATCAATAGCGTCATCGAACATACCCTGGCGCTGCTATTGGCCATCTGCCGCAAGCTGGTTCCGGCCGATGCCAGCCTCAAGGCCGGACGCTGGGATCGATCGACCTTCAAGGCGTCGGAACTGAAGGGCAAGGTGGCCGGGGTCATCGGGCTCAACAAGATCGGCGGCGGCGTCGCCACCCTGCTGAAAAGCTTCGGCTGCGAAGTGCTCGGCTGCGACCCCTACGTTTCCGAAAAAAGGGTGCAGGATCTGGGAGTCCGCCTGGTCTGCCTGGAAGAACTGGTGCGCTGTGCCGACATCATCACCCTGCATGTGCCTCTCAACGATGAAACCCGCAACCTCATCGACGCCCAGCAACTGGCCTCGATGAAACCGGGCGTCGTTCTGCTGAATACCGCCCGCGGCGGCGTCATCAATGAAGCGGCGCTCCTCGACGCCCTGGAAAAGGGCCAGGTCGGCGGAGCCGGCGTCGATGTCTGGAGTGAGGAACCGCCCAAAAGCGAGGTCATCAAAAACCTCATCGCCCACCCCCGCATGCTCTCCATGCCCCATCTCGGCGCCTCCAGCGTCGAGGCCCAGATCAACGTGGCGGTGGACGTGGCCAAGGAAATCGTTCGCTACGCCAACGAACAGCCTCTGGAGAATGCCGCCAACATCCCGCGCTTCGACAGTTCCCTGATGGACCAGATGCGGCCCTTCCTGCACTTGGCGAACATCATGGCCGATTTCGTGGCGCAACTGGCCGACTCCAACTTCAACAAGATCACCTTTTCCTACCAAGGCGAGGTGGCCAACTATTGCTGCACGCCGATTACCGTCTGCGGCCTGGCGGCCATGCTCAACAACAAGGTCGAGCAGGATGTGAACATGGTCAACGCCGCCCTGATCGCCGAGAACATGGGCATCCGCATCGAGGAAAAGAAAACCACCGAGCCGGGCCCTTTTTCCAACACGGTGGTCATCACCATCGAGGGACCCAATTTCCGCCGTTCCATAGCCGGCACGCACTTCGAGGGCAAACCGCGCATCGTGCAGTTGCGCGATTACCAGGTCGATTTCGCGCCGGAAGAACACATGATGGTCATCACTTATGAGGATCGTCCCGGAATGATCGGCCGCATCGGCCGCATCATGGGCGAACACGACATCAACATCGCCGCCATGAGCCTCGGCCGCCGAGAAAAACGGGGCGAAGCCATGGTCATCCTGTCCCTGGATTCCGCCGTGCCCGCGGACGTGGTCAAGGAAATCGGCGAAATGGTGGAATCGTCCTTCGTCAAGTATCTGCACCTGGTCAAGGCCCGGGCCGAACAGTAGGCCGACCGCCGGGGCCGTCGACCGACTCGGCGGCCCCGGCCGGCGCAGCCATTCATCCCAAATTCGGAAACGGTCATGATCGTCGGCGTTCCCAAAGAGAGAAAAACCCGCGAATACCGCGTCGCATTGACTCCTCACGGCGCCCGAGCATTGGTGGAGGATGGGCATGTGGTGCTGGTGGAGAGCGGCGCCGGCCTGGGCAGCGGCCTGGACGACCATCAGTACCGGAAAGCCGGCGCCCAGGTGTTGGCGACGGCACGAGAGATCTTCACCGCCGGAGAACTCATCGTCAAGGTCAAGGAACCGCTGCCGGAAGAGTGCGCCCTGTTGCGGGAAAACCAGGTTCTGTTCACCTTTCTGCATCTGGCCGCAGCGCCAGAACTGACCCGGACCCTGCTGGAGCGGAAGGTGACCGCCCTGGCCTATGAAACGGTCCAGCTGGCGGACGGCAATCTGCCCCTGCTGCAGCCCATGAGCGAGGTGGCGGGCCGCATGGCGGTTCAGATCGGTGCCCATTTTCTGCAGAAGGAGGCCGGCGGCAAGGGGTTGCTGCTGGCCGGCGCCCCCGGTGTCCGTCCGGGCCATGTGGTCATCCTGGGCGCGGGTACCGCCGGCAGCAATGCGCTGCGCATCGCCGTCGGCATGGGTGCCGACGTGACCATCCTGGATATCGACCCGACCCGTCTCAAGGTTCTGGACGACCATTACGGCAACCGCATCCACACCCTGATGTCCAACAGCCAGGATATCGACGAAGAAATCCGCCGCGCCGACCTGGTCATCGGCGCCGCCCTGGTGGCAGGCGCCCGGGCCCCGCAATTGGTCAGCGAAGCGATGGTGGCGGGCATGGAACCGGGCAGTGTCGTCGTCGACCTGGCCATCGATCAGGGCGGCTGCATCGCCACCAGCCAACCGACCAGCCACGATCAGCCGATCCGATTCGTGCATGAGGTGCTGCATTACGGCGTCGCCAACGTCCCGGGCGCCGTAAGTCGTACCAGCACCTTCGCCCTCACCAACAGCACCCTGCCCTACATCCGCCATATTGCCCGCAGCGGCCTGGGCGAGGCCCTGCGCCAGAACGCGGCCCTGGCCCGCGGTCTCAACACCTTTGACGGTCGCCTGTACTGTCGCGCCGTCGCCGAAACCCTCCACCTGCCCTGGGAGGCCCTGCCCGGCGCCTGACCTGACAGACCCGGAGCGTCCTGTCCCGCGACCTTTCAATCCCGTGACCCTTCAGCATCGGTGGACAGCTTCCCGAGACCCTGTGCTGATCAGTCAAATCCATCCCGCAGATAATGATCCAGAATGAATCGGGAGATGCTGCGCGGCGGCGGCAGGGCCGGCAGAGCATCCAGGGAAAACCAGCGGGCATCGGCCAGTTCTCCATAATCCACCCGCAGTTCCCCGCCATCGTAGTCGGCCACAAAGCCGGCCATCAACTGACTGGGAAAAGGCCAGCATTGGCTGCCGACATAGCGCAGGTTCCGAACCTGCACGCCGGTTTCTTCGGCGATTTCCCGGGCCGCGGCCTCCTCCAGACATTCACCGAAATTGACGAAACCGGCCACCAGGCTGTAGCGGCCTTCCGGCCATTCCGCCTTGCGCGTCAGCAGCACTTCGCCGGGCCGGCGCACCAGGGTGATCACGCAGGGATGGATATGGGGAAAATGCACGGCACCGCAGGCCGTGCAGCGCTTGCCCCATTCACCGGCCAGACGTTCCGGCCGTCCGCCGCAACGTGAGCAAAAAAGGCTGTTGCCTTCCCAGTGGAGAATCTGGCCGGCCACTCCGGCCAGGGACAGGGGTGCGATGGGAATCAGCGTATCCCAATCCGGCAAGGCATGGGCCCGAAGCCCGCTTGGCGTCGGCGCATCCGCAGCCAGGGCCATGACCCGACACGGTCTGCCATCCCACAACCCAATGAACAGGGGTTGGAAAGTCCCTGCCGAATTGACCGGACAGGGACCTTCCGGCAGGGATGGTGCCCCCGGTTCCTCCCGGAGCAACAGATCCGCGCCACGCAGCAGCAGCCAAACTCCCACCCCACCCGGATCCTGGTCGGGCGTCCCGGGTTGGAACCGTTCACGCAGACAGGTACTGTTGAAAGGCAAATCCGCCGGGTGCCGAAAATGGGGGTTGAGCGTGGTCATGGTGATTCTGTCCTTACTGCCGTCAGAGATTATTTTTCCGCCAGCATTCGCGCCGCCAGCAGCAGTGCCAGCTGAGTCTTGCCATCGCCGATATAGCCGGCATCGAGCAGCCGCAAGGCTTCTTCGAAAGCCATGGGCACCGCTTCGATAAACTCGTCCTCCTCCTGCGCCATGGGTACCGGGGTCAGTTCCCGGGCCAGAAACAGGAACAGGCGCTCATCACAGAAGCCGACCGCCGGCAGCATGGTGGTCAGCCGGGTCAAACGACCGGGATGATAGCCGATTTCCTCGGCCAACTCACGGGTAATGCAATCCGCCGGGTCCTCGCCCGGTTCCAACCGCCCGGCGGGAATTTCCCAGACCGTGCCGCCCACCGCCGGACGGAACTGACGGATGAGGATGACCCGGCCGTCATTGAGAATGGGCAGCGCCGCCGCGCCCCCGGGATGGCGTACCAGTTCAAAAGTCGCCCGGCGGCCGTCGGGCAGGCAATGCTCTTCCCTGCTCACGGAAAAGATCCGGCCTGTAAATATCTTCCTGTCGCTCATGGGATAATCCTTTTGAAGGCTGAGGGCTGAAGGCCACCAAAACCGATCCGGACTCAGCGGTCGCTGGGAAAAACCACCTGCAGTTCACCGAAACGGGCCTGGAAGGTCAGCGGCAATGCGCCCAGATAGTCGCCATCGATCTGAACCGGAATCCCGCTCCCGGTTGCCGTCAGGGATTGCACCCGCAACTGACGAACGTCGCCGGGCCCCGGCGGGCGCCCCATGGCGATGCGGATCGCCGTGCGCAGCAAGGCGAAACGTCCCGGCCGCAGGAACAGGCAGACCGCCAGGGCATCATCCTGCATATCCGCCTGGGGGGAGATCACAAAACGCCCCCCGTAATGCCGGGCGTTGCTGACGATGGCGCCATAGGCGCGATACAGCTCGCCGCGGTCCGTTACCACCTGCAGTTCGCCCGGCAGAGGGCCGCACAGCACCTGCATGGCACTGATCAGATAGGCCGGCTTGCCGAACCGACGCTTCAACCGCAGGTTGACGCGCTCCACCACGGCAGCATCGAAACCGACCCCCGCCATGAGCAGAAAGCGTCGTCCGTTGGCCGATCCCAGACAGACGGGCCGGGGCGGGCCGTGCAGGGCCAGGGCGCAGGCCTGCTCCAGGTCGAAAGGGAGGCCGGCTTCCAGAGCGAAGACATTGGCCGTGCCCATGGGCACGAACGCCAGGGGCAGATGACTGGGTGCCAGGCCGTTGATGACTTCGTTGAGGGTGCCGTCCCCGCCCGCCGCCACGATGCGCTGAAAACTTCCCTGTTTGGCGGCGGCAGCAGCCCGTTGGGCATCGCCGCGCCCCTTGGTGAGGGTCAAATCCACCCTGGCGCCTCCCTGTTCGAGCAGTGCGACCATACTGCGGATCCGCTCCAGGGCGGCACTGCCGGCGGCGGGATTGGCGATCAGCTTCAGGTTCATGGCAGGTTTTCAGCCTCCGGGTTAGGAGTCCAAAGCGGCAGCAAGAATACTTGAAATAATGGCTGTTTCCAATATCAATGTTCCCGCCGCAGCAGATCCCCGGCCTGGGCCCCGACCGGCACATCCAGCAACAGGCGGGCATTGGGCTGGGCCACGGTGCGGGGAGTGCCGTCTTCGGCAGCCAGGAGGCCGACGGTGAAACGGACCTGCCGCATACCGGGCCCGATCAATTCCAGCTCCTCGCCGGGGAAAAACCGGTTGCGCCCTTCGACCAGAGCGCGCCCGGCCTCATCAACCCGCAGCACCACGCCGACGAAGTCGTGACTGCGTCGATAACGGGCGTCGCCGGGATGCAACTGCGGATCCTCCGTGCCGAATAAAAACCCCTTGGAGTAGGGTCGATGGCTGACCTTGTCGAGTTCCTCCAGCCACAGGGGGTCGCACACATAGTTCACCGGATCTGCCAGATAGCGATCCAGGGCGGCCCGATAGACCCTGGTTACCGCCGCCACGTAGTAACGGCTTTTCATGCGTCCTTCGATTTTCAGGCTGTGCACGCCGGCCGCCAGCAGTTCGGGCAGATGCTCGATCAGGCAGAGATCGCGACTGTTGAGCAGGTAGCTGCCACGGGCATCCTCCTCGATGGCCAGGAACTGCCCGGGACGGGTTTCCTCCATCAGAGCATAGTTCCAGCGGCAGGGCTGGGTGCACAGGCCGCGATTGGCGCTGCGCCCCGTCAGGGCGGCGGACAACAGACAGCGACCGGAATAAGCCACGCACAAGGCGCCGTGGACGAAAACCTCTAGTTCAACGCGGGTTCCGGCCGCCACGGCGCGAATCTCCTCGAGGGTCAGTTCCCGGGCCAGATTGACGCGGCGGATACCGGTTCTGCGCCAGAACTCGGCCGCTTCGGCATTGGTGGTATTGGCCTGGGTGGACAGGTGCAGTTCCCGCCCCGGATCCACCTCCCGGAGCAGAGTGATCAGCCCCGGATCGGCCACAATGTAGGCATCCAGGTCCAGGGACCGGAGATGTTCCAGGTAGCGGCGACAGTCGTCCGTCTCCCCCGGCTTGAGATAAGCGTTCAAGGTCAAATAGAGACGCTTGCCGCGGCGCCGCGTCAACTCCCGGGCCCGGGCCAGCTGTTCGAGGGAAAAATTGCCGGCCAGGGCGCGCAGGCCGAACTGTTCACCGCCGGCGTACACCCCGTCGGCGCCGTAAGCCAATGCCGTTTCCAATTTTTCGAGGTCACCGGCGGGGGCCAGCAGTTCGGGAGGCGACATGAGGGTCTCCTTGGCATGAGATTCGACGCAACGGATGAACACCGGGGCCGGCAGGAACAAAACGGCAGTGGTGGCCCAAACCCGAACCGCCCCGCCGCCCCGGGAAGCAAGCTTTCGTCAGGAAGCCAGCAGCTTATCACATCCGGCTGCCGGCAAGGCAAGGGACATTCTGCTCCCGGGCGGTCTTGCCACTTGACAAGAAAGATAAAAGCGAATAGGTTTTTTAGCAAATTTTTAGTTGCAATGGAGTGTCCCCCGGGCAGGCGAGCAGCCAAGCCACAGCTCGAAACGGACTCGTGTTTGATGATCAGTGGCGTAAATAGTCACCGAAAACGGGGAAATCGCAACCTGTCGGAAATCGGAAGGGTTGCCCATCCGACCAGGAAGGGCCTTGTGGCGTTCTCTTTCCCCTTGCGGCAGCCTTTTTCCCAGGCCTGGATAATTGGCCCGGAGAATGCTTGTTCGTGACTGTACCCGGCGGTCCCCGATTTGGCGATCGCGTCAGAAAACGTTACTGTCCCGGTGGCCGGCCGCGGCCCGTCACCCTGCCTCGGGGCATGACCCCGACTGTCACTGGAAGAGGGAGACCGTACATGAAAAAGCTCGGAAAAGCCCTGACCCTGGTCAGCCTGCTCTTGTGGCCAGCGGCCCTGCTTGCGGCCGCTCCCGACCAGGTTTATACCATTAAAAAGGGAGATACCCTGTGGAGCATCTCCCAACGTTTCATCAAGGATCCCCACTATTGGCCCAGCCTTTGGGCCAACAATCCGGCCGTTACCAATCCCCACCTGATCTATCCTGGTCAGAGGGTGGCCATTCGCGACGGACGCTTGATCATTCTGCCAGGAGAGGAAGCCGCCGCCAAGCCGGTGGCGGCCGTGGAGCAAACCCAACTTCCCACCCGGGAAGAAGCCGTTACCGTCAAGGCCCGCCGCGGCACCGAAGGATTCGTCAGCATTGAGGAGTTGGCCGCGGCCGGAACCCTGGTGGATGCGGAAGACGACCGCATCATGCTGACGGACAATTCCCGCATCTTCGTCCATATGCACGACGCCGAACAACTGCAACCCGGCGCGAAACTGGCCCTGGTGGAGATCGGCCGCAAGGTCAAACATCCGGTGACCGGTCAATTCCTGGGGCACCGGATCAGCTATCTGGGCAATACCGAAATCACCGCCGTCAAACCGCCCGTTGCCACTGCCGTCATTCGCGAAGCCAACATGGAAATCCGCCGCGGCGCACGCCTCATCCCCCTGCCCCCCGGTCCGCAGACCATCACTCTGAAAAAACCACAACAGGCCCTGGCCGGGGTCATCGTCGACGGCGAGCGGGAAAAGATCGCTCTAAGCCAGTTCGATGTGGTGTATGTCGACCTGGGGCAGCGTGAAGGCCTGGAACCGGGCAACATGCTCTATCTGTACCGGCCTCGCAAGGGGACCCACCAAAGCCTTCCGGGACATCGCCTGGCATTGCCCGACGAACTTCTCGGCGCCGGCGTGGTCCTTTCCACCCACGACAGCACCTCAGCGGTGCTGGTGCTGAAAAGTATCGGTCCGATTTACGTGGGGGATCACGTGACGACGGTCATGGACTGAACACAATAACAGAATGGAACCGGCGGCCGCCGACTGCCAGCTCGGCAGCGCCGCCGGTTTTTTTTATGCGTGCTGTTACCTCATGACCCCCACTGAGCAATCCTGGCTGCGTCTGCATCTCACCCCGGGGCTGGGCCGGGTCGGCATCGGCCGTCTGCTGGAGGCCTTCGGCCATGTGGATGCGGTGCTGGCCGCCGGCCCCACCGCCTGGCGGGAACGGGCCCGAATCGGCCCGGCCGCGGCGGCAGGGCTTCCGGCACCGGATGATCCCGACTTTCTGCGGACCCGTGATCGGCTCGTCAAGCTGGGGGTGCGCATCCTTTCCCGTTGGCATGATGACCGCTATCCCGCCTTGTTGGGCACCATCTTCGACCCACCCGCCCTGCTTTACCTGCGCGGCCGCCTGCCGGAAGGTGAAGCGCTGGCCGTGGTCGGAGCGCGCCGAGCCTCCCCCCAGGGGCTGCTCCTGGCCGGTGAGATCAGCCGTAGCCTGGCGGAACGGGGGCTTGTCATCGTCAGCGGCCTGGCGCGCGGCATCGACAGCGCCGCCCATGCAGGCGCCCTGGATGGCGGCGGCGATACGGTGGCGGTGCTGGGTTGCGGCATCGATCACATCTACCCTCCGGAAAATGCCCGCTTGTTTCAACGTCTCCATGAACAGGGCGGTATCCTTTCGGAATATCCACCCGGCACGCAACCCTTAAAAGGCCACTTTCCGGGGCGCAATCGCATCATCAGCGGACTCTGCCGGGGCGTTTTGGTGGTCGAGGCCGCCCAACGCAGCGGCTCCCTGATTACCGCCGAATTCGCCCTCGACCAAGGACGGGAAGTGTTTGCCGTTCCCGGTGCCGTGCACACGGAAGGCAGTCAGGGCGTCAATCGCCTGCTCAAGGACGGTGCCCATCTGGTCACCGGCGCCGAGGATATCCTGGCCGTATTGCGGCCCCACCTACCCCTGGCCCCAAAACCGCATCGGGCACCCTGCTCCATCGAGCCTCTGCCGGAACCGGAACGAACCGTTTATGACAAACTCGGCCCGGAACCGCTACACATCGACCAACTGGCCAGGAAATGCGCCTTGACACCCATGGACCTTTCGGCTATTTTACTCCACTTAGAACTTGCCGGCGCCGTACAACAACTCCCCGGCATGTACTTTGTCCGCAAGCAGAACCTTTGAATAACGGAGGTTTATGACCGGCAACCCGCGTAAGGAACGTGTCCTGGCCATTGTCAGCCTGATTGCCCACTACGTCATGGAGGATGGACAACTGCCGGCCAGCAGCGATCTGGTCGAGGAACTTCTGGCCGTCGGTTTCGATGCCGAAGAGATCGACGCTGCCTTCAACTGGATGGAGAGTTTGTCCCTGCAACCCAACAATCAGTCACCAAATACCCCTCTGGTCGTGCCCAGCCAGCGGATCTTCACCACCGACGAATGCCTGGCCCTGTCCCGGGAGGCACGTGGCTTCCTGGTCAGAATCCGGGAAATGGGCATCATCGACGACGAGGTCCAGGAGGAGATCATCGACAAGGCCCTGAACATGGCCGACGACGAGGTCAGCCTGGGGGAGATGAAAACCCTGACCGCCCTGACCCTCTTCTCCCACTCCCACAGCACTTGGCTGCGGGAAGTCGACTGCTTCATGGAAGACGATTGGGCCCGACTTTATCACTGAGGGAAGCGCATTAAAGGCTGCGGATGATACCTGCAGCCTTTGCCGTTTCCAGCGGGCCGCTGGACAAGGCCGGCCCGGTAATTTAATCCGACTTCGAGGCGCGCATGGCAAGATCCCTGGTTATTGTCGAATCTCCTGCCAAGGCGAAAACCATAGAGAAATTCCTCGGCCCCGGCTACAAGGTGCTGGCTTCCTACGGCCATGTGCGGGCCCTGCCGAGCAAACAGGGTTCCGTGGACGTGGAGCATGACTTTGAACCCATCTACCATGTTCTGCCGGAAAGCAAGAAGCATATCGCCGCCCTGAAAAAGGAAGCGGCCGGCAGCCAGGAATTGATTCTGGCCACCGACCCCGATCGTGAAGGCGAGGCCATCGCCTGGCATCTGCTGGAAGCACTGGAAATCCCCGAAAGCAGCAAAAAACCCCAGGTCAAGCGGGTCACCTTTCACGAGATCACCAAGGGCGCCATCCAGGAAGCGATTGCCGCGCCGGGCCGTATCGCCCGGGACTTGGTCGACGCCCAGCAGGCCCGCTCGGTGCTCGATTATCTGGTGGGTTTCAACCTGTCGCCCTTTCTCTGGAAAAAGATCCGTTACGGCCTGTCCGCCGGACGCGTGCAATCCGTCGCCCTGCGGCTCATCTGCGAGCGGGAAAAAGAAATCAATGCCTTCGAGGCCCGGGAATACTGGACCATCGATGCCGACCTCACAACCGCCCACGGCGCGGCCTTTCAAGCCCGCCTGCACGCCCTGGACGGCAAAACCCTGGACAAGTTCGCCCTGGCCAACGAAGCGGATGCCCGACAGGTGGTCAATGCCGTCGGTACCGCGCCCTTTGCCGTCACGCGCCTCAAGCAGACGGAAAAGAAACGCAATCCGGCCGCCCCCTTCACGACCAGCACCCTGCAACAGGAAGCCAGCCGAAAACTCGGTTTTTCAGCCCGCAAAACCATGAGCGTGGCTCAGAAACTTTACGAGGGCATCGACATCGGCCAGGGTCCGGAAGGTCTCATCACCTATATGCGTACCGATTCGGTCGCCCTGTCCCAGGTGGCCACCGGCGAAGCCCATGACCTCATCGTCAAGTTGTTCGGCAAGGAATACGCACTGAAACAACCCCGGGCCTTCAAGAACCGGGCAAAGAACGCCCAGGAAGCCCATGAGGCGATTCGCCCGACCAGCCTCGGCCATATCCCGGAGCAGATCAAGGGCCACCTCTCCTCCGACCAGTACCGGCTCTATCGTCTCATCTGGCAGCGGACCATGGCCTCGCAGATGGCCTCCGCCATCCTCGACGCCACCACCGTCGACCTGACGGCGGCGGAGCGCTATACCTTCCGCGCCTCCGGCCAGGTGGTACGGTTTCCCGGATTCATGAAACTCTACATCGAGGATTCGGATACCGTCAACGAAGAGGAAGAGGCGGAAGGCACTCTGCCGGCCCTGGCCGAAGGGGAACCGGTCGAATGCCGGAAACTGTTGCCGGCCCAGCATTTTACCCAGCCGCCACCGCGCTTTACGGAGGCCAGCCTGGTCAAAACCCTGGAAGAAAACGGCATCGGCCGGCCTTCCACCTATGCCTCCATCATCAACACCCTGACCATGCGCAAATACGTGCGGTTGGAAAAACGGGTCTTTTTTCCCGAGGACGTCGGCATGGTGGTCAGCGATCTGCTGGTCAACCATTTTGAAAAATATGTCGACTACCAGTTCACCGCGCAGATGGAAGAGGAACTGGATGCCATTTCGCGCGGCGAGATGCAATGGCGACCGGTGCTGAAGGAATTCTGGGAACCGTTCATCGCTCTGCTGAAGGAAAAAGAAAAGCAGGTCTCCAAGCAGGATGTGACCACGGAAAAAACCGATCGCACCTGCCCCGAGTGCAGCAAGCCGCTGGTCATCAAACTGGGGCGTTCGGGGCGCTTCCTGGCCTGTTCCGGCTTTCCGGACTGCCGCTATACGGAACCCTTGAATGGAGCGGAAAAGGAAGAACCGGAGGTCTCCGACCAGACCTGCGACAAGTGTGGCGCCCCCATGCTGGTCAAACAGGGCCGCTACGGCAAATTTCTGGCCTGCTCCGCCTACCCGGAATGCAAGAATATCCAACCCCTGGTCAAGCCCAAGGCCCTGGGCATCACCTGCCCGGAATGCAAAGAGGGCGAACTGATGGAGAAGAAGAGTCGCTACGGCAAGCTGTTCTACTCCTGCAATCGTTATCCGAAATGCAAATATGCCCTCTGGGATCAGCCCATTGCCGAGCCCTGTCCCAAGTGCGGCTTTCCCCTGGTAGTGGAAAAAACCACCAAGCGCCAGGGCACCTTTCGCAAATGCCCCCAGGAAAACTGCGACTGGAGCGAAGTCCTGGTTGCGCCCGAGCCAAAAGCCGCGCCGAAAAAACCGGCCGCGAAAAAATCGGCGGCCGAAAAGGGCCCTTCCTCCAAAAAGAAGTAATCCTTCATCGACACCCGCCGGCGTCCCTTCGACGACCGGGCCGCCCGGCCCGGTCGTTTGCGCATGACAGCCGGCATGATCCGACAAGAGGCTCCGACCCATCATGTCCACTACCACACCATCTTCCGCTTTGCTCATCATCGGTGGCGGGCTGGCCGGCTGCGAAGCCGCCTGGCAGGCCGCTCGTCAGGGGCAGTCGGTGGTTCTTTACGAAATGAAACCGCAACATTATTCACCGGCCCATCAATCGCCGCACCTGGCGGAACTGGTCTGTTCCAACAGCCTGCGGGGCACCGGCATGAACAACGCCGTCGGCTGCCTGAAGGAGGAACTGCGTCGCTGCGGCAGCCTGTTCATGGCCGCCGCCGACGCCACGGCGGTGCCGGCCGGCGGCGCTCTGGCCGTGGATCGGGAGGCCTTTGCCGGTTACATCACCGAACACATCGAGAACCACCCACTGATCGAACTGCGTCGTCAGGAAGTCACCGCCATCCCCTCTGCGGAAACCGTCATCATCGCTTCGGGGCCGCTGACCTCGCCGGCTTTGTCCGAACCCATCGCGGCTCTGACGGGCCGGGAACAGCTGTACTTCTACGATGCCATCGCGCCCATCGTCGAGGCCGATTCCATCGATTTCAGCATCGCCTGGCGGGCGTCTCGCTACGGGCGCGGCGGGGATGATTACGTCAACTGTCCTCTGACCCGGGAAGAATACCTGGCCTTCGTCACCGCCCTGAAAAGCGCCGAGCGGGTGCCGGGGCGCCCCTTTGAAAAACTGATCCATTTCGAAGGCTGCATGCCCATCGAGGAAATGGCCGACCGCGGCGACATGACCCTGGCCTTTGGTCCCATGAAACCGGTCGGCCTGCCCGATCCCCGCACCGGGCGCGATCCCTTCGCCGTGGTCCAACTGCGGCAGGACGACCGCCATGCGACCCTGTTCAACATGGTCGGCTTCCAGACCAAGCTGACCTATCCGGAACAACGGCGCCTTCTGCGCTCCATTCCCGGCCTGCAGGCGGCGCGTTTCGCCCGCCTCGGCAGCATGCACCGCAACACCTTCATCAACGCGCCAACCTGTCTGAACCGGAGTCTGCAGCTGAAAAGCGATCCAAGACTGTTCTTCGCCGGCCAGATCACCGGCGTCGAAGGCTATGTCGAATCGGCCGCCACCGGCCTGCTGGCCGGCCTGTTCGCGGCCGCACTGCGGCGCGGCAAAGAACCGCTCCTGCCTCCTGCGACCACCGCCCTCGGCGCCCTGCTGGGGCACCTGGCCGATGCGGAGCCGGAAAATTTCCAGCCCATGAACGTCAACTACGGCCTCTTCCCGCCCCTGGAGGATCGACGCCGCAAACGTACCGAGCGGCGCCTCGCCATGGCGGAGCGGGCCCTTGCTGATCTCGAGCCCTGGCGACTTCAGGTATTGCCGGAGCATGGGGACGCCGATCAGGGAGCACCATCATGACCGGGCCTTTCAACGCAGAGCATCCCCAGGGCATCGTGCTGGCTTCCGCTTCGCCCCGCCGCCGGCAACTGCTGGCGTCCGTCGGCATCCCCTTCACCACCGTGGTCAGTCATGTTCCGGAGGATGAACGGCCCGGGGAAACGGCGGACCAGCATGTGCGGCGGCTGAGCCTCGCCAAAGCCCGCGAGGTGGCCGAACAGTCGGGGGTGGCGGGGCGCTGGTTCATCGGCAGCGACACCGTGGTGGTGCGGGATGGCACCATTCTCGGCAAACCCGCCGATGCCGCCGAGGCGGCAGCCATGCTGCGGTCCCTGTCCGGCCGCAGTCACCAGGTGTTGTCCGGCTATGCGGTGCTGGATCGCCAAACCGGCCGGCACATCGAGGCGGCGGTCAGCACCACGGTCCGGTTCAAGGCGTTGACAGAGCAGGAGATCCAGGGTTACATTGCCAGCGGTGAACCCTTCGACAAGGCCGGTGCCTATGCCATCCAGGGCCTGGGGGCCTTCATGATCCCGGCCATCGAAGGCAGTTATACCAATGTCGTCGGCCTGCCCCTGTGCGAGATCATCGCCGCCCTGGAAGAACTCGGCGCCCATCAACTCTTCGACGCATCGAGGCAGGTCACGACGAACGACAACTGTTCCGCCTGATTGCCCTGGGAGCCATCATGAGCATTCAAGCCAATTTGCAGCAGATACGGGAGTGCATGAATGCGGCCTGCCACCGGGCGGGACGCAACCCGGCCGCGGTACGGTTGGTGGCGGTTTCCAAAACCAAGCCGGCCGCCCTTATCGAGGAGGCGGCCGCCGCCGGACAGAACCTGTTCGGGGAAAATTACGTCCAGGAGTTTATCGACAAACGGGAAGCTATCAAGTCTCCCGTCGAATGGCACTTCATCGGTGCGCTGCAGACCAACAAGGTGAAATATCTGCCCGGCAAGGTGCAGCTGATCCATTCCGTCGACCGGCTTTCCCTGGCCCGGGAAATCGACCGCCAATGGGCCAGGATCGATGCCGTGGCGGACATTCTCATCCAGCTCAATCTGGGCATGGAAACCACTAAAGCCGGCACCGAAGAGGCCGAACTCGAAGCCTTGGTGCGGGCGGCGGCCGCCCTGCCGCGATTGCGCATCCGCGGACTGATGGCCCTGCCGCCCTATCTCGACGATCCGGAGGAGGTGCGCCCCTATTTTCGCCGCCTGAGTGAATTGGCCACCGCCGTCGATGCCCTGCGCATCCCGGGAGTGACCATGGCCGAACTGTCCATGGGCATGAGCCACGATTTCGAGGTCGCCATCGAAGAAGGCGCCACCCTGGTGCGGGTCGGCTCGGCCATTTTCGGCGAGCGCACCTAAAGGGAGCCGTTATGCAGGAATCCCAACCCCGTGCACTGTGGGCCTCGCGGCTGGGATTCATCCTGGCCGCCGCCGGCAGCGCCGTCGGTCTCGGCAACATCTGGAAATTTCCCTACATCACCGGCAACAACGGCGGCGGCGCCTTTGTGCTGGTGTACCTGGTCTGCATCACCCTGGTCGGCCTGCCCATCATGATGGCGGAACTGATGATCGGCCGCCACACCCGGCGCGACGCGGTGGGCGCCTTCATCAGCCTGGCCGGCCGCCGTTCCCCCTGGCAGCTGGCCGGCTGGACCAGCGTCATCGCCGCCTTCGTCATCCTCTCCTACTATTCGGTGGTGGCCGGTTGGACCCTGGATTATGTGCTGCGCTCCATCCAGGGAGCCTTCGCCGGGCAGTCTCCGACAGCGGTGGAAAGCCTGTTCGCAAGCCTTATCGCCGACGGCCGACGCCAGATACTCCTGCACCTGGTCTTCCTCGGCCTGTGCCTCGGCATCGTTATCGGCGGGGTCCAGCGCGGCATCGAACGCTGGAGCAAAATCCTCATGCCGGTGCTGGCGATTCTGTTGCTGTTGCTGTTCGTCAATGGCATGCTCAGCCCCGGAGCCAGGCAGGCGGTCGACTTCATGTTCCGCCCCGATTTTCACAAACTGACGCCCGGCGCCATTCTGGAAGCCCTCGGCCATGCTTTTTTCACCCTGTCCCTGGGCATGGCGGCCATGATCACCTACGGCTCCTATCTGGAGCGCCGGGAGAATCTTCTCGGCGCCAGCCTGCGGGTCGGCGTGCTGGATACGGCCATCGCCCTCATCGCCGGCTTGGCCATCTTTCCCATCGTGTTTTCCGCAGGCCTGGAACCGGCCGCCGGTCCCGGACTGATCTTCAAAACCATTCCGGTGGTGTTCGCCACCCTGCCCTTCGGCAACCTGCTGGCGCTGCTATTTTTCCTGCTGCTGGCCTTTGCCGCCCTGACCAGTGCCATTTCTCTGTTGGAAGCCCAAGTCGCCTATCTCATCGATGAACGGGGCTGGGGACGCCGCCAGGCGACCTGCGCCCTCGCCTTGCTGGCCTTCCTGGCCGGAATTCCCTCGGCCCTGTCGGACAACCTCCTCGGCGGGGTGACCCTGTTCGGCGGCCTCGGCATATTCGACTCCATCGACCTGCTGGCCTCCAACTACCTGCTGCCCATCGCCGGGTTGCTGACGGCGGTGTATGTGGGGTGGTTCTGGAGCGGAAAGGAAGAGAAGGAAGAATTGCTGGCCGGCGGCGAGGGCTGGGTCTACCCGGTTTGGCATACCCTGTTGCGCTACCTGGCTCCCCTGGCGGTATCTGCTATTCTTATTAACAAGATCGCCGAAACCGGCCTGTTTTCCTACTTGGCCGGTTTATTTTAAGGAGCGCGTCATGCCCCTGGACGTCTTTCTGTTCGACTTGGACGGTACCTTGATCGATTCCGCCGCCGATCTGGCCACAGCGGTCAACCTGCTGCGCAGGGAGCTGTCTCTGGACCCTCTCAGCATCGACGCGGTGCGCGGCATGGTCGGGGACGGAGCCACCATGCTGGTACGCCGGGCCCTGCCGGATGATCAGTTCTCGCCCGACCGCCTGGACCGTTTTATTTATCACTACCGCGCCCACCTGTTGGACCAGACCCGGGTCTATCCGGAAATCGCCGATTTCCTGATGGCCCACCAAGGCAAAAAAATGGCCGTGGTCACCAACAAACCGGCGGACCTGGCCGGGGTTCTGCTGTTTGAATTGGGCCTGCTGCCCTTTTTGAGCTGCCTGGTCGGCGGCGATTCCGGCCTCCCCAAAAAGCCCGATCCGGCCCCGATCTTCCAGGCCCTGCGTGAATTGCAGGCGGACCCGGAACGGGCGGTACTGTTTGGGGACCACCATACGGACCTGAACGCCGGGCGGGCAGCCGGCATCCGTACCTGTTTCTGCGCCTACGGCTTCGGCCGCGCCGACGATGCCCCGTGGGACTTCCGCGCCGAACAGCCCGCGGACCTGCTGCGCCTGTTTCCGCCCGACCGCCCCGCGTAAACCATTTCATCCATCAACCGTAGCGGCCTGGAGACACCATGGAAAAAAAGCATCCCTGCCCGGACTGCAGTTTCTGCCAGTGGTGCCCCGACAGCCGCTGCGCCGCCTGCCTGCGACACAGCCACCCCTGCCGCCGCAAGCTGTCCATGGCCGAGCAGATCGCCCGCTATGAACAGGTCAACCGGGAATTTGAAGAGAAAAAAAGGCTGAAGAATGAAGGCTGATTGGGTCGCGGTTATTCCTTGCCCAATTCCCGGGAGCGCCTTGCAGCACCGGCAACGGCATTGATCAAGGCCGAGCGCAGACCCTGCTCCTCCAGCACCTTGACGGCCGCGATGGTGGTGCCGCCGGGCGAGCAGACGCGATCCCGCAGCAAGGCCGGATGCTCGCCGCTTTCCTGGACCAGACGGGCGGCACCGAGGACCGTCTGGGTCGCCAGGGCCAGGGCCTTGTCCATGGGCAGTCCTTCCAGCACGCCGCCGGCGGCCAACGCTTCGATCACCGTGTAGACATAGGCCGGCCCCGAACCGGAAAGGCCGGTCACCGCATCCATCTGGCTTTCACTGACGATATGCGCAACCCCCACACCCTTGAACAGTTCCAGGGCTGCGTCCAGATCATCAGAAGTGGCGAAACGGCCGGGGCAAAGGGCCGCCGCCCCGGCTCCGACCAGGGCCGGGGTATTGGGCATGACCCGCACCACATGGGGCGAACCGCTGAAATAGCCTTCCAGGGCACGGCTGGTCACCCCGGCGACAATGGACACGAGCAGGGCGTCATCCCGAAAAGCGCCGGCGATACCCGGCAGCACCACGGGCACAATCTGCGGCTTGATGGCCAGTACGATGAGGGTGCAATCCCGCGCCACCCCTTCATTCTCGGCACGGACCCCTACCCCGTAGCGCTCGGTCAGCAATGCCCGGCGATCGGTATCGGGCTCCGCCACCAGGATGTCCCGGGCCGCGCAACCGCCCTTGATGAGCCCCTTGATCAAGGCCTCGCCCATGTTGCCGCCGCCGATGAAGCCGATTTTGCCCTTTACGTTCATACTATGCCACCCCTGTATGGAAAAGTGTCAGGAATCCAGATCCGACGAACCCATCCCGTTCTTGTCTTTCTCCCCGGGCTTTTTCACCTCGGCCGAACCCTTGGGCTTTTTCTGCACGCCGGTGGACAGCAGCCGCGCCTGCAGTTCCGTCCACGCCGCCAGATTGTCCTGCTGGTAGCCTTTGAAGGTCGACAGCAGCTGTCGCAACCGCTGGGCGTGCCGGGACAAACTCTGGGCGGCTTCGGCGCTGGCCGCCGCATCGGCCCGCTGTTGATGGTTGGCCGACTCCGCAACGCCGCTACGGCTCTTGCTGGCCACGGCAATTTCCGTGGCCAAATCCGTGACCTTGCCGATGCCGGCCACGATATTGCGCAGAGCTGTCGCGGTCTGGTCCGCAATCTTGTCGGGACTGCCGGCCCCCGTCGCCCCTTCGATGAGTTCCGCCGTTTCCTTGGCAGTGCGGGCACTCCGCGCCGCCAGGCTGCGCACCTCTTCCGCCACCACGGCAAAACTTCTGCTTTCCTGGCCGGTTCTGGCCGCTTCGGCCGCGGCACTCAGAGTCAGCAGGTTGGTCTGGAAAGCAATCTCATCGATGACCTTGATCAATTGCGAAATGCTTTCCGCCGACGCGCTCATATCGGCGGCGCTGGGCGAACCCTCGCCGGCCTCGGCCACCGCAACCGGTTCGCCTTCCAGGGCGGAGGCTACTTTCAGGGCCCGTTCCGCCCGGCTCGGCTCGGCAGAGCCTTCCGAGACCGGCTCTCCGGCCGACTGTTCGGCACTGACCAGGGCGACCTGGTCGGCGATCCCCTGAATTTCCTGCACCAAATCATTGAGGGCCAGATTGGCCTTGGCCAGAGGTTTGGACAACAAGCCCTTGGCCTGAAAGGTAAAATCGCCCTGGGCCAGTTTTTCGAAAGCGGTCTGGATCTCCTCCTGCAGGTTATCGGCGAAAGAGTCCACCGCCCCGGCCATTTCGCCAATCTCGTCGTGCCGGTTGAGGTTCAGGCGCTTATCGAAACGGCCCTTCTGCAAACTGAGGATCATATCCGTGGTCTGTTTCAGCGGTTCGCGGATATTGCGGGCCAGCACCAGGCCCAGCACCACGGCCAGCAACAGAACCACCACCGCAACGGCGACCACCGAACGGACGATGAAGATCAGACCGCTGGCCACGGACTGCCGGGCATGGATCAAATCTTCCTCGTTGAAGGCAGCGACAATAACCCAGTCCCAGGGTTCATAATAGGTGATGGCCGCGATAACCGGCCGCGGGTCATCCTCGCCGATGCGGGGGGCCGTAAAACGCTCGAAATCGACGGGTATGGAAGTCTCGCTCTCCGTCTTCAGCTTGCGCCCCTTGGCAATGATATCCTGGATTATCTTGCGACCGTCGATGCTGTCCTGTTTTTCCCACAGGCTTTCACCGCGCAGGGCCGGATTGCGGCTGACCTGGATGCGGCCCTGCTGGGCTCCGGTGCCGCCGACCACGAACACCTCGCCGGTCTGGCCGACCGCCATGGTGCGGATGCCTTGACGCAGGCTGGGGACGTTTTCCTGTTTCTCGCCGAAATACAGCACGCCGACCACCCGCTGACGCTGCTGGTCCCAGAGGGGCTGATAGGCGGTGATATACCAGGTATTGACGACATAGGCGCGGCCGAAATAGGTTTCGCCGCGCAACACGGCGGCGATGACTTCGTTGGTGGTACCATCCGGAAGGGTATGGGGGATGAAGGTGCCGATGGCCCGGCTGCCGTCTTCCTGCAACACGTTGGTGGCCACCCGCAGCATATCGCCCTGTTCGTTCATGCGCTGGAAAACCGTGGCGGTGCCGCCCACCAGGCTCTTGACCTGATCGACCAGCGGCGTCGGCTGCTCGGCGGACTCGTTCTGGCCCAGCCATTGGTTGCCTACCAGCATTTTCGGCAGGGTGACGGACACGGCTTCCTGGGTAAACTGATTTATTGCCTGCCAGGTTACCGGTTCACTGCCGATGCGGAGGCCGCCCTTCTGCTGCAGCAATTCCTCGGCCACCAACAGGTTGTGGGACACCGTTTCCAGCACCGACTCCCGCATCACTTCGCACATCAGGTGAACGTTGCGGGCCACCTTGCCGGCTTCCTGGCGCGCCTGATCTTGAACGATCTCGCTGATGCGATTGCCGATGCGCTTTTCCTGAAACCGGGTGATGCCGACGATGGCCGTTGCGGTCAGCAGTACCAGCGCCACCCCCATGGCGGTAATCTTGCCCTGAATCTTCATGACCTGACTCCCCGAAGCATTCCAATGGCCGATGCGAAAGAACAGTCCGACGATAATCAGACTGACGGTTTATGTCAACTTGTAAGTGGTCGAAAAGGGAGCGAAAGGGGGAAAATTTAATCGTGCAAAAAGGCATCAAAGCGTGCCGACGGCAACCGGTTGCGACATGAACCCGGAGTCTGGCAACATCCCTCCCGCCCCCATCGCCATGAGGGCGTCGAGCCCTTGTTTGATACCCCAGAACATTGTTATATGAATTTAAGGTAAAAATGCTTGGGAATCGGTTCCTGATTTGCTATCCTGCACGACGAACTTGCCGAGCGAGCCCCCCGGCCCCGACAGGGCCGGACCAACCGACAACTTCCATGGAGACGCTTCAGCCAGATGGATACCAAATCGACTGGCGGCGGTCTTTCGCATTGCAATCTTGACCGTCGTTCTTTTTTGAAACTGGGCATGACCCTGGCCTGCGGACTGCTGGTGCCCTTTCCGGTCCGCGCCGCCATCAATGCATCCTCCTCCGCGACGCGGAGCATATCCCTCCGCAATACCCACACCGGAGAAAGCCTCGAAAAGGTGACCTACTTTGCCGAAGGCCAGTACCTGCCGGAGGCCCTGCGGGAAATCGATGTCCTGTTGCGCGATCATCGCAACGGAGAAATCCGGACCATCGATCCCAAACTGTACGATCAGCTTTTCGAACTGGGCCGGGCCATGGATCATGCCGGCCCCTTCGAAATCATCTCCGGCTACCGCTCCCCGGCCAGCAACAGCGAATTGCGCAATCAGTCACGGGGAGTGGCCAAGCGCAGCTTTCACCTCACCGGCCAGGCCGTCGACATCCGCCTGCCAGGAGTACAACTGGCGCAGTTGCGCCGTGCCGCCATCGCTCATCGCGCCGGCGGGGTCGGCTTTTATCCGTCCTCCGGCTTCGTCCACATCGACACCGGTCCCTTCAGAACCTGGTAAAAACCATGCTGCGACGAATTTGCCGCGATTGCGGTCGGGAGATGGTCAAGGAATTAACCCCGGAGGGCCCCAGATTTACCTGTCAAAGTGACGATGAGCACAGGCATTACGACGAACTTGACATGGAACCCTGCTGCCCGGTGTGCGGCGAACAACTCGAGTTTTGCGCCAAATGCGCCCAGGGATTTTTCTGCAACTGCTGCAAAATGATGGTCTCCAGCAAAAAGATTGAATGGAAAGCCCATCCCCAGGAAAGCTGACTCTTCGCCCCCCTCTCAATCGGCTCCCGAAATATTCAGCAGGCGCAGGCTGTTGAACACCACCAGCAAGGTTACCCCGGTGTCGGCGGCAATGGCCATCCACAGGGTCGCCAGACCGAACATGGTCAGGATGATGAACAGCAGTTTGAGGCCGAGGGCAAAACCGATGTTCTGCTGGATGTTTCGCAGCGTCCGGTGGGAATGCCTAATCAGCCATGGCAACTTGCCGAGATCGTCGGCCATGAGGGCGACATCGGCCGTTTCCAGGGCGGCATCGGTGCCCATGGCGCCCATGGCGATGCCGAAGGTCGCGGCGGCCATGGCCGGAGCATCATTGACGCCGTCGCCGACCATGGCCACGTGCTGGTGCTCGCGCACCAGGCGGCCGATAGCTTCCACCTTGTCTTCGGGCAGCAATTCGCAGCGATACTCATCGACCCCGGCTTGCGCGGCAATGGCCCGCGCCGTCCCCTCATTGTCGCCGGTCAGCATGACCACCTGCCCGACCCCGGCCTGACGAACTTTGGCCAGAATCTCCGGCACATTCGCCCGCAGGCGATCGGCGATGCTGATCAGCCCGCAGACATGCCGATCATTGCCCAGCGCGATGACCGTGTGCCCGGCATCCTCCAATTGTTCCGCCCGGGCATGTATCTCCGGAGTTTCCTGCCCCTTTTCGTGCATCAGCCGGTGGCTGCCGATCCAGAAGGTGCGACCATCGATGCTGCCCTCTCCGCCCTTGCCGGGCAGAGCCTGAAAATGCTCGGCCGGCACCACTTCGAGGCCCGCTTCCCGGGCCCTGCGCAGAATGGCCCGCGCCAAGGGATGCTCACTGGTGGCCTCCAAGGCTGCGGCGCGCGCCAACAGTTCCGCCTCGGTATGGCCGTTGAGGGGCACCATGACCTGGACTTCCGGCTGACCCTGGGTAAGGGTGCCGGTCTTGTCCATGGCCAGCACCCGCAGCCGGCCGGCCGCTTCCAGGTACAGCCCGCCTTTGATGAGCACTCCGTTGCGGGCCGAAGCGGTCAGGGCGGAAACGATGCTCACCGGCGTGGAGATGACCAGGGCACAGGGACAGGCGATGACCAGGATAACCAGGCCGCGATAGATTCCCTCCGACCAGCTGGCCGCCGTCAGCAGGGGCAGCAGCAGGGTGGTGGCGATGGCCAGGCCGATCATGGACGGTGTATAGTAGATGGAAAAACGGTCGACCCACTGCTGGCTGCGCGCGCGTCGAGACTGTGCGCTTTCCACCATGTGAATGATGCGCGCCAGGGTGGTGTCGTTGGCAGCCCGGGTAGTGCGGAATTCCAGTACCCCTTCCTGGTTGATGGTCCCGGCATAGACCTCATCGCCGGGTTGTTTGAAAACCGGCATGGACTCACCGGTAATGGGCGCCTGGTTCACGGCGGAGGTACCCTTGACGATTTCTCCGTCCAGGGGGATCTTCTCGCCGGGGCGAACCTGGACGATAGCGCCCAAAGGCACTTCCGCCACAGGCTTTTCGTGGTAGCCACCATGGCCGCCGCAGAAATAGCGGGCCGTGGGCGGGGTCAGGTCGAGGAGCGCGCCGATGGCATTGCGGGCCCGCTCGACGCTCCAGTGTTCCAGCAGCAGGGACAGGGCAAACAGAAAGGATACCGTCGCCGCCTCGAACAGTTCACCGATGAGAATGGCGCCGATGACGGCCACGATCATAAGAAAATTCATGTCCGGCCGCAGGCGCCGGGCCGCCTGCAGAGCCTTGGGGAACACATACCAGGCGCCGCAGACCACAGCCCCGAGATACAGCAGAACCACCGGTCGCGGCAACACGTGCTCACCGGGATGGACGCCGGCAAAAGCATCCAGCAGGCTGCCGTGCAGCACCCAGTGGGTGATGAACGCCGCCAGTAGCAACCCACCGCTGGCGCTGGTCATGACCAACCGGCCGTGCCGTTCCCAAAAAGGACCCTCGGCGGGAGCATGACGCAATTCCCAAGGGGAAGCTTTCATGCCGGTGCCGTTCACCGCGGCGGCGATTTCCGGAGCGGAGATGGCATCGGGGTCAAATTCCACGCTCATGCGGCCGTTGATCACATCGAATTCCAGATCGATGATGCCCGGCTTGCCGCCCACCTCCCGCCGTAGAATCGCCACCTCTTCCGAACAATCCAGACCTAGAACGCGATACTCGATACGCCGTGCCATGATTTTTCTCCCGGGCGAATGCAGCCTTCCTGCAAAAATTCTCTCTCCGCCCGGGGCCCTTGTCAATCCGCCCGCGACGGCTCATGGGGCCTTGCTGTTGATTCACACCCATAGGCCCGCGCCAGAATTTCCAAAGGATGGAACACCGGATAGGGCAGGCAATGGTTGAATTGCAGCCGGCAACTGATGCAGTCTGTGACGATGGCCTGCGGGTTGCGCGCGCGGATCTTGGTCATCAGCGGCCCTCCCAAGTCCAGGGATTTCTGATGGAAATGCTCCTTGTAGCCGAACACCCCGCCCATGCCGCAACAGTCGTATTCGCCGCCGACCGGGTCGATCTGCAGCTCCGGAATCAACTTCATCAAATCCAGATAAGGCCGGCCCATCTTCTGCTCCCGTAGGTGGCAGGGCGCAAAATAGACCATGCGCTCGGGCAGGGGCACGAAGTCCGTGGCCAGACGCCCTACGGCATGGAGGCGTGTGAGATAAAACCCGAAATCCATAAGCCGATCGGACAGCAGGATGCGGTCCATGGGTTCGATGGAGGAAAAAAAACCGTCGTCCTGAAGGGTTCGGTGGTACATGTTCTTTTTGAGAATCCAAAACTGGTTCTCGCCCTTTTCCGGGGCAGGAACCTTCAGTTCGCCCTCGGCGGCATCGACGGATTGCTGATAGGCATCGGAATAATAGGCCCGCTCCCTCAGCAGTCGCTTCAGAAAAAATCCGCAGGTGGGACAGGAATAAACCAGGTCGTCCCCGGCGTGTGCTGCCTGGAGCAACTGTTTCAGGTTGGCGCCGGCCAGTTCCAGGGTCCGCTCCCGGTCCCCTTCCACCAGAAAGGGCATGCCGCAACACTGTTGCGGCGGTACATGGACGGGTATGCCGTTGTGCAGCAGAATCTCCACCGCACCGCGCGCCACCTCCGGGAACAGATAGCCGGCCGTACAGCCGGCGAAATAGGTGACCCGCGGGCTGCCTTCCGGGCGACGATTCAGCCCCTTTTGCTCCGCCCACTGGAAAAAGTTTTCCTTGGGGAAGGAAGGCAGTTCCCGATCGGGATGGATGCGCATGACTTTGCGCAGCAGCGGTCCCAGGACGCTGTTGGACTGCAGGATTTTGAGCAGACGGGGAAAGGTGCCGCACAGGCGGGCCATGCGCGGCACATCATTGAGCATTCGGGTCGCAAAGGGCATCCCCTCCTGCTCGATGTAGCGGCTTTTCGCCTCCATCACATCCATGGGAATTTTGGGGCAGGGACACAAACCGCAGAGGGTACAGAGCTCGGCCAGGTACCGGAGCTGTGCCTCGGTGATGGGCTTTTTCTCCTCCTGCTCCTGGTCCCAGAGCCGATATAGCTCGATGAAAAACGCGCAATCCTCCTCCATCATGGTGCGACAGGTATCGCAGTCGGCACACAGGCTCATGACGTCTCGGAGAATTGCTTGCGGCGTCCGCTGTTTTGGGTCACCGGAATGGCTCATTGCTTCCTCTTTCATATCTTGGCGTCTGCAATCTGCGCAGAAAAGGGGGTCGGATTTTTCAGCGCCCCGACAGTTCTCTTTGGAAAAAGCCCCCCAACTGCTCCCGAATTTCATCCCGCACCCGGCGATAGACATCCAGCACTTCTTCGGGAGTCCCTTGCGCCTTGGGCGGATCGTCGAAGCCCATGTGGAGCCGTTTCACGCCGCCGAAAAACAGCGGACATTTCTCGTTGGCGTCCCCGCAGAGGGTGATGACGTAGTCGAAATTCCGGCCATCGAAGCGGCTGATATGGTCCGAAGTCTGCCGGCTGATATCGATGCCGAGTTCGGCCATCACCTGCACCGCGGTGGGATTGAGGCCATGGGGTTCCGTCCCCGCTGAAAAGGCTTCGATTTTCCCTGCGAAATCAGCATTGATGAGGCCTTCGGCCATCTGGCTGCGGCAGGAGTTGCCGGTGCATAGAAACAGCACTCTTTTCACGGTACCTCGCACATTCAAAAGGTTATCCAAAAGGTCGGGGGGCCGAAATCCCTTGCCCCGGTCTTCATGTCGACGCAGGTGTTGCGGCTAAAATAGCCACACAAAACATGCCGAAAACAAAAACACCCTCCCATCCTTATATCCGGATTTTTGAATTTATTCAATGCTGAATTTTTCCCCGCCCGTTGTGGACCTTGCTCAAGGCATTGCAACCGCCCATGCCTCACGGGCAGCTGAACCAGGCGTGTCTGCCACGGACAAAGATGGCACGCCATTGAAGGGAGGCGCACCTAAGAGCGCCTCCCTCCTGTGCTGCCTTATGCGGGTTTAGGTCGGGCACCCGCAATCGACGTTACCGGCCACGATTTCCTTCCAGTCATCCAGAATCCAATGGGTCCAGCAGTCGTCGGCCCCGGCCGCTTCGCGCATCACCAGGGCGAAGATGTAGGACAGTTCCTTGACCGTGGCGCCGGCCTCCAGCGCGCCTTTGAAGTGTTTCAGCACGCAGGGCTTTGAACGCGCCTTGATGGAAACCGCGAAGCAGATGAACTGATAGGTTTTCTCATCGATGGTGCGCTTCTGCGTATAAAGCTCATCCATCTTGTCCAGCAGTTCGGTAAACTCCGGAAAAAACTCGGCCAGCATTCTCATGTTCCGCTCCTTTCACGATCAACGAGTTCAGTTCGAAAAGGTCCCGATCTAGCGGGCTTACGCGATATATTTTTTCAGTTCCTCAGGGTCCGGCACCTTGCCGACCAGCTTGACATCGCCATCCACCGCCAGAGCCGGCGTCAACATGACGCCGAAACCAGCAATCTCATTGATGTCCGTCACCTTGATCAACTCATATTCGATGCCCAGTTCGTCCGCCGCCTGGCGGGTGTTTTCCGCCAATTTCTTGCACTTCGGGCATCCCGTGCCCAGGATCTGCAGCTTCTTCATCCACTCAATCCTTTCCTTCGCATGGTTGGTAGGCCTATCCCATAATCGTGCCGAAAATCAACCCGCTGATGGTTGCCATGACCACCACCAGCGAGACAAAAACTATTGTTTTTTGCGTTCCCATGATGCTGCGGATGACCAGCATGTTGGGCAGGCTCAAGGCCGGTCCGGCCAGCAACAGGGCCAGAGCCGGGCCCTGGCCCATGCCGGCGCCCAATAATCCCTGCAGAATGGGCACCTCGGTAAGGGTGGCAAAATACATGAATGCGCCGGCCACAGAAGCAAACAGGTTGGCCCAAAGGGAGTTGCCGCCCACGGCCCCGGCCACCCAGGCGCTGGGAATCAGCCCCTCATAACCGGGGCGCCCGAGCAGCACCCCCGAAATCAAGACGCCGATGAGCAGCAGGGGCAGGATCTGCTTGGCGAATCCCCAGGTTGCCGAAAACCAGTCGTCCATCTCGCCGGACTCGGTGTTGGTCAACACCGAAAGTCCCAGCACACCGGCGACAAAAGGCACCACCGGCCACTGCGGCAACAGCAGCGCCAAGACCGCCACCGGCAGCGCCGCCATAGCCACCTTCCACCAGGCCACACTGAACCAGCGCACCAACATCACCCCCAGAGCCATGCCGAACAGGGCGGTTACCTGCCATTTGGCGCTGAAAATAGCATGCCACAGGCCTTCCTGAACAGCCGGACGACCCCAGTTGGCAAACACCAGAATGCCGACCATGGAGGCGAAGTACAAGGCATTCTGCCACAGGGGCCGGGCCACTTCCGGTTCGGGCAGGTCCGCCTGGGCCTTGACCTTGTCCATTTCTTCGCGACGGTAGATGACGTGCATGGCCAGGCCGATAATGATGCTGAACACCACCGCGCCAAGGGCGCGGGCAATGCCCAACTCCGGCCCAAGGACCCGCGCCGTCAGCACAATGGCCAGAACGTTGATGGCCGGTCCCGAATAGAGAAAGGCCGTCGCCGGCCCCAAGCCCGCGCCCATGCGATAGATACCCGCGAACAGGGGAAGAATGGTACAGGAGCAGACCGCCAATACCGAACCGGAGACGGAAGCGACCCCGTAGGCCAACACCTTGTTGGCCCGGGCACCGAGATATTTCATGACCGCGGCCTGGCTGACGAAAACCGCCACCGCACCGGCAATGAAAAACGCCGGAACCAGGCACAGCAATACGTGCTCGCGGGCATAATCCTGCAACAGGTAGAAGGATTCCCAAACCGCATTCTGCAGGCGCTCACTGCCTTTTAGAAAATCCACCGGCAAGTAATAGCAGGCCAAAAATATCGCCACAATCGCCGCCAGCGGTTTCCACTCCTTGGTCCATTTCATCTTTTCGTCCCCTTGTGGTAATTGGCACTACGCAAGCGAAGACACCTCATCCGCATCTCCCAACTGAACCGGACATCGCCCGGGAGGGTTCGAATCAGGCTTCGGCAGATGCTGGTTCACTGCTGCTTAAGCGTTTCAAAACAGTCGAAAAAACCCAGGATACACCGCGCCCGCAAACGGTAGAAAACCTGGTTGCCGCGCTTTTCATCCTGAACGATACCGGCATTTTTCAGCACCGACAGATGGCGGGACACCGTTGACATGTCGGCTTCGATAAGGCTGGTCAGTTCGCAGACGCACTGTTCCCCACGGGCGAGTTCTTCAATGATGAAGATGCGCGTCGGATGAGCCATGGCCTTCAACAGTCTGGCGCGGAATTCAAGTTTTTGACGACGATCGGCCAACATGGCATGCCTCCTTTGCTTGCGTATTTGCATTTTTTGCCAAATACGCAATAACTGTCAAGAAAAAAAACCCGTCAGTCAATTCGACGGGTTTTTGAATCTGCATGAAACGCAGCCTAAAGGGTCAAAGCCAACTTAGCGCCGCCCCTTTTTGAGTTCGATGAGGATCTGCTTGGCCACGGCTTTCAGGGTTTCGAACACCCCTTCTCCGGTCAGGGCACAGGCTTCGAAGTCCGGCACCTCGGTGGGATTCAGCAGTCCACGCAACTCGGCCACTTCCGTCAGATTGGGCAGATCCCGTTTGTTGTACTGGATGACATAGGGCAACTTCTCCAACTGGTAGCCCTGTTCCTCCAGATTATCTTTCAGATTTTCCAGGCTCTCGACATTGGCGTCGAGGCGATCATGTTGGGAGTCGGCCACGAACACCACGCCATCCACCCCTTTCAGGATAAGCTTGCGTGACGCATCGTAAAACACCTGACCGGGCACCGTATAGAGATGAAAACGGGTTTTGAAGCCGCGGATGTCGCCAAGGGCCAAGGGCAGAAAGTCGAAAAACAGGGTACGCTCGGTTTCCGTCGCCAGAGAAATCATCTTGCCCCGCGACTCCGGCGCGGTCCGCTGGTAGATGGTTTGCAGATTGGTCGTCTTGCCGCACAGGCCGGGCCCGTAATAGACGATCTTGCAATTGATTTCGCGCGACGCGTAATTGATGAAAGCCATGCCCGCCTTCCCGTCACCGGAACAGGTTGTCGATGTCGTCGTCGGTGATTTCCGCGAAGGGATTATGCGGACTCACGCCCGCCCCTTCGGCCGTCAGCCTGTGGTCCATGTCCTCAAAGATGCGGGCGAACTCCTCGCTGCCCTTTTTCACCCGCAGTCGCACCAGGCCGAGAGAACTGCGCTGATCGAAAATCACCACCAGAATAATCCGCCCGCCCACGATGGAGATGTGGATATTGTCCTTCTCTCCTTCATGAAACAGGATGGAAAACTCCTTCTCTCCGATCAGCTTGGCCAAGCCGCCGGTAGCCGCGATATTGCCGGCCGTCAGGGAGGCAAGGCTGGTGGTATCCAGATGTTCGGTTTCCCCCGTCGCCGCCATCAACTGCCCGTTGCGGTCAACAAGAAAAACCGCTTTGGCGTTGGAATCGCGCAACAGTTTTTCGGCGATGGTCACGATGCGCTGATGCTCTTCATCATACATGACCAGCGATGACTGAATACCGAACATGCCATTTCTCCTGGAAAAAGGTCCTTTGCCAAGCGCTTATATAACATCATTAACGGCAAGGTTCAAGCCTTAGAGTTTTTTTGCCTTACAGACAAGTGTCGTCAATACGCTTGCAGCCCTGCTCCCATAAATAGAAAAACCTTCCCGGCACCTAGTGCCGGGAAGGTTTTGGGTCGCAGCTTACGATTTGCTGCCGCAATCGGCGGGCAGGTCGGCCAGCTTTCGATATAGGTCGAAACGCTGAACCGTTTCCCGCCCGGCCGTTTCCAGCAACTGGTCGGCAATTTCGGGCTGCAGCTTTTTCAACACCCGGAAGCGGTTTTCGCTGTTGGCAAAATCGGCGTAATCCAGGGTCAGTTCGCGGCTGTCGAGCTGCAGGGGATTTTTCCCCTGCGCGGCCAGACGCGGATCGTAGCGGAACAGGGGCCAGTGCCCGCAGGCCACGGCCTTCTTGCATTGATCCACCGCCTCGGTCATGCGAATGCCATGGGCGATGCAGTGGGAATAGGCCAGGATCAGGGACGGCCCATCATAGGATTCGGCTTCCAGGAAGGCCTTCACCACCTGGGTCGGATTGGCCAGGGAAACCTTCGCGACATAGATGTTGCCGTAGGTCATGGCGATCATGCCGAGGTCCTTTTTGCCCATGCGTTTGCCACCGGCAGCGAACTGAGCCACCGCCCCAAGTGGGGTCGCCTTGCTCGCCTGACCACCGGTATTGGAATACACCTCGGTATCCAGCACCAGGGCATTGACATTGCGCCCGGAGGCGAGCACGTGGTCAAGGCCGCCGTAGCCGATATCGTAGGCCCAGCCGTCGCCGCCGATCATCCAGACGGACTTTTCGACCAGGTAATCGGCCACCGACAGCAGGTCCTTGCCCACCGGATTATCGCACTGTTCAAGCAGTCCCTTGAGCTGCGTCACCCTCTGCCGCTGGGCCTCGATGGCTTCCTGGGTCGACTGGTCGGCCCCTTTAATCGCCGCCATCAACCCCTTGGCCTCGCTGCAACCTTCGCTGGCGCAAGCCATGAGCTTGTCCAGCAATTCCAGGGCATATTGCTTGAATTTATCCACCCCAAGGCGCAGGCCATAGCCGAACTCGGCGCAATCCTCGAACAGGGAGTTGTTCCAGGTCGGGCCGAGGCCGTCCTTGCGTACCGTCCAGGGCGTAGTCGGCAGATTGCCGCCGTAGATGGACGAGCAACCGGTGGCGTTGGCCATCATCAGCCGATCCCCGAACAACTGGGACAGCAGTTTGACAAAGGGCGTTTCACCGCAGCCGGCACAAGCACCGGAAAACTCGAACATGGGCGGCAACAACTGGCTGCCCTTGACCGTCTGGCGCGCGATGAGGGCGGGATCGGGATCGGGCAGATCCAGGAAAAACTTCCAGTTTTCCGCTTCCTGCTCGCGCAGGGGCACCTGGAATGCCATGTTGATGGCTTTATGGCTTGGATCTTCCTTGCTTTTGGCCGGGCAATTGTGCACGCAGGCGCCGCAACCGGTGCAGTCTTCCGGCGCCACCTGCAGGCTGAACCGCTTGCCGGCCACTTCCTTGCCCCGAGCATCACAATGCTTGAAGGTTGCCGGCGCGCCCTCGAGGGCCGCGGCATCGTAAATCTTCATGCGGATGGTGGCGTGCGGACAGACGAAGGAGCAGATGCCGCACTGGATGCACAGCTCCGGTTCCCATACCGGGATATCGATGGCGATGTTGCGCCGCTCGTACTGGGAAGTGGCCACCGGGAAGGTGCCGTCCACGGGCATGGCCGAAACCGGCAGGCCATCGCCGCGGCCGGCGATAATCTCGGCCAGCACCTGCTGCACGAACTCCGGCGCCTCGGCCGGCACCGGCGGCTTCATGCCGATGGTGCTGTCGGCCCGGCCCGGCACCGGCACTTCCACCAGGTTGGCCAAGGCCGCTTCGACGGCCTGGTAGTTCATGTTCACCACCCGCTCGCCACGCTTGCCGTAGCTGGCGACAATGGCCTTTTTGATCTGGCTCACCGCCTCATCGATGGAGATGATTTTGGAAATGGCGAAAAACGCCGTCTGCATGATGACGTTGATGCGGGGCCCGAGGCCGATCTCGTTGCCGAGCCGGACGCCGTCGATGACATAGAACTTGAGTTGCTTGTCGATGATCGCCTGCTGAACCTCCAGCGGCAGTTGCTGCCAGACCTCGTCCTTGCCGAAGGGGCTGTTGAGCAGGAAGGTTGCACCGGGCTTGGCCTTGCCCAGCATGTTGTACTTCTCCAGAAAGGAGAAGTTGTGGCAGGCGACGAAGTCGGCACTGTCGATCAGATAAGGCGACCGAATGTCCTGGTGGCCGAAACGCAGATGGGACGTGGTGATGGTGCCGGCTTTCTTGGAATCGTAGACGAAATAAGCCTGGACATTGTTGTCCGTCGTTTCGCCGATGATTTTGATGGAGTTCTTGTTGGCGCCGACGGTACCGTCGGACCCCAGACCGAAGAAAACCGCCGAATAGACCCGGCTGGGAATCTTGAAGTCGGCAGCCCAAGTCAGGCTGGTGCCGGTCACGTCATCGACGATGCCGACGGTGAAATGATTTTTCGGCCGCTGTTCGGACAGATTGTCGAAAATCGCCTTGACCATGGCCGGGGAGAATTCCTTGGAACCCAGGCCGTAGCGGCCGCCGACGATGGTCGGGTACTCGGCCAGATTCACCAGGCCATCGCTCATGGCCTCGCCGATGGCGGTGCGTATCGCCTGGTACAGAGGCTCGCCGAGGGAACCCGGTTCCTTGGTGCGGTCCAGCACCGCGATACGCTTCACCGTGGCCGGCAGGGCGCGGGCGAAGCTCTCGACGGGGAACGGCAGGAACAGGCGGATTTTGAGCAGGCCGACCTTCTCGCCCTGCTGCACCAGATACTCGACCAGTTCATGAACCGTATCGGTGCCCGAGCCCATAATCACGATGACCCGCTCGGCATCCGGAGCCCCCACGTAGTCCACCAGGTTGTACTGGCGGCCAACGCGTTTGGCGAACTTGTCCATCTGCGCCTGCAGGATGGCCGGCACCTTGTCGTAGTAGGGATTGACCGACTCGCGACCCTGGAAATAGACGTCGGGGTTCTGGGAGGTACCGCGAATTTTCGGCCGTTCCGGCGACAGGGCGCGATAACGGTGAGCCCGTACCAACTCGTCGTCAACCATGTGCCGCATGTCGTCGAAGGTCAGTTCTTCGACCTTCTGAACTTCATGGGAAGTCCGGAAGCCATCAAAAAAGTGCAGGAACGGCACCCTCGACTCCAGGGTGGCAGCCTGGGCGATGAGGGCAAAATCCATGACTTCCTGGACGTTGTTGGAAGCCAGCATGGCCCAACCGGTGGAACGACAGGCCATGACGTCCGAATGATCACCGAAAATGGACAGGGCCTGACAGGCCAGGGCCCGCGCCGACACATGAAAGACCGTCGGTGTCAGCTCACCGGCGATCTTGAACATGTTGGGGATCATCAGCAGCAGCCCCTGGGAAGCGGTAAAGGTGGTGGTCAGCGCACCGGCCTGCAAGGCCCCATGCACCGCGCCGGCGGCGCCGCCTTCGGACTGCAGTTCCACGACGTCGGGCACCGTCCCCCAGATGTTGACTTCACCGGCGGCGCTTTTGGCATCGGAGATTTCACCCATGTTGGACGAAGGTGTAATCGGGTAGATGGCAATAACCTCGTTGGTCGCATGCGCCACATGGGCGGCAGCGGTATTGCCGTCAATGGTTACCATCTTACGTGACATTGTTTGCCTCCTTGATTTTCCTTGATTTATATAACGATTGTTCTGACCGACAATAGTTAGCATCCATATTTTTTGGGCAGGGAGGTCAGGCGAAACACCGCCTCAAAGGTCCTGCCGTCCTTCCACGGCGCGATTGACCGTCGCTTCATCGACATATTCGAGGTCGCTGCCCATGGGAATGCCGTGGGCCAACCGGGTCACCCGAATGCCCATGGGGCGAATCACTTGCGCCAGATAGAGGGCCGTGGCCTCCCCCTCGACATCAAAATTCGTCGCCAGCAGCACCTCCCGGACCGTGCCCTCCTGTAACCGGGCCAACAATTCGGGGATTTTCAACTCGTCGGGACCGATTCCGTCCAGGGGCGACAGGGCGCCATGCAGAACATGATAGCGGCCGCGAAAAGAACCGCTGCGCTCGATGGCAAACAGATCCTGGCATTCCTCCACCACGCATAATTGATGGTCCTGGCGTCCCGGATCCGTACACAAAGGGCAGGGATCGGTTTCGGTAAAATGGAAACAGCGCGAGCAAAACCGGGTTCGCTCCTTGAGCTCGCGAATGGCCTCGGCCAGCGCCAGGGCTTCCTGGTCCGATTGTCGCAGAACAAACAGAGCCAGCCGGGTGGCCGTCTTGCGACCGACCCCCGGCAGCTTGGCAAACTCCGTTACCAATCGCGTAAACGATGGGGTAAATTTTACCATGAGACCCTAAATAATTTCAAACATTTTTGAAATACCGTTCTATTCTTTTTTCGGGATAAAAAATTTTTTTTACCCTCGAAGAAACTTTTCTTCGACCCGGCCTCACATAAGGCCGGGGATGTTCAATCCGCCGGTGATTTTGGCCATCTCCTGCTGCATCATATCCTGGCTCTTGCGGAGCGCTTCGTTGACGGCCGCCAGCACCAGATCCTGCAGCATTTCGACATCCTCGGGATCCACCACGCTGCGCTCAATCCGCAGGGATACCAACTGCTGTCGGCCGTTGGCAACCGCGGTTACCATGCCGCCGCCGGCTGAAGCCTCCACCTCGCGTTCGGCCAACTCCTGCTGCATACGTTCCATTTTCTGCTGCATGAGCTGCGCCTGTTTCATGATATTGCCCAACCCCTTAGCCATTTATCAACCTCCGTGCCATGCGATGGCAATTTTTGGAAAAAATTCAATTCCGGTGAAATTATCTCCCCCGGGAGTTGCCGCTACCAAAGACTCTTGGCAAATCACCCCATTGGAGTCCTGCAAGGCCGGCATCACTCGCCTGCCGTCTCTCCCTGCGAACCAGCCTCCAAGGGGCGAACCTCGACATTTTCCACCTCGAACAGCGAACGCGCCGCCTTCACACCCGGGTGGGAAAGGGCCTCTTCATGCAATTCCCGGGTCCGATCCTCCCGCCGCGCCTGTCGCTGAGCAGCCAGGGACAGGGGGGCCGATTCAGCTTCCGCGGCCGGCAAAACACTGACCTTGAAAGCCACGGGCCGGCCGTAAAATTTTTCGGCCAGAGCGCGAAACGCCTCCTGCAGTTCGACATCCTGCATCTGCACCAGATGAAAGGAGTTTTCCTCGAAGCCAAGTTCCAGACAAGGCAATTCCAGCTTCATTACCCGGCCATGCTCCAGCAGACTGCCGATGCGCGGCCGCTCCTTTTTTACCTGGCGCACCAGATCCTGCCAATCACCGGCGTGACCCGCAGCCTGGTTGCCGGGCTTTGTCTGGGCGTCGCTTTCGGGTGGCTCGGACACCGAAAGGGCGGGAGCAGGCTTCTCTCGCGGGGCGTCCTCAACAACACCGCCCCGTGCAGCAGGCCCCGGTGGCGGGCCGGCATTGGCCAGGCGGCGCTCCAGATCCTCGAACTGCCGGACCAGAGCCGCCACCTCCCGCCCCGGCGGCAGATGGGCCAGGCGCACCAGGGCCATTTCCAGGGCCAGGCGCGGAAAGGACGAACCCGCCAATTCCCCTTCGGTGCGTACCAGAACGGTAACCGCCCGCTGCAAATCCTCGAGACCGGCCATGCTTGCCAACTGCCGCAAAGCCGCCAGTTCCTCATCCGTGGCATCAAGAAGTTCCGCAGGCTCGTCCACCACGCCGAGAATCACCAGGGAGCGAAACACCTCCACCAACTCGCGACAGAACTGCCGAAAGGAATGTCCCAGATCGTCGATTCGCTGCACGGCATCCAGCACCCGTCGACCATCGCGGCCCAAAACACCCTCCACCGTATCCAGCAGCAGGCGGCGGTCGACCATGCCCAGCAGGCCCTGCACATCCGCGTCATGGATATCCTCGCCGCAGAAGGCGATGACCTGGTCAAAGGTGGACAGAGCATCACGCATGCTGCCCTCGCCGCGCCGGGCCACCAAGGTCAGTGAGCGTTCGGAAATCACGATGTGCTCGGCCGCCGCAATCTGCTGCAAACGCTCGCGAATCAGGGGCAGAGCGATTTTACGAAAATCGAAACGCTGGCAGCGCGACAGGATGGTGACGGGAATTTTGTGAGGTTCAGTCGTGGCAAAGATGAACTTGGCGTGCTCGGGCGGTTCCTCCAGGGTCTTCAGCAGGGCGTTGAAGGCGTTGATGGAGAGCATGTGGACTTCATCGATGATGAAGATCTTGAAACGGGATCGGGATGGCAGGTAGCGGATATTGTCACGCAGATCGCGAATATCGTCGACGCCGGTATTGGAAGCGCCGTCGATTTCGAAAACGTCCAGGCCTTGGCCGGCGGTAATCTCCAGGCAGGATTGGCAGCGGTTGCACGGTTGGGCAGACAGCCCGGCTTCACAATTCAGCGCCTTGGCAAAGATTCGCGCAGCCGAGGTTTTGCCGACCCCGCGCGCGCCGGTGAACAAAAAGGCGTGGTGAATGCGACCGGTTTTGATGGCGTTGCCGAGAGTCTGGCAGACATGCTGCTGTCCGACCAGATCCTCGAACGTCATCGGTCGATACTTGCGAGCCAGTACCAGGTAAGACATGAAAATCAGGAATCTCCGTATACACGACGATACGGTCGGCGGGCAAAAAAAGGATTGCCGACACAAGTGACAGCCAGGCGCCCCCGCGGCACACGGCTGAGGCCGTTACCGCTGCTCCCTCCCGGGCCTGACGGGATTGGCGGCCGTCCGTTGCGCGGGACCCGGCTGTCACTTCTATCGGCAAAATCCTTGATGAAATCGAACAAGACTGGAAAAACGGCCGAAGGAGTTTCTCGCCAGCGCTCGCTCCGCTTCGAATTCCGCCAGGAACCCGAGACAGCCAGTTTGAAACTGGCGGAGAGGGAGGGATTCGAACCCTCGGTACCTTGCGGTACACACGATTTCCAGTCGTGCACCTTCGGCCTCTCGGTCACCTCTCCGCAGGTGGGGCAGAATACAACAAAGGTTTAGTCCTGTAAAGACCTTTTCTCAACCTGTTCGGCTGCAAAATCTCAGGCTGCCTGCCCATAAAATCGATAGTCGTTACCACCCGAACTTTTGGCCACATACATGGCCTGATCGGCCTTGTGCAACAAACCGCCGGCCTGCTGGTCGTCATCGGGAAACAGGGCGATGCCGATACTTACCCCGACGCGAAAGGTCAAGCGGCCGACGGAAAACGGTTGGCCAAGCAACTCGATGAGATCCTTGGCCACTTGGGCAGCCTCGGCGGCTTGCTCCAGATCGGCCAGCACCACCACGAATTCATCACCGCCAAACCGCGCCACGGTATCCATGCCGCGCACCCTGCCCAGCAGGCGCCGCGCTACCTCGCGCAACACCGCATCGCCCGTCGCATGGCCGTGCTGATCGTTGATGGGCTTGAATCCGTCCAGATCCAGAAACAGCACCGCCAGGTGACGGCCATAGCGCCGTTCGCGACCCAAATCCTGAGCGATGCGGTCGTTCAGCAGGCCGCGATTGGGCAGGCCGGTCAAAGGGTCGCGCTGCGACAGTTCACGGGCCCTGCTTTCGGCATCCCGCCGCGCCGTGATGTCCGTCAGCACCCAAAGGGTTCCTGAAGAGCGCCGCAATCTGGCGGGCAACTGCCGGCTGGCGACAATCGCCCATAACGGCCGGCCATCACGACATCGAAACTTGAACTCGTAATGCTCCTCGACCCCCAGGCGGTGCCGCTTGAAGTTGCTCTCGGCTTCGGCTCTTACAGCCGGTTCGACATATTCCAACAGCGAACGACCCTGCATCTCTTCGGGGTGATATCCGAGCATCTGGGCCAGGCGATGATTGACATACAGGGTGCGGCCCGATTCATCCAGCAGCCATACCCCCTCGCCGGCCCGATCGACCATGGCCCGATACCGCTCTTCGCTCTCCTGCAGGCCAAGGGATTGTTCCTGAATCCGCTTGAACAGAGCCGGCAACACCCCCAAGCCGGCGACCAGCAACAAGGAAACGGAAAAGATCAAGGCCTGCAACACCATAGCCTGCGGAGAAGGACCGTTCCCGAGACTTTGCCCGTAGAGGAAAAGCTGCAATCCGGCCAACAGGCAGACCCCGGCTGCAACCACCAACCATGGCATCCTGCGCCCCGACATGGGCGCCAGGCGCGAGGCCAGGACCAGGGCAACCAGTTGCAACAACAGGGATGAGGCAACCAGAATGTCGTCCAGCAGATTCACCAAAATTCCCAGAATCAACTCCATCTCAGCCCCTTGAACCCAGACCTCTCAACATGATCCGGCAACCCTGTCGTGCCTTGTCCCTCAACTCTTGCGACTGGTCCGCACGTTGACCGCCGATATGCACTGTACCACCCGCGTGCTCTGACAGAGGGGACAGAAGACCGGCGTCCTCCCATGTTCGGCCATTTTCATTTTCACGCTGAACTCATAGCCGCAATCCGCACATCGATAGTCATAGTTGGGCATCATGCACCTCCCGGATTTATCCTTTCATTCCAAGGGTAAATGGTTTGCGCCGAGAAGCAACCCGCCACCCTCCGACACAATCATGCATTCCGGATTCGGCAAATAAAAAAAGGGCCGACAGCATTTGCTGCCGGCCCTTTCCAGACCATCCGCCGGCCTGGTTAAAAAACCCGCCGACCACTATAAATACTTAATTCAATGTGCTGGTTCCGCAACCCGTTCCGATCTCACCGACCGGCGCGGCAGCAAGAACACCTTAGGCCTTGCGAACGTTGGTGGACTGAGGGCCCTTCTGGCCATCAACCACATCAAAGCTCACGCGGTCACCTTCGGCCAGGGATTTGAAACCGTCACCCTGAATCGCCGAGAAGTGCACGAACACGTCCGGGCCGTTGTCCTGCTCGATAAAACCGAAACCTTTTGCGTCATTGAACCACTTTACAGTACCTTGTGCCATTTTTCTGATTCCTCTTTTTCCCCCTGCGGGGATGTTTTTTTGTTGTGCAGAACCTGTGGTGCCTCATGAAAAAGCCACACATACCGTTTGGTCTGTGCGGCCCTGAAACTGACTGACGATCAATCTGTTCGGCAACCAACAACTACACAAACTTTGCTTGATTTGTCTTTGTACCACACCCTCGTATCGGGTGCAAGCTTTTTTTGGAACCCTGAGTGCCCTTACCGTTTTTGTGTACGCCCACCGAACAGGGACCCCAGCAGCCCGCGGATTAATTCCCGTCCGATCTGGCTGCCGATGGTTCGAGCCGCGCTTTTCACCATGGCCTCACCGACACTTTGCCGACCTCGGGAAGCCCCTGGCACGGCAGGCTTGGTCCGACGCTCTTCCGGAGCGGCGACACTTTGCGCGGCACGTTCCTGCAGCATTTCATATGCGGAGTGGCGATCCAGCGACTGCTCGTAGCGCCCCTGCAGCGGCGAACGGGACAGACGTTCCGCCCGTTCCGCATCATCGAGAAAGCCGATACGGGATTGCGGCGGACAAATCAGGGTCCGCATGACGGGCAGCGGTCGCCCCTTGGCATCGAGAGTCGACACCAGGGCTTCGCCGATACCCAACTCGGTGATGACCGTAGCGGTGTCCAGGGCCGGGTTGGCACGGAAGGACCGGGCTACGGTGGTCACCGCCTGACGGTCCTTGGGAGTAAAGGCGCGCAGGGCATGCTGCACCTTGAGACTCAATTGACCCAGGACGCTTTCGGGAATATCCAGAGGGCTTTGGGTGACGAAATAGATCCCGACCCCCTTGGAACGGATCAAGCGCACCACCTGCTCGATCTTTTCCTGCAAGGCTTTGGAAGCCTGGGCAAACAGCAGATGGGCCTCATCAAAGAAAAACACCAGCCGCGGGCGCTCGGGATCGCCGACCTCCGGCAGTTGCTCGAACAGTTCCGCCAGCAGCCAGAGCAGAAAGGTGGCGTAGACCCGTGGCGAACGGTGCACCAGGCGACTGGCGTCGAGAATGCTGATCACCCCCTGACCGGAGAAATCGATCCGCAACAGATCCTCGAGCTGCAGCGCCGGTTCGCCGAAAAAGGCGTCGCCGCCCTGCTCTTCGAGAATCAGCAACTGGCGCTGGATGGCACCGATACTGGTGGTCGCAAATTGGCCATAGGTGGTTCGCAATGCGGCGGCATTCTCCCCCATCCAGGTCAACATGGAACGCAAATCCTTCAGATCGAGGAGCAGCAGGCCCTGATCGTCAGCGATGCGGAAGCAACTGTACAGCACGCCGCTCTGGGTTTCGTTCAACTGCAACAGGTTGGCCAGCAATAGCGGACCCATTTCCGAAACCGTGGCGCGCACCGGATGGCCCTTCTCGCCGAAAATATCCCAGAACACCACCGGCGCCGGGCGCTGCTGGTAATCCGATAACTCCAGAAGCTGCAAACGTTCGTCGATTTTGACATGCGGCGTGCCGGCCGCCGCCAGTCCCGACAGGTCGCCTTTGACATCGGCGGCGAAGACCGGCACTCCCAGCCGCGAAAAACCTTCCGCCAGGACCTGCAGCGTCACGGTCTTGCCGGTGCCCGTGGCCCCTGCAATGAGCCCATGCCGGTTGCTCATGCCCGCCAACTGCACCACGGGCAGACCATCACTACCGCCAATCATCAATGCCCGGCCATGCTCCATGCCCTGCCCTCCCGTTGGTCAACTACCCATGCTAATCAAAGACAACTCTGTACCCTTCTTCAAACCTTATCTATACACGGATGACGCATCGAGCGCAAATAACCTAAAAAATTCGCCCACCACGTAAATTTACACAAAAAAGGAGAAGGGGCTGCCGACCCTTGCCGGCCGGCAACCCCTTTGGCTCAACTCACCACAAATCCTCTTCGCCTTTTTCTCCTCGATTAGGTGCCGGTGGAACCATCAAGACCACCCTCAGCCCAAATCGAAGCGATCCAGGTTCATGACCTTGTTCCAGGCCGCAACAAAGTCACCCACAAACTTTTCCTTCGCGTCGTCCTGGGCATAGACCTCGGCCAGGGCGCGCAACTGGGAGTTGGAGCCGAAGATCAAATCCACCCGGGTGGCGGTCCATTTGAGATCATCGGTTTTGCGGTCGCGCCCTTCGAAGGTGTCCCTGGCCTCGGACGTGGGCTTCCAGACGGTGCCCATGTCGACCAGATTGACGAAAAAGTCGTTGGTCAGCGCCCCGGCCCGCTTGGTCAATACACCATGCTGCGACTGGCCCACATTGGCGCCCAACACCCGCAGACCGCCGACCAGCACCGTCATCTCCGGTGCGCTCAGCGTCATCAGTTGTGCCCTGTCCACCAGCAGTTCCTCGGCGGATACGCTATATTTCTGCTTCTGGTAATTGCGGAAGCCGTCGGCCTCGGGCTCCAGCAGGGCGAAGGATTCCACATCGGTCTGGTCTTGCGAGGCATCGGTGCGCCCCGGGGTGAAGGGCACCTCGACAAGATGCCCGGCCACCTTGGCCGCCGCCTCTACGGCGGCGCAACCGCCCAGCACGACGAGATCCGCCAAGGAGACCTGCTTGCCATCCTTTTGGCCGGCGTTGAAGTCCTGCTGGATGTTTTCGAGGGCGCCCAATACTTTGGCCAACTGCGTCGGCTGATTGACGGCCCAGTCCTTTTGGGGCGCCAGGCGAATCCGCGCGCCGTTGGCGCCGCCGCGCTTGTCCGAGCCGCGGAAGGTGGAGGCCGAGGCCCAGGCAGTGGCCACCAGTTCCGCCACCGACAAGCCCGAAGCCAGAACCTTGGCCTTGAGATCGGCGATATCCTTGGCATCGATGAGGGGATGATCGACGGCCGGGATCGGGTCCTGCCAGATCAAGTCTTCGGCCGGAACTTCAGGGCCGAGATAGCGAGATTTGGGCCCCATGTCACGGTGCACCAGCTTGAACCAGGCGCGGGCGAAGGCATCGGCAAAGGCCTCCGGATCCTTTTGGAAGCGGCGTGCAATAGGCTCATAGATGGGGTCGAAACGCAACGACAGGTCGGCCGTGGTCATCATGGGCCGGTGTTTTTTCGACGGATCATGGGCATCCGGAATCATGTGTTCCGGTTTCACGTCCTTGGCCAGCCACTGCTGCGCGCCGGCCGGACTCTTGACCAGTTCCCACTCATAGCCGAACAGGGTGTGCAGATAACCCATGTCCCATTTGGTGGGATTGAGTTTCCAAGCCCCCTCGATGCCGCTGCTGGTGGTATCTACGCCTTTGCCGGTACCCAGAGCGTTCTTCCAGCCCAGTCCCATCTCTTCGAGGGGCGCGGCCTCGGGCTCCGGCCCGATGAGACCCGGATCCCCGGCGCCATGGCACTTGCCGAAGGTGTGGCCGCCGGCGACCAGCGCCACGGTCTCTTCGTCGTTCATCCCCATGCGGGCGAAGGTTTCCCGCACATCGATGCCCGAGGCCACCGGATCCGGATTGCCGTCCGGACCTTCGGGATTGACGTAGATCAGCCCCATCTGCACCGCGGCCAGCGGGTTTTCCAGATCGCGCTCGCCGGAGTAGCGGCTGTCCGGCTTGTCGCTGGTGGCCAGCCATTCCTTCTCGGCGCCCCAGTAGATATCCTCTTCCGGCTCATAGATATCCTCCCGGCCGCCACCGAAGCCGAAGGTCTTGAAGCCCATGGACTCCAGGGCGCAGTTGCCCGCCAGGATCAGCAAGTCGGCCCAGGATATCTTGTTGCCGTACTTCTTTTTGATGGGCCAGAGCAGGCGGCGGGCCTTGTCGAGGTTGACGTTGTCGGGCCAGCTGTTGACCGGCGCAAAACGCTGATTTCCGGTACTGGCGCCGCCGCGCCCGTCTCCGCTGCGGTAAGTGCCGGCGCTGTGCCAGGCCATGCGAATCATCAGTCCGCCGTAATGACCGTAGTCGGCCGGCCACCATTCCTGGGAGTCGGTCATCAGGGCCACCAGATCCTTCTTCAGAGCGGCAAAATCCAGTTTCTTGAACTCTTCGGCATAGTTGAAGTCAGGTCCCAGGGGATTGGAGGCGGGCTGGTGCTGGTGCAGGACATTCAGGTTCAGTTGGTTGGGCCACCAGTCACGAACCGTGGGACCGCGGCCGGCTACCGTACTGCCGGATTTGCCCGTTACCGGACATTTGCTTTCTTCGCTCATCTTTGCTCTCCTTCAAGGTTGGGGGTGGCAAAGCTACGCTCAACCTAACCGGCGGCACAGGGAATACAGCTCAAGCACCGGTCCGAATTGATGCGATGAATGCGCGCGTTTCAAAAAAAGCCGTTCAAATGGGAAAAGACATGGGGGAAGTTTAGCCGAAATAAACTCGTTGTCAATCTCACCTAGTAATTTTTCTTATCCTGTTTCAACAACTACCTTCCCCTCGCAAGTGCCCGTGCGGTTCGTCGTGTCAAGAAATTCCAAGAGATTCTTGGTTGCCGGCAAGACGCGCCGCGCCAGCCTTGGCCAGAGTTAAGCCGGGAAGGCGGAACCCAGCCGGCGACCAAAAGGGCCGGAATTTGAAGACAGGACGAACCACACGGGACACTTGCATGGGGTGAAAGGCGCCACAGATTAGTCCTGCGCAAGGGTACTGGCACAAATTCGGGGACGGTCATGCCCGAACCGCCCCCGGAAGGAATTGTTGCTGAATGGTCATGCAAATCTGAACACTTGTGAGCCTATCCAGCGCCTCGATAACGGCGGTCAGGCTAAAAAATGTGCGCCCAGCGCAGACCGAAAGTACTGGCTTTCGGACCGCTTCGTACCGAAACATCCTCCCGGTATGAAAATAGCAATTGGTTGTTGCCCCCGATCATAAAGAAGAAAGTGGCTCCAACGGCATGGTTGCTTTTGCGATCGTCCTGTTTCACCCCGTTAATCTTGGTTTCACCGCCATGGGCATAGTAGTAATCCAAAGCAATAGCATAATTTTTGGTAATGTCGTAACTTAGATGAACTTCCGCCAAGAGGGCGGGGTCTTGTTTAAGCTTGTTATTGCCCGCGAATTTATTGTTGTCGGTGTAGAATTCCCCACCCAGGATAAGATCCAGATAAGCTTTCTCGCCAAGACCCTTCACGATGCCGATCTCCGGTTTGACCACCCACCGGTTGCCCCCGGGACTTGCCAGGCGGTTTTTGTTATACTCGCCCAACGGCAGGGTCACCCAAGGCGTGAACCCGACCCAGAACTTTTGCTCCGGGGCGTTTATGAACCAGAAAGTAGCAAGCACGATGGGATCGCCGAAGCCGGAGGTGGAAAATTCTCGATCATTGTTGAAGGCTTCGTAATCGCCGCTAAGGTTAATATCGACTAGAGGAATGATGAATTGCGGGTCGATGGTAAAACCGCCTTCCCCATACAGGGCGTTGCCGGCATTTAAATAATGGACATACCTTATTAAACCGATATTTGCTCTCTGGTTGAAATCACTTCCGATCTTGTTGCCACGCTGGTACAGATTATTGGCACTGACATGATCGTAGTAAACACAGAAAAGATTTGATCCGGCCGGAAGCGGAATGTAGTCCCTTGCATAAGCAGCAATAGACACATCCGGCCTGGCGAAAACGATGAACATCATAATAAAAAATACTTTCTTCATATTATTTACTCCATCTTTTTATGGTGATCTGACGAAATTCATAAATATAAAACCTTTCATCCAAACATCAAGTTTTTCATGACTTGCCTTTTTCTAAAAAAGACCATACCGAGAATTGATGATTTTCTGCCACCAACAACTATTGAGCAGGGCGGGGCGAATACAACGTTCGCACCGCCCTGTCACATTGTTCACATAGCCTTTTTGTATAAATCGACCATGTCCTGCAAAGTCGTGGTCCGCGGATTGGTCGGGGTGCAGACTTCCTTCAGCGCCCATTCGGCCATTTCAGGGATATCCTCTTCCTTCATGCCCAATTCCGTCAGACCAGAAGGAATACCGATGTCGGCGGACAGGGTTCGGATGGCCTCAATGCCCAGGAGTGCAGCTTCACGCTCGGTCATGCCGGCGATATCCTCGCCCATGGCCTTGGCGATATCCGCATACCTCTCCAGGCAAGCGTTCATGTTGAACTCACATACCAGAGGCAGGAAAATGGCGTTGCAGACCCCATGAGGCAATCCGATAAAGCTTCCCGGCTGATGAGCCAGGGAGTGAGCGATTCCCAACCCCGCGCTGGAGAAGGCTTCTCCGGCGAGATATTCCGCATAGGCCATGCCGACTCGGGCATCCATATCCTGGCCGTTGGCGACCGCCTTGCGCAGGTATTTGGCGATCAACTCGATGGCTTTCAGGGCCAGGGCATCGGCCTTGGGATTGTGTCCCAGGGAAACATAGGCTTCCACTGCATGCGTGAGGGCATCCATGCCCGTGGCCGCCGTAAGAGCCGGGGGCATGCCGACCATCAGTTCCGGATCATCGATAGCCACGTTGGCGGAAACATTGATGCTCCAGACCACCATTTTGACATGGTTTTCCGTATTGGTGATGACCGCCGCCGGCGTCACTTCACTGCCGGTTCCAGCCGTGGTGTTGATAGCGATAAAAGGCGGCATCGGCTTGGGAACCGTATCAATGCCCTTGTAGTCATGAATTTTGCCGCCATTGGTGGAGACAATGCCTACCGCCTTCCCACAATCATGAGAACTCCCACCACCGAGCGATACGATGGAATCACAACCATTGTCCTTATAGGCCTGCACACCGTCGGCAACATTCAGGTCAGTCGGGTTCGGTTCGGCGCCTGCGAAAATTACCGCCTGCAATCCCGCCTCCTCGATGCATTGCTTGATCGAGTCTGCTGTGCCGAATTTTTTCATGCCCTGGTCGGTCACGATCAACGCTTTTTTGGCGCCCAACTTCTTCAGATAGTCGCCAACGGCCTTGGATGCGCCGCATCCGATGAGCGAAATGGGGGGCATAAGGAATCTGGATACGGTCAATGGCATTGACATGTGCTATCTCCTTCCGCAAGGGGTGAGTGCGCCCTGACTCTGACCAGGGCAGGACATTCTGGAGTGAGCCCAGAATCAATCAAAACATTGTTTGAGCATTTCCCGTGCCAGCCATATATATTATTTTTCATCTAAAAAACAAATACTTACAGACCAATCGAAACATGCGACAAGCCACGGAATATGCAAGAAAACTGGCAGAAGAAACAATGTGGATCGTCGGAAAGGGGCTGTCTGTAAATCAAAAAAACAAAATAAAAAGACAACTAATTGAAAAATTGATGGTTTTCTAGGGTGAGGCGGAAAAGGGGCAGGAGACAGAATGTCGTTAAACGTATACAGCAGATGCCGGCAACAAAACTTGTCGACGCAAGTTTTCTTGCAAGGCTGACTTCAGTCCTACCGTGACATCACGATTGTCCGGAGCGATGCAGGCGCTGATTCAGAGCCTGGCGACTGATACCAAGCAGGGCGGCTGCCATTCCCTGATTATCCTGGGCCAGGCTCATGGCAGCTCCGATCAAAAATCGATCCATCTCCTTGAGTGTGGGGAAACGGCCAAACATCTGATAGAGTGACCCGACCTCCGATCGATCCGGCAACTCGGACAGAACTGGCGGGTCCTCCTTCTGCCCGGTGGCAGCACGAAAGCTGGCCAAAGAGAGCATGCCTGCGCGCTGCCTTGCAAGAGCGTCAAACACCATCCCCTCCAACTCCCGTACATTGCCTGGGAATGAATAGCCGGCCAGCAAGGTCAGCAACTGCGGTGGGAAGGGTGGTGACGGACAATTCATTTCAGTAGCGGCTTTGGCCAGGAAATGATTGAGCAGCAAAGGAATATCCTCCTGCCGCTGGCGCAGGGGCGGAACTTGGATATGGTGGGCACAAAGGCGATAGAACAAATCCTTTCTAAAGGTTCCGGCTTGAACCTGCTCCCGAAGGCTCTGATGGGTGGCGACAACAATACGGGCGTCACTCTTTTTGACCAAATCGGAACCCAGGGGATGATATTCCCGCTCCTGCAACAAACGCAGCAGCTTGACTTGGGAGGCTTCCTTCAGATCGCCGATTTCATCCAGAAACAGAGTGCCTCCGGCCGCCTGGGTGATCAAGCCGGCACGATGGCCGTCGGCTCCCGTGAAAGCCCCTTTTTTGTGCCCGAACAGAGTGTCGGCAAAAAAATGATCATCCAGACCGGCAACATTGATGGGCACAAAAGCCCCCTGCAAACCGCTGAGTCGGTGAATGGCGCGCGCTATCAGTTCTTTGCCGGTTCCCGTCTCGCCGGTTATCAGAACCGGCTGCCGCAGGCTGGCCACCGCTTCGATATAGCGGAATATATTAAGCATTTTCGGACTTGCGGTAACAATTTCGACAAACGCTTCGGCATGTTCGAGTCGCTGATTGAAAAGCTTCTCTTTGAGGCGCCCGATCTGCTCCTGCATGGAGAAGTTTTCCAAGGCACGCCGCACCACGCCGACGAAACGGGCATTTTCCACCGGCTTGACAAGGTAGTCATAGGCACCGGCACGCATGCATTCCACCGCCAGTTGCACTTCGTCGGCGGCGGTCATGACTAAAACCGGGATTTCTGGAAAGTCGCGGCACAGCAACGGCAACAGTTCCTGCCCGGACAGATGGGGCATGAACAAATCGAGAACAATGACGCCGCAGCTACACTTCTGCAAAGTAGGCAGCAGTCCACGGCTGTCCTGCAGGGTTTTGACGTTTTGAAAACCATGGCTTCGCAGCAAAGTGCTGGAACTGGCAAGGATGGGTTCCTCGTCATCCACCAGCAGCACCATGGGACTTTCGACATTGGGGATCATGGGTTCCCTTTCCGGGCCTCCTCAGCTATCGGCAGCGACACTGTAACCGTTGTTCCCTGACCAAGTTGCGACTCGAATTCAAGGCGACCATGGTGTTCTTCGACGATGGCATAGCAGATGGAAAGTCCTAGCCCTGTTCCGCCCTCCTGTTGCCGGGTACTGAAAAACGGCTCAAGGATCCGACTGCGAATCTCAAGGGGGATGCCGCATCCCTGATCGCGGATCGTCAATTCGACCATCCGAGAGTGAGGGTTGAAAGTGGTCGACACATAGACACCCGAATTGCGATCGGGCAGGGCCTGCAGAGCATTGAGCACCAAATTGATCACAACCTGCTCGATTCTCTGAAAATGGCCCGCGATCCGCGGCAATGATTCATGCAGATTACAAAAAAAATGATCGGTATGCTGGCGGATGTTGCTGGCCAGAATGGTTAGCGACTCTGCAATGACTCGGTTGACATCCAGGGGCCGACTCTGTGCCGCCTCATCCTGACGAGCAAAATCCTTGAGACTGGCAACGATATTTCGTATCCGGCGCGCCCCCTCGGAAATCCCTGACAGCATCTGCGGCACCCTGTCAATGGCCTCGTTAAAAGGCAGTCCACCCAAGGCAAAATCCCGGTAATCCTCCTCACAATCCTTGACAATCCGGTTGACATCCGCCCAGATCCCATCCAGAAGTTGAGCATTGGCCAGGATATAATTATTGGGATTATTCACCTCATGCGCAATGCCGGCAGCCAGATTGCCGATGGCCGCCAATTTGTTGGCCTGGAACAGCTTGGCCTGCATTTCACTGCGCTCCTTGCGAATCCGAAGCTTTTCGGTGACATCACGAAACGTGCCATAGAGATAGGCTTGCTTGTGGGGCTGCAGCATCCGTCCCCGAAAAGAAGCAAGAATGGAACGGCCCTGCTTATCAATGGTGACAATGGGTACGATATGGCTCCATCCGCCCTTGCCGAAGCCGCCGCTCTGCTCGGCAAAAATTTGCCTGGCGAAGTCCGCCAGGGTATCGGCATCCATTATGAGCGCCAGGCCGCCTTCGCGAAAGGATTGGTTGCTGTAGCCGTAAAGCTGGCTGGCAGCGATATTGGAGTCGAAAATCGCCATGGAGCCTGGCAGAATGAGAAAGGCCGGGTCTTCGTTCTGTTCGAAAACCTGATGAAAGCGCTCTTCGCTTTCCCGCAATGCCGCTTCGGCGCGCTTGCGTTCGGTGATGTCGCGCACCACCGCCAGAGCCCGAAAGTGCCCGCCGATCATGGCTCCCTTCATATTGACTTCGACCCAGAACAACTCACCGCATTTTTTCCGAGCATGCCATTCGAACAGCCGCGATGCCCCGTCCACGGCGCTGTGTATCCAGGTCAGAGCATTTTCCTGGATGAAAGGCAGGCGCCCGGAACTGACCGCTTCAATGGGCAGCCGCAGGATTTCCTCGCGGGAATAGCCGTACATCTGGCACAACTTGCTGTTGACATCCAGAATGGCTCCGGTATCGATGTCCAGTACGAATATCGCGTCGTTAGCGGCATCGAAAATAGCCCGGTAGTTGGCTTCCGAGTCCCGCAAGGCCCGTTCGGCCCGTTTCACCTCGGTGATGTCGCAGATGATGCCGACGGTGCCGGCAACCGTCCCTCCCGGGGACCGCAGAGGTGCCGTGAAAAAGCTGACCTCCAGAATCCGCCCGTCCTTGTGGCGACGGCGGGTCTGTTTGCCGACAAAAGTCTCCCCGCGGTTCATGGCGGCCAGATGGCTGCGGAACTCGCCCTCCATAGCACCGGGCGCAAGGGGATATGGCCGCCCCAGCACTTCGTCGGCCCGCCAGCCGAACATCCGCTCCGCAGCCACGTTCCAGAGTTTGACGCAACCATCCGCATCAAGCACGAAGATGGCCAGCGGCGAAGCTTCGATGGTGGCCGTGAGGGTCTGGTTGACCTGCCTCCGGCCTTCCTCGGCGTGGCGCCGTTCACTGATATCGCGACTGGCATAGACCGCGCCGCTGACACGGCCCTGTGCATCATGGACGACCTTGCCCACGGTTTCCAGCCAGAGATAGTGCCCGGCGGCATGCCGGTAGCGGAATTCCGCCCGAACACTCTTGCGCCAGGGCAAAGTCTTTTGAAACAACGGCTGCATGAACGCGAGATCGTCGGGATGAAACAACTCGTAAAGACTGGTACCCAGTAACTCTTCGGGGGCAAACCCCAATACTGCCCTGTGGGAGGGGCTTATATAGCGAAAGATACCGTCCGGATCGGCTTCGCTGACCAAATCCAGCATGTTGTCGGTGATGCGCCGCAGTTGTTGTTCACGCTCCTGCAAAGCTCGTTCGGCAGCCTTGCGGCTGGAAATATCGCGGATATATTCGGCCGCCAGCACGACACGCTGCTGATCATCGACCACGGGAAAGGCGCGGATTTCCACCTCGCCGATGCGGGGATTGAATTTCTCGACGGTTACCGGGCGACCGGTGCGAAACACCTCGTCAAGATGGCAGGGCCGGCATTTGCCGCCCTGTTCGGGATAGTATGCATCGTAGCAGAACGGCTTTCCTCGCCGCCGCTCTTCCGCGACGTAATCATAGCCGCCATGCCAGTTGCTCATGTGGATACGCAGATTCCGATCCACCACCGAAAGCAGGTCGGGTATGGCATCGAAAACACGTTCCAGCAACTGTTGGGTATCCGGCAAGGACGAATCCAACTGGCTTTCACCGCCCCGCTCGGGCGTATCCGGTAATGACTGAAAAGAGTCCGATGCCATCTTCTCACCCCTTTCAGGAACCGCCTGTCCCATTTTCTGCTTCCATCCCGGCTTCAACTCTGAAACAGGGTATGCTCCAGCAGAATTTTCAGACCGATGGCGACCAGCACCAGCCCTCCGAGCACCTCGACCCGCTTGCCCCAGATTCCGCCGATGCGGCGCCCCAACAGCATACCCGCCACGGTCAGCACCCCGGCCACCAGGCCGATTATCAGGGCCGGCATCCAGATGCTGACGCCGAGCATGGCCAAAGTCAGGCCGACCGCCAGAGCATCGATGCTGGTCGCGACGGACAGCATGACCAGGGACCAGCCGCGGGTCGGATCGCTGGATCGCACCTCGTCCGGCATGGCAAACAGGGCCTCGTAAATCATCTTGCCGCCGACAAAGGACAGCAATCCGAAAGCGATCCAGTGATCGTAGGCGGCGATGTGCTGCTGCACCGTCATTCCGGCCAGCCAGCCGAACACCGGCATCATGGCCTGAAACAGTCCGAAGTGCCAGCCCAGCCGAAACAGGTGTCGGCCGTTCATTTCATCCAGGGTCAGTCCGGCCGCCAAGGCCACGGCAAAGGCATCCATGGCCAGGGCGACGGCAATGCCCAGCAGAGTGAAGGTATCCATAACGCCAGAGACCTATCGCGCTCCTCTTCGGCAGACCTTGGCCACCCACGGACTGACCAGGTAACTCACGGCGGCGACGAAGCTGATGAGCAAGGGGGCGAGATATTCGTCCCGCCGCACCCCCAAGGCAAGCAGGAACAGGAACGCACCGAGCACCAGGACCCGGACAATCTTGGGGATTTTGGGCAGAACGGCTCGCCCGAAGTGGGGATAGGATACCCGCGATACCATCAACAAGGCCGTCAGCAAAACAATGACGCCGACCGCCAACTCGCTGGGAAGCAGCACGCTGGCGGTGCCCGCCATCAGAGCGCCGGCCGGAGAAGGCAGCCCGGCGAAGGTCGTCACCCCGCCTGTCACCCCGGCCTTGCGCTTCTCGACGACGAACCGGACCAGGCGGAAGACGACGGCGGCCAGGTAGACACCGCCGATGAACAGGCCGCTCCACAGGCTGGCAAAGGCGACGGTGACAATCAGCCCCACGGTCAGGCCGAAGCTGGTACCGTCGGCAACATCATCGAAGATCTCCCCTTGCGGCGTCGACCCCCAGCGTTCCGCCGCCCGGCCATCGAAAAGATCGAGAAATTGGCCGAGAAACACCAGCCCCAGGGCATACACCGGCGGTCTGCCGCTGAGCACCACCCAGCAGCCGGCAAGGCCGCAGATCAGATTGAGAATGCTGAGAATATTGGCATACCAGTAGTTGGGAATGACCTTGAACACGGCGGAGCAAAAGGCCAGCGCCGTGCAGATGGCGAGCAACGGATAGATGGAACGCGCCAGCAGAGGCAGGGGGCCGTAGATCAATTCCAGACCGACCACGATAAGCAGCACCACCACCAGGAAGGTCTTGGCCTTGCCGAACAGGTTGGCTGCCTTGACCGGGATAAACCGGCGCGAAGCCTGGCCGGTGATGTCAAATATCAAAAACAACACCACCAGCAACGGATTGAGCCAACCACTCCAGGCCAGATAGAGCAGCATGGGGGCATACATGAGCTTGTCGGAGAGGGGGTCGATGGTCGCCCCCTCTTCCGTATAGAGATCACATTTGCGGGCGATATCGCCATCGGTGATGTCGGTGATCATCCAGAAGGTGAAAAACAGGAAACACAAGCGGGGGAAGCCCAGGTGCAGCAGGGCCACCGACACGAAGCCCATGGGATAGCGGGCCCGACTGATGGAGTTGGGATGCAGCCAGACGTGACGGCGAACCCATTCGACCTGCCTCGGAGTGCGTAAATAACGGTACACGGCGAACCGTTCCGCACCCAGCATGAAAAAAACCGGAAGGGCGATCTCCAAAAGGATAGAACTATAGGGTGTCATGGCGCCTTCAGTGAAAAAAGGGTGAACAGGGCAACTTTTACCACAAATGACATTTATATAGCATTGTTCAGGCCGCCATCGGAGATAAAAATCACTTTCCCGCCCAATTCTCACCCTTCGGGCGACAGATGGTGATAAGGCGGCAGGGTGGTCAGGCGTTCATCCTCGATGGGGCTGCCGATGGTGAAATGGTACAGGCTCTGGAAGCGGTTATCGCTGAAACCGCAGATGTCATGCATGGGATCATCGAAAAAGCAGCCGATACCGGTGCCGCGCAACCCGTAGGCCTCGGCCTGCAGGTAGAGGACCTGGCCGATCATGCCGGCCTCCCAGAACAGCTGCTTGTAGCGATAGGGCGCCGTTTGCAGGGTTGCTTGGAAGCGGGCCACCATGCCCAGGGAGAAGGCACCGTCGCCGGCGATATCCTGATTGCAGCTGATCAGCTTGGCCGCTTCCCGGCCATCACCGGCCTCGAGGAGGTAAAGGGGCAGTTGCTCATCGACCGCCCGCCAGACAAACTGCGGGTGGGTGCATGCCTGCAGTTCCTGGAAATGTTCCGGATTTCGCACCAGAGCATAGAACCCCGGCTCCAGATCGACGACGTAATGCACGAACAGGAACAGGTGGACCTGGGGAACGCCCAATCCCAGATCGAAAGGCGGCCGATTGCAATGCGGCAGACAGGCCTGCAGACAACCCATAAAATGCTTGCGGCTGATGTGGCTGCGGCGCACATCAAAATCCACGGCACTGCGCCGCCGCCGGATGACCTGGGCCGCGGTATAGGGGGATGCGGGCAGTACAGCGGCCGGAAACTCGGTCCGGGAGGCCGGTTCCGCGACGGCCTGGGGCTTGCGGCAGGCCGCGGCCGCGGCCTCGATGAGGGGCCAGGGCCGCCGGTTGCGACTCAGGGGTGCGGGGCGGCCATGCAGTTCCTGCCCGGCAAGATCGTCGATCATGGCGGCGGGCAAACATCCCCGGTTGGGTTTGGCCTCCGCAGTGCCGACCCAGCACAGCACCTCGGCCTCTTCGGCTTCCCCCGGGTGCCAAGCGGTCCGATCGAAGCCGAGCAGGCGCTGCAGGTCCTCATCGCCGATACCATGCACCAAGGACATCCGCCAGCCCATGAGGCGGGCCGCAAAGCGCAGAGCCGCCAAGGCATGGCCGATATCGTGCTGGCAATAGCGAAAGGCCCGCTCTCCGTATTTCCAGGCCTCCCGCCAGAAAATGCTGCTCAGAGCGACGAAGAAACCATCCGAGCCGAAATGCTGCCGCCACCTGGCGGGACTCGACGGCGGCAAATCCGCCCGCCGCTCGAGGACATGGCGATAGGGATTGTAGTGAAACAGGCCGCCGTGCATCAGTTGGTTCTCGGGCAAAACCCACCAGGACTCCGTCGGATGCAGGTTGCCGCTGGAGGGATTGATGCGCAACGACCAGGTTGAACCGGGAATTTTCTTCCATGCCGACAAGCCCATGGACAGCTCGATCATGCCGGCAATGTGCGTCAGAACCAGTGGCTGCGTCGGCACCGGCGCAGCATTGAACAACCCCTCCATCGGCAGGTCCGGATCCTGCGCAAGAAAAGGCAAACGGACCTGCGAACATTCGGGAAAAGAACGAAAAGGATCCGGTTGGTTGGCCCAGTCCATGTAGCCGGCCGAACGGGCAGGTCGATCGAACCGATGCTTGGTCTGTTCATGATAAAGCAGAACCTGGTCAAGCCCCTTGCGCGCCGCGTCCTTGCCCATGGAACCCCCTGAAAAACGCATTCATCCGCCGTACCCGCCGAAAAAGGACACATGACAAGAACGGTCGGAAGGTGTATAAATGGCCCGCCATGGACCACTCAGGACCATTGTAACAGCTTCTCCCTTGCCGGCCGGATTCCCGCCGACGGAAGGGAGTCGGACCATCCAAGATTTCTCGCATGAAGGAGCTCGTCATCCTATGGCACCCGCAGCATTCTGGAAGAAACTGCTTTGTGGTTCCGTTATTGCGACCGGCCTGGTCATCAGCCTGGCCTGGTCCGCTCTCGCCCAGGAAAAGTTCGCCACCCATCCGCCCCTGCCGGCAGGCTATACCTCCATCAAGGTCTTCGACCGTGAAGGCCGCTATGTGGGCCGGATTCCGGCGGAAGGCCGCTACTGGGTATCCATCGACCGCATTCCTCAATTTCTGCAGAACGCCCTGATTGCCGTTGAAGATGCTCGCTATTTCGAACACAGCGGCATCGACATCAAGGGCATCACCCGGGCCCTGGTCAAGGACGTGATGAAGGGCTCCATGGCCGAAGGGGGCTCGACCATCACTCAGCAGTTGATCAAGAACAAATACCTGTCGGGGGAAAAGACCATCGACCGGAAATTGACCGAAGCCCGCATGGCCATGGACTTCGAGCGCAAATACAGCAAAAAGCAGATCCTGGAAATGTATTTCAACGAAATCTATTTCGGCAACGGTGCCTGGGGTATCGCCCAGGCGGCCCGGCTCTATTTCGACAAAACCCCCGACCAATTGACCCATGCCGAATGCGTGCTGCTGGCCGGGGTACCCAAGGCCCCGAACCGGTACAATCCGCGAGGCGAAACGGCCCAGGTCAAAATGCGACGCAATGTGGTCATCGGGCGCATGGCGGAACTTAAACTGATCTCACCGCAGGAAAAGCAGAAGCTGCTGTCGCAGCCCATCACCTCCGTCAAGCCGGGTCAGGCGCCCTATTATCTGACCCATGTCCGCAACAAACTGGTTGAGAAATACGGTGCCTACATCATTGAGCGCGGCGGCCTGGAAGTGGTCACCGCCATGGACCTGAAGCTGCAGAACCTGGCCGAAAAGGCTCTCGAGGAAGGCGTGAAACGCATTTCCCCGGAACTGCAGGGGGCCCTGTTGTGCCTGGATCCGCAAACGGGGGACATTCTGGCGGCCGTGGGCGGCGTGGATTTCAAACAAAGCGCCTACAACCGCGCCCTGTTCGCCAAGCGGCAGCCGGGATCGGCCATCAAACCGCTGCTGTTTGCCGCCGCCCTGGAAAAGGGTCACCGTGCCGCCGATATCTGGAATGACGATCCGGTCTCCTACCGGCGCGGCAACAACCAGATCTGGCAGCCCCAGAACTACGGCCAGGAACGGCACGGACAGCTCACCCTGCGCCAGGCCCTGGCTCACTCCAACAATATCATCTCGGTCAAACTGCTGGAGGCCGTCAGCGCCCCCTATTTTGCCGACTTCGCCGGCAACCTCGGGCTCAACCTGAAGGCCCGCAACGATCTTTCCCTGGCACTGGGCACGGAAGAGGTCACCCTGAACGAGTTGGTGGCCGCCTATGCGCCCCTGGCCAACGGCGGCCTGCAGGTGCAGCCGCGCACCATCATCCGGGTCTACAATCGCGCCTCAAAATCCTGGACCCAGACGCCCTCGGTGGCGACCCCGGCCATGTCTCCGGCCGCCGCCTTTGTCACCACCCAGATGCTGCGGGACGTCCTGCTCTACGGAACGGCAAAAAATCTGAAAAAATTCGGCGAGCAGTACCACGCCGCCGGCAAAACCGGCACCACCAGCGACTACCGGGATGCCTGGTTTGTCGGCTATACCCCGCAAATGGTGACCGGCGTCTGGGTCGGCCATGATAAACCCCGGCCCGGCGGCAAAGGGTTTACCGGCGGAACGGTCAGCGCCCCCATCTGGGAGCGCTTCATGCGCGCGGCCCTGGCCGGCCGCCCCCCCGTCGACTTCACCCAACCGGATACGGTGGTAAGCCTGACCATCGACCCGAGCACCGGAATGCCGGCCACCACCGGCTGCCCGAACACCCGGAACGAATTCTTCATCCTCGGCACCGAACCCCGGGAATACTGCCAAGCCCATCCCGGCGAGGCGCTGCAAGAGTTGCCGCCGGAATGGAGTCCCCCGGTCATGGAGCAGGAACCGTTAGAAAATGGCGGGCAGGATGCGATCCAGACCATTATCGACGGGACCGGCACCTCGACCACGATCATCGGGCCCGGATCCAACCCAAGGATTCTCAACCGGACCGACTGATCCCCGGGAACAGGTTGCGCCCGGAAAAAACAGGCAGAAACAAAATCAAGGCATCCTTGTCATCAAAAAAATGATCCTGCTCCAATGATGGTGCAGGATCATTTTTTTAGCAACTCCTCGGAATGCAAACTCCAGTCGCCGACCGACCAGAATTCCAATCTATCGACTCTCCCCGATGAAACGGACTCTGGCAGCCTCTCGTCAGGCCAACTGGGCCAGCAACTCCTCCAATTCACCGGACATAAGGATATTGTTGTTGTTGATGGCCTCGATGCTGTTCACCAGGTTTTTGGCCTGGCCGGCGGTCCCCTTCACCTCTTCGGCCACCACCGCGAAACTGCGTCCGTGGGCGCCGGCCCGCGCCGCTTCGATGGCCGCGTTGATGGACAACATCTCCAGGTTGAAAGCCACCTGGGTAATGGCGGACAAAGCCCGTTTGATGGCAGTGGTGCTGCTGACGATTTCCTCGCCGATATGGCTGATCTTGCCGAACACCGAACCGTTGAGATGGCGGCGATTCTCCTCCACCACCGTAAAAAACATCAGGGCCGCCTGGCTGCTTAGAATCTCCGTCCCCGGCCGTTTATTTTGCTGCAGAATTTCCAGGACCTTGGGCGACCCCGTCGCCTCGATGATGAAATCCGCCGGATATTGCTGGATGGCTTTGACCAGATCCACCGGTGTCGGAACCTTGAGTTCCCGCGCCTCTTCCACGGCCACCGCCTGCGGGTCGCGATCGACCAGGAAAAGCACTTTTGTCTTGTTGCTTTGCGCGAAAATTTTCAGCATTTCCAGGCCGCCTTGGCCACCGCCAACGATCCCGATCGTCAGCACCTTTGCCTCATTTGCCATATCTTGCTCACTCCTCCGTGGGATTGTTTGCCCTTCAGCAACTCACCGTTATCCAACATCCAATTATCCGCCAAAAGCACCGGGTCAAATTACTGGCAAGTCCAGCATTAATGACACCCTCTTGACAGTCCGCCAAGCACCTGGAATTACTTCCTGAGCGCTCATAAAAGAATGTTCTGGGCCATTGCAAACCAAGGATAGCAACGTTCATGCCCGAAATAATGGCAGAGCCCTGAAGGTCCTGTACCGCAGGGGCGTAGGGTCTTCAGGGCTCTTTCCTCGAACCGGCAAGCATACCGGGATTACCGGCATCACGGGGTCAGCGGCGTTGGTTTTTGGGATTCTTCGGAGGCTTTCCGGCAGTTCTGAATTCAGCTTCATAGCCGACCACAAAATTGTCGGTGGCAGAATTGCGCAGACAAAGGAAATGGGCGTTGTCGGTGGTCAAGGGGCAGACAGGCACGCGGCAGGGGTCAAAGCCGAATCGTTTGTAGAAACGGGTGGCGCCCAAAACGAACAGAGTTTGATCCCGGATTGGCTCCTGACGCAGGGCGAATCTCAGCAGTTCGGAACCGATGCCCTGCTTTTGAAAATCGGGTGCGACCGCCATGGGAGCCAGGTGCAGTCCGCACACCGTGTTGCCATGGTAGGCGTTGGAAAAGGCCAGGTAGGCGACGACCTTGTTGGTATGGATGCAGATCCATTCATGCAGCGGTATGCCATGCTCATGGAGTGCCTGGACCAAATTGGCCTCGTAGTCGCTGCGGGGAAAAGCCTGCCGCAACAGGGCATAGACTTTGGCCCGATTCTCTTCCGTCAGTTTTCGTATTTTCATGGTAAGGACTCCCAAGAATAAATTAATGCCAACCAGGTGCTCATCGAAGTGCAGTGGATGGGCTGGTGTCTATTACTGTTCGCTTCCCTGACAAGCACGGCAAGCAACACTTCGGGACCGTCCAGGCCGGAGAGAGTCTCCAGCCCCCTCCGACCATTCAAAGTTTCGTCATTTTTAATTTTTTGCCGGTAAACCTCAGCCAGTGGATTGCGTCCATGTCCGCCAGAAGAGTCATGGTTCGATTCGAAATGCTGCAGGAGACTTTAGAAGTGACAACCTCACCAGCAGCACGTGATTTTTATTCGTAAGGACAACAACCTCCTCTTTAAAAGGACAAGGACGATGAAAAAAACTCTATTGCTGATTTTCCCGATGATTCTGGCCGCTTCAGCAGCCCACGCCGGCAGGGTCAACGTCGATCTGGGCATCCACATCGGGCATCCCTATCCACCGCCCGTGGTCGTAACCCAACCCACCGTCGTTGTCAGCCAACCGCCCGTGGTCGTGGCTCAGCCCGCCGTTGTGGTCAGCCCGCGGCCCGTCGTGGTGGCCCCGGAACCTTATTTCTGGCATTCCCCCGGCCTGGGGGTGCATGTCGCCGTCGGCGGCCCTTACGACATGTTCTGGTTCGGAGGCACCTATTATCAGCGCTCCCACCGCGGCTGGCTGGCGGCGCCCACCATCCAGGGCCCCTGGCATGTGATGCCGCGCAAACACCTGCCCCCCGGCCTGGCCCATCGAAGATACCATGACATCGTAAGCATTCGCGATATCGATTACGCTCGCTATCGCCACGGGCATCACGGCTACCGCAAATGGGACGATGACGACAACAAACGCTACCGGGGGCACCATGCGCGCCGGGGACGCTATGACGACTGAGCCTTTGCGGGACCGGACCTCTGCCGGCCGGCCCCGGCTCTTCACCCCGGTCTAACCAGTCAGGGTGCGCATTTCATGGCAGGTCATCCGTGCCGACCAAAGGTATCCACAGGCGGTAGGGTCCTGACCAAGGCCCGTACCGCCTGTTCTATTTTGCGTCAATGGCGAAGTATCTGCACAGGAATAACCATCTTCTTGACGGCACCAGCGATAAGATCCCCGGGCGGCGTCTATTGCTTTCCGCAGAGGGCGACATCTCTTTACCGCCGTTATTGGCAGAGGGCATGGTGGAATACAATTCCGATTTGGAAAAACACCCTTTGGAACACCCACGGGAGCGGAAATCCCCTATTTTTCCGCGATGAAAAGCAGGCTATTCCACTTTCCCTTCCGAATCTCCAGAAGGGACAATCCTTCCTCCCTCAGCATGTGCTGGATTTCCTCCGGCGAGGGAAACCGGCTTCCCATCAGGACAATTTTTTCCAGGAGGGCTATGGCGCGGGTTCCCCACCGCCGGATATCGAATTCCTCTATCACCAGCATTCCTCCCGGGGCGAGAACCCTCGCCACCTCCGCTATGCCCTCCTTCTGCCGGCGAAAATGGTGCAAGGCATCGATGATCAGGGCCCGTTCGAATGAGACATCCACAAAGGGCAACCGCGCAACATCAGCACACACCAGTTCTAAATTCCCCTTTTTCCGAGCCTGGCGCAGCATTCCCTGGGAGTGATCCACAATGACGACCTGTCCGACATCAGGGCACAAAGCGGCGGAGATTCGGCCAGTCCCACCGCCGGCATCGAGCAGGCGCCCTTTCACCGGAAGCCTGAGGACGGCTCGCCAGTATGGAATGTCCGGAGGGCCCAGGACGCTTCCCAGAAACTGATCATACCCCTTCGAGAAAAGGTCGAAATGAAAGGACATATTGCGTCTCCTTTGCCATCCCGCATGGTCACGTCCCGTCAAGTGGTGTAAAAAGCCGTTGGGATCACCCCACATAGGCTCGCACCAAGGCGGCCACCGTCGCCTCCTTGAAAGGGGTGGTGGTTCCGTCGGCAAGAATCATGGTGCTGCGCAGATGCCGATGCCCTTCGGGGTTCTCCGCCACGATCCAGGTCACCTCCTCGTTGCTCAAAACCATGGGAACTCTCCGGAGACTGTCGTTATTTCGAGGTTTGCGGCGAGGCTACAACTCCGCCAACCATTCCTTTCCCTGCCTGGCGGCGCCCTTCTTCATGGCATCGAGAAAACGTGACCGCAAAGCGTCGCTCATCAGGGCCCTTTTGACACTGGGCAGTTTAAGAAAACCACCGACCATGCCGCGCAGGAATTTGTGGGTCAGGCTCTGCGGGTTGTCGAACAGCTGGTTCTGCAGGGTGCCCCTTTCCAGGCATTGCAATAAAATCCGCTCGAAGGTGGTTTCGGGATGGATGACCCGCTGCTGCCGCTTGTTTAATCGGCAGGCGCCCGGTTTGCATTTGAGGGCGCAGACGCCGCAGCCGAGGCAGATATCGGTGTCGATCTGGGCGACTTGGCTGGTTTTGCCCTGCTGCTTGCCAGCGGGAGAAGCAACCATGGAGATCGCATCGATGGGACAGGTTTCCGCGCAGAGTCCGCAGCCGACACAGAGGTCGGAGACGATGGCGGCAATGTAGTTGGAGGTAACTACGCAATGAGGATAACCAAGGACGCGGATGCCGAGCAGTGGATTGCAACAGCACCTGCAGCAATGGCAGACGAAGGTGATGTTGCGCTGCACATTGTCGGCGTTGAGCACCAGGCCCATTTCGCGGGAGCGGCCAAAGTGTTCGCGCATTTGCGAGCGGGAAACCTCTTTGGCCAGGTTGTGGCGAATTAAAAATTCGGCCGCTGAGCCGAAACTCGTACAGCTCTCCAGGGGCACATCGCATTCCTTGGTGGCAGCATGGAGCTTTTCGTGCCGACAGCTGCAGATGCCGATGGCGAACCTGTTGGCCGCCTCTATCAGGGCATCAGCCTTTTCGTAGTCGAGAACCTCCAGGTATTCCCCTTGTCGGAAGGCCTCTTTGTGGGGCAAGGCCCGCATAAAAGAGACCTGCTGGCCGTCGGCGAAGTTGGCCGCAACGAATCCCTGCCTGTCTGAGAGGTATTGATGAAAAAGCCCGGCCAGCTTTTTGGTGTCGACCGCGGGGCCGGTGCGCATCATGGAGAATTCGAAAAGACCGATGACCATCGGCGAGGGCATGTATCGATAGCCTTCTTCGACCCATAGATCGAGAACCAGGCCTTTGTCGGCCAGCCCTTCAAGGAGCGTCCGCAGCCGATCCGCGGGCAGGCCGGTGAGCCGGGCAAGACGGTCCAGGCCCGTCAGGGTGTAGGGCATCTTGATCACGAGTTCGGCCTCTTCGGCCGAGTAAAGCTCCTTGAGGATGGCAAAGAGGGTGTCGTTCCAGGGAGCGCGGACAGTGAGATTATCGATCTTATTGCCAAGTTGCCGATACAGATCTTTGCCGACCAGATGTCCCATGAGGGCCCCCTTTGGACTCGCTGAGGTTTTGGCTTGAACAAAACCGGGGGAGGTGTTCCCACCCCGATCACGCCGTCTAGCCTGATGCTCTGCAGATAATCTGTGGTGGGTAAACTTTGGGCGGAGACGGTTGGTTCTTTTTCTATCCTGACTGACGGGGACAGCCGAAAAAGCAGCCAAAACGATCCTCGTCAACCACGGCCAGGGCCAAGACCATGAAAAATTAAAAAAGGGGCCCACCCATTCCCAGGCAAGTTTCAGGAAAGTTTTGGCTCGAAATCTTCCCTAAACATAGCCAGGGTACCACCCTTAGGCATCTTTGGCTACATGCCGCCTCTTTACTCTCTCTTTTCATCGCTCCAACCCGCTGGCCACATGCAAAGGCAGGACTTCATACCGATGGTTATTGAAAACGACAGGCCTCCACAAAAGGTCTGTTGCTCAAGTCTCGCGAAATCCTGCCATCTCCGGCTCCGTAAAAAATCCAAAAAACACCATAAAAATGCAAAGGTTTACAAAAAGTCGACATGACAGGAAATCGAATTTTTGGCAATACTGCTCCGAAGATCTAGAAGTGCGCAATTGAAACTTGGGGTATTGCCCCTTTCGGCCAATTTAGGGTTCGCAAGGTTACCATTGACAGACTAGAGGTATGGCGAACCGCAGCCACCTTCTGACATGCAAGGCGGAAATGTGACCACCCATTTAATGTGAACAGGAGGTAATTTATGTTGAGATGGATCAAGGGGTTCCCAGCCCTGGCGATGTTGCTAGGGGTCCTGGCCGTGTTCAGCCAGGCCCAGGCGGGCGAGTTTACCCCCATCCCAACGTTTGGGGGCAACCACGGTTATGCCTACGACCTTTCAAGCGATGGGTCGACGGTGGTGGGCTATGCCTACGACGAGAACGGCTACCACCGAGCGTTTATGTTCAAAAACGGGGTCATGACGGATCTGGGCACCCTCGGCGGCAGCTATAGCTACGCTCGGAAAGTATCCGCCAATGGCCAGGTCGTTGTCGGCGAAGCCTATAACGCCAGCAACCAATCTCGGGCCTTTCGCTGGGTCGACGGCGTGATGACGGACTTGGGCACCCTCGGCGGCAATTACACTTATGTCTATGATCTGTCGGCCGATGGCCAGGTGGTCGTTGGCTACTCCTACCTTGCCGGTGACAGCTACCACCGTGCCTTTCGCTGGGTCGACGGCGTGATGACCAACCTTGGGACCCTGGGCGGCAATTGGAGCTATGCCACGGCCGTCTCCGCCGACGGCGCGGTGGTCACCGGCCATGCCGATCTGGCCGGCGGCTATGGTCGCGCTTTCCGCTGGGTCGACGGCGTGATGACCGATTTGGGCACCCTGGGTGGCAACTACAGTTATGCCTCTGATCTGTCGGCGAATGGCCAGGTGGTCGTCGGCTACTCCTACCTCCCTGGCGACAACTCCCACCATGCCTTCCGCTGGAAGGACGGCACCATGACCGACTTGGGCACCCTCGGTGGCAACTGGAGCTATGCCCAGTTGGTCTCCAAGGACGGTTCGGTGGTCGTCGGCCATGCCAGTACAGCTGACGGCTATCATCACGCCTTCCGCTGGGCGGACAATGTCATGGCCGACCTGGGGACACTGGGGGGCAACTACAGCTATGCCTACGGCATGTCTGGCGACGGTTCCGTCATCGTCGGGGAGGCGCAGACGGAATCCAACTACACGGCTTTTCGTTGGCATGAGAGCACCGGCATGCAGTCGGTGGCCGACTGGTTGGCGGACCACGATGTGTCCATAGCCGGTTGGGATCTGCGTTACGCCAATGACGTCTCAGCCGACGGTTTGGTACTGATTGGCCGCGGTTATGACCCGAACGGCCAATGGCGGAGCTGGCTGGCCCGCGCCGGCGCCCTCATCGACCCCGTCCAGTGGATGCAATCCGTCTCGGGTTCCCGCCAGATCTTCCACACCGGGACACAATTGGCCAACCTGGCCCTGCACGGCAGCCACCATCGGCCGCTGATGACCTACGACCTCATCGGCCCCGGCCCCGGCTTCTGGGTCACCGGCGATCTGGGCGGCTATGGCGACGGTCGCAACACCACCGCCGGCAGCGCCGAAATCGGTCTGTACAACGATTATGCCGCCAATCGGGTTCGCGCCGGCCTCGGTCTGGGCTATGCCGGCCAGCGCCAGGATCTGCCCTTCTCCGGTTCCGCCGACCTGGACGGCGGTTATGTGGTCGGGGAAGTCAACTGGCAGGCCCTGTCCGACACGAAACTCATCCTTTCGGCCACCGGCTTCTACGGCCTGTGGGATGCCGAGGTCAAACGCGGCTATCTGAACGGGTCGGAGGTGGAGCGCTCCCGGGGCAACACCGACGTGCAGAGCTTCGCCTTGCGCCTGAAGGCGGACTGGCTGGATGCGGCCTGCATCGGCAGTCTGCACCTCAATCCCTATCTGGGCCTGACCCTGTCCCACACCCGGGTGGACGGCTATTCGGAACAGGGCGGCGGCGTGCCGGCCAGTTTCGACACCCAGAAGCACGACGCTCTGGAAATGCGTCTGGGCATGGCCGGCGTACAATCTCTGACGGATTCCCTGCGGCTGCGGCTGACGCTGGAAGGCGTGCACCGTTTCGACGGCCGCGGTCCCTCCCTGTCCGGTCGCGAGATCGGCGGTTTCGGCATCACCTTCGATCTGCCGGGCGACAAGATCGACCGCACCTGGGTGCGCGGCAGCGGGGAACTGGAATACCGGATCGACCAGGCTTCGATGGTCGGTCTGTCTTTGAGCGGCGCCAGCCAGGGCCAGGACCCGGACATTTCCGGCGCCATCACTTATCGCCGCAGCCTGTAATCGACATTCATAGGCGCGATGGACAAAGCATCAA
>NZ_JAFCIY020000007.1 GCF_020194955.2 Desulfuromonas sp. CSMB_57 | reverse complement strand
CGATCATCGGCATCCCTCCTTTCCTCAAGGAGGAATACCACGGTTCCGGGGTGGTACACTTTTCATTGCCGTTTTTGGGCCATTATTGCATTACCAGTGACACCAAAATCCAGCGGCAGGGTATGGCGGTCGAGATCGCCCACCAGCCGTTCGCTGCGGCGACCGAAGAGCTGTCTCTGCAGCCAGGCGAGCTGCTCGCTCAACAGAGCAACCTGCGCTTGCAGGGCCTCGATGCTGGCATCCTTTTGCCGCAGAAGATCCTGGACGGGGAGTCCGGCCGTTGTCTTGTCGCCCCGGTTTTTCATGGCGGAAAACATAGCACAAATCGGTCTGGAAAAGAAGCGGCAAGAGCCAATACCTACAAGGAAAATCGACTACTTAGGCGCCTTGGCACCACTCCTTCGAGCAGCAGGACGAACTGCTGGCGGGTCAGCTCCCGCCGACCGCTGAAACAGCCCGAGAAGGTGCCCTTTTCCAGCCGCTTGTACCAGATGGCAAAGCCGTCACCCTCCCAATAGAGGATCTTGATGAGGGTGCGGCGGCGGTTGAGAAACAAAAACAGCGAGCCGTTCAATAGCCGGCCGGGAAAGGCGGCCTCGACCAAGGTGCTCAGGCCCTCGAAGCTCTTGCGCATGTCGACGGCCTGATCATACAGGTCAATCGGCTGGCAGCGGGAAGGACGCACCGCTCACACCTGTTTGAGCAAAGCGAGGACATCGCTCAGCAGGGCGGGATCGAATCCGCGCTCCACGTGGAGCGCAATCCCGTTGCACTCCAGGCACAGACCGGATCGGCCGGGACCAAACAACAGCTCGACAAAGCTGCCGGAGGAGGCCGATTGTGGGACTTCCAGGCGTCAGCGCCAGTAGAGGAAACGGTGATAACCTTCGGCGTTCTGGCGGCACCAAGCCGCGATGCTCAAGCCGCTGCTGCGCCAGGCAGCAACTTTCTCGGTCCATTCTTGCACAAGGGATGACATGTGCTGGCCTCCTTCTCGAAATTGGAAACGGAGGACAGCTTAACCGGGGATTTATGGAACGGCAAGATGGGGTGAGTTGACGCTTACCTTAAAGCCGGAGAAGCCCGGGGCCAAAGGGCCCGAGAAATTAAGTATGTCCCCGGAATTCGGCAAGTTACTATCCAACTAATCTCTACTCGTGTACTTAGGGTGCAGGAGTAATTAGTCTTCAGGGAGTCTACCCTACAAAGGTTAACGTTTATTTGAATCCTACGTGAACCCAATAATTTACGGTGTGTTTTTTGCCTGATGAGGGTGGCGTGAAGGCGGATTTTGCATGGTTTCGCCGTCTTCCTCTTCATAAATCGTCCCATCTGAGAAGAAAAACATAGCCCTGAAGATAATGAGATAAAAGTTTATGGTTTTATATGGAAATTCTGTCCATTATTGCTTTTTTGCAGAGAAACTGGCATATCCCTAGGTTGTATCCTGTCCGAGGTATGTTAAGAGCCTATTTACAATTAGTAGAACATGGCGTATATAATAAATGCTCTCTAAAATCTTGGGACAACCATGTATCGCTTTTTTGAATGGCGATCGGGATCGTAAAGGCACACCATTTAAGAGTTTAATGGCCAAAGTGAACATGGATTTGTTTGTGCTCAAATGTGAGTACTTTCGTGCTAATTTTATGAAATTGTCGTAAATACTGATTCTATTTATGGTGATTCAAAGGATAATCTTTGAAAAAGAGTTTGTTTGTAGTCATTTTTGCAATTTATTAAGAATGGATGTTGCAATGAAGAATGTTTTTAGTTTCGTATTTATTTTTCTTTTTATTAATAGCTTTCTAGCAAACTGTGTTGAAGGATATGAGTGCAGAATTAATGAAGTTGGAAATAGTTACGTAATAGTTGATGGTTCTAATGTTTTTATGTCACAAAAGGTTTACGGAAGTGTTTTTGATAGTGGCAATGGTGATAAGATTAATTTTTCTGGTGGTGAAAAATTTGAGATAAAACAGGTTGACGATGCCCTGAGAAGATATCTGGTTGACTTTGGGAATAAAACAGCATTTTATTCTTGTTCTGGGCTGGATATGGATTTAATGTTTTCAAATGTGGTCCCTAAGTCCAAGGTTGAAAAAATTGATAAAAATATTGGTAAAAAAGTATGGTTAACAAATAAAGTCAAAATCATATACAAGGACCATGACAGTAAGGAATTATTTTCAATTAATAAGCCAAAAGAAGCTTCTATTGAATCAAGAGTGCTTGGCTATAAAGAAGGAAGTCCTTATAAAGAAATTTATTATAAAATCCTTTTTTCCTCTGGTGGCTTTTTTTATATAAGTGAAGAATTTTATGAGCGATATGTTTCGTCCGGAGACATTATTGTTGATAGCCTCGGTATTGAAAAAGCAAAAAGTGAATTAGATCTGCAAGAGTTACAAAAAGAAAAGAATGATATAATAAACAAGTTGAAAACTTATGGTATTAATATTGGTGAGGCTTTGTGGACTAAGTATCCTGAACCTGAGCTTCCAGGATTATCTAAAATAAAAATAAAAGATATTACATTGGAAAGAGACACTCCAAAAAATTATTACGACAAAACTATTAGAAAAAAAATTGTTATTTTTGCGATTTGTGAAAATAATAATGAAATTAAATATGAGTATGATGTTGATATTGAAAAAATCTCGCAAGACTTTTATAGAAAAAACATTGGTAAGGGATGGAGTAAAAGAGCACTTAATGCCATTAATAATAAGAATATATATATTGGAATGACCAAAAAACAAGTGCTTACAAGTTGGGGTAGGCCAAAAGATGTAAACAGAATGGTAGGGTCATGGGGGGTGCATGAGCAGTGGGTTTATCCTGGTAGTTATCTTTATTTTGAAAATGGGATTCTTTCGTCTTTTCAAGATTAGTCAATCACTTTTAAATGTAGATATTGATAATATATAAAAATTTCGATACCTTGAGTGTAATAAGCCTTGTGTTTAAGAAAAAGAATCATAATCAGTTATATATAAGGTTACAATGGGTAGAGTAGAGGGCAGGTATTTCCTGCCCTCCCTCATCAAACCGTGCATGCAGTTTTCCCGCACACGGCTTTCCGATGTTCTTCACCGCAAGGCATGCGCTGTCGTCCAGCCCGCTGTGGTTGGCACTTTGTACAGTCCGTACGTAGCGTAGAGCTTCCTACTGCCGAAGCGGTAGTATCCAGCCCCCCTGTCCTTGACCTTGTGCCGCTTCCGCAGGTGTGTTCTCAGTCGCTCCTCAACGTGATGTCTGAGGCTCTTAAGCGCACTGCTGCAATTTCGATAATGAAAGTAGCCCACCCAGCCTCGCACGGTGGCGTTGACTTCATTCACTATCCAGGTTAACGGCTTTACCGTTCGCGTTCGTTTCGTGAGTTCGGTTACTCGGTCTTTGACACTTTGTAGGGACTTCTTCGCCGGCTGGACATGGGGATAGCAATTCCCCGTTCTTCTGCTTTGTCCGATCCGGATTGTGAAGCCGAGAAAGTCGAAACTCTCCTTGTTGGCGTTGACCACCTTCGTCTTGGCTTCATTCAAGGTGAGTTCCAAACGATCCAGTATCTGCTGCAGGACTGTCATGGCTTGGCCGGACTTCGATCTCCGACACAGCAAGACAATATCGTCCGCGTATCTGACGCGGCGGGCTCCCAGGCGCAGTTGCAGGTTTCTCCGCTCCCATATCCTGTCCAAGATGTGCAGGTAGAGATTGGATAACAGTGGTGAGATGACCCCGCCCTGCGGTGTACCGTTTCGATTACCCTTGCCGCCTCCGACGTTCCGCTTCTTACCATCCTTGCCCACCTCCATTATTGGGGCCTTGAGCCACATCTTGAGCAGGCGCAGTATTTCGCCATCACAGATGCGTTCCGCGAATACCGCCAAGATGTTGGCATGGGGGATGGTGTCGAAGTATTTGCTTACGTCGGCATCGATGATTTCCGTATACCCACAGTTGAGGTGATAGGCTACGTCATCGACTGCGTCATGGGCTGACTTCTTCGGCCGGAATCCATACGAGGTTTCGCAAAAGTCCGCTTCGAAGATCGGCTCAATGACCAGTTTCACGGCCATCTGCGCCACCCGGTCCCGAATGGTCGGAATACCCAGAGGACGTTTACTCCCGTCCCTTTTTGGTATCATGACCCGTTTCACCGGATCGGGTTTGTACGTCTTGTTTCTCAGTGCTTCTTCCAGCCCCGCCAGAAAAGCGGTTTCCCTTTCTCCCGTCTCGATGGCCTCGAAGGAGAGGCCGTCTATCCCGGCGCTCCCCTTGTTGGCGCGGACAAGGCGATAGGCATGACTGAGGATGTCGGCCCGATATACCTTGTCGTACAAGGCGTAGAAGCGAAAGGCCGAGTCCTGCTTGGCCTTGCGGTAAAGCTTCCTCTGTAGTGTCCTGATGCTTTCCGGGGTGGCTAGCATGAATGCAATCCCCTCATCCTCCACTCTTCGGTTGCGCGAACAAAGCAGGGTCCCTTCCCTCGGACAGGGTTATGCTGTCCCGTGCCCTCAAGCGGTACTATGGACCCCTCCGACTCCCGGTACAGCCCAACGCGACTTCGTTGCCTTATACGCGCCGGTTGACGCTCCTCCAGCGCCACCATACCGGGCCTCCAGCACTGGGTTGAGCATCTTCCACAACATGCCGTCCCTGCTACCCCGGAAGATCCTATTGGCCGATTCCGTTATCAGGACCAATAGGCAGCGGCCTTCCCCTTCTGACCACAGGGTCGGCATCTTCGATCAATTTACGAGGCTACCTGTAGGTTCACTTGCGTTACGGCCTGCTGTTTTGCCAATTGGGAACTTACGACCCTCTGTTACCAGAACGCCGCTCCCTTGAGCTACCGGGGTGAACGGACAACTCCCCGGACGGGACTTTAACCCGTTAGATATTCAACTGTTACTGCATACGGTCAGGCCTTGATAACTTGAAAGAGTCAAGAGGAACGCGCATGAAATTATGTGATTCATGATGCCCACCACGCCGAACGGCGAACATGCCGCCAAGAAGGAATATTATTTGCCTTACGACCTTTCGCCGTGGACGATATCATCGCCAAGGGCGATGTCCATGTGATCAGGAACAACCAGCCGCAGTACGCGGTGCTTTCCGAGGCGCATTATTAGGAGCTGGCGGCTGAGGCAAAGGAAGCCTATCTTGCACGCGTATGGGCCTCGCTGGATGATGCCAAGGCACGGCGGGTTCAAAAGTTCACAACGGTCGATGCCCTGCTGCAAGCCCTCCACGCGGACGAGCCGGCGTGATGTTCACCCTCACCACACAGCAACAGTTTCTGCGGCTGGCGCGAAAATTCTTAAAAAAGCATCCCGACTTGAAGCCTCGCAGCGCCAAGGTGTTGGCCGGCCTGCAACAAGACCCCTTCCATCCCCATCTTGAACTCCACCGGTACCCTCTCACTTCTCCCAGATAAAGCTACATAGCACCCCCCGGCACGCTGTATCATGTCATCGCCAGAGGCAATCAAAAATCCTCGCTTTTCCTCGACGACCGGTCAATACCGCAGGTTACGTCCCGCCTGACGCCGCACTTGTCGTCAAGCAGGGACGTTGGGCCAACGTTGTTGAGAATTACAAATTCACATGCTATCTTCCAATCATTCCAAAAAACTCCGTCCATTGAAAAAAGGTCAACGTTCCAAACTGCAAAAGCCGGTCCATTCTTGAGGGACGGGTGAGACTTTCCATTCACCACGGCGCAACCATTAAGATACGTACTGGTTCCATCTACCATGGCATATCGCAAGGCGCTGAGGAGCAAGAAAAAGCTCAATATTTGAAATTTGATGGTCAGAAATTGGCAGGCCTGCTCTCTGTTACTTTCGCAAAGGCGAGGACATTGAAAAAGTGCGAGCTAGTCGATTATCTGATTTTATGGCTGGCACAGTCCTGGGTCATGGTGCGGCATCCGAAGATTTGGCGGTGCAGAAGGAAATCCGGCTTCCGTCCGAACATTGCCTTGCCACTGACCGCGAACGAGAAGTACGCCTGGAGAAAGATCTTTGATCGCGATCCGCGATTTGTAATTTTGTCAGACAAGCAAGCGGCAAAAGACTGGGTTGCACAGCATGATTTTGGCGCAAGAGTCCCAACGACGCTCTGGTGCGGAACCGACGCGAGGGACATACCCGAAACTGTTCTCCAGGGCGATGTCGTTATCAAGGCAACCCATGGCTGGCGGATGAATCTTTTCGTCAAAGGCGGCCAGTATAGCAAAACGCAACTGATCGAAGAGGCCAACGGCTTTCTTAAAAGGTCTCACGGTCGCCGCAAATTTGAATGGGCCTACCTCCACGTCCCGCGAAGGCTGCTGGCAGAAGAAATGATTCGGCCCGCGGCAGGGGATTTGCTGGATCTGAAGCTTTACACCTTTGGTCCGCACGTCGAGCAGGTTGTATTGATTTCGGAAAATGAACAGGGCCGGTCCGGAGCCATTTGGGAGCGGGGCCCGGAGGGCGATTTTCGTATGCTGGAAATCAGGACGGCCATCTCGGAGCACATCGATCGGCGCCCGCTGCCGGCTTGTATCGACGAAGCTCTGTGGCTGGCATCGAAGATAGGTACCGAATTCGATCATCTTCGTGTCGATTTCCTCACCGACGGTGAGCTTCTCTATCTCGGCGAGATCACTGTCTACAATCTTGGCGGCTGCGCTTATCATACCGGCGATATCGTGGACACCCCGCTGAACCGGTCTTGGGACCTGCGTCGCGCATGGTTTTTACGCAGTCCGCAGAAAGGATGGCGCAAGATCTACGCCGCTGCATTACGGAGGGCAATTGATCGTCATGCGCTCCAGATGTCGCGCTTTGACGGCGGCGATGCGGCACCGTTACCGAAGGTCACACTTAAGGGGAAGGGAATGCGGGCCTGACTCCATGTGCCATGTGATGACAACTTACTGGACCCCAAGAGTGCTACTTGTTTCCGATCCGGCTGTCGGCCCCCGCGCAGAGGTACTCCTGCGCCGGTTTTTTCCCGACCAGGTATCCGCCATATGGGATATCAGCAGGGAACCTGACACGGCGGTGCGAAAAACCGTTTCGGACCGCCCCTGGGACATCGTGTTCTCGGTTCACAATGATCTGCTCTTTTCGGCCCATGAACTCTCCGGGATGGGCCTCGCTCTGAATCTGCATCCCGCTTTGCCAAACCTTCCCGGCATCGGCCATGATGTTATCCCTATCCTGGAACAACACCCAGAAGTGGGAGTGACCCTGCATGAAATCATCGAAAAGGTCGATAGTGGAACCATCTTTCACACTGAACGATTCCCCCTGCCGCAAGGGGCGTCCCGCTCATGGGTACGACAGGTAACCCAAGCCCTCTGCTTGCATCTTCTCGAGTGGTCGGCTCGGATAGTACGTCAGGCACCGTCAGCCAAAGAGGCGCGCCTAGCATTATGGACGAAGGGGAACGGCATGGGCCAGCATTGGGCGGAAACTCGTCGCACCCGCAATCAGATTGCTCAACTTGTCGAACACGCCAGAATCTGTAACCCGGAATCGCCGGTGTTGCAGTGATATTTGACGCCGCCTCATTCAGCGGGCTCGTCGGACTCGCCTCAAGTAAAGGCAATCTTCCAGAATAAATTTAGCAGTGCAACAGGCCTTGAATCTTCCGAAGAACACCGATGGGGATCTAACAAACGGATACTCTCGTAGGATTTCGCGTAATTCTGCTACGAAATTCCAGCAACCCTGCCACCAACCATGAACTCCCGCGAAAAAGGCTCAACGTCCGAACCAATTCTTCTTTGTGGGGCTGTAAATCACGACCTGATTGTGCCCTCTTTTCTTGGCTTGGAAGAGAGTCTGGTCGGCAAAATCGATCATATCGTTTTTAGTGACTTCCGCATTTTCAGGGGACAAAACAAACACTCCAAAACCGGCGTGATGTTCACCCTCACCACACCGCAACAGTTTCTGCGGCAGGCGCGAAAATTCTTAAAAAACATCCCGATTTGAAGCCTTGCTTCGGCAAGGTGTTGGCTGACCTGCAACAAGACCTCTTCCATCCCCATCTTGAACTCCACCCCCTGATCGGCATCCTTTCCGATTGCCACGCGGCCAGCCTCACATGCAGCTATCGCATCACTCTGACCTTGTTGATTACCGAACAGGAAATGGTTCTTTTCGACATCGGGAGTCATGATGAGGTGTATCGGTAAGAAGAAAAAGTGAACCAGGGAAGGATGGCGCCTTTTGAAGCAATGTTTCCCATGAATTTTCCTTTTGGTCCTGGCGTTAAAAAATATCAGGGAGCCTTGCCTCACTGGATTTTAATGCCTATCCAGAAAAGAAAAATATCGGTCAGTGTTCCCAAGGAGCAGATTTGCGATAGCCTTTCCGCATGAAGCCATCCCTTGAACATGGCTTTGTCGTAAGAGGCATTGCCCGAGCAGAGGAATATCCCGCGCCCAAACTGCAATGGGGATGGAAAATCGCCTCCCAATTTCAGGAAAAGCTCGCGCCGGAGGATCCAGATGCACGGCCTTAAAAAAAGCGCCCCAAAATTCATGACTTTCGACGCCGTGGCCATAACCATCGGCATCGTCATCGGGGCCGGCATATTCAAAACCCCCTCCCTGGTAGCCGCCGAAGTTGCCGATAGCACCCGGATTCTCATGATTTGGGGACTGGGTGGATTGATTTCCCTGCTCGGCGCTTTCTGTTTCGCCGAACTGGCCTCCACCTATCCGGACCAGGGCGGGGATTATTTTTATCTCTCCCGCGCTTACGGAAAACCCATGGGTTTTCTGTTTGCCTGGTCGCGCATGACCGTCATTCAAACCGGTTCCATAGCCATGCTCGCCTTTCTGGCCGGCGATTACGTCGCGGGAATGATCGGCCGTCCCGGCTCCTCCACCCTGGTCGCCGCAGGCTTTGTCATTGCCCTGACGGCTTTGAATGCCGCCGGTTTTTCCCAGGGGAACAGGATTCAAAAATCCCTGGTCTTTGTCGTGGGCGCGGGTCTTTTGTTGATCAGTTTTTTCGCCCTGAACACTCCCGCGCACGCGCTACCGGTGGCTGCCGAAGTTTCTCCAATGCCTCCCGGGGCCATCGGCAAAGTGCTGATATTCGTACTGCTTACCTACGGCGGCTGGAACGAAGCGGTTTATCTCTCCGCGGAAATGGAACGGAAAAGCATCATAAAGGTGTTTATCTACAGCATCGCTTTCATCACCGCCATTTACATGGTGGTCAATATCGCCTTCATGAGAGGTTTGGGAATTTCCGCAATGGCGGGCTCTGATACGGCAGCCGCAGACCTGATGGAAAAAGCCCTGGGAAAAGGAGGCGCAGGAATAATCAGCCTGCTCATCGCCATCGCGGCTCTCGCGACAATCAACGGAACGCTTATTACCGGAGCCAGGTCCGCCTACGCCGTCGGAAGGGATTTCAAACTGCTGGGATTTCTGGGCAAATGGAACAGCGCCGCGGGAGTGCCCAGGAACGCCGTTCTGTTCAACGGGGCGGCTTCCCTGGTGCTGGTGGCTTTCGGGTCTTTCGCCAGGGACGGGTTCTCCCTCATGGTGGAGTTCACCGCTCCGGTGTTCTGGTTCTTTTTCCTGCTTTCCACCTTTTCCTTGTTCATCTTCAGAAAGCGCGAACCGGACAGGCAAAGACCGTTCAAAGTCCCCTTGTTTCCCCTCATACCTATTGTGTTTTTCGGGATATGCCTGTTCATGCTGGTATCAAGCCTGAGAAGCGCCGCGGCGGCGCCGATCGCCGGCGTGCTGATCGTGTCATCCGGCATTCCCCTGCTTCTTTTAAACAAAAAAAAGGAGAAAACATGAAAACACTCATTTATTTCCTGCTGGCAGCACTTTTCACGTTCACCCCGCCGGCCTCGAATAGGTTATTTGCAGCGGAACTGACCATGCCGGAGTTGGATGTGCCGTTCGTGCCCACCGACGAATCGGTGGTCACGGCAATGATCCACCTCGCCGGAGTGAACAGCAACGACGTGTTGTACGATCTGGGCAGCGGAGACGGAAGGATTGTCATCCAGGCGGCTAAGCAGACGGGCTGCAGGGGCGTCGGGATCGACATCGATCCCGTCAGAGTCGAGGAAGCCCGTGACAATCTTCGCCGGGCGGGAGTTGAAGGTGTCGAATTCCGTCAGGGCGACCTGTTCGAGGCGGATATTTCAGAGGCCAGCGTGGTCGCCATTTACCTGCTACAGAGTGTGAACCTCCGCCTCAGACCCAAGCTGCTGGGTGAGCTGCGGCCCGGCGCCAGGGTGGTATCTCATGCCTTCGACATGGGTGAATGGCAAACGGACGCCCAACGCGACGTGGCTGGGGCAAATATTTATTACTGGGTCATCCCGGCCAACATTTCCGGCACGTGGGAATGGCAAAACCATGCCGGAGAGAAGGAGGCTATCGAAATCAATCAAAGGTTCCAAGCAGCCAAGGGTGTCCACCGCGGGAACAACAACTCTTCCGATTTAGGTGAAATCAAAATTCACGGCACCAGCGTCGCTTTCAGCGGCGAGGCCCGCCATGGAGGAAGATTTGTTCCGGCGAAGTTTGCAGCTGAGTTGGTATCGAAAGACGTGCTTAACGGAACCATCACCACCGATTACGGCGTTTTTCAGTGGCAAGCCACGCGCCGGCCCGGCACCCGAAGTCGTATTGATGGCGAGTGAGGCTTGATGGAGTCCAGGCAATTCAAATTGAAATAAATGGGTCAGGGGTGACAAACGGAAATTTTCGGAGGAATTGGTGTAATTCTGCTGCGAAATTCAAGCAACCCTGAAACCCAACATGCGTTCCCGGCAGAAAAGGTTCAACGCCCGAACCAATTCTTCTTTTTGGGGCTGTAAACCACGACCTGATTGCGCCCTTTTTTCTTGGCTTGAAAAAGGGCCTGGTCGGCAAAATCGATCATATCGTTTTTAGTGACTTCCGCATTTTCAGGGGACAAAACAAACACCCCGAAACTGGCGGTAAGATTGCTGACTTCCAAATTGTGTTCAAATCTGCGGCGGGCCACGGCCAGGCGCAGTTTTTCTGCCACGGCCTCGGCTTCCTCGGCGCTCGTCTCGGGCAGCACGATAGCAAATTCCTCGCCGCCATACCGGGCAAACAGATCGTATTCACGCAACTCGCCACGGCACCCATCGCAAAACTGGCGCAACACTTTGTCGCCAACCAAGTGGCCATAGGCATCGTTGAACGCCTTGAAATTATCGATGTCGGCCAGAACCAGAGCCAAGGAATGAGATCGTTTTCGGGAACGTTTTAGCTCCCGGTCGAGAAAATCTTGAAAATATCGATGGTTATAAGCCCCAGTCAAGCCATCGACGTTCGCCAGCTGTTCGAGCTGCCGGTTTTTTCGCTCCAGTTCGGCGGTCAGCAACTCCAGCTTGACCGTCTTTTCCACCAATGACCGATTCATTTCTTCGTAGCTGAGATTGAGAACGCTCAATTCGGCGTTGGCAATCTGCAGGATTTCGGTGATGGATTTCTTTTCATCGATGTTGAGTTCGAAACTTTCCGCTACCTGGTTGACCTCGGCATGTACATTCTCCAGAAAATCCTTGAGGTAACGCTCTTCCAACCCGAACTGTTGCCGAACCTGGACCTTGAATTCGTTGACAATCGCCTCGGGTGTCTTGCTGTGATAGACCTGGGACAGCAAACCGGCAAGATTGACGACCTGGCACAGCCGACGAATTTGCGGATCGCGCCCATCATACCTGTTGGGATCGGCATGAAAAAAAATCGGCAGCACCAAGGCATCCGGAAACCCCCAGTTGCGGGCGACTTCCCCCCCGATGTAGGCGTGGTCGGCGCCTATGAGATCCATTTCGGCCCGGCAGCGCTTCTGTTCCTCCCCTGCAACCACTTGCTCCACCTGGCGGTAGAGCTCGGGATAGGCGCGGGCCAATATCAAAATTCCCAGGTTCTGCAACAAACCGGCGACAAAGACCTCTTCGGCGGCATTCTTGTCGATGGCCTCCATGAGCCTGCGGGCGGCTACCGCCTCGCCGAGGGACTGGGACCAGAAGTTCAAGTAGTCGAACCCATCGTTTCCTTTGGACGGTTGCAAGAAAGAAAAGGACAGCACCAGACTGCGCACGGCATTGGTGCCGAGAATCGAGGCGGCCTGCTGGATAGTGACGATGGATTGGGGGAAGCTGTATAAGACCGAATTGACGACTTTAAGGATTTTGGCGGAAAGGGAAATATCCTTGGAAACCAGCTCGGCAATGTCGCTGATGGTGGTATCCTCTCGAGCCGTCAGAGAGATCAGCCGCGAGGCAACCGGGGACAGGGTTGGCAGGGCATTCCCCGCCAGGACCGCCTGCAAAACAGCTTCCTTTTTCATCTATCGCTCCTGGTTGCCCGCGCCGCCGGCTGATCTGACCTGACAATATCTGTTAAAAACAAGGCATTTTATCTGGAACAACAGCCAGAGTAAAGGTTGGAAGAGCACCCTCGGCAGTCGTGATGAGAGGGCTTTTCCGGCAAAACAAGGGAATTTTTGAAAATTCTTACATTTTTCAGACCCAATGATGTCAAAATATGGAACACAGGAGATTGAAGGAGGTGACAGGGCTGCTAATATGAGGGTAGAACCGAAATGAAAGGAGGGACAAAATCATGAAAGGGAAATGGCTGGCGATTCTTCTGCTCATTTTGGTTTTTGGATGTGCCGGAATGGAGACATCCAGCCAGGGCCAAGCGCCCCGTATGGCGAAGGAGCAGCTGAAGGCTCGGCTCGGTTCGGCTGAATTGGTTATCATCGATGCGCGATCCGACATGGAATGGACGGAGAGCGACCAGAAAATAGCCGGTGCAGTCCGGGAGGCTCCGGAAAAATTCGACGATTGGAAAAACAAATATCCGGCGTCGAAGACCCTGGTCCTTTACTGTTCTTGACCGGATGAAGCAACCAGCGCCGGTCTGGCGCGGATGCTTATTTCGATGGGGTACCCGGATGTGTACGCCCTCAAGGGGGGCTGGCAGGAATGGCGCGAAGCCGGTTATCCGGTGGTCCCGAAGTAACCGTCATGCTCCAATATCTTCGTTCCAAAGATCCGGATTTGCCATGATGAATTGCCCCAGGAGCTGCTTGCACTCCCGGCTGTCGACCACGACCAGTTCCACCCCTCGGGATTGCAGGTACGCCTCCGGCCCATGGAAAGTTTTGTTCTCACCGATCACCACTTTGGGAATGCCGTAGAGCAGAATCGCGCCACTGCACATATCGCACGGCGACAGGGTCGTGTAGAGAACCGACCGTTTATAATCAGCCGCCTTTAAACGGCCCGCATTTTCCAGACAGTCCATTTCCGCATGCAGTACCACACTGCCTTTTTGCACCCGTTGGTTATGCCCGCGGCCGACGATTCTTCCGTCCAGGACCAATACGGATCCGATGGGAATGCCGCCGGCTGCCAAGCCCTTTTTCGCCTCTTCCAGAGCGGCCTGCATAAATTCATCCATCTCTTACCCCCTTCTCCCCAAACCCTTCGCTGAAAAAATCACCTTTTCCCACCAAGAGCCTTGCCGTCGCGCCCCGCCCCGTGGTACCAGTACCCCGGATTATCCATACAGGCTGCCGCGCTCATCGATCATTGTACACCATCTCTGGCCGAACCCCCTCCTTAGCCTCAAGGTACGGCAAACAGACCGGCGGGACAAGGTCCTGCGCCTGGCATGATCGGACCCTCCTTCGATGGGTTCGCGATGCCTCCCCATGAAAAAACCGCTTTACGCCACTTTCAGCGAGGTTTCATGATTCACCTGACCCATATTTCCAAGCAATACGGCTCGCAGATCCTTTTCGAGAATGCCAGTTTTCAGATAACCGCCGGCACGCGCAGTGGCCTGGTGGGACCCAACGGCGCCGGCAAAACCACGGTTTTCCGCCTGATTACGGGCGAAGAAGCCGTGGATAGCGGCGAAATCAGCTGCGGCAAGAAAACCGTCATTGGCTATTTTTCCCAGGATGTGGGCGAGATGGCCGGCCGTTCGGCCCTCGCCGAGGTCATGGCCGCCTCGGCCCGCACCATGGAACTGGGTCGGCAGATCGCCGAGATGGAAGCGGCCATGTGCGAGCCCATGGCGGACGAGGCGCTGGCGGCACTGCTGGAACGCTATGGCGATGCCCAGGAAGAATTCGAGCATCGCGACGGCTACCATCTCGAAAGCCGCGCTCAGGCGGTGCTGACCGGCCTCGGCATCGGCCCGGAGGCCCATCAACGACCGGTGGAATCCTTCAGCGGCGGTTGGAAGATGCGCATTGCCCTGGCGAAAATCCTGACCCTGAATCCCGACGTGCTGCTCCTTGACGAGCCGACCAACCATCTGGACGTCGAGTCCATCATCTGGCTGGAGAGCTGGCTGTCCGAAGACTTCAAGGGCGCGGTGCTGATGACCAGCCATGACCGCGAATTCATGAACCGGCTGGTGACGCGGATCATCGAGGTCGGCAATCAGACCGTCACCACCTATGGCGGCAATTATGATTTTTACCTGCGGGAGCGGGAAATCCGCCGGGAACAGCTCATGGCCAGCCATCGCCGCCAACAGGAGATGCTGGCCAAGGAGGAAGACTTCATTGCCCGCTTCGCGGCCCGCGCCTCCCATGCGGCCCAGGTGCAGTCGCGGGTCAAGAAACTGGAGAAAATCGAACGCATCAAGCTGCCGCCGGAGCAGAAAACCATCCGTTTCGAATTCGCCAAACCGCCGCGCAGCGGCGACGACGTGGTTCTGATGCGGGACTTGGCCAAGGCTTGGCCGACTCCGGAAGGGGGCGAACAGCCGGTCTTCAGCGGCATTTCCGGGCTGATCCGGCGCGGCGAGAAGATCGCCGTGACCGGAGTGAATGGCGCCGGCAAATCGACCTTCCTCAAGGTGCTGGCCGGCCAGGCCGAACCCGGTTCCGGTACGGTGACCATCGGCGCCAACGTCCATGGGGGCTATTTCAGTCAGCACTCCATGGATATCCTTGACCCGAAACGATCCGTATTTGAAACGGTCTGCGAGGCGCTGCCCATGGCCTCCGTGGGAGTGGTGCGCAACCTCTGCGCCGCCTTCCTGTTTCAGGGCGACGACGTGGAAAAGCGTATCGAGATCCTGTCCGGCGGAGAGAAAAGCCGCCTGGTCCTCGCCACCCTGCTGGCCAAACCGCTCAACTTTCTGATCCTCGACGAACCGACCAACCACCTCGACATCGTCTCCCGCGAGGTGCTGCTAGACGCTCTGCAGACATTCGCCGGCACGGTGGTGCTGGTCAGCCATGACCGCCACTTCCTGCGCAGCCTGGTCAACCGGGTCTTCGAGATCGATCACGGCCGGTTGCTGGCCTATGAGGGCGATTACGACTATTACCTGCACAAATCGGGGCGCGAGTCGCTGCCGGCAGCCGCCCTGCGGGCCTGAAGACTAAGCATGCATGGGGAAACGGGCAAATTTACTTGGCCCTCCAACCGGCAGAATTCCGGGCATACAGTTGCCAGACAGGCCAAAATCTGAAGGCCCTGCCAAGTATTGGCCGGACACCTGTCAGACCCCTTGCCGAACCCGAGCATATCCGAAGAATTGTGTTATATTCATGACATGAATCCGGTTTTTCCACCCTTGCCAGAACCGGGATGACAACCATTTTTCAAAGGGAGGTTCAACCCATGGGCATGCTGCAGGAATTCAAGACCTTCGCCGTGAAAGGCAACATGGTGGACATGGCCGTCGGTATCATCATCGGTGCGGCCTTCGGCAAGATCGTCTCGTCTCTGGTGGCCGATGTGTTCATGCCGCCGCTGGGTATTCTGCTCGGCGAGGTCGATTTCAAGGATCTGGCCGCCACCCTTCAGGAGGCCACCGAAACGGCACCCGCGGTCACTCTCAACTACGGCCTGTTCCTGCAAAACGTGTTCGATTTCATCATTGTCGCCTTTGTCGTGTTCCTGTTCGTCAAGGGCATCAACAGCCTGCGCCGCAAGCAGGCGGAAGCCCCGGCCGCGCCGCCCGCACCGACGGCGGAGGCAACCCTGCTGACGGAAATCCGCGATCTGTTGAAAGAGCGCTCCCCCATGTAATTGATTTCTGCCCAATATGCCGTCGCAACCGGCGACGTGGTTTCTCTCCCCCTTGCCCTGCCTCCAAGCAGGGCAATTTTTTCATGACAAAAACGGTTTTCCTGTGCTTTAATGCCCTGTTTCGCTTATTCGCCACCATGGCTTAATCATGTTTCGAGGAGAAAAACCGCATGTTGACCTGTTCCGATTTACGCAAAGGCACCAAGCTGATGATCGATGGCGAGCCCCACGTCATCGTCCAGTTCGATTTCACCAAGCCGGGTAAGGGCCAGGCCCTGTACAAATGCAAACTGCGCAACATGATCACCGGGTCTCTGTTCGACCGCACTTACCGGTCCGGCGAGTCCTTTGAACCGGCGGCCCTGTCCGAGCGGGAGATGCAGTACCTCTACCAGGACGAAAGCGGCTACGTGTTCATGGATCAGAAAAGCTTCGAGCAGGTCACCCTGAGCGAGGAAGCCCTCGGCGACCAGAAGTATTTCCTTATCGACAACATGGAAGTGAAGATCCTCATGTTCGGCGAGCGGGCCATCGGTATCACCCTGCCCAACTTCGTCAATCTGCGGGTCACCAGCGCCGATCCCTGGGTGAAGGGCGACACCGCGGCCGGCAACAACAAACCGGCGACGGTAGAAACCGGTTACAATCTGCAGGTGCCGTCCTTCGTTGAAGAAGGCATCCTGATCCAGATCGACACCCGCAGCGGCGAGTACGTCACCCGCGTCAAGGAATAAGAACCCTATGGAAGGCAATTGGGCCCTGGCCAGAAAGCGCCGGACCCTGGAGCAGCGGGCCCGGATTGTGCAGACGATCCGGGCCTTTTTTATGGAACGCGGCTACCTGGAAGTGGAAACCCCCCACCGCATCCCGGGCAACGCCCCGGAATGCCACATCGATCCCGTCGGCAGCGACGGCTGGTTTTTGCACACCAGCCCCGAACTGTGCATGAAGCGCCTGCTGGCGGCCGGTTATCCCCGCCTGTTCCAAATCTGCCGCTGCTGGCGCTCCGATGAGCGCGGCGGCCGTCACCTGCCGGAATTCACCATGCTGGAATGGTATGCCGCCGACCGCGACTACCATTTTCTGATGGAGGAATGCGAAGCGCTGCTGACCACCCTGGTGCCGTCCGGAACGCTGACCTGGCAGGGCGAAACCCTCCATCTGGCGCCCCCCTGGGAGCGGCTGACGGTAGCCGAGGCCTTCGCCCGCCATGCCGACCTGAGCGTCGCGGAAGCCCTGGCCGCGGACCGCTTCGACGAGGTTCTGACGGAGAAGGTCGAACCGCACCTGGGCAGACAGCGGCCGACTTTGCTGTATGAATACCCCGCCACCCTGGCCGCCCTGGCCCGCCGTCATCCCCGGCGGCCCGATGTCGCCGAGCGTTTCGAACTTTATCTGGCCGGACTGGAACTGGCCAACGCCTTCTCGGAACTCACCGATGTCACGGAGCAGCGCGCCCGTTTTCGTGCCGACGAGGCGGCCCGCCGCGCCGCCGGCAAGCGTCCCGTCCCCGAACCGGAAAAATTCCTCGAGGAACTGTCCGCCATGCCCCCCGCCGCCGGCATCGCCCTCGGCCTGGACCGTCTGGTGATGCTGCTGACCGATGCCGCAACCATCGACGAGGTGGTCGCCTTTACGCCGGAACTGCTGTAGCTGTAACCGTTCAGCACCGGGGCTCGGGGCGCCCTCCCCGAGGGTGTCTGGCGCCCGGATGGCGCCAGCCAAGCCCCATGGATGGGTTCATGCGGCCCTCGGGGTGGGCGGCGCGAGACCCTGCTCCACGAAGCTGAATAGTTACCTGCAGTTTTCATCCGGAAACGATAACGCCCCCCTACGGTTACTCCACCCGATTGGGAAATTCCAGGGTGGCGCCGCCGGGGGTGCGCAGCAGGGCCGGATGGCCCCCGCGCAGCAGGTACTCGGGCTGCAAGGGGATCTTGCCCTTGCCGCCCGGCGCGTCGATGACGTAATGGGGCACCGCCAGGCCGGAAACCGGTCCGCGCAGGGCGGCGACGATATTCAGGCCGGTCTCGATGCGGGTGCGGAAATGACCGGTGCCGGATGTCAGATCCATGTGGTGCAGGTAATAGGGCCGCACCCGGATTTTCAGCAGCCCCCGGACCAGCTCCAGCATGGTCGGAGCCGTGTCGTTGACACCCCGCAGCAGCACCGTCTGGTTGCCCAGGGGCAGGCCGGCATCGGCCAGTCGCCGGCAGGCGGCGGCCGCCTCGGGGGTCAGTTCCCGGGGATGGTTGAAATGGGTGTTCAGGTACAGGGGATGAAACTCGCGCAGCATGGCGCACAGCCGGTCGGTGATGCGCTCCGGCAGGGTCACCGGCACCCGGCTGCCGAGGCGGATCATCTCAACGTGGGGTATAGACCGCAGCCGGCGCAGCAGATCCTCCAGCCGATCGTCCTCGAGCAACAGGGGATCGCCCCCGGACAGAATCACATCGCGCACCGCCGGCGTGTTTTCCAGGTAACTCAGGGCCTGCGCCAGTTCTTCCGCCGTCCCGGCCATGGCCGGGCAGCCGACCTTGCGCTTGCGGGTACAGAAACGGCAATAGGTGGCGCACTCACCGCAGGCCAGCAGCAGCACCCGATCCGGATAGCGATGGACGATGCGAGGCACCGGCGACAGCCGTTCCTCGTCGAGGGGATCGAGCACCTCATCGGTGGCCACCAGTTCCCGGGGATCGGGTACGCACTGCTTCCAGATGGCGTCGCCCGGCCCTTGGATGAGCCCCAGGTAGTGGGGCGAGATGCGCATGGGATAACGCTCTACCACCGCCCGCAGCGGCTCCGGGTCCAACTGGTAACGGCGCGCCAGGTCGCCGGGATCGGTCAGGGCCGCGGCCAGTTGCCGTTGCCATTCGCTCATAGGTTCAAAACTCCTGAAAAAAATCCACTATCCCCATCGGCTCGGTCCGTGGCGAAATCATCGAGGCGGGAAGAAAAAGGCATGGTTGGAGGTGAACAGGGGCGGCGTCCGCCGGACAATGGCGCGGATGCTCGGGTCGCCCAACAGCTCCTGCTGCAGAAAACGACGCGCGCTGCGCCGTTCGCGGGCATCCTCGGTAACGGGCCGATACAGACCGAGTGGCTCCAGAGCCGCATCAGAGCCTGCCGCCGCGTCCGCCAGGGACGAATGGCGCGGCAGGTTCATGATGGCCAGGTTGAGAAAGTCGATGTGGTCGGCATGCCGCTGCAGAAAATCCCGGGTCTGCTGCAATTCGTCCAGGCTTTCGCCGGGCGTGCCAAGCAGCACGTAGACATAGGTGGCGATGCCGGCCTGCCGTGCCCGACGCAGCACCTCCGCCGCGCTCTCGACCCGGGTGCCCTTGCCGAGGCGATCCAGCACCGGCTGGGCGCCGCTTTCCAGGCCCAACTGCAGCAACCGGCACCCGGCCCGGGCGAGGCCGGGCAGCAGATCGCCGCGCAGCAACTGGGGCTCGAAGCGGACGAAACCGTACCAGGCCAGGTCCGCCATGAGCTCCGGGCTCCCGGCCAGGGCCCGCAAAGCCGGCAACGGAATGGCGTTGTCCGTCAGATGGAAATGGCGCACCTGCCAGCGGTCCGCCAGCTGCCGGAGCATTTTCGGCAGGGCGCTGCCCGGCATAGGCCGATAGGCATGCGCCGGGGCGCCCGCTTCCGGACAGAACAGGCAGCGCGCCCAGTAACAGCCGCGCGTCGCCGTCACCGGCAGAACCGGCAGCGGGGAGAGATAAGCCGCAGGCTCGAGGCCTTCGAAATCGGGGCGGAAGTTAGCTCCTCCCGCCCCGCTCAGCAGGACTTCGGTCCCGGCCTGTCCCTGGCTCAGCCGCCCCAGCGGCTCCTCCCCGGCCCCGGCGACCAGACGATCGAAGGGCGGCAGCCTCAGCCCCCCTTGCAACGCCGGCAGCCAGGAGCCGATCATGCCGCCGCCGGCTATCAGCTCCACCTCGGGCAGTTGCCGACGCAGCAATCCGGCCAGCTCGAAGGCCGGCAACACCTGGTGGCGATAATTGATGGACAGGCCGATGCGCTGCGGCCGCCATGCCAGTACCCGCGGCAACACCTGGCGGACATAATAATCGTGGAACAGGGTGCGCTCCCGACCCGTCGCCAGCAGTTCGAGATGCTCCGGCGTGAATTCGGACAGGCGTTGATGCCGGTAATCACCGAGGGTCAGGCGCTCTTCGCCACTCGCGCCCCGATAAGCGCCAAGAGCATCGTTGAGGTGGTTGACCGCCGTCACATACCGTGCCGGCCGGCTCATGGCCGCCGGCGAGCGCAGCAAGGCCAGGGCCGCCGCGGCATGACGCAACGCCCGACGCAACCGGGGTTCCGGGGTGAGGCCGGTCGCCGCTGCCAACCGGGCGGGATGCAAATGGTCAAGATAGGCGTCGAGGTTGGCATCGAACACCCGGACCTCGGCGCCGGCGGCGCGCAGATGCGCCTGAAGCACCGCCAGGCCCAGGGGCGGTTCGGCCGGCTTGGCCGCCGGCGGGTGGATCAGCAGAAGAGACATGGATCAGGCAGAGCGCCGGCCGCCGTCGACAAAGGCTCCGGCCGCCAGCAATAACAGGCCGGCATTACGCCACAGTGCCGTCACGGCGCTAGTCGGAGCGGCCACTCCGAAACAGCCGCAGTCGATGTCCAGGCCGCGGATCAGCACCGACGCCAGGGCGATCATGAAAACCCCCGTCAGCCCCCCCAGCAGCAGAGCGGCGCCCCGGACATGGCGACGAATCAGCAGCAGGCTGCCGGCCAGCATTTCGATGTAGGGCAGGGTAGCGGCCGCCAGGTAGTTGAGCAGTTCCGGCAACAATTGGTAATTGGCGATGCTGCCGGCAAAACTCGTGACATCGAGGGCCTTGAGCAGGCCGGCATAGACGAAGATGGCACCAAGGGCCAGCCGGCAGCTCAGCAGCAGATGGGGCAAATAACGCTTCACGGCCGCACTCCCTCCAACGGCAGGCCGGCCGCCTGCCAAGCCGGCAAGCCGCCCTCGAAAACCCTCACATCCCGGTAACCGTCCTGCAGCAGGCGCTGCGCCAGGAGAAAGGAATCCTCGCAACCGTAGCCGCTGCAGTAGACTACCAGGGTCGTTTGGGGGGGGATTTCATCGCGCAACGCCGGCAGCAGCTTGCCGGCATCGCCCCAGGGCAGATTTCGGGCTCCCGGCAGATGGCCACGACGATAGCTTTCCCGATGCCGGGCATCGATGAGCAGGGCGTTGGCGGGCAGCAGACCGCGCAATTCCTCCAGGCCGATGGGCAGGGGCAGACGGGTGGCCAGTTCCTCGGCCACCGGCTCGTCGTTGCGGCTCAAGGCATGCCGCTCCAGGACCTCCCAGAGCAGACGGCCGTTGACCGCCAAGCCGATCAGGCTGCCCACCACGACCATCAGGGCGGCATCGACCAGGGGCCGCACCAGGCTCAATTTCGGGCTTTCATCACTCATCGGGCGACTCTTCCAACTGCGGCCCCAGAGTGCCGAGCATATCCCGCAGCACGGCATTCTGGCTCTGCAGGAGAGCCAACCGGGCGGCGTTGTCCCGCAGCACGTCGCTCAATTCCTCGAGCTGGAGACTCTGGTGGGTAAAGCGCATTTCCAACTCCATGACCCGCTCTTCCAGCTCGGCCAGGCGGTTTTCCCGGTTTGTCTCTTCGGAGGTTTTCATGGCCGCCATGCTAGCAGAAGCGCCGGTCCTGCGCAAGAGAACCGCCCGCCGCGACCCGTCACCAGCCATCCGTCAGGCGCCGCCGCTGGGTCTTGCGTTCGGAGCGACGCTTTTTCATCTGCAACCGCTCCTCGACGGCACCCTTTCCGGGTCGGGTGGCGATACGCGGCGGCGCCTGCCGCTGCGAGTCGGCGAGGCGCTGTTCGAGGCGCTCCATGGCCCGGGCCAGGTTGGCGAGACGCGAACGGCGCTCGCCGGCAGTCACCACCAGGCCACTGGGCCGATGCCGCAAGCGCACGGCCGTGGCCGCCTTGTTCTTTTTCTGGCCGCCGGGTCCCGGGGCCTTGAAATAGGAGATGTCGAGTTCCGCGGGATCAATGGTCATATTCCAGGCTCCGCTACAGGGAAAGTGGCAATTTTCGCAGGTTCATGATAGAAAAAACGGGTACCAGGGGCAAGCACCCATCCTTCCCCAATTTGGAGGAGCACTGCCATGAGTCATTTCGCCCTCACCATCATCGGCCACGACCGTCCCGGCATCGTCGCCAAGGTGGCGGAGATTCTCTACCGCCTCGGCTGCAACATCGCCGACTCCAGTTCAACCATCCTCGGCGGCCAGTTCGCCATGATTTTGATCATCTCCCACCCCCGCTTCCGGGATGGGGCTGCCTTCGGCCAGGCCTTCGAGGATCTGGAGGCCGAAGGGCTGTCCGTTTTCCTACGGCAACTGCGCCCCGGCGAGGAAACCGCGCCCAAGCTGGAAGGCGAACTGTGCATGATCTCCGTCTACGGTTCGGACAAGCCGGGTATCGTGTATCCGGTAGTCAAAGCCTTGGAGGAGCGCCGGATCAATATCACCGACCTCAATACCAAGCTCATCGGAACCGCCGATCAACCCATCTATGTCATGGTCATCGAGGCCTTGTTGCCACCCGGTCAGGAACTGACGGAACTGGACGCCGCCCTGGCGCAGTTGAAGGCGGCTCTGCAGGTGGACATCTCCCTGCGGCCCATCACGCCCGTGGAACTGTAGACCATGGCCGTCCGGGAGATCCTGCTCTACCCGCACCCGATCCTCAAGGAGATCTGCGCCCCGGTGACCAGGTTCGATGCGGCAACCGACGGCCTGATCCAGGATCTGCTCGACACCATGATTGCCGCCGGCCACTCCGTGGGCGTTGCCGCTCCCCAAATCGGCATACCCTGGCGGGTGGTGGTGGTGGATGTCTCCCACAGCAAACTGGGCCGCGACGCCAATCACGGCCAGTTGGTGCTGGTCAACCCCGATATCCTTGAACGCGAGGGGCACTGCATTTCCCGCGAGGGCTGCATGAGCGTGCCCGACTACACCGGCAACGTCGCCCGCGCCGCAAGCGTGGTGGTGGCGTTTTGTGATCGCTCCGGCGAGCGCCGGGTGATTCGGGCCAACGGCTTCGAGGCGATTGCCCTGCAGCATGAAATCGATCATCTGGACGGCCTGCTGTTTTTGGACCGGGTTTCCAGCCTGAAAACCGATCTGTTCCGCCGTAAACACCGCTGACCGCAGCCCTAAACGCCCAGGAGTCGCCCATGCCTCCGCCTACTCCGGAGCAGATTGCCGCGCTGGAAAAAGCCGCCCGTCAGGCCGCCCGTCACAGCTACAGCCCCTACAGCGGCTTCGCCGTCGGCGCCGCCCTGCTGGAAGCCGGCGGGGCAATCAGCGCCGGCTGCAATGTCGAAAATGCCTCCTACGGCCTGACCCTCTGCGCCGAACGGGCGGCCCTCTGCCAGGCTGTCGCCCGCGGCCATCGTCGGTTCACCGCCCTGCTGCTCTATACGCCGACAGCCACTCCGACCATACCCTGCGGCGCCTGCCGACAGGCCCTGCTGGAATTTGTCCCGGACCTGACGGTCATCGCGGTCTGCGACGGCCCGGAACGCTGGATCGCCAACCTGGCCGCTCTGCTGCCGCAGGCCTTTGCCCTCACGAAACCTGGAGAGACGCCCCATGCATGATCCGCGACTCTATCACCTCGGCTTCGGCCGGGAGGACCTGGGCGATGCGCCCCCGACCCTGGCCCTGCTTTGCGGCGCACCGGAACGGGCCCGTCAGATCGCCTGGGACACCCCCGGCGTGCAGGGTCTGAAAACCCTCTCGGAACGCCGCGGCCTGCACAGCTACCTGGCCCGTCTGGATAACGGCCGGCCGCTGCTGGCCGCCACCAGCGGCATGGGCGCGCCCTCCCTGAGCATCGTCGTCAACGAACTGGTCGCCCTCGGCATCCGCCAGATCATCCGGGTCGGCACCTGCGGCGCCATCAGCAGCACAGTGCCCGTCGGCAGCGTAGTCATTTCCCGGGCCGCGCTCTGCCGCCAGGGGGCGGCCGACGACATCGCGCCGCCGGAATATCCGGCCGCCGCCGATCCCTTCGTGACCGTCGCTCTGGTGGCAGCGGCCGGGAAACTGGCCGTGCCCTGGCATTTGGGGTTGACCGCCTCCGTGGACACCTTCTACGAAGGCCAGGAACGCACCGCCACGTCGGCCAATCCCCATCTGCTGCGCCGCCTGCAGGGCATCACCGAGGAGTACCGACGCCTCAACCTGCTCAACTACGAAATGGAGGCGGGAACCCTGTTCAAGATGGGCGGCGTCTACGGTTTTGCCGCCGGCTGTGTCTGCGGAGTTCTGGCCGGACGGACGGCAGGCGAAGCCATCGACCTGGCCGGCAAGCACGCCTCGGAAACCATGGCCATCGCCGTGGCCGTGGAAGCAGCCCGAAACTTGTCCGAGGCAACCTGCGCGGGGCCGGGCAGGCCTTGACACCGGGGTCAGAAGTGATTACATTGGCGACGAATTTCGTTCATGGAGGAATACAGCGATGCCTTTATACGAGTACCAGTGCAAAGACTGCGGAGTGGTTTTCGAAGCCCGCCAGAAATTTTCCGACGCCCCCCTGACCCGTTGCGAAACCTGTGGCGGCGAGGTCGAAAAACTGATCTCCCAAACCGCCTTCGCCCTCAAGGGCGGCGGCTGGTTTCAGCAGGGCTATTCCGGCAACTCCGCCAAACCCGCCTGCAGCGCAGCTGCCAGCGGCGGTTGTGGCGGTGGCGGCTGCGCCAAGGCCGCCAACCACTGATCTGAATCGGCAAGGCCCCGGCGACATTCTCCGGGGCCTTGCTCGTTACACTTCCCTGCCGCACCATCCTCCTCAACGGCCGGTGATATCCCCGGCCCGCGTCCCGCCATAGACCAGGCGATATTGAAAATAGGCCCGGAAGGTCAGCCGCTCCCCCTCGAAGGAACGCGGCAGGTTGCCGTAGGTCGCCCCCCGGTAAACGGCGGCGATGGCCTCGCGATCCAGCCGCGGATAACCGGAAGTGCTCAGCAGCTCGACATTTTCGACACTGCCGTCACGCAGGATGGTGATCTGCAACAGGCTGACCCCCTGCTCCCCGCGCTCCGCAGCAGGCTGCGGATAGTTCCAGACCCGGTAGATACCATCCCGAAAGCGGCGAAAAAAGGAGGCCAGCAGGTCCTTCTCCGTATCCAGCCAGATGACCTCCCCTTCCGCCACGTCCGAACGTTGGCGACTGGCGGCACCATGCAGGCGATCCTGGGTGGCCTGGGGCAGGTTGAGGTCGATGCCGGACGGCGCCGGGCGGTCGCCGGCCCGGGGCGGAGTCGGAACCGCGGGCGGCGCGGCGGGCTGCGGAGCGGCCGGTTGCGGCACCGCGGGGCGGCGGTCTTCGGCGGCCCGACCACGCGGCGCGGTTTCCCGCACCGCCACCCGATCCTCAGGACCCAGCCGGCGCGCCGGCTGTTCCCGGGGCGGTTGCGGCGCTGCCGGGGGCGGCGTGTCCAACTCCCGCGGCCGCACCTGCGGCGGCCGGACCTCGACGAACACCGGCGCCTCCTGGCGGCGCTGGGGAAACAGGTCCCAGCGCGGCACCCACAGCAGTACGAGGTGCAGCAACAGGGAAAGCAGCACAAAGGTAATCAGAAAAAGATTGGGACGGGGATCGGAAGTCATGAATCAGCCATGGGAAAACGGGTTCTCACCGATTTGCGGCAGACGATTACTATAGCCGATGTTGGGACTTCGGCGCCAGCCCGGAATACGTGCATAATCGCCGTAAAAGGGCGTGTAAACGACGGAAAAGCTGTTGACCCTACCTGGAGCAAGGAGTATAAAATGAGGCGCCAATCACTTTTCACCCACAGGAGGACCCAATGCAATTAGTTGATCAGATCAAGGCCAAAGCCCGCCAGAATCCGCAGATCGTCGTTCTGCCTGAAGGTTATGATGACCGCATGATCCAGGCTGCCGGCCCGATTGTCAAGGACGGCCTGGCCAAGGTGGTATTGCTGGGCGACCCGGCAACCCTGCAGGCCAAAGCCGCCGAACTGGGCGTCTCCCTGGAGGGCGTAACGCTCCTCGACCCGAAAACCGCGCCGAAACTCGACCAGTACGTCGACGAACTGGTGGAACTGCGCAAAAAAAAGGGCCTGAGCCGCGACGAAGCCAAAAAACTGCTGACCGCCGATGACAACCTGTTCTTCGGCGCCATGATGGTGCACAAGGGCGATGCCGGCGGTTGCGTGGCCGGGGCCTTCAACACCACCGGCAACGTGCTGCGGGCGGCCTTCCAGGTCATCGGCCCGGCCGCCGGCATGAAAACCGTGTCCTCCTGCTTTATCATGGTCACCAACACCCCGGAGTTCGGCGAAAACGGCGCCTTGATCTTTGCCGACTGCGCCGTCAATCCCAATCCCGATGCCCGCGCCCTGGCCGAAATCGCCGTGGCCACGGCCCGCAGCTGCAAGAGCTTTTTGGGCGTCGAGGCCCGCGTCGCCATGCTGTCCTTTTCCACCAAGGGCAGCGCCAAGCACCAGGATTCGGACAAGGTCATCGAAGCCCTGGCCATCGCCAAGGAGATGGCTCCCGAGCTGCAGATCGACGGCGAATTGCAGGCCGACGCCGCTCTGGTGCCCAAGGTCGGCAGCAGCAAGGCGCCCGGCTCCACCGTCGCCGGCAAGGCCAACACCCTGGTCTTCCCCGACCTCGACGCCGGCAACATCGGCTACAAACTGGTGCAGCGCCTGGCCGGCGCCGAAGCCGTCGGTCCCGTCATCCAGGGCCTGGCCAAGCCGGTCAACGACCTGTCCCGCGGCTGCTCCGTGGACGACATCATCAGCGTCACCGCCATCACCGCTGTCCAGGCCCAGGGCTGACCCTAATCCGGACCAGACAGCAGGGCAACAAAACGGGGCCGGCGAAAATCATCCGCCGGCCCCGTTTGTTTTTGCGACTGCCGCCCGCTGCTTACTTGCGTTCGTAATCAGCCGAAGCGAAGCTGTAATCGAAGTTCATGTGGTCGGCATAGGTGCTCTGCAGAATGGCGACCACGTCTTCGGTAAAGACCAGTTCCTCGTCGGTGGGAATGACGAACACCTTGACCGGGGATTCCGGGGTGGAGACGGTGACTTCCGCCTTCTTGGTGCGGGTCGCCAGGTTTTTCTCCTTGTCGACGATGATGCCGAGGGGTTCGAGGCCCTCCAGAGCCAACTGCCGTACCTCGGAGCCCATTTCGCCGACGCCGGCGGTGAAGACGATGGCGTCAACCCGGCCGAGCACCGCCATATAGGCGCCGATGTACTTCTTGATTCGGTAGCACTCGATTTCGTAGGCCAGCTTGCAGCGCTCGTCGCCGGCAGCCATGCCTTCCATGATGTCGCGACGGTCGGTGTACTGGCCGGTGATGCCCAGCAGACCCGACTTCTTGTTGAGAATGCCGTCGACTTCCTTGGCGCTGTAGCCTTCCCGCTCCATAATGAAGGTCGGGATGGCCGGATCGATGTCGCCGCAGCGCGAACCCATGACCGCCCCTTCCAGGGGGGTCAGACCCATGCTGGTATCCACCGACACGCCGCCGCGGATGGCGCAATGGGAAACGCCGTTGCCGATGTGCAGGGTAATGATGTTGCATTCGCTGGACGGCTTGCCGAGCAGCGCCGCGGCGCGCTTGGAAACGTACAGGTGACTGGTGCCGTGGAAACCATAGCGACGCACGCCGTGCTTCTCGTACCACTCATAGGGCAGCGGGTAGATATAAGCCGATTTGGGCATGGTCTGGTGGAAGGCGGTGTCGAAGATGGCGATATGGGGCACCTCGGGCAGCACCTTCTTGGCGGCTTCGATACCCATGATATTGGGCGGATTGTGCAACGGGGCCAGGTGGGCGCAGTCCTTGATGGCTTCCAGCACGGCATCGTCGATCAGCACCGAGCGGGCGAACTTTTCGCCGGCATGGACCACGCGGTGGCCGACGGCGGCGATTTCCTTCATGTCCTTGACCACGCCATGGCTCGGGCTGGTCAGGGTCTTGATGATCAGGCCGATGGCCACGGTGTGATCCGGGCAATCGTGGGTTTCGCGATAGGTTTCGCGGCCCGGAACTTCGTGGGAAATAAAGGAATCGCCGATGGTCACGCGTTCAACCACCCCTTTGGCGATGACCTCCCGGCGCTCCCAGCTGTACAGCTGGTATTTCACGGACGAACTGCCGCAGTTCAGAGCAAGAATATCCATGGACTTGTATCCTCCTGAAAAATATTTCGGGCAGCGCCGCCGGTGAATTCCGGTGCCTGCCCTGACGGGACGCTTTGAAGAGCAAACGTTCGGATACTATAAGAAGAAAAAGCGAAATGCAAGGCCTTTATCCAGCGTTTACGGGACTTTTGGCCAAATCGGCCGACCGTTTCTGGTGGACAAAATATAAAAAGGTGTTGTAGTATCAGCCATCGAACTTGAAGTCCGAATGGACACGATTCCAAAGCAAAGGAGGTGAATCCCTTGGCTCATATCATTACTGACGATTGCATCAACTGTGGTGCCTGTGACGACTCCTGCCCTCTGGGCGCCATCTCCGAACAGGGCGAAATCCGCGTGATCGACGCCGATTCCTGCACCGACTGCGGCGCTTGCGTTGACGTTTGTCCCGTCGAAGCCATCAAAGCTCCGTAATTTGTTGTACTGATGTACCGGGAGCGACTCGCCAGAGTCGCTCCCTTTTTTCTGCCGCCACCCGGCAAGCCGCGCCGCATGGCACCAGGAATCCGCCGTTCCGGCACGTTCCCTTCCCTTGCCCCAGCCGTCTCCCCCGCTTCACAGCAACGCCAGCTTGGCCCGATCCCGACATCGGCCGCAAAATGCCGTTTGCCGACACCGGCAACCACCTTAAGGACTCCGGCTTTCAATGCCCTCTGCCCAGATGGATTTTATTTTCCGGATGGCCGGGCGCCGGCCTCCTCAACGGCAAAATGGGTCATGGTTGGCGGCAGCTCGCGAAACACAATGGTAAAGGGAACAGCTTTTCCCGGCGCCACATTTTCATTCACCAGGGAATCACCGAACTGGTTATTCATCCGCTCGACCATCTGCTCCCAACTCAGGGTCCGCAACTGCGCCGCATCGAGGGCATTGCCGCAAAAAACCGTCTGTTGCTGTACGGCAACACCGGAGGCATCATACAGCAGCCCCCTTACGGCCATGGCGGATCGCGCCGCGTCATATCCATTCACCGCGCGCCCCTGCACCACGAACAACTGGCCAAGTTGCGGGCTGTCGATAAAGAACCCTTCCAGGTCCTGCAGCGCCAACTGGCCGACCGGGACCGGCCTTGGTCGAGCGCCCGACATCAGCCGCGACACCAGGGGGATGGAATCCGGCCCGCCCCGCCACCACAGGAAACCGCCGACCGCCAACAAAATCAGGAGCAACACCGGCAACAGGGGCAGTCGGCGCCGACTTCCGCCCACGACCGGCTCCGCAACCGGAGGCCGCCAGGTGGGTGGAGCGGGGGCAAACGGCTCCTCCGCCGCTGCATCGGCATCCTCTTCCGGGGCGTCATAGGCTGCCTCTTGGCGGTCGGAAAACGCATTATCTTCTTCGGGATTCGCTGCTTCCGTGGACCAGCCAAAAGCGGCATAGGCCTCCCCGGCCTCCTCCGCCAGACCCCGCTCAAAAGGTGGCTCGGCTTCGTCCTCGGGCGTTTCCTCGGCAAAGGAGTTGGGCGCAAAGGGGGAAACCCGCTCGTCAAAGTCGAACTTGTCGCCCAAGCCCGCCCGGCCACCATCCGCACCCTCATCCCCGAAAGCGTCATCCTGCCGGGCCGGCTCGTCGAAATCAAAGGCTTCGTCCTGCCCGCCGGGCTCCGGCCCAGCCTGCGAAGTCGCTTCGGCAGGTGTGCCAAGGGACCAACCCTCGGCCCTGTCCCGCCCGTCCGCTACGGCAGCAGCCGGGGGATGAACGGTAAAAATCGTCGCGCATTTGGAGCAACGCACCTTGGTTCCCCGCGGCCGCAGTTTGTCCTCCGACAGACGAAACCGGGTTGCGCATTCCGGACATTCAATGACCATTATTTCCTCCCCCGAAGCCATCCTGCCGCACCGATGTCGGCCGACTTGTGCATTAAGATATCTCTGCTCCCTGCGGAGTACCGGCGCGATTGGGTCGCCAGGGCTCATGCACCCGGTTCGAGCAGATAGATTTCCGGCAAATGCCGGTATCGTTCCTGGTAGTCCAGACCGTAGCCGACCACAAAACCCTCTTCCAGACGGATGCCGACATAATCCGCCTCGATGGCGGCCTGCCGATGGCACCGTTTATCGAGCAAGGCACATACCTTCAGAGAGCGGGGCCGGCCTTGCAGCAGGTGGCGGTAAAGCACCTCCAGGGTCAGGCCGGTATCGACGATATCCTCGACAATGAGCACATCCCGATCGCGGATGGGCAATTCCAGGTCCTTGCGTATCTCCACCAGGCCCGACGAGCTGGTTTCGTTGCCGTAACTGGCCAGACGGACAAAGTCAATGAGGCAGGGCCGTCCCAGCGCCCGCGCCAAATCGGCCACCAACAGAAAGGATCCCTTCAGCACGCCGACCAGCAGAATTTCCCCATCCGGATAGTCGCGATTGATGGCCGCGGCCAATTGTTGTACCCGCTCGGCGATATGTTCGCGGGAAAACAGCAGCCTGAGATGGGGTTGCGACATGCGGTGCAACTTTCCGACGGCAAACGGACAGGAGCGGCACACCCGGGATTACCGCCACGAACCAGCTATGGTGCGGGGTTGACGGCTGGCGGCCAGTCAGCCGGGGGCGGCTCCGGCAAGAGAGCCGACCGACCATTAAATGAGGATACCTATAACAACAATACGGCCCCCTGTCAATCTTCCGGGGGCGGGCTAAAACGCTGGCTCAAAAAAGGAAAAAATGATATACCCCAGACAGTTCTGTAGCGTCACGACAGCATGACGCAACTCCCGGGAGGTTTCCATGCCCATTCCTCGCGCCCTGGTCCGGCTGACTCTGGCCTGGCTGCTCCTCTCCGCCCTGCCGGCCCTGGCCGCCGCCCCGCAACTGATCCCTGAAACCCGGCAACATGACTTCGGCCGCATTCAGGCCGGCGCGCGGAAGGACCACGTTTTCCGCTTTCGCAACGGCGGCGATGCCCCCCTGATCATCGAGCAGGTCCGGGCCGATTGCGGCTGCACCAGCACCCTGTTGTCGCAGCGGGAAATCCCGCCCGGCGGCCGCGGCGAATTGCGGGCCACCTTCAACTCCCAAGGTTTCCGCGGCCCCGTCGTAAAAACCATCTATGTCCAGAGCAACGACCCCCGGCAACCGGAAACCCGCCTTACCCTGCACGCCACGGTCATCCCGGAGGTCACCGTCCAACCCGAAACCATCATTCTGCGAGATCTCCGTCCGGGCCAGCCTGCCGTAACCAGGGTCCGATTGACCAACCACAGCGATCGGCTCCTGACGCTGTCGGATCTTCGCGGCGTGCCCCGCGAGTTAACCGCCGAACCCTCCACCCGGCGCCTGAAACCCGGCGCTTCCGCCACCGTGCGTGTAACAGCCAGGCTGCCCGAGGGGCAGAGTCGCCTGTCCGGCTATCTGTTCATCATCACCAGCAGCCAGCAAACCCCAACCCTGCGCATCCCGGTTCAGGGCCTGGCGGCCAACCCCGGCCCCTGAGGTTGCCTTTCGAACCGGCCACGCCGGGATTTTTAACGTTGCAATTTGCGCGGAAATGGTCTATATAAGGCAATCCAAGCGCGATTAGCTCAGCTGGATAGAGCGTTGGCCTCCGGAGCCAAAGGTCACAAGTTCGAATCTTGTATCGCGCGCCAAAAATTCAAGGGTTAGCCATTTACGGGCTAACCCTTTTTTTGTTCCCATCCATATTCCCAGCCATCGTATCCAGCGACTTCGCGAGCGGAGAAAAGGGCGCTGATGTCCTGCCAAGTGCGTATTCCGGCGAAAGCGGCCAGTGGAACTGACAGGAAAGCGGCCACCGTTCCGCTGTGAATCCG
>NZ_JAFCIY020000037.1 GCF_020194955.2 Desulfuromonas sp. CSMB_57 | reverse complement strand
TCGACCTTGGGGCAGATGTGATGGTCGCCGACGGTAGCGGCAAATTTGGGCATGGTGTCGTCTCCTTGATCCTGGTTCAGGGTCTGGCCATGGCAGAGCAAACTGGCAACGGTTCGATTTGCCAAGCTACCATAACATGAGCACATTAACAATATTAATGATTTTGTTTTATTTGTGCTATTGCATGGTTGGAAAATTTTTAGGGGAGAAGCCAGAGGGGATTGATCAAAAATGGGGCGGCCCCGTAAGGCCGCCCCAAACTGTTTTAGCAATGGGAAAGGAGTATGCCTTAGCGCACCTTCCAGGTGGTGCCCTGAGGACCATCCAGCAACTGCACCCCTTTGGCCGCCAGTTCATCGCGAATTCGGTCGCTGCGGGCGAAGTCCTTGTCGCGGCGGGCGGCCTGGCGTTCTTCGATGGCCTGTTGGACATCCGCTTCCGTCAGGCCGGTGTTTTTCAGCAGGGCCAGGTTGAGCCGCTGCAGCCACTCGGCCGGTTCGGAGCCGAACAGGCCGAGCACATCGCCGAGACGCAGCAGCGCGGCGCGCAATTCGCGCACGGCGGCAATCTTGTCCGGGCTCTTGCGGAACCCCTTTTCCGTCACCAGCCGGTTAATGGTGCGCACTCCCTCGAACAGATGGCCGATGGCGGCGGCGGTGTTGAAATCGTCGTCCATGGCTTCCCGGAAACGGGCTTCCAGGTCGGCACCTTCCTTGGACTCGGCTGAACTATCGGGGCTTGCGTCCAGAGCCTCGGCGGCGGACTGCAAACCTTCGTAGAAACGGCTCAGGCCGACTTGCGCTTCCTGCAGGTTCTGATCGGAAAAATCGATGGGCGAGCGGTAGTGGGCGGTGAGAATGAAGAACCGCAGCACCTCGGCATCGTAGGTCTGCAGGATGTCGCGAATGGTGAAAAAGTTGCCCAGGGATTTGCTCATTTTCTCCTGGTTGACGTTGACGAAGCCATTGTGCAGCCAGTATTTGGCGTAAGGTTGGCAGGTCGCCCCCTCGCTCTGGGCGATTTCGTTTTCGTGATGGGGGAATACGAGATCCTTGCCGCCGCCGTGGATGTCGAAGGACTCCCCCAGGTAGGCCATGCTCATGGCCGAACACTCGATATGCCAGCCGGGCCGGCCCGGACCCCAGGGGCTGTCCCAGGACGGTTCGCCGGGCTTGGCGGCTTTCCACAGGGCGAAGTCCATGGGATTGCGCTTGTGCTCCCCGGGGGCGATGCGTGCGCCGGAGCGCATCTCGTCCATGTTGCGTTTGCTCAGCTTCAGGTAGTCGGGAAACTTCTCCACGGCAAAGTAGACGTCGCCGTTGGCCGCATAGGCAAGGCCGCGATCCACCAGTCGCTGCACCAGGCCGATGACCTGGTCGATATGTTCCGTGGCCTTGGGTTGGCGAGTCGGGGGCAGCAGGCCGAGGCTGTCCATGTCCTCGTCGAAGGCGCGAATGAATTCTTCCGCCAGTTCCCGGCTGCTGATGCCGCGCTCGTTGGCGCGCTTGATGATCTTGTCGTCCACATCCGTGTAGTTGCGTACGTAGTTCACCTCGTAGCCGAGATAGCGCAGGTAACGATAGATGATGTCGAACACGATGTTGGCGCGGGCATGGCCGATGTGGCAGTAGTCGTAGACGGTGACTCCGCAGATGTACATGCCGACCTTGCCGGGCTGCAGGGGCTGGAATTCCTCCTTGCGTCCGCTCAGGGTGTTGTAGACGCGCAGGCTCATAGGGGCAATCTCTCCTCGGTTCATGGGGGCGTCCTCCCGCGGCTTACTTGCCGTCTTCCTTGGCCCAGGAGTCACGCAGGCCGACGGTGCGGTTGAACACCAGCCGCTCCGGGGTGCAGTCGAAACGATCCGCGCAAAAATAGCCCTGGCGTTCGAACTGGAAGCGGCTTTCCGGACCGGCCTGCGCCAGGGAGGGCTCCACCAGGCAGTTCTGCAGGACCTGCAGGGAGTCGGGGTTCAGATGGGTTTTGAAGTCGACTTCCTTCTGGCCGTCCGGCTGGGGTACGCTGAACAGACGATCGTACAGACGGATTTCCGCCGGACGGGCATGGGGCGCCGACAGCCAGTGCAGGGTGCCTTTCACCTTGCGTCCGTCCGGGGCGCTGCCGCCGCGGCTGGCGGGGTCGTAACTGCAGCGCAGTTCGACGATTTTCCCACTGGCCGGATCCCGGACCACCTCATCGCAGCGTACCAGGTAGGCGTATTTCAGGCGTACCTCGCGGCCGGGCGCCAGGCGGAAGAACTTCTTCGGCGGATCCTCCATGAAGTCTTCGCGCTCAATATAGATGACTTTGGAAAAGGGGACCCGGCGCGTGCCCATGGCGGCATCGGCGGGATGGTTCGGCGCTTCGAATTCTTCCACCAGATCGTCAGGGTAGTTGGTGATCACCACCCGCAGGGGGTCGAGTACCGCCATGGCGCGTGGTGCGCTGCGCTCAAGGTCCTCGCGCACGCAGAATTCGAGGAAGCCCATATCGATACAGCTGCTTTTCTTGGAGACGCCGATACGTTCGCAGAAGGTGCGGATGGCCGCCGGCGTAAAGCCCCGCCGCCGCAGCCCGGCCAAAGTCGGCAGGCGCGGATCGTCCCAGCCCGCCACATAACCGCCGTGGACCAGTTCCAGCAGCTTGCGCTTGCTCATCACCGTGTAGTTGATGTTGAGGCGGGCAAATTCGATCTGCTGGGGGTGATGAATGCCGAGCTGTTCGATGAACCAGTCGTAGAGGGGGCGATGATCCTCGAATTCCAGGGTGCAGATGGAGTGGGTGATGCCCTCCAGGGAGTCGGACTGGCCGTGGGTGAAATCGTACATGGGGTAGATGCACCACGTGTTGCCGGTGCGATGATGGGCGGCGTGCAGAATGCGGTACATGACCGGATCGCGCAGGTTGAGATTGGGCGAGGCCATGTCGATTTTGGCCCGCAAAACCTTCTCTCCGTCGCGAAATTCGCCGGCCTTCATACGCTGAAACAGGTCGAGGTTCTCCGCTGCCGAACGGTCCCGCCAGGGGCTGTTGCGTCCCGGCTCCGTCAAAGTGCCCCGATAGGCTCGGATTTCCTCCGCCGACAGATCGTCCACATAGGCATTGCCGGCCTCGATAAGCTGCACCGCCCAGGCGTACAACTGGTCGAAATAGTCGGAAGCATAATATTCGTGACCGCCCCAATCAAAACCCAGCCAGCGCACGTTTTCCTTGATGGAATCGATGTACTCTTGTTCTTCCTTGACCGGATTGGTGTCGTCGAAGCGCAGGTGGCAGCGGCTGCCGCCCGGCGCCTCGGCATAATCGCGGGCCAGGCCGAAATTGAGACAGATGGATTTGGCGTGACCGATATGCAGGTAACCGTTGGGTTCCGGGGGAAAGCGGGTGACCACCCGACCGTCATTTTTCAGGGTCCGGAGATCCTCATCGATGATGGCGCGAATGAAATTGGACGGGAGGCCCGAAACGAGGGCATCCGGGGCCTCACCGGCGGGCTCTGGGAGGGAGCCGCCCTGCAGGTTGTCGTTGGACATGGTCATGGAACCTCTTGCTGGAATGTTGGAAGGCGAGCCTGGGCATGGCCTCTAGCGTCATGCCTTGCTGCCGGTGAAGTTCGCAAATTTTGCCCGGAAAAGCAACCCGGAATCCGGTGTCCGGCGGCCCCAAATCCCTCAACTTTGTCAGAGTCCGGTTTCTTCTCCGGGCAGCGCGCGTCGCAGCAGCACCACGGCATGGGCGGAAATGCCTTCACCGCGGCCCTCGAACCCGAGTTGTTCGGTAGTCGTGGCCTTGACGTTAATCTGGCTCACTTCGGCCTCGCAGGCCGCGGCGATATTTTCCACCATGGCGCGAATGTGGGAGGCCAGTTTGGGGCGCTGGGCGATGATGGTGGCGTCGAGATTGGCGATGCGAAAGCCGTCGTTGCGGGCCAGGGCCATTACCTCATGCAGCAGTTTCAGGCTGGAAATACCTCGATAGGCGGGGTCGGTGTCGGGAAAGTGTTTGCCGATGTCGCCGGCGCCCAGCGCCCCGAGGATGGCGTCGCAGATGGCGTGCAGCAGCACATCGGCATCCGAATGGCCGAGCAGGCCGAGGGTGTGGGGAATGTCGACGCCCCCCAGGATCAGCTTGCGTTCCGGAACCAGTTGGTGGACATCATATCCGTGGCCGATGCGCATCATGCGAGTGTCTCTCCGTTGCTTGCAAGAAACGCCCGAGCCAGGATCAGATCCTCGGGCGTGGTGATTTTGATGTTGCGATAGCTGCCCATCAGCATGGCCACGGGCAGGCCCAGCCATTCGAGCAGCGAAGCATCGTCCGAACCCTGAAATCCGGCCGCCACCGCCTGTTGATGGGCAGCGCAAATCTGGCCGTAGCGGAACCCCTGGGGAGTCTGGGCTTGCCACAGCCGGGAGCGCTGCGGCGTATTGGCAATGCGGCCGCCCTCGACTTCCTTGATGGTGTCCTTGACCGGCACGCCGACGACACAGGCGCCGCAGCTTTGCACCGCGGCCAGGACCTCGTCGATGAGTTCCGGCGCCAGCAGCGGTCGCACTCCGTCATGAATCAGGATCAGATCGTCAGAGTTGGCCTGGCAGGCCTGCAGCCCGTTGCGGACCGAATCCTGCCGCTCGGCACCGCCTGGCACCAGGGCGCGCACCTTGGTGAAACCATAAGGCTCCAGAACCTCGGCCCGGCACAGTTCGATTTCGTCGGCAGGACACACCACATAAATGTGATCGATACGCGGATGACGGTCGAACAGGGCGAGGGTATGGGCGAGGATGGGCCGATCGAGCAGGGGCAGGTACTGCTTGTTGATGCCCGCACCCATGCGGCGTCCCATCCCGGCCGCGGGGATCAGCACAAAAACACTCATGGCAACTGGAATCCTGTTGGTCCGGCTGCCAAGGCAGTGCCTGGCGCCGGCTTGCTGTCGCTGGTCCGGATGACCCGGTCAGTGCAAGAAATAGCTTTCAACCCGCTCGGCGACCTGGTCCTCTTCCTTGCCGTCCGCCAGGGCCAGCTCTTTGAAGACCAGCTTGCGGGCCAGTTCCAGCACCTTTTTTTCGCCGTAGGACAATTCCTTTTCACCCCGGATCAAGTACAACTCCCGCAGGACCTGGGCAATTTCGCATAGATCACCGGAGCGGATCTTTTCGTTGTAGTCCCGCTGCCGGCGGCTCCAGGAGGCGAGATGAAGGTTTCCCGTGGGTTTGTCCTGAAAAATGTTCAGGATGAAAGGAATGCGTTCCTTGGCGATCAGCGAGCGCATGCCGACCATTTTGGCGTTGTGCACCGGGATCATGATGGTCATGTCGCTGTCGACGATGCGCAGCACGTAGAAATCCTGCTTTTCGCCCACAAATTCCCTGACCTCAATCGCCTCTATGACACCGACGCCCTGGGCGGGATAAACCGCCATGTCTCCGATTTTAAACAACGCTATTCTCCTTTTGAACGCAAGACTTAAATTAACATAATCCGGGTCCTCAGGTCAAGGGACGAGCCATGCCGGATGCGTCGGGATGAGGCGCGGCCCGAGCTTTGCGGTGGCTGCAGGACGGAAATTTGTGGTAGGATTTCCCTCTCGTGATATAGGCGTCGGACCGGTTCGCAGAGCTCGGTTTTGGTTGCCGGCACCGAAAGGTGCCGGGGGAAAGGAAAGCAATATGAAAATCGGAGTGGTTGGGGCTGGAGCCCTGGGACTCTACTATGGCGCCAAATTGCAGCGCGCCGGCGAGGATGTGAAATTTCTGCTGCGGCGGGACTATGAGGCCGTCTCCCGGCACGGCTTGCAGGTCTATTCCAGCGACGGTGACTTCCACCTGCCGATACTGCAGGGTTTCCGGCAAGCGCAGGAAATGGGGACAGTGGACCTGGTGCTGGTCGGCCTGAAGACCTTTGCCAATCATCGTCTGGTCGAGTTGGTGCAGCCCCTGGTCGGGCGGCACACCGCCATTCTAACCCTGCAGAACGGCCTCGGCAATGAAGAATTGCTGGCCGCCGCTTTCGGGCCGGAGCGGATTCTGGGCGGCATCGCCTTTTTATGCTGCAACCGCGGCGAACCGGGCGTGGTGCATCATCTCGGTGAAGGCCGAATCTCCCTCGGCGAATTCGCCGGCGGGCGTTTGGAGCGGGCCGTACGACTGGCGGCCCTGTTTCAGCAGGCGGGGGTGCCCTGCAGCGCGGTTGCGGATTTGCGCAAGGCGCGATGGGAAAAACTGGTCTGGAACGTGCCCTTCAACGGCCTCTGCGCCTTGACCGGCAAGGACGTCACCGAATTGCTGCAGCATTCACCGAGCCGCGAGGAGGTCGCAGCCCTGATGCGCGAGGTCATTGCCGGCGGCAATGCCCAGGGATTGAGCGAACCCATCGGCGGCGAAGCGTTTATCGAAAAGATGATCCAGGCCACCGAAAAGATGGACCATTATCGCCCCAGCATGATGCTCGACCGGTTGGAGGGCCGCCCCCTGGAACTGGAGGCCATTTACGGCGTTCCCCTGTTAAAGGCGGCGGAACGGGGGGTGACGATGCCGCGCGTCAGCCTTTTGCGGGCCCTGCTGGACTTGGGCGAGTCTGCCAAAGGCGGGGCAAGGGCTGACGGCCTACTGGCCGAAACAGGAACCCCCTCTACTCATTAATCTGAACGAAACGGCCGTCCCGAATCTGCAGTAGAAACAGGTCGCGAAGGGCCTCGCCCTGCGCGTCAAAGCGGGTCGTGCCGGTGGCTCCTGCGTGTCCTTCCATCCGGCTTAGGGCCAGGCGCAGGGCGGCTCGATCGCCTGGCGGCTGAGTTTCCAGCGCCGATAGCAGCAAGCCGGCGGCATCGTAGCCCTGGGCTTCCAGCAAGGTTGGGGACTGGCCGTAGCGCTGCCGGTATAGGTTGACGAATGCGACCACAGCCGGGTTCGGGCTTTCGGGGAAGAAGCCGCTTGTCACTACCGCGCCTTCGACAGAGTTGCCGGCCATTGCCGGCAGTTCGGGCGCATACCAGCCGATGCTGCCAAGCAGGGCGATATCTTTCAGGCCGTAATAGGCCAACTGCGGGGCCAACTGCACGATCCGGTCGGCGTTCTCGGGGATAAACAGGGCCTGGAACGGAATGACGGGTCGTTCCTCCACAGGAGTGCGGCCCGCCGGCGAGAGCTGAGGGATCCCAAGCAACTGTTGGAGATGCGGTCCATAATCGGTGGTTCCCGGCGGGTATTGCTGCTGGCCGGTCAGCTCACCGCCGCCTTTTTTTACTGCATCGGCAAAGGCCTCGCTCAGATCCTGGCCGAGGCGGTTTTGGGGGGCGAGAATCGCAAACCGACGCATGCCCTGCTGCAGGGCAAAGCGGGCCAGGCTTTCACCCTGCTGGCGGCTGGTCAGTGAGCTTCGGAAAATCCAGGAGCCGGTTTCGGCCAGGTGTTCCCGCTGCGAGAGGGCAAGCAGCGGCAGGCCGGCCTGCTGGGCGGCGTCGGCGGCAACTCCGGCGGTCGCCGCCGTGAGGGGGCCGATAACGGCCTCGACGTCAGGATTGGCGGCCAATTCGGCGATCAGGCGTTCGGTGACGGCACTGTCGCCGTTGGTGTCGCGCCACAGCAGGGTGACCGGCGAGCGGCTCAGATTGTGATCGGCGACGGCCAGTTCCATGCCCCTGCGAACTTGTGCGCCGAAGGGGGCGAAACGACCTGACAGGGGCAGCAGCACGCCGATGACACGACTGCGGTAGGCTGGAACCGGCGCCGCCGGCTGCGGCTGCCGTGGTGGCTTTGCCGGCATGCCGGCCGCGGCAGGGGCCGCTGCGGAGGCTTGAGGGGCGGGTTGCAGGTGGCTCCGGGCTTCGCTGGGGCGGCCGGCGGCGTAAGAACGCCAGGCCAGCTGCAGGGCCGCATCCAGGCTCAGGGGAGCGCCGGGTTGGGCGTCGGCCAGGGTGCGTAACTGGTCGTCGGTGCAGCTTTCCAGCAGGGTCTGCGCCTGCCGGCGCAACTCAACCGGGTTTGCACCCGAACCGGGATCCCCGATGATCCGGTAAAGCCGCTGCAGGTTTGCCACCCCGGTCTTGTCGCAGGCCTCGGCGCCGGGCCGGGTTCCGGTCCTGTCCGAGGCGGAGGGCTCTGCTGCCGCAGTCGGACAGCAGGCCAGGGTCAGCAGCATCAGCAGTCCCATCATCCTGTTTCTGAACACGGCACAATTCCCCTCTTGTTTTCACATGGACATAAAAAACGCCAACCTCCACCGTTCAGGTATGCGGTGGCGTCAGTCGAACAACTCCCGTACCTTTTCCAGGAAGCTTTTGCCCATGGGGTGAACCTCCTCGCCGCCCTCGCGGGCAAATTCCTCCAGCAGTTCCTTCTGCCGGCCCGTTAGGCGGGTCGGCGTTTCCACCCGCAGAACCACCAGCTGATCACCGCGATTGTAGCCCTGCAGGGAGGGAAAGCCTTTACCCGGAAGACTGACCACCTTGCCGGACTGGGTTCCCGCCGGCACTTTGATGGAGATTTTTTCCGTCAGGGTCGGAACCTCCAACTCGCAGCCGAGAGCGGCCTGGGGAAAGGAAATGGGGATTTCGCAGATGACATCCTGACCTTCGCGTTGGAACAGGGGATGCTCCTGCACCGACAGCACCACATACAGATCGCCGGGAGGCCCGCCCTGAATACCCGGCTCGCCTTCGCCGGTCAGCTTCAGGCGGCTGCCGGTTTCGACTCCGGCCGGAATTTTCAGGGAGATGGTTTTTTTGCCGCGAATCCGACCGCTGCCGCGACAGTCATCGCAGGGTTGATCGATGACCTGGCCTTCCCCGCCACATTCCGGACAGGGGCGGGTCAGGGAAAAAAAACCCTGCTGGTAGCGGACCTGGCCGGCCCCGTGACAGACCTGGCAGGTCCGCGGCGAGGTTCCCGGCCGGGCGCCGGAACCCTGACAGGTCGCACAGGTTTCGTAACGCGGAATCTGGATTTTGGTTTCCAGGCCGAAGGCCGCTTCTTCAAATTTGATGGAAAGGTTGTAACGCAGGTCGTCGCCGCGCCGCCCCCGTCCTCGACTGCGGGCGCGGCCGCCGAAGATGTCGCCGAACAGATCGCCGAAAATATCCTCGAAGGGGCTGCCACCGAAACCGCCGGAGGAAAAACCGCCGCCGTTGCCGAGACCGGCATGGCCGTATTGGTCATAGGTGACCCGTTTCTGCGGATCGGACAGCACCGAATAGGCTTCCGAGATCTCCTTGAAGCGATCCTCCGCTTCCTTGTCGCCGGCGTTCTTGTCGGGATGAAACTGGAGGGCCAGTTTCCGGTAGGCCTTTTTTATCTCCGTGTCACTGGCGTTCCGATGTACCCCGAGAATTTCGTAATAGTCCCGCTTTTCCAAACCTGCAACCCTTCTCCATCAATGGCCGAAAAGGCCGGACGCGGCGCGTCCGGCGGCGGAAATCCGAACGCCAACAGGAGTCGGGGCAATCCCCGACTCCTGTTGGCGTTGTGAACAATGCTGCTGCAAATCAGCTTTTCGGTTCGTCTACATCTTCGAATTCGGCATCCACCACGTCCTGCTCGCCGGCGGATTCGGCAGCTTCGCCGCCCGCTTCGCCGGGCTGGGTCTGCTGGTACATGGCTTCCGCCAGTTTATGGGAGGCCGTTGCCAGTTCCTCGGACTTTTTGCGGATGACTTCGGCGTCGCTGTCTTCCATGGCTTTTTTCAGGGCGTCAAGGGCCTGCTGGATATTGTTGCGGGTCGCCTCGTCCACCTTGTCGCCGTGTTCCTTGAGGGATTTTTCCGTCGAGTACGCCAGGCCGTCGGCCTGGTTGCGGGCCTCGATAAGCTCCCGCTTTTTCTTGTCTTCGGCGGAATGGGCCTCGGCGTCCTTGACCATTTTCTGGATTTCCTCCTCGTTCAGACCGGAGGAGGCGGTGATGCGGATGGACTGCTCCTTGCCCGTGCCCAGATCCTTGGCCGAGACATGCAGAATGCCGTTGGCGTCGATGTCGAAGGTGACCTCGACCTGCGGCACGCCGCGCGGTGCCGGCGGAATGCCGACCAGTTCGAAACGGCCGATGGTCTTGTTGTCGGCGGCCATTTCACGTTCGCCCTGCAGGACATGAACCGAAACCGCCGGCTGGTTGTCGGCCGCGGTGGAGAAGATCTGGCTCTTTTTGCAGGGGATGGTGGTGTTTTTCTCGATAAGCTTGGTCATGACCCCGCCCAGGGTTTCGATGCCCAGGGAGAGGGGGGTGACGTCGAGCAGCAGGACGTCCTTGACTTCGCCTTTGAGTACCCCGCCCTGAATGGCGGCGCCGATGGCCACCACTTCGTCGGGATTGACGCCCTTGTTGGGCGCCTTGCCGAAAATTTCCTGGACCTTGGCCTGGACCGCGGGCATGCGGGTCATGCCGCCGACCAGCAGCACTTCGTCGATTTCCGAGGCCGACAGCCCGGCGTCCTTCAGGGCGATGCGGCAGGGTTCCACCAGGCGCGCCAGCAGTCCGGCGCAGATGCTTTCCAGTTTGGAGCGGGTCAGGCGGATGTTGAGATGCTTGGGCCCGGACTGGTCGGCGGTGATGAAGGGCAGGTTGATGTCGGTCTCCATGGAGGTCGACAGCTCGCACTTGGCCTTTTCACAGCCTTCCTTGAGGCGCTGCAGAGCCATTTTGTCACTGCGCAGATCGATGCCCTGGTCCTTTTTGAATTCATCGGCCACGTAATCGATGATGTGCTGGTCGAAGTCTTCGCCGCCAAGGAAGGTGTCGCCGTTGGTGGATTTAACTTCGAACACGCCGTCGCCCAACTCCAGGATGGAGATGTCGAAGGTGCCGCCGCCGAGGTCGAAAACGGCAATCTTTTCTTCCTTCTTCTTGTCCAGTCCGTAAGCGAGGGAGGCGGCGGTGGGCTCGTTGATGATGCGCAAAACATTGAGTCCGGCGATCTTGCCGGCATCCTTGGTGGCCTGGCGCTGGGAGTCGTTGAAGTAGGCCGGCACGGTGATGACGGCATCGGTAACGGGCTCGCCCAGGTAATCCTCGGCGGTCTGTTTCATCTTCTGCAGCACCATGGCCGAAATCTCCGGCGGGCTGTATTTCTTGCCGCGTACCTCGACCCAGGCATCGCCATTGTCGGCCTTGATGATGCTGAAGGGACTGATCTGGATGTCCCGCTTCACGGCGTCGGTGTCGTACTTGCGGCCGATGAGGCGCTTGATGGCAAACAGGGTGTTTTCCGGATTGGTGACCGCCTGACGCTTGGCTTGCTGTCCTACCAGGCGCTCACCGCTTTCGGTGATGGCGACCATGGACGGCGTGGTACGCGAGCCCTCGGCGTTGGCGATGACAATCGGTTCGCCGCCTTCCATGACGGCAACGCAGGAGTTGGTTGTGCCGAGGTCTATGCCGATAACTTTTCCCATTTTTATATCCTCCCTCAATGAAAGTATGTAGGTCGACGGCCGATGTCCGGGCAGCAGGGGACGCTACTCGGCATTCGGCTGGTTGACGGGTGGCGCTTTGGCAACGAGGACCAGGGCCGGGCGCAGCAGTCGCTCGTTCAGCACATAGCCCTTTTGCATTTCCTGGATTACGGTGTTGGGGGCATGCTCGGTACTTTCCAACTGCCCCATGGCTTCATGCCAGGCCGGATTGAACGGTTCGCCCATGGCATCCACCGCGCTGACGCCGAATTTTTCCAGCAGCTTCTGAAACTGGCTCAGGGTCATTTCAACCCCTTCCAGCAGGCCCTTGCCGGTTTCGCCTTCCTTGCGGGCGTGGTCCAAGGCTCTTTCGAGATTGTCCAGCACGGGCAGCAGGTCCCGCAGCAGGTTTTCGTTGGCAAAGCGCGCCAGGTCTTCCTTTTCGCGCTGGCTGCGTTTGCGGAAGTTTTCCAGTTCGGCACGCTGACGAAGGTAGAGATCCCAGTTTTTTTCCGCTTCGGCACGGCTCGCCGCAAGCTCATCCTCCAGGGACAAGGGCAGTCCCTCACAGATCGCATCGGACGCCGGCTGTTCCTCGGTTTTCTGGGTGCCGGTTTGCTCTGTAGCCTTGTTGTTGTCTTCAGACACCTTGCTGTTCTCCTATTCGGCTTCGTTGTCGAGGATGCTGCCGACCAGGCTGGCCGTATAGCTGACCAGGGGAATCACCATGGCGTAGGGCATGCGGGTCGGACCGATGATGCCCAGGGTGCCGACAGTGCCCCGGCGGCTGCTATAGGATGCCGTGACCAGGCTGCATCCCTCGATTTCGCTGTATTCGCTCGGGCTGCCGATGAAAATCTGCACTCCTTCGACCTGTTGGGTCTGGTGCAGCAGTTCCACCAGCAGGCTCTTCTGCTCGAAGGCCCGCAACAGCCGTTTCATGCGGTTGATGTCGGAAAATTCCGGCTGTTCAAGAATGTTGGCGGTACCTTCGATAAATACCTGGCCGCCCAGATCGTCTTCCAGTACCTTGCTCGAAAGCAGGATGGCGCGGCGCAGCAGATCGTCGTAGAGAGCCTTTTCCCGGGCCATCTCGATGACAATGCGTTGCTTGATGTCCTGGATGCCAAGGCCGCTGAAGGTGGCATTGAGGTAGTTGGCGGCCTCCTGTAATTCCCCTTCGGTGATGGGCATGTCCGTCTCGATCAGACGGTGCTCCACCATGCCTGACTGGCTGATGAACACCACCATGATGCGGCGCGGCGCCAGGCTGATGAATTCCATGCGCCGGAACACCGATGACTCCAGTTTGGGTACCATGACAATGCCGGTATAGCTGGAGGTGGTGGAAAGGATGCGTCCGGCCTCACGCAGCAGTTCTTCCATCTGCAGACCCCGCCGCTGGTAATGCTGCCGAATCCAGAGGCGTTCCTGGCGGGACAGTTCCCGCACCTGCAGCAGGCAGTTGAGATAGAAGCGGTAGCCCTTTTCCGTCGGGATCCGGCCGGCGGAGGTGTGGGGCGAAGCCAGGTAGCCCAGTTCCTCCAGATCGGCCATGACATTTCGCACCGACGCCGGCGACAGACCGATGTCGTGGCGCCGGGTGATGGCGCGCGAACCAACCGGCTCCCCGGTATGGATATAGTCTTCGATGATGGCCTCGAGGATCTGGCGGCTGCGTTCATTCAGGCCTTCGTTCATCCGGGTCCTCATCCATTCCAAGTGCGCGAAACCCAAGTTTTATTGCCGTTAGCACTCTTGCAAAGGGAGTGCTAACGGGTCACAAAATAACAACGGACCCTGCCTTTGTCAAGGGCAAACCGGCCGTTTTCGGCGGCTTCCGGAAGGGTCCGGCGCTTACAGAAAAGCGCTGATCAGGGTATCGAAAATCAGCCAGTCGGAGGGCGACAGGGACCAATGGTCCCGACAGCGATGCAGACGAGATCCGGTTTTCTGCCAGGCTGTGGGAAAAGCTTCCGCCAGGCTCTGGCCGAAACGCTTCCGAAACTGATTCTCGTCCACCCCGGCGGCACAGCGCAGCCCCAAGTAGAGGGTTTCCGCCATGGCCCCGCTGCGATCCAGAATTTCCAGGGTTTCGGCGGGATCCTGCCCGGCTGCCAGACGACGCCGGTAACGGGGCCAGTCCCCGGGGACCGCGAAGCGGATTCCCCAGTCGCGAGCCAGAAAGGAGTGGGCACCCGGCCCAAGTCCCAAGTAGCTGCCCCGTTGCCAGGTGTTGAGATTGTGCCGGCAGGCGTGGCCGGGGCGGGCATAGTTGGAAATTTCGTAATGCTCGAAGCCGGCTGCGTCCAGACGTTCATGCAGGGCCAGGTACATGTCGGCATAGCTGTTTTCGTCGGGCAGGGCGAGTTGCCCGCTGGCGACGGCATGCTGCAGCGCGGTGCCCGGTTCCAGGGCCAGGCCGTAGCAGGAAAGATGCTCCGGCCCTAACTGGAGTAGCTGGTCGACATCCGCCAACGCCGCCGCCGCATTCTGGCCGGGCAGGGCGAAAATGACATCGCCGGATACGGAGGCAAAGCCGGCGCGACGGGACCAGTGGAAGGCCTGAACGGCTTCCTCGGCACTGTGGATGCGGCCCAGCATGGCCAGATTGGTTGGGCTCAGGGATTGCACGCCAATGGACAGCCGATTGACTCCGGCTGCCCGGTAGCCCATCAGGCTCGCTTCCGTGACCGTGCCCGGGTTGGCTTCCAGGGAAATTTCGGCGCCCTCGCAAAAGCCGAATCGGCGTTCCGCGGCATCCAGCAGGCCGCCGACCGCGGCCGGCGGCAGCAGGGAGGGAGTGCCGCCGCCCAAGAATACGCTGGCCAGGGGCCCAGCCCAGTCGCCGTTGGTTTGCGCCAGTTCCAGTTGGCGGATGACCAGGGCGGGATATTCATGGAGCCCTTCCGGAGTTGCCGAGAGGGAGAAAAAATCGCAATACGGGCATTTGCACCGGCAGAAGGGAACATGCACATACAGCCCTGCGCCGGGGTGTCGCAGGTCGGGGTATTCCAATCGAGGGCCGGTGGCTGGTGACATGGTGGGAACGGGCTTTCCTGTTCAGGGCGACGTGGTTACCGTGGCCGGGTTGCGCCGCCCGGTGACATGCTTGAGAGCATGATCGCCCGGCCGGCAAGTCGGAGTCAAGGACAACATGGCCCTGGACCCGCTGCTGCGGGTCCAGGGCCATGCCGGACGGGGAACTTAGGGCAGGTGGTTGAACAGCGAGGCATTCAACATCAGGTGCATCAGGATGGCGGCTGCGTAGCCCAGGGCCACGGCCCAGGTCCAGCGCAAATGGCTGCTGAAGGTATAGACGCCACGGCCGCTGCCCATGAGGGCGACCCCGGCGGCGGAGCCGATGGACAGCAGACTGCCGCCAACCCCCGCGGTCAGGGTCACCAGCAGCCATTGACCTTCCGACATGGGCGGCTGCATGGTCAGCACGGCATACATGACCGGGATATTGTCAACGATGGCCGAGAGGAGGCCGATCAGAATATTGGCGGCCGTGGGGCCAAGGTCTTGGTAAAGGAAATTGGAAGCCAGGGCAAGATAGCCGAGTTGGCCGAGTCCGCCGACACAGAGGATAACGCCGTAAAAGAACAGCAGGGTATCCCATTCGGCCCGGGCGATTTTGCGAAACAGATCGAATCCGGGTCGCCCGTTGGTGCCCGTTTCGTCCAGGGGGCCGCCGGCGTAATCCCGGTTTTCCTTGCGTTTCAGGTAGTAGCCGAAAAAGGACAGGTAGCCCAGGCCCAACATCATGCCGACGGCGGGCGGCAGTTCCAAAAAGTTGTGAAAGCCGACCGCGGTGGCAATGGTCAGCAGAAACAGGGCCATGATGCGCCGGGCGCCGAGTTTCATGGCCACCACCTCGCAGGCGCTGCCGGCGCGGTCCTTGGGAATGGCGAGGCTCATGAAAATGGCCGGCAGCAGCCAGTTGACCAGGGAGGGCAGGAAAAGGTGGAAAAACTGAAAGAAGTGCAGCACGCCGCGCTGCCAGACCATCAAGGTGGTGATGTCTCCGAAGGGGCAGAAGGCGCCCCCGGCATTGGCCGCCACCACAATATTGATACAGGCCGGGACCACGAACTTGCGGTTGCGGCCGCCGACGGTCAGCACCACGGTGCCCATGAGCAGGGCCGTGGTCAGGTTGTCCGCCACCGCCGAGATGAAAAAGGACAGCAGGCCTGTCAACCAGAAGACGGCGCGCAGGGAAAACCCCCGACACATGAGCCAGGAACGCAGGGCCTGGAAGACATTGCGCTCTTCCATGGCATTGATATAGGTCATGGCGGACAGCAGGAACAGGAACAACTCGCCGTATTCGGTCAGATTGGCGAGAATCGCCCGGTGCGCCAGTTCGGCCTGACCCAAGGGCCGGTAAGCGATGGCGATAAGAATCCAGATCAGACCGGCAGCGACAATCACCGGTTTGCTTTTGCGCAGATGCAGTTTCTCTTCGAGGATGACGAGCAGGTAGGCGCCGGCGAAAAGGACCAGTCCGGCGAAGCCGAAGGGACTGCCGGTCAGGTCTGGCAGGGTGGCGCCGGCTTCATAGGCGTTGGCCGGTGCCGCAACCAGCAGAAAGGTCAATAAGGATACCGTTGCGAAGAATGCGCTTGCCATGGGAGGACCCTTTCTCTGAAAATGAAGCATTGTAAGAGAGGCGGGCCCGGCAAAGACTGCCGTGTCCGGGCTGGCAGAGAGGTGCGCTGGGGGGGGCAGCGGCATCAGGGCCAGTTCGGACGGGGATGATCGCGCAGTTGGCGAACGGAGTCAAGCGGTCTCTTTTCTGTTTCTAACTATTTGAAATATAAATTATTTTTGGAGCGTTCAGTGCAGGGAACAGAACCTTTTCCAGCGGCGATATTCCGCGCCGCGTGTATCCAGATCGAAATTATCTTCGGCGACATCGACGCCAACCTGCACCAGGTTGAGACGGCTCTCATGCGGGCCGCGGAGGACGGTGTTCGGCTGGCCGTATTGCCGGAGATGTGGAGTTGCGGTTATGATTACCGGCACCTGCCGCAATGCGCCGGGCGGACTCCGGAGGTGCTGCGGTATCTGCAGAACCTGTCGGCGGCACGGCAGCTGGTCATCGTCGGCAGTCTTCCGGAAGCCTGCGGTGCCGCCATCTACAATACCGCCTATGTGATCGACAATGGCCAACTGCGCGGCAGTTACCGGAAACTGCACCTGTTTTCGCCCATGGGCGAGGACCAGCATCTGGCGGCCGGCGACCGGACGGTGGTGTTGGATACCTCCCTGGGCCGCATCGGTCTCGCCATCTGCTATGACCTGCGTTTTCCGGAGTTGTTCCGGCGGTTGGCCCTGGCCGGTGCCGAACTGGTCTGCCTGCCGGCGGAATGGCCCCATCCCCGGCAGGAACATTGGCGGACTCTGCTGCGGGCCCGGGCCATCGAGAATCAGGTGTTTGTGCTGGCCGCCAACTGCTGCGGCCGACAGGGGCGCCTGGAATTTTTCGGCGGCAGCCTGATCATTGCGCCGCGGGGGGAGGTGCTGGTGGAAGCCGATGACGCCCCCGGCGCAGCGCTGGCGGACATCCGCTCGGCCGAGGTGGTGGAATACCGCGCGCAAATTCCCGCCCTGCAGCATCGCCGTCCCGACATCTACGGCGATTTGGAGCCTCGGTAGGTGGGGCCGGCGGCTCAGCCTTCAAGGGGTTGGGCGCTGCTGCGCAGGGATGCCGGGATATCTTCCAGACGATCGGCAAACTGCAACTCGCCTTGCTGATCGACATAGAGATAACGTTGCGCACGCCGGGGGGCAGCTTCGGCCTTGTTCGGCAGGCCCGGTTTACCCTCTTGACGCCGGGGCGGCGCCGGTTTCTGGCTACGCTCCGGCGGAGCGGGGGGCGCTACGGTCTGGTGCAGCAGGCCGAGGAGGCTTTGCCGGAATTCCCGGTAGCCACCCTGCAGTTCGGCCAGCACCGGGTTTTGGGGTTGCCAGCGCATCAAGGCCCGGTCGCCGGCCAGCAGCAAAGCGATGAAGACGATGGTCCAGAATAATCCCCGGAACACTTTGCCGACAAGGCTTCTACGGCGGGGGGAGCGGGTTTTTCTGCGCGCCATGACGTGGCCTCCTCCCTTGGATGGTCGTGAAACAACCCAGGCATCGACGGTGGTAACCGATTATCGGCAACTTATGCGACCACGCTCGCCTGGGCCCCTTCGGTGGTCCCCAGAGGCGACGCATGTTCGGCATGGGGCCGACGAGAAACCATAAAAATCAAGACTATAGTATCGGCAAGAGACGAACAACGCAAGACGGTTCCCTTTTCTCTTAAGGCATGTTATAAGATATGCCTAATGATGGACACAGGAGCAGGCAAATGGACAGCATGGACTATGATGTGATTATCCTCGGTGGTGGCCCGGCCGGCCTGACAGCCGGGCTGTATTCGTCGCGGGCGGCCCTCAAAACCCTGTTGGTGGAGCGGATGATGGTCGGCGGCCAGGTCATGACCACCACCAAGATCGAAAACTATCCCGGTTTTCCCGGCGGCATCGACGGGCCGGAACTGGTGGCTCGCTTTCATGAGCATTGCCAGGAATTCGGTCTGGAAATTCTGTACGGCGAAGCCCAGTCTCTGAACGTGGCGGGAGAGATGAAGGAAGTGACCGTCGACGGCCGGGTGCTGCGGGCGCGGGCGGTGATTGTCACCACCGGCGCCGAACCGCGCAAACTCGGTATTCCCGGTGAACAGCAATATGCCGGGCGCGGCGTTTCCTACTGCGCTACCTGTGACGGTGCCTTTTTTAAAAACGTGCCGGTAGTGGTGGTGGGGGGCGGCGATACCGCTGCCGAAGAGGCCCTGTTTCTGACCCGTTTCGCATCCAAGGTTTATCTGGTACACCGGCGTGACCAGTTGCGGGCCACCAAGATCCTCCAGGAACGCCTGTTCGCCCACGACAAGATCGAGGTGATCTGGAACAGCACCCCGGAACAGGTGCTGGGTACCGCTTCCGGAGTTACGGCCGTGGAGATTCGCAACCGCAAGACCGGCGAGCACCGGCATATCGAGACGGAAGGGGTGTTTTTTGCCATCGGCGTGATTCCCAAGGCCCATTTTCTCGCCGAGTTGTTGTCGTTGAACGAGGAAGGTTACATCGTCACCGACGGCGAATGTGGTACCACGGTGCCGGGAGTCTTTGCCGCCGGGGACGTGCGCAGCAAACTGCTCAAGCAGATAGCCACGGCGGTCGGGGACGGCGCCGTAGCAGCCATCGCCGCCGAAAAGTACCTGCTGGAGCACTGACCGGCTGTTTCGGCAACGGCCGGCCCAGGAGAAGCCATGCTAGCCAGGATTCTGTCCGGCGCCCTGCTCGGCATCGACGCCTATCCCGTTGAGGTCGAGGTGGACATCAGCCAGGGGCTGCCGCAATTCGCCACCGTCGGCCTGCCCGAGGGGGCGGTCAAGGAAAGCAAGGACCGGGTCAAGTCGGCTATCCGCAACGCGGGCTACGAGTTCCCGGTGCGGCGCATCACCATCAATCTGGCGCCCGCCGACATCAAGAAGGACGGCGCCGCCTTCGACCTGCCCATGGCGGTGGGCATTCTCACCGCCACCGGGGTCATCAAGCCGCGCCATGAACCGCCCTTGGTGTTTCTCGGCGAGTTGTCCTTGGATGGCCGCATCAAGCCCATCCGCGGCGCCCTGCCTCTGGCGGCCGCGGCCCGGCAGTGGCCGGTTTCCGGGCTGGTGCTGCCGGAGGAGAACGCCTGCGAAGCGGCCCTGGTGGACGGCGTGCCGGTCTACGGCATCGGCGACCTGGGCCAGTTGGTGGATTTTCTCAACGGCACCCAACAACTGTCTCCCTGCCGGGTGGATGTCGCCGAAATCTTCCAGCAGGCCGCCGTTTCGGAAGCAGATTTCGCCGAGGTGCGCGGCCAGGAGCATGTCAAGCGTGCTCTCGAGGTGGCTGCCGCCGGCAATCACAACCTGCTGCTCATCGGGCCGCCGGGCAGCGGCAAGACCATGCTGGCCCGGCGCCTGCCTTCCATCCTCGCCGCCCAGAGCTTCGACGAAGCCCTGGAAACCACCAAGATCCATTCCATCGTCGGTCTGCTTCCGGGCCGCGAGGCGCTGGTCGCCTGTCGGCCCTTCCGCAGCCCCCACCACACCATTTCCGATGCCGGTCTCATCGGCGGCGGACCAGTGCCCAGGCCGGGAGAAGTGTCCCTGGCCCACAACGGGGTGCTGTTCCTCGACGAGTTGCTGGAATTCCGAAAAAACGTCCTGGAGATGCTGCGCCAACCTCTGGAGGATGGCCAGGTGACCATCAGCCGGGCTGCTTCGACTCTCACCTATCCGGCCCGTTTCATGCTGGTGGCTGCCACCAATCCCTGTCCCTGCGGCTATCTCGGCGACTCCCTGCACCAATGTTCCTGCACGCCGATCATGATCCA
>NZ_JAFCIY020000050.1 GCF_020194955.2 Desulfuromonas sp. CSMB_57 | reverse complement strand
TACCAGAACCCCAACCCCCCGCCCCAGCCGGCCAGCACCAGCAACACCACCATGGCGGCATGGAACAGGCGCGCCAAATCCAGGGCCCGGCTCGACCCCAGGAGCACCGGCAGGGAAAACAGGCCGTAGCGGCGGTCGAAATCCTCATCCTGCAGGGCATAGAAGATATCGAATCCCGCCACCCATAACAGCACCGCCAGCCCCAATGTCACTACCGGCCAGTACACATCGCCGCGCAGGGCGATCCAGGCGCCGACGGGCGCCGCCCCCAGGCAGGCGCCCAGCACCAGGTGCGACCAGGCGGTGAAGCGCTTGCAGAAAGGATAGAGGACGAACAGTACCATGACCAGCGGAGCCAGTACCAGACACAGGGGATTGAGACGGGCCGCCGCCAGCAGCAGCAGGGCGAAGGACCAGAAGGTCAAGAGCCAGGCCGTATGCCTTGAAACCTTTCCCGTCGGCAGATGGCGGTCGGCGGTACGGGGATTGGCGGCATCGATGTCGGCATCGATGAGCCGGTTCAGAGCCATGGCCCCGGAACGGCCGCCGACCATGGCCAGGCCGATCCAGACCAGTTGGCCGGCGGTCGGCCACTGACCTGAAACCCGCACCGCCAGCAGCGCGCCGATCAGGGCAAAGGGCAAGGCGAACAGGGAATGGGAAAACTTGATCATCTCCAGCACCAGGCGCAGCCGGAGCAGAATCGGGGACAACAACGACATGAGCACCTCCGGGCGGATTATAGCCTGAGCCTCGCGGCGGGCCAAGCCGGAAGTGTCCGGACAACCTGACGGAGTTTCAAACACATGGGGCCGCCACCATGGTGACGGCCCCATGCACTCCGATGATGGACGTGTTACTGAGGTCGAGGGGCGTGGCGGTCCAGGGTCCGGCGCAAAGCCTGGGCAGCCGGCGGGGTACTGGTATGCCCATGAAAAATTTCCAGGGCGGTAATGCCCCGCTTGCCGTAAAAATTGGCGTTGCGTTTGGCGTCGATCTGCAACGCCGAGCCCTCCAGAGAAACGCCGGCAAAGAAGCCGCGGCTGCGTGAATAGGAGAGGATCTCCGACTGCAGGGTGACATCCGTCGCCCCTTCCACCCGGCGCCCAACCGGCCCAGCAGCGACTGCGGCATCCGCCCCGAGGGTAAATTTGCCCTTCATCAGGCCTTCGATGCTGCTGGGATTCTTGAACACCAGGATGACGTCCGTCGACTGGGCGCCGATCTGCCAACCGAGGCTGCCACCGGTGATCGACACAAAAGAAGGGTTGCTCCAGGCGCCGCCGGGACCGCGCACCAGCACCACCCCGGTGCCGTAGCGGCCGCCGACAATGAAGCCCGCCTTGATGACCCGCGGGATGATGGCGATGCCATAGGCATTGCCGAGCAGGCTCGGAGGAATGGCGCCTTCCGGGATGGCCATGATCTGTTCCAGCACCGTGGTCGCTTCTTCAATCTTTTGGCTTTCCGGCTCGGCCAAGGCCGTCGAACCGAACATCAGGCCGCTGAGTAACACCAAAAACATCACCCAGACCTTGGGGCCTACGGTTTTTGCCATCATGGCAGAGTTCCTTTCGGTCGTTGCAAATCGAGTATGGTTGATTTTTCCGCTCCCTACCACCAATAGGGATACCGGTAACGGTAGGGCATGTAGGGCCAATAAGGGTACGGATAGTAATATCCCGGATAGGGATAACGCATCTCCGGGGTCGATTCCGGCCACAGATACAGTTCGCCGATACGAAATACGGGATACCGGTAACGAGCCTGCTGTAACGGTCGGACTTCTTCGCCGATCAGAGTGCCGGTCAGGGTGACCAGACGGCCGGACTTGTAGATGCTCGGATCGAGCAAACGATCGGTACGGGCCAAAAATCGACCGCCGGCTTCATCCGGATCCTTGGGCTCATCCCGCCGGTCCAAAGAGTACTTGAGTATCTCCAGAGTGCTGCCATCATCCGAGACGGCGTTTTCAAGAATCAGGCCACCCAGAATCACCGTCTTGCCCTGATAGGCATCGGGGTTCTGTTTCAAGGACGAATAAACCACCTCATGGTTTACCTGGTAACGGGCATCCTTGGAAAGCACGGATCCGCAAGCGGCAAGCAGACCGAGCAACACCAAGGCACCTGCGCCTTTCAGCATGCGTTTCATGGTCTTCTCCTCGCGCTGGTTCCGGCAAGGCATCCCGGGCCGGACCATCTCGTCGCCAAACAGCGACAAAAGCTGAAAACCGGTAGCCTGCCGGAACAGAGGCAAAATAGAGTTTGCGGGAGGCCATGGAAGAAGACGCCGGGCCGGTAACTGTTGCCGTTCGGCGACGCCGGTTCTTCGTCCTCCAGCTTGTGCCCGTGGCCGCAACGCCCCGTCGCCGACCGCCAAGGTTCAGTAATCGATGCCCGGTTGCGGCTCGATATCCTTGCGGAAGGCGTGTTTGATTTCGCGAACCTCGCTGACCGTATCGGCCAGTTCGATGATTTGGGGATGGGCGTCGCGGCCGGTCATGATCAGGTGCAACAGGGGCGGCTTGCGCCGGATGACTTCCAGCACCTGCTCCAGATCGATCAGCTTCAGGTGCAAGGCATTGTTGATCTCGTCCAGTACCAGCAGGTCGAAGCGGCCCGAGGCCATTTTATCCAGGGTCAGGTGCAAGGCTTCCTGAGCATTGGCGCGATGCTCGCTGAAGGGATAGGGATTGCCTTGAATACCGCAAAAACCCTTGCCCGTGGCAAACAGCTCGACATTGTCGCCCAGGCGCTTGATGCCGTCCCACTCACCGGCATACAGGTCGCCTTTCATGAACTGGATAATACAGCTGCGCAGGCCGTGGCCGCAGGCTCGCAGCACCATCCCCAGTGCCGAGGAGGTTTTGCCCTTACCATGGCCGGTCAGGACCACGATCAATCCGTGACGTTCCTTCGGCACCAGTCGCTCCACCTTTATCGGCTTGCCGGCTTCTGTCATGACCTTCTCCCCAATGGTTTACCGCCCGCTTCTACATTCTAGCCCATTTTGGGAATCTTTTCAGAACGGACTTCAGGGCTCCAAACCGTACTCCCGCCAGCGTCGCCGCAGATGCCCCGACATGGCCGGACCATGGTCCAGAAAAGCCGCCTCGCCACCCGCCGTGGCATCGATGCCCAGACGGCCCTCCGCCATGACCAGATCCCGCTCCGGCCTGACATGGTTGAGGACATGCCAGTAACAGATCGCCGCATCCCGCAGCGACACCGCCGCCGGGAGCACCACCAGCAACCGCGCATGGCGAAACGGGCCGTGCCGCCACAAGGCCTGGATCAAGCTCCGCCCACAGCAACCGGAACGCACGGAGAGCAAGGCATTGCCGTGGAATATGCCTTCCAGAGGCAGATGCAGATCGACGATGTCTGGGAAATCCATCTGCAGCAGAGGCAGCAGCAGGTAACCGGCCAGAGCGGCCAGGAAACAGTCCTCCATGGGGGGCGGGCCGACCACGGTGGCCGGCAACACCGGCGCCTGCCGGTGACTCATGGAGGTGAGCCGCAGCAAAGGCGCGGGAGCAGCTGCTTGATAGCTGCCGGTGTGGTTGCCGAAAGGCCCTTCCAGGCCCTCGACGCCAGGTTCGACCAGCCCTTCCAGAACGAATTCGGCGGTGGCCGGCACGGCCAGGTCGCTGGTCAGGCAGGGGGTCATGGTCATCGGCCGGCCCCGCAGCCAGGCGGCCAGGGCCAGTTCGTCCGCATCGGGCGGCAGGGCAAAGGCGGCTGCGAAAAGCAACGCCGGGTCGCCGCCCAAGGCAATGGCGACCGGCATGGCCCGACCCCGGCGATGCCATGCGGCACAGTGGCGGTACGCGTCGCTGCCGGGTTTCCAGCGCACTGCCAGGCGGCCGTCGGCAAACAGCTGCACCCGATACAGGCCGCAATTGCCGGCACCGGTGTCAGGATCACGGGTGAAAACCAGGGGTAGGGTCAGGTAGCGGCCGCCGTCCCCGGACCAGGACTGCAAAGCCGGCAAGCTCAGGGCATCGGGACGCGGCAGCCATACCTCGCGGCAGAGTGCGGCCTGAGAATGTATCATGCAGGGGGAGGGCTGCCGGGCCAGCAGCTCGCGCAAGCCATCTTCGGCACGGTTGGCCGCCATGTCGGCCAGGGCCCGTCGCCAGTTTGTTTGGAGGGCGGCTCCCGAAGCGGCACCGACAGCCCAGGCGGCGCGCTGGTGGGAACCGTACAGATTGGTGACCACCGGCCAGCGGTGCCCCCGCACCCGCTCGAACAGCAAGGCACGGCCGCCCGCCGCACCCTTGCTGACCTGCTGGGTGATGGCGGCGACTTCCAGGCAAGGGTCTACCTCGGCACCGATTTGGCGCAGTTCATCGCGGGCCTTCAGCAGTTCGATGAAACCGCGCAAATCCCTGACTCCCTCGGGGGCACTGGCCATGTTCGCTATACTTTCACATCCTGGCGCGGAGCTGTTGCCGACGACATCCGGCCGGCCCGACGCTCAGGTTTCCGGCCCGACATCGCCCAGCGTCGCGGCCAATGCTTTGGCGCCGGGATGGTCGGGACTCAGAGCCAGGGCCTGTCCGACGGCTTCAACCGCTTCCTGGAAACGGCTCAGGCGTCGCAGACAGTCTGCCAATTGCAGCCAACCGTCCAGATCCCGGGGATTGAGGGTCAGGGCCCGCCGATAGGCCGTCACCGCCGCCGGCCAGTCCTCCAGGCGCCGCCGCGCTTCCGCCAGCATGAACTGCGCCGGTGTAAAGCGCGGGCTGTTGGCCACGGTGCGTTCGAACTGGTCGGCAGCGGCCGCCAGCTCGCCCTTGCGTAGCAGGGCCATGCCCAGTTCGAACAGGGCTTCGGTGTAGGCCGGACTGACCTCTTCGACCTGCCGGAACAGTTCGATGGCCCGATCGTTGTCGCCCTGCTGGGAATAGACCATGCCAAGAATGAACAGCGCCCGGGCATACTTCGGGTTCAGGCGAATGGCACCGTCCAGGGCTTCGCGGGCATGCTCCAGGTCGGACTGGCGCAGGTAGGACAACCCCAGGCGATAGCAGGTTTCGGCGCTGTCCGGATTGAGCTGCAAGGCGCGCCGAAAACTGTCAATGCTGCCCGCCAGATCGCCGAGACCATACTGGGCCAGGCCCAATTTGAACAGGATGCGGAACGGCTCACGAGAGCCCTTCAATGCAGCCCGGAAAGCGCTCAAAGCTTCCGAAAGATCACCCCGGTCATAGAGGGCCAACCCCCGGTAATAATGGCCGAGGCTGAAATCCGGATCCAGCGCCACCGCGTCGTCCCAGAGTGCCACAGCGGCCTCGGTTTGCCCGCGATGGTACAACTGCAGCGCCTGCTCATGCAGGCTGCCGGGATCCAACTCCCGTTTCTGTCCGCATTGGGGGCAAAACCGATCGCTTTCGGACAATGGCGTATGGCAACGGGCACAGCGCATAACGGCTCCTTTATGGGCTCGGGTCGGTGGCAACAGGCCTCAGGAATCGGAAGGCCGTTTTTCGGTCTGCGCGGCCGGTTTTTTGCGGCGGCGGGGCCGACGGCGCCGGCGGCCGGCGGTTCCGGGCCGGCCCGGGGCGGCCGGGGATGCCGGGGACGCCGCCCCCCCCATCTCCTGCCAGGCCGCCAGCAACTCCTGTCCCTCGCCGGTCGCCGCTACCCACAACTGTAGCAGCTGCATGGCCTGAGACCAGACGGGATGCCGCAGAAAACGACCTTCGCCCCGCCGACCGCGGCCGCCGGAGAGGCGAAAGAAGCCGGTCAGCAGTTCCCGGGCCGCGGCACGGCTGCCCTGGGCGATGCGAAAATAGCCACAGATGGAGTTCAACAGCAGATTGGCGGTGCGCAGGGCATCGCTGACTGTTGCCTCCTGAGGAGGGCAACAGAGCTGCCGGAAGCGGCTCAGGAACAGGGCCGCCAGCACGAAAGGCTCCTGGATGGGGATTCCGGATGCAGTACGCCCATCAAGCTGCTCCAGCAAAGCGAAAGTTTCATCATCGCCTTCGTAGCCGGCCAGCAAGTGCGGCAGCAGCCCCATGGCTTGGGCCTGGCGCAATACGGCGCCGCCGACCTGGTGCCGGAACAGTTCCAGCAGTTCCTCCCGGATCCGCGCCGGGGCGGCTTCGGCAATAAGGGGGGCAGCGCGGTAGATGGCCTCGCGGGTCGCCTCGTCGAGGCTGAAGCCGAGTCGGGCAGCAAACTCCAAAGCCCGCAGCATGCGTACCGGATCCTCAGCGAAACGCGTCGCCGGATCACCGATGACCCGCAGGCGCCGGGCCGCCAAATCTTCCAGACCGCCGACATAATCGATCACGGAAAAATCGTCGATGTTGTAGAACAGGGCATTGATGGTGAAATCCCGACGAAAGGCATCCTCTTGCGGCGTACCGTAGACATTCTCCGCAAAAAAGAAGTGTTCCTCGGGGTTTTCAGGCAACTCTTCCGGCTTCGGCTGGCGCCGGAAGGTGGCCACCTCGACCACATAGTTGTCGGCGTAACGCACATGGGCCAGGCGGAAACGACGCCCCACCAGAAAACAGTTGCGGAACAACTGCCGGACCTGCTCGGGGGTCGCATCGGTACCGACGTCGAAATCCTTGGGTTGCCGGCCCAGCAGCAGGTCGCGCACCCCGCCGCCGACCAGAAAGGCCTGAAAACCGCTGCGCCGCAGGCGATAGAGCACCTTCAGGGTGTGTTCGTTGATATGTTGGCGGGAAATGGAGTGCTGCGAGCGGGGCAGGAGTACCGGCAGGCCGTCACCGGCCGTGGTGTCTGATCCAGGTGTGTGCATCGGGCTGCAATCGTTTCCGGTCATGAACATTTCGGTGCGCTCTCCGGACCAGCGGGAATCGTGGCCCAAAGCATGGGAAAGCGCGGGTCTGAATGACACAACCTAGCAAAGAATCGTGGCAATGAAAAGGCCGCGCATTGCCATGGATGAAAAAAGTCCCTATCATGCGGCTGATCGGCCCCGGCCACCCCACGGATAAATATCAGGCCGGACTGATAACGGCTTGAAAACATTCCACCGACTTCCACAACGTAAATCAGGATAATCGTATGTCCCCCAACCTTCTGGTCATTCTCGGCGCCACGGCGACCGGCAAAACGCGCCTGGCGGTCGCTGCCGCCCGGGCCCTGAACGGCGAAATCATCTCCGCCGATTCGCGCCAGGTATTTCGCCGCATGGACATCGGCACGGGCAAGGATCTGGCCGAGTACGGCGCCGTTCCCTGCCATCTCATCGACATTTTGGAGCCCGGTGCCGAATTCAGCGTTTTCGATTTCCAGCGGGCATTCGGTGCCGCCTTCGAACAAATCCGCCAACGGGGGCGGCTGCCGGTGCTGGCCGGCGGCACCGGCCTCTATCTGGACGCGGTATTGCGCGCCTACCAACTGGTGGAAGTTCCGGAAAACCCGGAACTCCGTCGGGAACTTATGGGCCTCGACCTGATGGAACTGCGGGCCCGCCTCCTGACCCTGAAACCGGCGCAGCACAATACCACCGACCTGAATGAACCGGAACGCCTGGTGCGGGCCATCGAAATCGCCCTGGGAGAACAGGCCGCCCGGGGTGCGGCCCTGTCCCTCCCGGCCCTCCAGCCGCTGGTGTTCGGTGTGCGCTGGGAGCGTTCGGCCCTGCGGCAACGCATTGCCGAACGTTTACGGCAACGCCTGGAGCAGGGACTGATCGAAGAAGTGCAGGATCTGCATCGTTCCGGCCTGGACTGGCAGCGCTTGGAGCGCTATGGGCTCGAATATCGGCTGGTGGCCGAATTCCTGCAGGAGCAACTGAGCCGCCAGGACATGATCCGCCAACTGACCACGGCCATCCAGCAGTTCGCCAAGCGCCAGGAAACCTGGTTTCGGCGCATGGAACGCCAGGGGGTGGCAATCCACTGGCTCGACGGGGCCGGCGATACCCTCGCAGAACTGTTGGCCGCATGGAGATCGGCCTGAACCGCGTCACATCGCTGAAGAGAGCAGCCCATGTCCCTGCCCGCAACCGTCCAGCGTTATCTGGCACGGCGCGCCGTCCCGGGCCCCTGGCGGATCCAGGGGGACGACGGCCGGCGCTTTGCCGGTGCGGTGGTCATTCCCGCTCTGGCGGAAAGCACAGACCTGTTCCATACTCTGTCAAGCTTGGCCGCCAACCCGCCGGAACTGCTGCAGCAATTCCTGATCCTGGTGGTGGTCAACCACCGTCCGGACACGCCGACCGCACAACAAGCCGACAACCGTCGCACTCTTGAATTATTGAACCGTCGGTGCCTTTGCCTGCGACCCCTGCAACTGGCCTGGATCGACGCCGCCTCGCCCGGTCGGGAATTGCCGGTCGCCGACGGGGGTGTGGGTCTGGCCCGCAAAATCGGGTTCGATCTGGTACTGGAACGGTTGGCATGGGGGCACACGGATCCGTTGTTGGCGGCGCTGGATGCCGACACCTTGGTCCAACCCGATTACCTGCCGGCCCTGCGCGACCATTTTGCCCAAACGGCGAAGGGAGGAGCCGTGCTGCCCTTCTGTCATCCTCTGCCCGATGACGCCAAACAGCGACAGGCCATGGTCCTCTACGAACTGTACCTGCGCTGCCATGTTCTGGGCCTGGGACTGGCCGGCTCGCCCTATGCCTTTCACACTATCGGCAGCACCATGGCCTGCCGGGCCGACAGTTACGTGCGCTGCGGGGGCATGAACCGGCGCCAGGCCGGGGAAGATTTCTATTTTCTGCAGCAACTGGCCAAAACCGACGGGGTCGAACAGCTTTCGGGAACGGTGGTTTTCCCCTCGGCGCGGATTTCGGAGCGCACGCCCTTCGGTACCGGCCGCAGCGTTGCCGCTCTGTGCGACCCGGCAGGCGGGGGCAGCCTGTTCCATCAGCCCCGGGCCTACAGTCTGCTCGGTGATTGGCTGAAGCACGCCACCGGGCACTGGCAGGACACCGGCGCCGCAATCCAGCAATGGGCCGGCCGAACCCATCCCTACCTGGCACAATTCTTGGAAAGAGAGAACTTCGTGGCGGTCTGGGACCGATTGTCCCGCAACCATGCCACCGCCGTCGCCCGACGAGCAGCGTTTCATGGCTGGTTCGACGGCCTGAAAACCACCCGTCTGCTCCATTATCTGGCCTCCGGCCCCTGGCCGCGCTGCAGTCCGGAACATGCCGTACCGGATTTGATGAATGGCATCGGCCTTGAGGCCGCCGCCGGAGCGGAACAGCAACTGATGCAGTTGCGGCGATTACAGGCTGCAACCGGCGGCAATCGAAGGGCAACCCATCGCCGGACGACTTTTTGAACCAACAGCTACAGGAGACCATGCCATGCCTTCCTCCAGGACGAACGAAACGCCGGCCGCATCGGCAACATCGACCCTGACTGCCCATTGCAAAGCAGCCCTTCGCACCCACCTTTCACCACCCCTGCTGGTCCTGCGCGAAAACGAGGAACGGGGCGCGCGACCCTTTTTCGGCTATGCCCGCAACATCAGTTGCGGCGGCCTGTTTATCGCCACCGCCAACCCGCGCACCCCGGGAGAACGGTTTACCCTGCTGGTGCCCATCCCACCCCTCGGTGAAGCCATATCCTGTCAGTGCGAAGTGGTCTGGGGACGCAATTTTTCCCGAAAATCAACCCTTGAGCCGGGCATGGGACTGCGTTTCGTGGACCTGCCGGAAACCGTCGCCGAAACCCTGGACCGATGGGTGCGGCGGTGCGAAAGCAAACAGGCCGCCCGGCGCCTGCGCGAATTGCAGATTCCGGCGGCGTAGGCAAGGCTGAAGACTGAAGTCCGAAGGCTGAAGTTGACTACTTGAGGGGCATAAGAAATTCCAGGCGATTCAGGTCGGCTTCAGGTTGTCCAGATAGCCGCCGATAAGCGCCGCGCCCCTCTCGGTGAGACAGAAGAAGTCCCGATCCAGCAGCCACAGATCGAACAGACCGATGACCAGGGCCACAAAACCGATGGCCGCCTGCAGACAATCGACGTCACCGCGCACCTCACCGCCTTGCTGCAAAGCGGTAAATACCCGGTGGTCCTTGAACACCAGCTTCTGCAGCTTCTCCCGCTGCTGGATCATCACCGGCTGCAATTCCTCGGTAAACTCGGTCCGATAGAAGATGATTTCAAAGTAGATGCGAAAGCGATCGTTGTTTTCCAGCACCCGCAGAAAACGCAGAGCGTTTTCCAGCAAATCATTGAGGGAGCGAACTTCGTTGGCCAGGATGTCTTCCAGACGTGTCTGGGTGGAACGTTCCATCTCTTCCTTGAGAGCCAGAAAAAGTTCCACTTTATCCTTGAAGTGCCAATAAATGGCACCGCGGGTCACCCCCGCCCTACGCGCGATATCCCCCAGGGTAGTCCGAGAATAACCTTTGCTGTTGAACAGCTCCAAGGCCGCGTCCAGAATGTCCTGGCGGGTCTGTTCGGCTTCGACTTTGGTTTTTCTTGCCATGGTTCATCCCTGCCGGTGAAACGCCCGGCAACTCATTCCGACCCTTTTTCCGGCTCGCCGCGGCCCATGAACCTCGCCCAGACCCGCGTCTGCAGCCACTCGCTGGCCCGCTGGATAACCACGTAAAATACCGGCACGAACAGCACCAGCAGCACCGTCGCCGCCAGCATGCCGCCGAACACGGCGGTGCCCACAGCCTGACGGCTGGCCGCACCGGCGCCGCGGGCAACCACCAGCGGAAACATGCCGAGGACAAAGGTCAGGGCGGTCATCAACACGGCTCGAAAACGCAGACGGGCGGCCAACAGGGCCGCTTCGACGATATCATCCCCCTGCTCCCGCCGCACTTTGGCGAATTCAACGATCAGAATCGCCGATTTGGATGCCAGGGCGATGAGCAGCACGATGCCTATCTGACTGTAAACATTTACTTCCATCCCACGCATCATGACTGCGGCGACGGTCCCGAGCAACCCCAGGGGCACGGACAGAATGATGGCCAGAGGGCAGGACCAGCTTTCATACTGGGCGCAGAGCACCAGGTAGACGAAGACCACGGCGAGGGCGAAGATATACAGCGCTTCGCTGGCGGTGGTTTTTTCCTGGTAGGACATGCCGGTCCATTCGTAGCCCATGGAGGCCGGCAGTTTGGCCGCTGCCAGGTTCTCCATCAATGATAGTGCCTCGCCGGAACTGTACCCCTGCACCGCCTGGCCGTTGATGGTGGCCGAAGGGTACATGTTGTAGCGCTTGACAATCTGGGGACCAACCATTTCCCGCACGGATACCAGAGTGCCGAGGGGAATCATCCGGCCGCTGCTGTCCCGCACCTCGAGCCGCCGGATATCTTCCGGGCGACTGCGAAACCGGCTGTCGGCCTGCACCTTGACCTGGTAGGTCCGACCGAACATATTGAAGTCATTGATGTACAACGAACCCAGGTAAGCCTGCAGGGTGCCGAAGACATTGCTCAGGGGCACATCGAGGCTCTTGGCCTGGGTGCGATCGACATCGGCATACAGCTGCGGCACATTGGCACGGAAGGTACTGTAGGAACGTTCGATTTTTTCCTGGGCATTGGCCGCCTCGACCATTTCCTGAGTCATCTGCTGCAGGACAGAGAGCCCCAGCCCACCGCGGTCCTGAACCTCCATCAGAAACCCTCCGGCAAAACCCAGTCCCTGGATGGCCGGTGGGGCGAAGGCGAAGATCTGCGCCTCCTGAATGGCGCCGAAGCTCTGCCAGAGCTGGCCGATGAGGGCCTCCTGGCTGAGATGGGGAGCGGTGCGCTCCTCCCAGGGCTTGAAAACCACCCAGATGGTGGCCATGTTCGGCGCGGCGGCCATATCCACCAGGGAGAAGCCGGCGATGGTCACCCAGTTGGCAACGCCTTCCATGGCGCTCAGCCGCTGATTCATCTCATCCAGAACCGCCGCGGTCCGCTCCAGGGACGCGGCATCAGGCAGTTGTACGCTGACAAAGCAGTAACCCTGGTCCTCCGTCGGCACGAACCCCGTCGGCAGCCGCAGGTAGCCCCAGAAGGAGGCGGCGGTGAGTACGGCGAACAGCACCATAGTCAGGGTTGCCCGGCGGATCAGGACGCCAAGGCTGCGGGCGTAGAGTTTGCGGGTCCGGTCGAAGGTCCAGTCGAACCAGCGAAAAAACCAATGATGCACGCCGCGCGTCGGCCGCAACAGGACGGCACACAGGGCCGGACTCAGGGTCAGGGCATTGATGGAACTGAACACCGTGGCCGTGGAGATGGTCAGGGCAAACTGCCGATAGAGCTGACCGGTGATGCCGCCCAGAAAAGCCGTCGGCACGAACACCGCCAGCAGCACCAGGGTGGTGGCGATGACCGGGCCGGTGACCTCCTGCATGGCACGAAAGGTCGCCTCCCTTGGCGGCAACCCCAGTTCGTCAATGTTGCGCACGACGTTTTCCACCACCACGATGGCATCGTCAACCACCACGCCGATGGCCAGCACGATGCCGAACAGGGACAGCAGGTTGATGCTGATGCCCAGGCCGGCCATGACCGCCAGGGTGCCGATGAGGGACACGGGAATGGTCAGAGCCGGAATCAGGGTGGCGCGCCAATCCTGCAGGAAAATGAAAATGGTCAAAAACACCAACAGCACGGTGATGAACAGGGTCTGCACCACCTCGGCGATGGAGCGATCGACAAAATCCGTGGTATTGAAGGGGATGAGATAGGACATGCCCTCGGGAAAAGCCCCCGACAGTTCCTTCATCTTGGCTTCGACCCGGGCCGCCACTTCCAGGGCGTTGGACCCCGGCAGCTGGTAGATGGCGATGGCGACCGTCGGCTTGCCCTTCCACTCGGCGAAATCGCTGTAGGATCGAGCACCCAGTTCCACCCGCGCCACATCCTGCAAACGCGTCAGGCGGCCGCCCTCCCCGGTCTTGAGGATGATGTTGCCGAATTCCTCGGCTTCACGCAGCCGCCCCTGGGTATTGATGGTGAACTGGAAGCTCTGGCCGGACGGCGCCGGCGGTTCTCCGATCTGTCCCGCGGCGACCTGGACGTTCTGCTCCTGCAATGCCGCCATGACATCGGTGGTGGTCAGGCCCCGCGCCTTGAGTTGGTCGGGATCCAGCCAGATGCGCATGCTGTAATCGCGCGCACCGAATACCGTAACCTCCCCCACGCCCGGCACCCGGATCAGCTCATCCTTGACCCGCAAGGTCGCATAGTTGCTCAGGAAGGTGGTATCGTAGCGCTCATCGGGAGAGACCAGGGAAATAATCTGCAAAAAGTTTGTGGATTGCTTCTTGGTGGTGATGCCGAGTCGCCGCACCTCTTCGGGCAGGGTCGGCTCCGCCACCGCCACGCGGTTCTGGACCAGCACCTGGGCCATATCCAGATCGGTGCCGATCTCGAAGGTCACGGTCAGGCTGTAGACCCCGCTGTTGGAGCAGGTGCTGGACATGTAGAGCATGCCCTCGACGCCGTTGATCTGTTCCTCGATGGGCTGCGCCACCGTTTCCGCCAGCACCTGAGCATTGGCGCCCGGATAGGTTGCGGTGACACGCACCGTGGGCGGCGAGATTTCCGGGTAGCGGGCGATGGGCAGGGTGCGCGCCGCCACCAGGCCGACGAGGATGATGACAATGGAAATGACGCAGGCGAAAATGGGCCGCCGGATGAAAAAACCGCTGAACATGGCCGTCCCCCTACTGCTTCGCCGGAGCGGTGCCGGCCGCTTCAGGCGGCGAAGGTTCCATCGGCGTCACCTGGCCGCCCGGCCGGGCGCGCTGCAGGCCATTGATGATAATCCGGTCCTTGTCCGTAATCCCGCCGTCGATGACCCGCTGGCCATCCACCTCCGGCCCAACCTTGACCGGCTTGTATTCGACTATATTTTCAGCATTGACGGCCAGCAGGTAATAGCCCTGCTGATCGATGCCGAGGGCCTGCTCCGGCACCACCAGGGCCTGTTGCTGAATCCGTATCGGAAGGCGCACCCGGGCGAACAGACCCGGCAGCAACCGGCCGGCGGAATTATCGAACACGCCTCGCATCTGGATGGTGCCGGTATCCGGATCGACGCGGTTGTCGGTGAAGTCGACCTTGCCCTGGAAGGGGAAATCCGCATCGGTGGCCAACCCGAGGAAAATAGAGGCATCGCCGTTGCCGGCGGTCGATGGCTGCTGTTTACTGCACTTTTCAAATTCCAGCAGATCGCGTTCGTTGACGTTGAAGTAAACGTACACCGGCGAGGCATTGACGATGGTGGCCAACAGGGTCTTTTCCGAGGCGCCGACCAGGTTGCCCACATCCACCAGACGCCGGCCGATACGGCCGCTGATGGGGGCTCGTACCTGAGTGTAGGACAGATCCAGGCGCGCCGTCTCAATGGCGGCCCGCGCTGCATCGATGGCGGCCCGCGCCTGATCCCGCAGGGCCTGGGCCTCGATGACTTCCACCTCGCTGACGGCCTGATCCTGAAACGCGCTTTGCTTGCGTTTCAACGTGGCTTCGGCCAGGCGCAATTCCGCCTGCCGGGTCGCCAGGTTGGCCCGGGCTTCGTCGAGCCGGGCCTGATAGGGTCGGGGATCGATGGTGAACAGCAAATCGCCCTGCTTGACCTGGGCGGCATCGGTAAAGTGCAGCTTCTGGAGATAGCCTTCGACCCGGGCCCGGACTTCCACCGATTCCACCGCGTCCGTCTGACCGGAGTATTGGGCATAGTGGGTGATGTCCTGGCGCTGGGGCAAGGCCACGGTAACCGTCGGCGGCGGCGGTGCGACAAAGCCGGCCTGCTCCCGGCAACCCGCCAGAAAAATGGCCGCTGCCGCGGTCAGAAGCAGGATGCTGTCAAAAACCGGTCCCTTAAGCCGTTTGCCATACTCCGTCATGATCTGTTTTCTCCAGTTCTCAACGGCGGCCACTAGCGGCCGCCAAGGTATTGATTGCCCAATCGAAAAATCGCTTTCAATTATCGCCCGACGCCCCGACCCCATCCGGCGCGGCAGCGCCATACAACCCGGGCTGCCAGCCACCGCCCAGGGCACGATAAAGATCGACCAGGTTGATGACCGTATTGCCGCGGGCCATGGCCAACAAATTCTCGCTGTCGAACAGGGCCCGCTGGGCATCCAGCACACTCTGGAAATCGACCAGACCGTCCCGATAGAGGCGGGTGGCAAGGTGCAGGGAACGCTGCGCGGCCACCACGGCCCGCTCCAGGGCCGCCAGACGCTCGCGCTGCTCGAGATACTCGGTCATAGCACTCTCCACCTCCTTGAGGCCGTTCAGTACCGTCTGTTCGTAGAAATTCAAAGCCTGCTCGGTACGGGCATCCTCGACGCGAACCTGGCTGCGCACCCGGGCCCCGTCGAACAGCAGCCAACGCAGGGTCGGGCCGAAACCGAAAACCCGGCTGGGACCCTTGAACAGATCGCCGGCGTCGATGGATTCGAAGGCGAAGGTGCCGGACAGGGACAGGCGTGGATAGAGATCGGCCTTGGCCAGCCCGATGCGGGCCGTCTGGGCGGCCAGCAGGCGCTCGGCACGGCGGATGTCGGGACGCTGCCGCAGCACATCGGCCGGCACACCGACGGTCACCGCCTCCGGCGGTACCGGGATCGGACCGATCTGGCTGAGCTGCTCGTAACGGGCTGCCGGCGGCTGGCCGAGCAGTACGGACAGGTTGTGAATCGCCTGGGCCAGGAGGGTGTTCAGGACCGGCACCTCGGCCTGGGAGGCGGCCAGCACCTGCTCCGCCTGGGCCACATCGAGGCCGGTGGCCAAGCCGTTTTCGAAGCGCGAGCGGGTCAGGCGCAGCACCTGCTGCTGGGACTCGAGGTTGCCGCGGGTCGCAATCAGACGCGCCTGGTAGGTGCGAACGGCGAAATAGGTCCGCGCCACCTCGGCGTAAAGGGACACCAGCACATCCGTGCGCTCCTCCTCGCTGGCCTGGTAATCCGCCGTCGCCGCTTCCACCGACCGGCTGATGCGACCGAACAGATCGAGTTCCCAGCTGGCATCCAAGCCGGTCCGGTACAGGGTTTCGGTATAGCCGCGGCCGGTCAGGGAATTTTCGCTGCCCCGCTGCCGGATGGCGCTGCCCTGCGCCTCCACCTGCGGCAACCGTTCGCCACGGGCCACCCCCAGGCGGGCACGCGACTCCTTGACCCGGGCCACGGCCTGGCGCAGGTTGCGATTACCCGCTTCGGCGGCGGCGATCAGGTCGTTGAGCAGCGGATCATCGAACAGCGTCCACCACTCCCGCACCACTGCCCCGTCGCGCACCAGGCCCGGGTCCGGCAGTTCCCGCCAGCCCTCCGGCACCGCCGTTTCGGGCTTCTGATAATCCGGCCCCACGGCCATGCAACCGGCGGCCAACAGTACTACCAACAGGCCGCAGGCCCGCGATAACCGGCGTGCCACCAACCGCCGGCGGCCCCCGGCCTGCCCCTCGCACATCGATTCACCCATAGGTTCAATCCTCGGTCGGAAGAAAACAACAGAAACAAACATACACAAATGTATCTAAAAAAACCAACCAAAATTTTACCCGCCCGAAATTTTTCCCAACCCATCCCTGCAACCCGCATCGGTCACCCTTGGATGAATCGGCAACGCTAATCCCGCCGCCTTTTGCGACGGACCGGCAGGCCCGCACCATTGCCCTCGGGTCCCAGCAAAATGGCCGCCCAGCGGGTTTCCTCGCGGCTGCCGAGGGCGATTTTGGCAATCATGGTCAGAGGCGCGGCCAACAGCATGCCCACCGGACCGAGCAGCCAGCCCCAAAACAGCAGGGACAGAAACACCACCAAGGTCGACAAGCCCAGACCACGCCCCATGAAACGCGGCTCTATCAGGCAGCCGATGACCAGGTTGACGATGAGGTAGCCGCCGGCCACCAAGCCGGCACGGGCGGCATCGAACTGCACCAGGGCCAAAAGCACTGCCGGAATGGCCGCCACGATGGAACCGATATTGGGCACAAAGTTCAATAAAAAGGCCAACAACCCCCAAAGCAGCGGATAATCGATGCCGATGGTTATCAGCCCCGCCGTGACCAGGCCGCCGGTGACCAGACTGGTCAGCATCTTGATGGCCATATAGCGCTGCACATTGTCGATGAATTCGGTCAATTGTCCCAGAGCCGCTTCATGACCGAAAATCCGGCGCAGCTTGGCGGGAAAGCTGGAGGCCTCCAAGAGCATGAAAACCACGGTCATCATCACCAGGAAGCCGTTGGTCAACACATGGCCCAAGGCGTTGAGGAGGTAGGATACCATTCGCATGGCCGATCCCGGGTCGACCACCCGCATGACCATTTCCCCGGCATTACGGATTCCTCTCCGCTCCAGCCAGTCGATGACCGCGCCGGACTCGTCGCGGATCTTGGCCTCATAAGTCGGCAGATTTTCATAAAAGCCGCTGATGGAAGCGCCGAATCGCCCCATGATCAACAAGCCGGCCAGAATCACCAGCAGCACCACCAGCAGCACCGAAAGCCAGACCGGAAAACCCTTGCGCTGCAGCCAGAACATGGGACGGGAGCCGATGATGGCGATAAAGCCGGCCAGCAGCACCGGAACCAGGATCGCCTTGGCCGCTGCCAGCCCGGCAACGATGATCACCAGACTGGCCAACAGCAAAAAAATCTGCGCACTGCCTGCAATACGTTTTTCCATCCACACCCTCCTGTGGATAAGCTGTGATTGGACGACCGACCACGCCCGGGCGAATAGACGGTTGCCCGAGCGAAACCGATGTTAGCCCTTCGCCCGGGGAAAGGCAATGCTGCCGTTGGGGCCTGAATCCCTGGCCTACACCTCTAACCAGGACGCAGACGAAAAAAAGCAGGGCGTACATCCTGTGCACCCTGCTTTTTTCATCAGGCTCCATCACAACCGCTCAGATCACCGACTGTCCCTTGCTTCGCAGAGCGCCTTGCCGGCCAGTTTGAACCGCCATTCTTCGACGAGGCAGTACAGCACCGGCACCGTAAACATGGAGATCATGACCAGCGTCATGCCGCCCAGGCTGGGAATAGCCATGGGAATCATGATGTCCGAGCCGCGGCCGGTGGAGGTGAGAATGGGCAGCAGAGCCAGGATGGTGGTGGCGGAGGTCATCAGACAGGGGCGCACCCGGCGCAACCCGGCGGCGACAGTGGTCTCCCGGATCTGCTCGATGGAATCGGCGGGTTCATTGCCGAACCGTTGTTGCAGGTAGGTGCTCATGACCACCCCGTCGTCCGTGGCGATGCCGAACAGGGCCAGGAACCCCACCCAGACGGCAACGCTGAGATTGATGGCGTGCAATTGGAAAAGCTGCCGCATGTTGACGCCTAACACGCTGAAATTGGCAAACCACTCCTGACCGTAAAGGTAGATCATGATGAAACCGCCGGCCCAGGCCACGGCGATGCCGCTGAAAATAATCAGTGTGGTCAGGGTCGAGCGGAATTGCAGATAGAGGATCAGAAAAATCACCACCAGGGACATGGGCAGCACCACGGCCAGAGTCCGGGCCGCTCGCAGCTGGTTTTCGTAATTGCCGGCAAAGCGATAGCTGACGCCGGGCGGGATGAACAACTCTCCCGCGGCGATACGTTGTTCGAGGAAGTTCTGGGCGGCCTCCACCACATTGACCTCGGCCAGACCAGGCTGGCCGCCGAAGGTGACATAGGCCGTCAGAAAGGTTTCCTCGCTGCGAATCATCTGCGGTCCGCGCTGATAATCGATAGAGACCAGTTCCTTGAGGGGGATCTGGGCGCCGTCGGCCGTCGGCACCAGCACCCTTTCGAGCTGCTCCAGGTCGTTGCGCAATTCCCGCGGATAGCGAATGCGCACCGGAAAGCGTTCACGGCCCTCCACGGTCCGGGTCACGGTCATGCCGCCCAGGGCCATGGATATCACCTCCTGGACATCCTCGATGGTCAAGCCGAAGCGGCTGATGCGGGCGCGATCAATGGCCAGTTCCAGGTAGGGCTTGCCCACCACCCGCTCGGCATTGACGGTTTCCGGGACAATGGCCGGCACCTGGCGCAGCCAGCCTTCGAGTTCCAGCCCCATCCGGTCCAGAGTCTCCAGATCGGGGGCGCGCAGCTTGATGCCCATGGGAGCGCGCATACCGGTCTGCAGCATCACCAGACGGGTTTCAATGGGCTGCAGCTTCGGCGCTGAAGTCGCTCCCGGGATGTGCGCGGTACGGACAATCTCCTGCCAGATGTCGTTCGGCGAGCGGATGTGTTCCCGCCACTGGCGATAGGGACGGCCCGATGACTCGGGAATCAAGGCTCCGGCGGCATCCCGTTCAAACTCCCCCTTGCGGCGGTCAAAACGAAAAGTGACGCGGCGCCCCGCCTCATCCAGGATATATTCCGGTTTGTAGTTGATGATGGTCTCAATCATGGAGATGGGTGCCGGGTCCAGGGCACTGTCGGCCCGCCCCAGTTTGCCGACGACGGTGTCCACCTCGGGCACCGAAGCGATGGCCAGATCCTGGTACTGCATGACCTCGAGGGCCTCGCCGATGGAGGCATGGGGCATGACCGTCGGCATCCAGAGGAAGGCCCCCTCATCCAGCGCCGGCATGAATTCGCGGCCCAAGCCGGGAAAGGCATGCGCCGCCCTGACCCATGGCGCGCTGGCGCGAAGCCGGTGCTCGTTCAAGCCGACCCGGCCGGCAAGAGCGGGAATGAAACCGAACACCTGGCTGAAGCCGAGCCACACCAGCACGCCAAAGGTCAGCATCACTACGGGCAGGGCCAAAAACAGCGCCTTATGCGCCAGGCACCAACGCAGGATGCTTTCGTAGAAATGGCGGAAGAGCAGAAACCCTCCCAGCAATCCTCCAACCAGCAGCACCACGAACAGCAGGTTACGCATCATGCCGCGCTCCGGCCCCAACGGCTCCCAGGCCACGGCCAGCCACCAGGCCACCAGCACCGCTGCCAGAACATTGGTCAGCCAGGGTCCCCGGCGGCGCAGCCCGGCGGGCAGACGGTCCCAAAAATACCGGCCAACCGCCACACCCAGCAGCACCAGGGCAATCGGCCACACCAGGCTCCAACCCCGCCACAGGGCAACCACCAGCAGGGCAAGGGCCAGCAGCGCCTGCCCCCCGGCCCGGTAGCGGTACAGGGCGCCGTGCCCGCCGGATCGGCCGGCAATGACCAGATGAGCCGCCGCCGGGATCAGAGTCAGGGCGACGATCACCGAGGCGAGCAGCACGAAGGTCTTGGTGTAGGCCAGGGGACCGAACATCTTGCCCTCGGCACCGGTCATGGTGAAGACCGGCAGAAAACTCACCACCGTGGTGGCAATAGCGGTCAGAACCGCCGAACCGACTTCGCGGGTCGCCCGATAAACCACCTCGAGCCGATTTTCTCCGGCATCGGCCTCATCCAGATGTTTGAGGATGTTTTCGCATACGATCAATCCCATGTCGACGATGGTGCCGATGGCGATGGCGATGCCGGCCAGGGAAACCACATTGCTGTCGACCCCGACAATCTTCATGGCGATGAAACACATCAGCACCGCCATGGGCAGCATGATGCTGATCAGCAGCGAGGTTCGCAGGTGGAAGACCATGACGACCACCACCAGCACCGTCACGAGGATCTGCTGCAGCAGGGCATCGTTGAGGGTACCAAGGGTCTCCTTGATCAGCCCGGTGCGATCATAAAAGGGGATGATGCTGACCTGGCTGATGGTCACCCCTGCAGGCCAAAGCTCCCGCGGATGGCTGCGCAACCAGCCCAGCCAGGCGCGGTGATCGGGTTCTGTACCCGAAAAACCCTCAAAGCCCTGAGCGGCACTGAAGGCACGAACCGCCGCCGGGGTGGTCCGGGTCCAGTCGAACACCACCTTGGCCGGCAAGCCGGGACGAATTTCCTCCATGCGGCCCTTGACATTGTTGATGGCCTGCAGGGGATTGTAGCCCTCGCGCACCGCCACCACGCCGCCGACGGCTTCCGCCCCGGCCACCGTCAGGGCACCGCGCCGATCGGCGGGGCCCAGGACCACCGTCGCCACATCCTTGACCCGGATGGGAATGCGGTTCGGCCCGGTGCGGACCACCGCCTGCTCAATATCCTCAACACTCTTGAGAAAACCCAGACCTCGCAGGGTATATTCGACCCGGTTGATTTCCGTAACGCCGGCGCCGACATCCAGATTGCTGCGGCGCACGGCCTCGACCACCTCATTCAGCCCCACTTCCAGGGTGCGCATGGCCATGGGATCGACATCGACCTGGTATTCCTGCACAAAGCCGCCGATGGAGGCCACCTCGCTGATGCCTTCCGCCGACTGCAGCCCATAGCGGACGAACCAGTCCTGCACCCGGCGCAGTTCATGGAGATCCCAGCCGCCCACGGGATGGCCATCGGGATCGCGGCCTTCAAGGGTATACCAGAAGATCTGACCCAGGGCGGTAGCATCCGGCCCCAGGGTCGGCTGGACGCCATCGGGCAGCAAATCGGCAGGCAGGCTGCCGAGCTTTTCCAGGATGCGCGAGCGCGACCAGTAAAACTCCACCGTCTCGTCCAGGATCAGAAACACCATGGAGGCGCCGAACATGGAGAGGCTGCGCACCTCCTTGACGCCGGGCACACCAAGCAGCGAGACGGTCAGGGGGTAGGTAATCTGATCCTCCACGTCCTGGGGCGAACGGCCGGGCCATTCGGTGAAGACGATCTGCTGGTTCTCGCCAATGTTGGGAATGGCGTCCACCGGCACCGGATTGCGCGGCAACCAGTCGATATGCCAGTCAAAGGGTGCCACGGCGATGCCCCAGGCAACAATCAGCACAGTGATCACGGCAACGATCAGCTTCTGCTCGAGGCAGAAACGGATCAGGCGGTCAATGGGGGACTTGTGCTCCGGTTCGGGAGTCGGGCTCTGATTCATGGGAAGCCATCCAATACGTCAACGGGTTGCAGGGTCCGGTCAGTGCTGGTGATGCGGAGTAGCCGGACGCGAGCCGAGGTCTTCCATCACTTCGCCACAACGCAGCATGGCCGCCCCAAAATAGGGATTGGTAATGGTTCGACCAGGCTGCAGCCAGTAACCTTCGCGCCCCTCCACCATGGGACACATGGCACGGTAGACAGAGTCCGCCGAACCGACCCCGTGCAGGGCGACGACCTTCAGCAGGACGTTGCTGAAGCTCTCGAAATACCGGCGCTGTTCTGCCAGGACGGCGGACTGCGCCAACCGGGCCAGGGCGGCATCCATTTCGGCGTGCCAGGCATGCCACTGCCGGCCCTCGAGGGGCGGCAGGGCCCTCGCATCGATCCGCCCCAGGGACTCCCGGGCCTGTCGGGAGGCGCGTTGCGCCGCCACCGGATCGTCAGCGGCCAAGGCCGCAACGAGCGCAAAATTGGCTTGCAGCAGCACCCCGGTGTCCAAAACCGCAGGCGCTACTGCTGTCGTTTCCGCGGCAGCAGCGACAGGCGGCTGCAAAGCATGCTCTCCATGGGGAGCGCTCGCCGGTTGCGGTGCCGAAGGCGCGGCAGGAGGCGTTGGCCCATGGTCGCCGTGATCGTGGCCGCCCCGGAAACCGCCCTCCGGCGCCATCATGCTGGGCAGGCCACGGATCTGCAGTTCGCTGTCGATCTTGAAAGCGCCATGGACCACCACCAGTTCGCCTTCGGCGAGCC
>NZ_JAFCIY020000018.1 GCF_020194955.2 Desulfuromonas sp. CSMB_57 | reverse complement strand
TGAAATGAAACGAAAACAGCCCATCACCGGTGAGATGATGGGCTGTTGACATGTGGCGTCCCCAGGGGGATTCGAACCCCCGTCGCCGGCGTGAAAGGCCGGTGTCCTAGGCCGGGCTAGACGATAGGGACTTAATGGTGAGCCGCGTTGGAATCGAACCAACGACCATCTGATTAAAAGTCAGATGCTCTACCAGCTGAGCTAGCGGCTCACTGTCTCCGTGACGGAGAGCACTTTATACTGGATTCGCTTCGCTCAGTCAACCCTTTTTTGCTATTTTTTTTTCGGGGTTGGCTTTTGTTGGCGTTCTCAGCCGGTGCGTGCTTTTCTAACCGATCCGCCGGCATTTGTCAAACGGATTTTTCACCTGGATGGTTTGGTCGCGACGCGGGCCGATGGATACCAGCACCACCGGGCAGCCCGTGACCTCCTCCAGCTTGGCCAGATAGGCCCGGGCCTTGGCCGGCAGTTCCTCAAAAGAGGTGGCTGCGCCGAGATCGGTTTTCCAGCCGTCCACTTGCTCGTAGACCGGCTTGCATTCCTGCAGCACCTCGGGATCCTGCGGGAACTCCTCGAGCAACTGACCCTGATATGTATAGGCGGTGCAGATGAAAATGGTATCGAGGTCGTTGAGCACATCCATCTTGGTTACGGCCAGTCCGGTCATGCCGCTGACCTGTACGGCTTCGCGCAGGGCCACGGCGTCAAACCAGCCGGTGCGGCGCGGCCGCCCGGTGGTGGCGCCGAACTCGTGTCCGATGCGGCGCAGGGTTTCCCCCATTTCGTCATGCAATTCCGTCGGGAAGGGCCCTTCGCCCACCCGGGTGGTATAGGCCTTGACGATGCCGATGACTTCGTCGATGAAGCGCGGGCCGACGCCGGCACCGGTGCAGGCGCCGCCGGCTACCGTGGACGACGAGGTCACGTACGGATAGGTGCCGTGATCGATGTCCAGCAGGGTGCCCTGGGCGCCTTCGAAGAGAATGTTGCGACCTGCCTTGATGCTGTCGTTGAGCAGGGTCGAGGCGCGGCCGACGTACTTTTCCATCTCCCTGGCGTAGGCGTTGTATTCATCCAGAATAACCTGTTCGTCCAGGGGCGGCACACCCAGATATTTTTCCAGGTAGAAATTCTTCTCCGGCAGGAATTCACGGACCTTGCGGGCAAAATTCCGAGGATGGATCAGGTCCATGACGCGGATGCCGCGACGTGCCACCTTGTCCTCATAGGTGGGTCCGATGCCGCGGCCGGTAGTGCCGATGCGTCGGGCGCCGGATTTTTGTTCCCGGGCGATGTCGATGGCCTTGTGGTAGGGCATGATGATGTGGGCGTTGCCGTCGACCACCAGTTGTCGATCGTCCGTCAGGTAGCCCTTTTTTTTCAATTCGTGGATCTCTTCGAGGAACACCTTGGGGTCGATGACCACGCCGTTGCCGATGACGCAACGTTTGCCGCTGTGCAGGATGCCCGAAGGGATCAGGTGCAGAACGGTGGTTTCGTCGCCGACCACCAGGGTGTGACCGGCATTGTTGCCGCCCTGAAAGCGCACCACGTCGTTGGCATATTCGGTGTACAGGTCAACGACCTTGCCTTTGCCTTCATCGCCCCATTGGGCCCCCACGATTACTACGTTTGCCATCTTGGTATGTCTCCTGATCGAAATTACAGGCGGAAATCGCCGACAGAGACCGCCTGGTAGGAAGTCTCCTGCTCGACGCCGTCGGTGGTCCGTATCGCCCGGACCGGCTGATCCTCGCCGGCTACAACCAGCAGCCAGCGATAATGCATCTTCCGGGCATAGGCCAGGCTGTCCGCCAGGGGCCGCTCCAGCATGTCGCGGGCGGCGGAGAGTCCCTGTTCGCGCAGGGCGCGGGCCAGGCACTGGGCACAGCGCTTGTCCGGTCCGCTTTGCAGGATCAGCACATCGATATGGGATACGGCCCGTTGCTCCAATTCGCGATCCAGGGCCGTGAGCAGGTGCAGCAGATTGAAGGCGAACCCGGTTGCCGGCGCCGGATATCCGTAGCGGGCGGTCAGGTTGTCATAGCGTCCTCCCGAGCAGACCGCCGCACCCAGACCGCTGAGAAAGCCCTGGAAAGTCACACCGGTATGGTAATCGAGGCCGCGCAGTTCGCCCAAATCAAAGGTGACATGCTCCTCGACGCCGTACACCTCGAGGACCTTGAGAATGTCGTGCAGGTTTTCCAGGGCCCGCCGGGAGCGGTCGTTGGCGACGATGGCCGCCGCCCGATCCAGCACTTCGCGGCCGCCGAACAGCCGCGGCAGGGCCATGACCTCGCGGCGGCTGGCGTCGCTGATGGCCAGTTCGGCCAGCAGATTGGCAAGAGTCGAGCTGTCCTTGCGGGCAATGGCGTCCTGGACCGCTCGGGCCTGGGCGTGGTTCAGGGGCAGGTCGGCCATGACACCGCGGAAAAATTCCACCTGGCCGATGTCGATGGTGAATTCACCGGCACCCAAGGCTTGCAGGCCTTCGATGGCCATGGCCACCATTTCGGCGTCGGCTTCCGGGCTTGCCAGTCCAATGAGCTCCACCCCCGACTGATAGATTTCCCGGTCCTTGCCGGCCTGCTGTTCCGTGTGCCGCAACACCCGGCCGCTATAGCACAGGCGCAGGGGCAGGGGTGCCTTGTTCATGCGGGTGGCAACGATGCGGGCCACCTGGGGCGTCATGTCCGGGGTAATGGCAACCAGTTGGCCGTTCTGGCGGTCGTCAAAACGAAAGGTGCGATGCCGCAGTCCTTCGCCCAGGCCTCGTTCCAGCACCTCCAGATATTCCAGGGAAGGGGGCAGGATGGGGCGAAAGGCCCAACGGGAAAAAACCTCTTCCAGGGTGTGTTTCAGGTAAGCGATCTTGGCGGCCTTGGCCGGCAGAAAGTCCTTGACGCCGCGCGGGAGCAGGCTCTCCGGGATAGCGGTCGGATCGGTCATGAAATGCAGGGTTCCTTTCTGAAGGGACAAGGAGGCTGTGCCGCACCTTTGTCCCGATTTACGCCAACTGCCGACATTAGCAACACCCCCTTGGAAAGTCAAGCTGCAGGGCGGAAAAACCGCTGAAGAAGGGGGGTTGCGGGCACAAAAAAGCTCCGCGTACCGGCACGCGGAGCTTTGAAAAGTCGAGGATCGCCGTCCGGTTCGGCTGCGCAGCGCCGAACTACAGCTTGGCGACGTTGGTCGCCTGCGGTCCTTTCTGGCCCGTCACGACCTCGAAACGGACCCGCTGGCCTTCCGCCAGGGAGCGGAAGCCGTCCGCCTGGATGGCCGAATAGTGGACGAAGACGTCCGGACCGTTGTCCTGAGTAATGAAACCATAACCTTTGCTGTCATTGAACCATTTTACCGTGCCTTCCATCATGCCTGCCTACTCCTTCCGCTCCAGGGACGAGACTCCAGGACCTGATGCGAATTCCGTTTTGCGCGGCGCCCCCAGGTCCCCATCGGGTGCCACGGCCCGGCCTGTGCCGGGTTGGCCGGCCATCCGACCCTTCGGACGGCAACATTCAACCAGATAGCACAGAGGTGCAGGATGCGCAAATGGACAGGATCAAATTTTTTCGAGGAAGCCCGGAATAAATTCTGGAAAGTGCGATGAGCAACTGTTCAAGACAGGGGCTCGGGGCGCCCTCCCCAAGGGTGTCTGACGCCCGGATGGCAACCGTCAAGCCCCATGGATGGGTTCATGAGGCCCTTGGGGTGGGCGGCGCGAGACCCTGCTCCACGACGCTGTATGGTTACCGCAATGCCAACTAACCACCCGCTTCCAGATAACGGATCAACAACCGCACTCCAACCCCCGTCGCCCCCAGGGGCAGGTAACCTCCGCCCTTTTCCTCCCAGGAGGGTCCGGCGATATCCAGATGGGCCCATGGGCAACCCTCCGGCACGAATTTGCGCAGGAAGGCGGCGGCGGTGATGGTGCCCGCCGGGCGGCCGCCGGTATTCTTGACGTCCGCCACCTCACTTTTGATTTGCTCGTCGTATTCCTCCCACAGGGGCAACTGCCAGAGGCGCTCGCCGGTCTCTTCCCCGGCCTGGCGCAACCTGTCGATGAGAGCCTGGTCGGTGCCGAGGACCGCCGTGGTGTGGTTACCCAAGGCGATGATGCAGGCGCCGGTCAGGGTTGCCAGATCGATGACGGCCCGGGGCGCGAAGCGTGCCGCGTAGGTCAGGGCGTCGGCCAGAATCAGCCGGCCTTCGGCATCGGTGTTGAGCACTTCTATGGTTTTGCCGGACAGGGAGGTGAGGATGTCGCCCGGTCGGTAGGCGGTGCCGGAGGGCAGGTTTTCCACCGCCGGAATGATGCCGATCAGATTCACCGGCAGTTTCAGGCCGGCGGCGGCCGCCATGGTGCCCAATACCGCGGCGCCCCCGGCCATGTCGCTCTTCATTTCGTCCATCTTTTCGCCCGGCTTGAGGGAGAGGCCGCCGGAATCGAACACCACCGCCTTGCCGACCAACGCCAGAGGCTTTTCGCCCGGATTGCCGCCGAGATATTCCAACACGATCAGTCGCGGCTCCCGCACGCTGCCCTGGCCCACGGCCAGCAGCGCACCGCAGCCTTCGGTTTTAAGTTGCGCCCGGTCGAGCACCATACATTTCAAGCCCGCTGCAGTCGCCATCTCGGCGGCTTGAGTCGCCATGTATTCGGGGGATTTGATGTTGCCCGGCTGGTTGACCAAATCGCGGGCCATGGTGACACTCCGGCAGACTATCTGCGCGCGCCGGGCTCCTTCTGTGGCGGCGTCCTGTCGGCCGGTTTCGGCAATCAGCAACCCGACCTCCTTGAGGGTTGGCGGCAGGCGGTCGAGATTTTCGGTGAGAAAGCGATCAAAACGGTAATCGGCCAGCAACAGCCCCTCCGCCAGCGCCCGCGCCGCATCGCCGGTTTCCTCGGGCGCGGTTTCCGGTACCACCAGGCAACAATCAGTCAGACGCTGTTCCCTCAATACCGCCACGGCCAGCGCCGCGCCCTTGCGCAGGGCTTCGCCGGCCGGTTTGGCCTCGCCCAGGCCCACCAACAGGACCCGCTCCGCCGGCAGGCGCCGGCCCGCATGCAGCAGCAGTTTTTCTCCGGACCGGCCCATGAAAGCCCCAGTCTGCAGGGCCAGTGACAGGTCCCCTGCGAGACGCGTATCCAGTTCCTTGAGCAGGGGCGTTTCGCAGGCGGTCTGCCATACAGGTATAATCAGGCAGGGGGTGGCCTGCTGCAGGGGAGGCATGGCCAAAACGACGATATTCATAAGGAAATCCTTTTCTGTAAGGGTGCAAGGCCGAGAACGAAAACAATGTCCACGATTGTAATCAGCATTGGTGCGCTTGGCAATGGGGCGCCGGGCAACATCTGAAAAGGGCGCGGGGTTGGCAATGCTTCGGAATCGAAACGATGGATAAAGGTTCGCCCCCGGCGGATTTTTCCGCACAGGGGCGAAGGGAGAAGCCATTTCCCATAGGGAAAAGGCGTTCGTTGTCAGGTCGGTGGCAGGGGCCGGCTATTTGATCAGGCGCAATGTGAACGGCACCCGGTATTCCTTGCCTTCGGAGCATTTGACGGCGCCCATGATGCAGAATATCAGGTGGCAGATGGCCACGGCAAAATAGACCAGAAAGCCAATCAGAATGAAGGCCAGGATGGTTCCGGCAACCCAGGCAATCAAAGAGGTGATGGACCAATTCAGGGCTTCCTTGGCCTGGTCCAGTATGTAAGGGTTGTCTTTTTTGATGAGATAGAAGATCAGGCCGGGGATGAAGCCGAAGAAGATGGTGCCGATCCAGATCAACAGGGCCATATTTCTGGATTCCTGGTCAACGCTGTCCTGAGTGATGGCGGTTTCTTGGTTGTTTTCCATGGCTGCCCTCCATAAAGGTTAAAATAGTCGTCCAACACCATGCATGGTTCCACTGAAAATTGACACATTAAATATAAATCAGCCAACAAAGAAGCACAAGGCTTCTCGTTATATTTTGGCGAAATTTAATTTTAGTCCGAGGTGGGCCCGAAACATGTTCTTCCCCAGGCGGTTTGGGGCGGATATCCGGCCTGCATGGTTGAGATGGATTGCAGACCCTGGCGCTTGTGTTAGAAGGGAAGGAAGGTCGATTGTAAAAGGTCCAAATCATCAGCGAGGGAGGCAACGGTGAACATCAGGGTGTTCGCAACGGCATGCCTGTTCATGCTCCTGAATCTTGTGGGAAAGGAGACCATTATGGCCATGGAAATCCGCTCGACCGCATTTGCCGATGGCGGCGCAATTCCGGTTCGCTATACCTGCCAGGGTGAAAATATTTCGCCGCCCCTGTCCTGGGCGGGGATTCCCCCCGGCGCCAAGAGCCTGGTGCTCATCGTCGATGATCCCGACGCCCCCGATCCCCGGGCGCCGAAGATGACCTGGGTGCACTGGGTGCTGTTCAACTTGTCGCCCGCTGTCTCCGGCCTGTCCGAGGGGGTCGATAAACTGCCGCCCGGCACCGGAGAAGGTCTGAACGACTGGCAAAAAACCGGCTACGGCGGGCCTTGCCCGCCCATCGGGCGGCATCGCTATTTTCACAAGCTCTATGCCCTCGATATCGTTCTCGACGGACTGAAGCGGCCGACCAAGGCGCAACTGGAAGACGCCATGGTCGGCCATATTCTGGGTCAGGCGCAGCTGGTGGGCACCTATCAGAAACGCTGAGGATGGGGAAAACGGATGGAATCCATGGGTCCTGCCGGAAAGGACCCTATTTTTTGGTAAAGTTTCGCATCGAATGGTGAAACAGATCGGCGGCGATCTTCAACAATTCCGGTGAGCATTCGGCTTGGCGGAAATCGCGACCGGCGGCAAAGTCCCGCCAGAAAGGCGGCAATTGTTCCTGTCGGGCCACCATGCCGCCATGGGGATCGGGATTGAGATAGTACATGCGTTGAATGCCTGAATTGATGATACGGGTCAGGCACATGGGACAGGGTTCGGTGGAGGTGAAGAGCACCAGGTTGTCGCAGCGCCGCGGGTCGTTGACTGAGTTGCCGCCGCCCTGCTTTCGCAAACGGTCTTCGTACCGATTGAGCAGGTCCATTTCGGCATGCAGGTCACTGCGGAAATAGGGGTCGTATTGCCGGTTCCGGCCTCTTTCGACCACCTCCCCGGTGGCGGCATCGACCAGACAGGCGCCGATGCCGCCCGACCCGGCCTTGAGGCTGGTGATGGCCTCCTTGACCACGATCAGGCCGAAGACGTCATCCCGGTATTGCGGATCGGGGACATAGGCCCCGATGCGAGCTTCCAGTTCGGCAATGCGGTTTTGCAGGGGTACATCCTTGGCCCAACTGCCGGGAACCAGGGCCAACAACAGGAGCATGGTAAGGGTGAATCGTCTCATTATCCTGCGCATGTCTCAGGCCTCACAACGTTCCTTTTTGGCTACCGTTTTCATTTTCTTCAGACAGCTGATGCCATGCCGGCAGGCGGCGAAGACGTCTTCGCTGTTGGGGGAGGAAGCCGCCACCAGGGAGATGATCTCGCCGGTTTTCAGGCAGCCGACCCGGCGAATCAGCAACACATCCTCCAACTGCCAGAGACTTTTGAGGTTTTCAGCGATTTCCGCGAGTTCGGCTTCCATGTCGCCGGCGCGTCGATATTCGACCCCGGCGATTCCCGCCTGGTTGTGCGGCGTTTCCTTGACCACGGCATAATGCAGCAGCACCGAGCCGGCGGTGCTGTTGGCCAGTTGGGCATAGGTTTCTTCCGGGCGGATGGGGTTTTCGACAACTTGGATCATCGGCAGAATCCTCCTTGAGGGCGGCAAGTTGCGTTACGGGTGGTGAGTAAATCGTTGTATCGAAACAGACATAACCGTAACTAAAAAATCCGATGAAATCAATGCCTTTCGATTTCGTATACATGGCTGCGCCACCGCAGGCCCGGCAAGCCCTGCGATTCGAAAGAGGGCTTTGCCGAGCTGCGGTGTCAAGTGGTGCGTCATTTTTCCCGCCGGAAAGGCCAGGCCATGACCCCGCCTTCCAGTACCTTGACGTTGTTCCAACCGGCGGCCTGCAGCACCAGGGCCGCCTCGTAACCCCGCAGGGAAATCTTGCAGTAGCAGACGATTTCCCGGCCCTGGTCGCCGGGCAGGTCGCCGAGGCGTTGCCGCAGGTCGCCGAGGGGAATCAGCGTTTCACCGATGCCGAGACGCATGGCGTCGTACTCCTCCGGGGTGCGAACATCGAGGATGAAGGGCTTGGCGCCTGCATCCAGTCGTTGCTTGAAGTCCAGGGGATTGACGCCGTTGAGACGGCCCTTGAGCTTGTTTTCCATCAGGTGGGCGGTGGCAATGAAATGGTCGATGGCCAGGGAGAAGGGCGGCGCGTAAGGCAGATCCGCGTTGACCAAGTCGGCTACGGTAAGCCGGCCAAGGATGGCCATGGCGCCGGTGGCGATCTGTTTGCCGACGTCGCCCGGCCCGACGCACTGCACACCCAGCAGCCGGCCGCTGTCACCGTCCACCACCATCTTGGAAATGAGCAGTTTGGCGCCCATGAATTCCGGCTTGTCGAGGCTGGCGTTGACCACCGTAACGACGTTCGCGTAACCCTCCTGGCGGGCGCGGCTTTCCGACAGACCGGTGGAGCCGGCGTTGAAATCGAACACCTTGCAGATGCCGGTGTGGATGGTGCCCGGGAAGGTGGCGTTGTTGCCCAGCACGGCGTTCTCCCCGGCTACGCGGCCTTCCAGGTTGGCCAGATCGCCGAAGGGGGCCCGGGTTTTTTTTCCGGTGATGCGGTGCACCAGCTCGACGCAGTCCCCCACCGCGTAGATGTGGGGGTCGGAGGTCTGCATGTACTCATCCACCAGGATGCCGCCGGTGGTGCCGATCTCGAGGCCTGCGCCCTGGGCCAGATCGGTGTTGGGAATCACGCCGATGGCCAGTACCGCCAGTTCGCAGGGCAATTCAGTGCCGTTCTCCAGCCGCACCGCTTTCAGTTTGCCGCCTTCACCGACAAAACCGGCCAGTTTGACGTCGGTGATGACGTTGGCGGCCTTGCTGTGGACGTGGTTTTCCAGAACCTTGGCCAGCTCCCAGTCGAGGAACATGAGGATTTGCGGCAGCATTTCGATGACGGTAATGTCGATGCCTGACAGCTGCAGGGCTTCGCAGGTTTCGATGCCGATGAGGCCGCCGCCGATGACCACCGCTTTTTTAATGTTGCCTTCATCGCGAATGCGGCGCAGGAAATCCGCATCGCGCATGGACTGCAGTGTCGTGACGCCGTCCAGCTCCATGCCCGGCAAGGGCGGTTTGCGGGCCCGGGCGCCGGTGGCGATAATCAGTTTGTCGTAGGACAGCTCGTCTTCCGCGCCGCTGCGCAGGTCGCGGCAGCGTACCTTGCGTTCCGCCCGGTCGATGGCCGTCACTTCCGTTTCAGTGCGGGCCCGTATATCCTTCGTGTTCAGGAAGAAGTCGGCATCGCGCACCTCGCCGTAAGGCGTGCTGAGCAGGGCATTGCGGTTGTTGAAGAAGCCGCCGACAAAGTAGGGGTAGCCGCAGGAGGCCATGGACATCTCCGGGGCCTTCTGGATGATGGTGACTTCGGCATGGGGGGCAAGACGCTTGGCTCGCGCTGCAGCCTTGGGTCCGGCTGCGGACCCGCCAATGACGACGATACGTTGCTGGTCAGCCATGAAAATCCTCCTTGGTTCGGGCTGAAGGGGCATGAACCGCCGGTTGACCGGCTGGGTGCGGGTGGCTTCAGCGGTTCACAATATGTAAATTTCTATATATGCAATTTTTCAGATAATTGCAACCCTGATTTTTGCCCGGGGCTTCATGGTGCCGATTGGGCAATGGTGTTGGGACCAGAAATAGGGGCCCATGGCCTTTTGGCGAGCAGCGCATCGTCTTCGAAGCAGTTGCCTGACCCTCAATAAAAATGCTATGTTGCGATACTATAACCATAAAATGGGCAATGCCCGGGAGAAAGCGGAAAGCATGAGCCGGCAAACCTTGCATTTCACGTTGCTCGGCACCGGTACCAGCACCGGTGTGCCCATGCTGGGGTGCGACTGCGAGGTGTGCCGTTCCACGGATGCGCGCAACCGGCGCACCCGCTGCAGCGCTCTGCTCCGGTGGGGAGGACACTCCCTGCTCATCGATACGCCCCCGGATCTGCGCTGTCAGATGCTCCGTGAGAAGGTGACCGGAGTCGATGCCGTGCTCTACACCCATGCCCATGCCGACCATGTGCACGGTATTGACGACCTGCGAAGCTTTACCATGCGTACCCGGCAGGCCATTCCCATCTACGGCTCACCCAAAACCATCGGCCAGTTGCGACGTACCTTCCGCTATATTTTCAACGGGGAGGCCAACCCCGCCTCCCGGCCCATGCTGCAAGCCTGGGCCTTGGGTGGGCCCTTCACACTGTTCGGTTTGGCCATAACTCCCGTGCCCCTGCAGCATGGGGACGGCGAGGCTTGGGGCTATCGGTTCGGCCCCTTCGCCTACCTGACCGATTGCAGCGCCATCCCGGAGGCTTCCCGGGCCCTGTTGCAGGATCTGGATGTGCTGGTGCTGGACGGGTTGCGTTTTCGCTCCCATCCGACCCATTTCAGTATCGACCAAGCTGTCGCGGCGGCCCGTCAGTTGGGGGCGCGACGAACCCTGTTGACCCATCTCTGCCACGAGGTCGAACATGGCCGGGACAGCCGCGCTCTGCCGGCGGGTGTGGAACTGGCCTACGACGGCCAGAACGTCACCTGCAGCCATGCCGCCCGTTGCCTCGAGCCGCTCTCGGCCCATGCTTTTTCGGAGCCGGGATTGAGCCTTTAAGGGATTTTCCCCCCGGATGGGATTATGAAGCATCAGGAAATTCGCCTGCACGGGCAGATCAATCCCCACATCGAGTATTACGTCACCATCGCTGCGCTCGATGCCTTTCGCGGTACCTTCTACGAATATGCGGGAGGCGGTCTGCGCCTGTTTGCGCCGGGCAACGAACTGATTCTCGATGCCGCCAAGCTGACCCATCGCGGTAACGGCGGCTCCTTCTGCGAATATATGTTCGGCGTCGAGCAGCCTCTGGCCGATCTGGTCAAGAGCGAGGTGCGCAATCGTCTGGTGATGTTCGGGGCCACCAGTCGGGAGGACGGCTCCCTGATGTTTGCCGACGGCACCGCGGGCGAGGAGAGCTATGAGCGCATCTTCCTGGAAGGTAACGCCGTCCATAATTATTTCTTTTTCCTGTTCGGTTCCGTGACCGGACCCCTGCGAACCCAACAGGCGGAAATTCTTCAATTGGCCGGCAAAGAGCTGAAACGCAGTCCCCATGTCGGCGACGGCGACGATGCCCGGATTATCGATGAACTGCTGCCGCTGCTGGGACACCGTACCTCCCTGTACCTGATCAAGCTTATCGATCGGCGCCATCAGCAATATCGGGATGCATTTCGGGAACTGTACCTGGCCCACCGGGCGATACCGGATGCCGAATATGCCGAATTGGTAGAGCTTGCCGGTGCCCTGGGCCTGGACGCCTACCAGCAGGAACGGATTCGCATCGACGTCATGTACAAGCATCCGGACAACCGGCGCATCGTCGACGAATACCAGAGCATCCTCATTGACTGCAAGCGCCGCGGCCGCATGGACAAGGGCCAGCATGCGCGCCTGACCCGTCTCAAAACCCTGTCGGTGCGCAGCAAGATTCCCTCAGCCCTGTTTTCCGCCATGGACGAAGTTCTCAAACCGGATGATTTGGCCGGAGGGGCCGAGCCGGACAGCCTGGCGGAGACCCGTCAGATTCTGGAAGGGCTGTTTCTCCATGAACGGCAGATTGACGCCCGCGTCGATGGTGATGATCTGATCAAGCTGCTGCACGCCAAACGGCGGGCGGCGGAGAGCCGGGACTATGCCTTCGAACAGATGCTGCTGGAAACCGCCAAGACCTGCGACGAACAGGCGCGGGATGGCGGGGACGTCTTTTTGGTCGAGAATTTTTCCTGGATCATCACCTACTTCGATCGCTACGACAGCTGTTCGGAACACATCAGCCAACTGGCCTTCATGGACAAGGTGCGCTTTACGGAAGAATTGGTGCGCAGTTTGCTGAACAACAAGAAGGCCTTCGATCTGCTCGGCCCCAAACTGTTCGACGAACTGTTCTTCGACCGCATCCTGCAAAACCGCTATCTGGGCCAGTTCGGCCGCCAAAAACTGATCTGTCTGCGCCAGGGCCTGACCAGCATCGAACAGGGCCGGATGACCCTGCAGGGGCTGTTGCAGCGCCTCAACGATCTTTCGCGCCTGGAACAGCTTTACAACCGCATGCTGCAGTTGACCAAGGAGCGGGTGCGGCATTTTTACGCCCGCTACCAAACGGCCGTCGAGCGTGACCAACTGCTGCGCGAAGTGGCCCGGGAGTTGGGGCTGTCCGGCGAGGCCGAGCGTAAGTCCCTGGAAAAGCTGTTTCGACGCGTGGTGCAGAATCTGCAGATGGAGGAGATGTATCTGCACAACCTGTTGCCGCGCATCGTCGCCGGTCGCGATATGGCCTTGCGCGAAGACTTTTTAAGCAACAGCGGGCTCGACCGCTTCTATGTCGAGGAACTGGAGCGGGAATATTTTGAATACAACGGTCTCGATCTCACCCAGTTGAGCCTGCTGCGGCAGGAGTTGGCCGTCTGAAACGGATCGGGGACAGGCCGGTCCCGTCCCATTTAAAGAGTTTTTTGAGGTGTCATGAGCAAGCCTGAGCTGCAAGCCATCCGCAATATCGGCATCATCTCCCATATCGATGCCGGCAAGACGACCGTCTCCGAACGCCTGCTCTACTACACCGGCGAAAGCCACAAACTGGGCGAGGTGCACGACGGTACGGCCATCATGGACTGGATGGAGCAGGAGCAGGAGCGCGGCATCACCATTACCGCCACCACCACCACCTGCCGCTGGCGGGAAGCCTGGATCAATCTGGTCGATACGCCGGGCCATATCGATTTCACCATCGAGGTGGAGCGTTCCCTGCGGGTGCTGGACGGGGCGGTGGTCATCTTCAGCGCTGTCGAGGGGGTTCAGTCCCAAAGCGAATCGGTGTGGCGCCAGGCGGATCGCTACCGGGTGCCGCGCATCTGTCTGATCAACAAGCTCGATCGGATCGGCGCCGACCCTGAGCGGGTGCTGGAGCAGATGGCCCGGCGATTGGCGGCCCGGCCGGTGCTGCTGCAGATTCCCGTCGGGCGCGAGGCGGCTTTTTCCGGGGTTATCGATGTGCTGGAGGAACGGCTGCTGACCTTTGTCGAGCAGGATCTGGGGGCGACCGTGGCCGTCGGTCCGGTACCCGCGGAACTTGAGGAGGAGGTACGCCTGGCGCGGGAGCGGGTGGTGGAGGCGGCGGCCGATTTCGACGAGACCATTCTGGCTGATTTTCTCGACAGCCGGCCGGTCTCCTCGGAACGCCTGCGTAGCGCCCTGCGACGCGGCGTGCTGGCCTGCCAACTCTGTCCGGTACTGCTTGGTTCAGCCCTGCGCAACAAGGGCATGCAGCCCCTGCTGGACGCCATTGTCGACTATCTGCCGTCCCCTCTGGAGGTGCCGCCGGTTCCGGCGCAGCGCCTGGGCGAAGCGGCAGCAGAGCCCCTGGTGTTACCCTGCGAACCGCGCGGGCCCCTCTGCGCCCTGGCCTTCAAGGTGCTCTCCGACGAGGGCCGCAAGCTGACTTACCTGCGCGTCTATTCCGGCACCCTGCGCATCGGCGACGAACTCTTCAATGGCAGTCGCGGCGTACCGGAAAAATTGGCCCGGCTGTTCCGCATGCATGCCCACCGTCGAGAGCGCATCGATGAGGCGGTGGCCGGCGATATCGTTGCCGCCGTCGGCCTCAAGCACGCCCTGACCGGGGATACCCTGTGCCGGGCCGAGCTGCCCCTGGTGTTGTCCGGCCTGACCGTGCCTGACCCGGTGGTGTCCCTGGCCGTGGAACCGCGTCGGATCGAGGATCGCGAACGATTGCCCGCGGCCCTGGAGAAGCTGCAATGGGAGGACCCGACCTTCCGGGTGCGCGAAGATCGGGAGACCGGCCAGACCATCCTGGCCGGCATGGGACAGCTGCATCTGGAAATTATCGTCGACCGGTTACGGCGCGAATTCGGGGTCGAAGTGCAGACCGGGCGGCCGCAGGTGGTTTATTGCGAAACGGTACTGGAAGCGGCCGACCACCGGGAGGTATTCCATCGCGAAGCCGATGGCCGCATCCAGCATGGGGAAATCGGCCTGCGCCTGCAACCGTTGCCACGCGGTTCCGGGGTGCGCCTGCAGTTGCCGGAGGCCGAGGCGGGGAGCCTGCCCCCGGAATTGCGGACCGCCCTGGCCGAAAGCCTGTCCCGGGCCTGCGCCGCCGGAGCCGGCAGCGGCTATCCCCTGACGGATGTCGAGGTCCGGGTGCCGGCGGCCCCCTTCGAGCCGGGCATGACCACCGAGGTCGGTGTGCGCGCGGCGGCGCAACGCTGTCTGTCCCTGGCCGTCGTGCAGGCCAAGCCGGTGTTGCTGGAGCCGGTCATGGCCCTGGAGTTGTTGGTGCCGGCCGAGGCCGCCGGGCGCGTCATCGGCTCCCTGCCGCAAAAGCGCGGTCGGGTGGAAGGCCTGGAAACCCGGCCCGACATCGAGGTGATTCGCGCCACGGTGCCCTTGTCGGAAATGTTCGACTACATGACCGAACTGCGCAGCAGCACCGCCGGTCGCGGCACCTTCACCATGGAATTTTCCCACTACGATCCGGCGCCGGAGGACGTGCAGCGTCGCTTCGGCTTGCGCTGACCGATTTTGCTCAGGGCTGTGGCTCGCTGCAGGGCAGCATCCCGCCTTCATGTTGCCGCCACTCTGCCGTCTCGCCCGGCACCGTCACGGAACGGCACCCCCTGCGTCCGGGGGTGTCAGGCCGCGCCGGTCGAGTTCCAACCGTACCTGGTTGCGTCGCGCCCGCAGGGCATCCGTGGGATCGTCGAGGCGGATACCCTGGCTGGCCCCGACGGCCACAGAGCCGCTGCCGACCCCCACCCCCACGCCCAGACCGAACCCGGTCCGGCCGCCGCGCTGTCCGGCGATGGCGTCATTGAGGGACTGGTAATATTGCACCAGTTCCGCGTTGTCCATGGTGGTGAAATCCTGCCGCAGCAGGGCGCCCGGCGAAGGCCCCCGCCCCAGGCACGCGGTGCCCAGCAGCAGCCAGGCGCAGAGCAGCAGGGCAAGTTTGCTGAACGATTTCCGTTTCATGATCATTCCTTTCCGTGCAAATCCATAGCAGACAGTGATTTCTGTCAGTCGGTGATGGCGGAGACTTCCCCTTAGCACATTTTATCAGATTCCCATGTCGACCGCTTTTCGTACCATCTTCCTTTATCCGCACAGTTTCCTTTTTTGCGAACCTGCGTAGTGCCATCCGCGAAATTATTGAACATGGCCAGGCCGTGCGTTATGTATATATGGTTCTTCGTTATATAAAAAATTTGACATCGGATTCCGGTCTTCGTTATATTCGAAAAAATATGCCGTAACAAACGGCGTTTGTTTGTGTTTGTCTGGATTAATTTTCGAATTGACGGAGGTATCAATGAAGGGAAAAAAGTGGCTCGGTTGGGGGTTGCCCTTGCTTTTGCTGGCCGGCACCGCCGGCGGGCAGGCGATGGCGGCTGACGATGGGATCTACCACTTGGGCGAAGTCGTTGTGTCCGGCGCGGAACAGGGCGTCGAGAAGGTCGGAACGACCCACATCGTGACCGCCGCGCAGATCGAGGAGCGTGGCGCCCGTACCCTGGATCAGGCTCTCTATCTGGTTCCCGGGGTGCAGGTACGCGTCGGCGGTGATGGGACGCCGCGCATCGATATCCGGGGTTTGCGTACCCGGCATGTCCGACTGCTGCTCAACGGCACTCCCTTCAATGCCACCTATGACGGGCAGTTCGATCCGGCGTTGATCTCCGTGGAAAATATTGCTGAAATCAGGGTAACGACCGGGGGCGGCTCAACCCTTTACGGACCAGGCGGCAATGCCGGGGTCATCAACATCATCACCAAAAAGGCCACCAAAGGACTGGGCGGCTCCATCGGTGGGGAGTTGGGTGAAGGCAACATGCACCTGTTTCGTGGTACCGCTGGTTACGGGTCGGATAAATTTGACGTCTTTTTGAGCGGCAGCACCTTTGAGCAGGATTATTTCCTGCTTTCTCACAAGTTCTCCACTACCGCAGATCAGCCGGACCGCGAGCGGCGCAACAGTGACCGGCGGCGTCACAACCTGTTCGCCAATGTCGGCTACTCGCCTTCCGATGCGACGTTGCTGGGCGTCACCCTGAGCTACATGCAGGGCGAGCGTGGTAAGCCTCCATTTACAATATTCGGGAATGCCGATCCCTATGCCCAGCAACGGCAGCGTTTCGAGCGGGAGGACGATGCCGAAAACTTTTCCGCCCAGTTGGCGTTCAGCCATGATTTTTCGGGTCCGTTGAGTGTCAAGGGCTGGGGCTACTTCAATAGCCTGGACGTTTTGGAAAGCAATTACGACAACTTCAATTACAACACTCTGGCTCTGAACCGGGCCTATCGCTACGACCACCAGTCCGAGATTTCTGGTTTCAATCTGCAGGGCCGCTATGATGCGGAGCGCTATGGCGCAGCGACTTTGGGATTCATGCTGGAAAACAATGATTATAGGGTCAAGGGATTTGAGGTCGGCAACGGCAACGTGCGTACCGATGTAAACGGCAATTGGGATTTCCAGCTTTACTCGGTCAATCTCGAATACGAAGTTTCGCCCCTGCCGAAGCTCGGAGTGGTTCTCGGCGTCGGTCATCACTGGCAGGATCGCTCGGAGAAAACCACCGACGATACCAGTTACCTGGTCGGTCTGACCTACCAACTCTTCGAGCCTACCCGGCTCAAATTCTCCCACTCCCGCAAGGTACGCTTCCCCACTCTGCGGGATCTGTATGATCCGCAGCGTGGCAATCCGGATCTCAAGCCCGAGGTGACCTGGCACTTTGAAGGCGGCGTCGAGCAGCAGTTGCCCGGTCGCACTCTGTTCTCGGTAACCGGTTTTTATGCCGAGGCGGAAGATTTCATCGAGCGTCCAGAGGGTTTCGACATTGTCATCAATAACGACAAATACGAATTCACGGGGGTCGAAGTAGCGGTGGAAAACACGTACTTCGACGGTCTGTGGATGCGCGCCAGTTACGATTATCTCGATACCGAAGACGCGTCGCCCGGCAGCACCCGGCCCATCCTGCAAAACCGTCCTCGACACTCTGCGACCCTCGAGGCTTCCTATCGTCTTCCCTGGTGGGGATTGTCGACCTATGGCTCCGCCAGGTGGGTGGCCAACACTTACTATAATGCACGTACTGGAAACCTGCCACAGCGGCGTTATCCGGAATACCTGTTGGTCGACTGGCGCATCAACAAGGCGGCCGCAGGGGGCGCCCTGGACCTGTATTTCGGCATCAACAATCTTCTGGATGCCAACTACGAGCAAAGCTACGGCCTGCCCCAGGCCGGCCGCATGATCTATGGTGGTGTCAACTGGAAGTTTTAGTGCATGCAGCTTGATGAACAGGCTCCGCTGCTCCGGATGCGGAAGGCTTCCTTCCGTTATCCGGACGCAGCAGAGCAGGTGCTGAAGGACGTCGACCTGGAAATAGCGCCGGGATGCTGTTATTGCCTGACCGGGCCCACCGGATCGGGCAAGACCACCCTGGCGCGGATCCTGAGCGGACTGGCTCCGGATGGAGACGGCGGGGGCGAACTGGAGTTCGCCCCCGCCGTTGCAAGCGCTGCCATGCCCGTGGGCCTGGTGCTGCAGGATCCGGATGTGCAGTTGCTGGCCTCCACGGTTGGTGCCGAGGTGGCCTTCGGCTTGGAAAATCTGGGCGTGGAACCGGCCGCCATGCCCGAGCGGGTGAGTGCGGCACTGACGGCCGTCGGCCTGGCCAAAGCCCATGACTTCCCTGTCGATAAATTGTCCATGGGGCAGAAATACCGGGTGCTGATAGCGGCGCACCTGGTCATGGAAGCGCGCCTGCTGATTCTCGACGAGCCGGGTGCCCAGCTTGATCCTGAAGGCCTGTTGCAGTTGCGGGGCTTGCTGGAGCGTTTGAAGGCTGCCGGGATCGCCGTGCTGCTGTGCGAGCATCGCCCGGAACCCCTGTTGGCGGTCATCGATGAGTTCTGGCAGCTGACCGGTGACGGCCGCCTGCAACCGGGGCGCTGGACCGGTACGGCGGTCCCGTCGGGTTCCTGGTCGGTGCCGTCCTGCGCGGGGCTTTCCGAAGCCTTGCTGCATGCCGAGGATCTGGCGTTTCAGGGCGCCGACGGCCAGGATGTTTGGTCGGGGGTGGGCCTGGAACTGCGACGCGGCGAACGTATGGTGGTCACCGGCCTCAATGGTACCGGCAAGACCACGTTGCTGCGCTGCCTGCTCGGTTTTCTGGCTCCCAGCGGCGGACAGGTCTCCATTCTGGACGGACTGCCCGAGCCGGGACGTTTGCGGGGTCGGGTCGGCCTGCTGTTTCAGAACCCGCAAAGCCAGCTGTTCGAAAATACCGTGCGCGAGGAGATCTCTTTCGCCCTCAAGCGACTTGGACTGGCGCGCTCGACCATTGCGGAACGGGTCTCACAAGTCCTGCAGGGTTTCGGCATCGAAGATCTGGCTGAGGCTTCACCCCATAAGCTGAGTTACGGTCAAAAGCACCTGGTGGCGCTGGCAGCGGTGTTGGCCCCCGGACCGGAGCTTTTGCTGCTGGACGATCCTCTGGCCGGGCTGGACGGCTATCGCAGCCAGGAGGTTCTGGAGTTGTTGGTGCGTTGGAGTGACCATCACAACATGGCGTTGATTTGGACCAGCCACGAGCCGGACCTGGAGTATCCCTGGGCCCATCGCGTCCTGCGCCTGGAAGGGGGTCGGCTTGTCGCCGCCTGATCCGTTCTCGACGATGGGCAGCCGCATGCCTGCCGCCCAAGGTCGATTGGCCCAGGGCGGGACGCGGGATGACGGCATCGGGCGGCGGATGATTGTCGTCATGGTGTTGTCCTGTCTGGCTTTTCTGGCCCGCAGGGTGGAACTGTTGCTGCTGCTTACCGGCATCAACGCCGTAGCCATTTTCTGGCTGCACCGGGGACCCTTGTCCCTGCGGCGGGAAATGCGGACTTTCGCCTGGCAGACAGCGATCATTCTGGGGCTGCATCTGTTTCGTTTTCGCACCATGGCCGGATTGTGGCTGGGCTTCAAGGTGTCCTGGCAGCTGTTCCTGGCTCTGCTGCCGGGGATGGTTTTTGCCCGAACCGCATCCCAGTCGGGTATCGTCAGGGTGTTGACCCGGGTCATGCCGGGACGGGCCGCCTTCGTACTGAGCACCTGCATGAGGTTCATTCCCCGGTTGCTGGGCGAAATCAAGAATATCTACGAAGGCCAGGTGTTGCGCGGGGCCCGCATTCTGCCACGTGACTTGGTGCGTCCCTGGCATTGGGCCGATCTGCTGCATTGCGTCGTCGTTCCGGCCGTGGTGCAGGGCATGGCGCTGGCCGGCCATATCGCGTTGGCGGCCAGGGCGCGCGGTTTTGAACGGTTTCCCCGGCGGACCTGCTGGCCCGGGGAGTAGTCGGCAGGTCGACTATCCCTACAACACGCCAATCAGTGGATGTTGCACCATTCTGAACAAGGAACCAATACCATGGCACGCCGGATCTTCAAGCCCCGTTGGCAATTACCGCACCTGTCCCTGAAAGACGCCCTGTTTATCGGCTTCTGCGCTTTGTTTGCGGTGCTGGTCAGAGTTTTCTTCCGCATCAAGCTCAGGATCAGCGGACGCTCCATGCTGCCCACGGTGTTTTTTCTCATGCTGGCCCGAGGCAGCGTATCCTATCCGTTTGCGGCTATTTTTGCCGGGCTGCTGGCGGGCAGCGCCGCCATGTTCGTGGGGTTCGCCAAGCAGGGCCCCATGGTGTTGTTGCAGTATTTCCTGGTGGCGGCGGTGATCGACGGCCTGGCCCTGCTGCTGCCGGGACGATTTCGGCATCCTGTCTGGAGCGGATTGACCGGCGCCCTGGCCGGTTTCTCCAAGTTTTTTAGCGATTACGCCAGGAATTTTCTGATCGGCATGGACGCAACCGTCAACCTTCAGCTTTCGCTTATCGAAGGTGCCGGCGCGGCCCTGTTCGGTCTGCTGGCCGGGCTGCTGCTGCCGGTGGTATTGCGACGGCTGCGGGCTTATGGGGTCATCGTCTAACTGTTAACCTGCCAACCTCAGTAAAGGGCGGCCAGCGGTCGCCGGGGAGTTCCCATGAAAGTACTGATCTGCATCGACGACACGGACAATTTGGAATCACGTGGTACCGGCGATCTGGCCGAACAACTGGCCACCGAGATTGAAGAGCGAAATTGGGGGCGCAGTGAATTCGTCACCCGCCATCAGTTGCTGGTGCATCCGGATGTGCCCTATACCTCCCATAACAGTTCCATGTGTTTTGCCGCCGAGATCGGCGAACAGTATCTGCCGGCTCTGGTGGAGCGCGCCAAGGCCTTTCTCGTGGAGGAAAGCGCCGAGGGTTCGGACCCGGGGCTGGCCGTCGCCGTTCCGGACACCCTTTCCGATACAGCGCTGTTGGTCGACTTCGGCCGGCGGGCCAAGCGGGAGGTTTTGCGCAAACAGGACGCCTATGACCTGGCCGCCGCTCAAGGCATTTATCTTTCTGAGCACGGCGGCACCGGGCACGGGGTCATCGGTGCCCTGGCCGGCATCGGCCTGCGCATGAGCGGCAATGACGGCCGCATCAAGGGCTGGCTGGAAATTCCGACTCGTGACGGCATGGCCCGGGTGGCGGATATTGTTGAGCAATTCCAGCTGGGTGGGGTACGCAGTATGGCCGGAGACCTGTTGGAGGAAAACGACCTGGTCGCAGTCGGAGAAAAGCCCAAGGCCGTCTATCTGGACGGCAAGCCCTTCCTGATGGTGTCCCCTTTGACGGATGCGGGACCGGCGCGCTGGAAGACCAGCTGTCGGCGGGAACTGAAGAAATACTGAGCAGGGAGGCACGCATGTGGGACATTGTTGAACAGGGACGGAAGCTGTTTCGTCATGGCCGGGAGGATTTCCAAGCCGCAGTGCAGGCGGCATCGGACTGTCCGGCGTTCCGGGAGGATGTGGAGGAGGAATGGGTCACGGATGAGGCCCGTTCCTGCTACAACTGCCGCTTTCGACGCTGGACGCCGGATTCGTTCCTGTGTCAGGCTGCCGCGGGCTGAGGTCCGGCCTTGGCTCGAGCAGTTCACCTCTTTTATCAGTAATATTTGGCTGCTGGACGTATCCCTTCCAGCGGCGGACAGGAATGGCATCTCATGCAGAGTTGGATTTCTTTCATGGACAAGGCCGGCCCCGTCGGCCTCATCATTGTCGGGACTTCCGTGGTTGCCCTGTTCATCGTACTGGATCGGGTTTGGACCTATCGGTGCCTGCGCATCCGCGATGCCCGTGCCATGCACCGGTTACGTAAAAGAGCCCTTGAGGGGGATTACGCCAAGGCGGCCGAAGAAGTGGCCGGAGAAACCCACCCCATGTTCATGGCCGTGGTGGAAGTGCTGGCGCGCTTGCGGGAAGGGCGCCGTCCGGCCACCCGCGCCGAGTTGGAAAAGACCATCAGCCACGTTGGCGCTCGTGAGATTCGCGTTTTGGAACGCTTTCTGCCGACCCTGTTCCTGATCAGCAATGTCGCGCCGCTGCTCGGTCTGTTTGGCACCGTCACCGGCATGATCAAGGCTTTCCAGGCCATCCAGCATCTGGGCGGCAAGGTCAATGCCTCAGTCTTGGCCGGCGGCATCTGGGAGGCTATGCTGACCACCGCACTGGGCCTGGGCGTGGCCATCCCCGCCATGGTCCTGCACAACTTTCTGCAGGGCAAGGTGCATCAGGCCGTCGACAATCTCAAAGAGGAAACCGGCCTGTTGCTGGATGCCCTGGAGGATGCCGGCTGTCTCGGCAGTGCCAGCGTGGCCCGTCTCGCCCCCGTTCCAAAATCGCCCCTGGCCGGGCAGGAGAACGGCTGATGGATATCCCGGTGCGTTCCCAGGGGACGGTGCTCAACCTGACTCCCCTGATCGACATTGTGTTTTTGTTGCTGATCTTTTTCCTCCTGACGACCCAGTTCATCGAAGAGGACGGCATCGGGGTGCGCCTGCCGACTGCCGCCAGCGCCGTGGATCGCGAACGCGATGAACTGGCCGTAGTGGTGACGGCGGAAGGCGATCTTTTTGTCGAGGGGCAGCGCCTGTCCATGACGGAGTTGGGGCCGCGTCTGCGTGATCTCATGGGGAGGGATACGACCATCGTGCTGCGGGGCGACCGGGAAGTTCACCTGCAGCAGGTGGTGTCGGTCATGGAACAGGCCAAGCTGGCCGGGGCGGCGCGCATCGTGGTGGCCACCGAGCAGGAGGTGCCGACGCCATGAACGGCCGCCAGGACCTGGCGATATTCGGCATTTCCCTCGTGTTGCACGCCATGCTGGTGCTGGCCCTGGGCGATGTCCTGACCCGGCCCGGCCGCATTCTGCAGCGCATCGAGGTCGATCTCGAGCAGATTCTTCCGCCGCCTCCGCCGCCCAAGCAGGAAGCACCGGCACCCCCGGCGCCGGAGCCGGCTCCGCCCAAACCCAAGCCGGCAAGCGTGGTCACTCCTCCTCCCAAGCCGGTTCCCAGGCCGGTTGAGCGGCCGGCAGCGCCACAACCTGTTCCGGCCCGGCCCATTATCGCGGCGCCGGAAGAGCCGGAAGGTCCGGTCACCACGGCCGTCGCCGCAGTGCCTCCCGGTACTCCGGAGGGAAAGCCGGCGGCAGGTACGGGGGTTGGCGGTGTCGAAGGCGGCGGTAGTGCCGCCGGCAGCCCGGATGGTGCGACCGCGGGGGGGCGGGTCGGAGGTCGTGGACAGGGACAGAGCGGCTCAGGCCTGCAGGGGTATCTGGCCGCGGTACGGGCGCGCATCGAAGCGGCCAAGCGTTATCCCAAGCTGGCGGAACAGCGCCGTACCCAGGGTGTGGCTTTGGTGACCTTTCGGCTCACTGCCGATGGCCGCCTGATCGGCGAGCCGCAACTGGCACGCAGCTCCGGTTCCAGTCTGCTGGATGGCGCGGCCCTGCGTGCCGTAAAACAGGCCGCGCCTTTTCCCCGCTTCCCCGGTCCCGCCCACGAGATGCCCGAAGAACCCCTATCCGTCGAACTGAACTTCATCATTCGCTGAGGTGGTTTTGGCAGACCATGCAAAACGACCCTGGAGCCTGGCTCCAGGGTCGTTCTTGCAGTTTAAATATGGTTCAGCCAAGGGTTAATCTTCATCTTCTGCGTGTTTCGGCCCTCGCGGCAATGCCACCATTTCTGCGCCGATACCCTCGGCAATGGCCTTCAATTCACTCATCCGCAGGTGTTTGCCGTAAACCTTGAGGTCGGCGTTCGCAATGGCCACGATAATGTAACGCGGTTGCTTGGCGCCGTCCGTCATTTTTTGCCGTTCCCGATAAAAGATCTTGCCGCTCATAACCAACCTCCTCGCTAGGGTGTACCGCTCTCCAATAGCGGTAGATACGATTTTATTTTACCCCGACGGTTGGCGGGAAGCAAGTCCGCTTCAGGCTTTGATCAGGGTTCCCACCCGCTCGCCGCGAATGGCTTTTTCGAGGTTGCCCGGTTTGTGGCCGTTGATGACGCGCAGTTCCTTGAGTGTGGCTGCATCCCGCAGCAGATACAACAATTTCCGTTCGAAGGCCATGTCCTCCAGGTCCATGGCGATCAGTTCGTCGGCCGTGGCCTCCTCGATGAGTTCCGCTTTGGGATTGACATGGGGGTTCTCGGTATAAAGGCCATCGACGTTTTTCAACAGAATGCAGCTTTGAGCGCCGAGCACCTCGGCCATCAAGAAGGCTCCGGTGTCGGTGCGATGGGGCGGTATCAGCCCTGTTCCGGGCGGATGCTCAAACAGCCCGTAGGGTGGAGTGCCATGAGTGACGGGCAGGGTGCCCAACCGCAGCAGGGTTGGCAGTTCAAGCAGATCGCTGCTGTGAATGCGGGACCCGCCCCATTTGGAAAGCAGCAGGGCTACCATTTCGGCGTTCTGTTCACTGATTTTGGCAGCCAGTTCGGCCAGCACGCCCGTGGGCATGCCCAGGTCGATGCCGATGTCCAGGATGTGGCGTACCCGCACTCCGCCGCCGGTAACAATGAGCATCTTGTATTTCTGCGACAGTTCCCCGATCTCCTCCATCAATGGCAACACCACGTCCCGGCCGTAATCGATGGTGCCGTGGCCGCCGATCTTGACCACGTGCAGATCCGGCACCAGGCGGATGGTCGGCACGGGTTTCCTGTTTTTCATCAGGCTCTTGCGAACCAGAGACTCCCCCTGGAGTTTGTTCTTGATTTCCTTGCGTGGGCTCATGGGTGAAATACCTCCTGATTTAATGGGGTTAGGCACCCCCGGGAATGCGATACCTATACTATATGCTTGTTTGGGAATCAAGCGAAGGTCCCTGGCGGAATACGAATTATGGGGTAGGACGGAAGGGGTGTGCGGAGGGATTTTAATCTCCTTGAAAATGTATACGTCAAAATTTCGAAATGCGTTGTGTTTTATCTTGCATAACGATATTCCATTTGCTATACAACGCAGAACTC
>NZ_JAFCIY020000047.1 GCF_020194955.2 Desulfuromonas sp. CSMB_57 | reverse complement strand
GATTATCCTTCGGGTCGGTAAATTCAATGGGCGCCCAAGCCGGATCGTGCGTCACCCGAATCACCGAGTGGCCATGCAGCCAAACCCGTTCTTCCTCTGTCAAGGACAGGCGGCCGGCGCCGTAAGAAGGAGGTTGCCCGTCCGCCTGGAGCGCGATCGTGCTGATACCGTTGGCTTCCGTCGGTTTGGCTGAATTCTGCCCGAAGGCAGAGCTGCCAAACAGCAGTGCCGTCGTTGCCGCCAGAGCCAAGACGGCAAGCCGGATCAGAATTTTTTGCGGCCCGTCAGGCTTGTTTGCCATGTCTTATTTCCTTCGCCCGACCTGCAGACGGGCTCCCCAAAGCGCCAAGGCAAGCACAGCTTGAAATGGCGTGCCACGGGGGGTGTAGTAGAAGTCTTCAAGATCAATCAGATTAAGGATTAAAACAGCACAATTGTTGCGCTAAAACATTGTCAAGTCAAAGTATTTCTATCGCGAAGAGTTTGCAGGGTATTGCTAACATGGGGGCCTGTCAGTATTGGGGTGGACCAATCTAAGCCTTTGATATTTGGATAAATTCTCTGATAATGGCCCTTCTATAATCACCTGCAGGCCGATTTCTGGGGGCCAAATCAGGCTATAGCGTGTGTCCAGCCGGAGTTTCCGGATGGACACCAATTAGCGAAAACGACGCATGAGCGCCTGCTGGGAAGAGCGCTACCATGCTAAATCCATCGAATCCGGCGAGCATCTGCGCCATTGTCTGGTATAAATCAATCTGAACATGGTTCGGGCCGGCGTGGTTAAGCATTCGACAGAATGACCCTTTGACGGATGCCACGAAGTTCAGGGCAATTGCCTCCGCAACCGACTCCTTGATTTGGACCTCCTTCCCGGGGTGGCTGAGGCAGATGGTCACGAAACCTTGGCGAGGGGTTGTTGGGTATGGATCGAAGAAGCGTTGTGCCCGGAAAAACTGAAACGCATAACAAGCTGGATGCAGGCGACAACAAATAGCCGCGCCTGATTCACAATGTTGGGCAACGCAACCGACCCATATCGGGTCTCAACCCAAGGAGGGAGGGAATCATGACTAAATCGTTCAAGTACACGCGGCTTTCGAAGGACGACGCAGCCTGTCTGCTGGTGGACCACCAGTCCGGCCTGATCTCCCTGGTGCAGGACTTCTCTCCTGGTGAGTTCAAGAACAACGTATTGGCGCTGGCGGCCAGCGCCAAATATTTCCAGCTTCCCACTATTCTGACTACCAGCTTCGAGAATGGCCCGAACGGTCCATTGGTGCCGGAACTTAAGGAACTGTTCCGGGACGCACCGTACATCGCCCGCCCTGGCAACATCAATGCCTGGGACAATGACGAGTTTGTCGACGCGGTCCGCAAGACCGGACGCAAGCAGCTCATTATCGCTGGGGTAGTCACGGAGGTTTGTGTTGCCTTTCCGGCGCTTTCGGCCGTTGAGGCGGGTTACGACGTGTTCGTGGTCACCGATGCCTCTGGGACGTTCAATGAAGTCACTCGTCACGCAGCCTGGGCACGCATGAACTCGGCTGGCGTGCAACTGATGAACTGGTTTGGGGTGGCCTGTGAACTGCACCGCGACTGGCGCAACGACATCGAGGGGCTTGGTGCGTTGTTCTCTGAGCACATTCCGAACTATCGGAACCTCATCACGAGCTACCTGGCCATGAAGTAGCGAAATAGAACGTGTTGTCCCGAAACCGATTGCCGTGGACGGTCCGTTGCTCGGTCCGCCGCTGAAACGGAGCGTTGAGCGATAGGAAAAATAGATGAAGACCTTGACCTACTCGATCAGAATCAATGCGCCAAGGAAAAAGGTGTGGCAACATATGCTTGATCCACTGGACTACCGCCGATGGACTCAACCCTTTTCGCCAAATTCAGAATTCATCGGGGAATGGGAACAAGGTGCAACAATCAAATTCATAGATCCAAGCATGGGCGGCACCAAAGCAACGCTGGATGAGGTAGCACCCCATGAGCGACTCAAGGCCAGGCATATTGCGATAATCAACAAGGATGGCACTGAAGACGTGTCGAGCGGGCTGGCCCGCACTTGGATTGGATCCACCGAGATGTATATTTTCAACGACACGGATGGCTCGACAGAGTTGCACATCGAGATCTGCACCCATAAAGATTACGAAGAGATGTTCAATGCTGGCTGGCCTCAAGCATTGGAAATATTGAAGACCATTTGCGAAGAGGGATGATAATCAATGGTTTGCGAGAAGGCCCCCGAGCAGCCAATTCAGCGTACCCATGACTGGCGGGCGTGCTTTGTGGGTACGTTGTGTCAATGAGTGCGCGTCGTGGGTCCGCTGGTTGGTATATGTATATCCGTCGGTTTCTGCAGCATGTCCTGCCGCCAGGCAAGCGGCTCGCCGCTTGCCTGGCGCCCGATTTCGACCAACGTTCGGTGAGGAGATGAGATGAACCTATTCAAGTCACTAAGGCTGCAGTTCCGGCCTCCCAAAATCGACGACCCCGACTTTGGGCAACTGACGTTCATGTACATCTCCAACCATCCCGAGCATTCTTACTGGGAGGCCGAGTGGATATTCCCTCCTACCGGCACACCTGTGAGTATCGGACTTGATGGTGATGAATCCGGCCCGAGGCCGGACACCCGAGAGTGGCATCTTGACCTGCCTTCCCGTTTCGACAGGATTCTGGAATTAGCAAGGCCGGGACTGGCGAAGGTATTCAAGTCGTGGCTGAGGCAAGACTTGCCGGAGGATATCTTTACTGCCATGAAGCTGTCTGGGTTTGGAGTTGAGGATCCACGGGCGCAGCCTATAACCTGGGATGTTTCCTTCGAAACAATCGGAGATACCTGGCTGGGAATCACCATTCCCTTCCAAGGTGAGGAACCAAAAGACGCAACTGTGGACACATGAGGGCACCGAACCATTCAACTCTGCTGCCGGAGATACAGCAGTGGTCCTCGAAAATTCCTGCCTGGGGCAAGGTCGCTACGCCGCCGCTAATTTTAATTATTTATCTTCAAAGAACTGCGTTCGGTAATATTGGCAAAATATCATCTTGTTTGAGCAACGTAAAAATTGAAGTAGTCCGATAGCACAGGGCGTTTATCTGACCCCTCTTAACCTTGTCTTGGTCCGTCATCCCCCCAACAGTGGCATTGGAAGATACCTATTCCCGGGCCAGGAATTTGAAACGATGGGGGTGGCCCTGCCTCCTATCCGACTTCAGGGGGCAAATGGAAAAATAAGCGGGATCAACACGAGACTCAGCAGCATGACGATCAGGGTGAACGGTACGCCCACTCGAACGAAGTCGAAGAAATTGTACTCGCCCGGTCCCAACACCAATGTGTTCACGGGTGACGACACAGGGGTCATAAAGGCGGCCGACGCCGCCAAGGCCACGGCCATGGCGAAGGGATACGGAGATAATCCCAGCTCATCGGCGACAGCCAAGGCAACCGGTGCGATCAAGACCGCCGTGGCCGTGTTGGAAATGAACAGTCCAAATGCCGCCGTGAGCATGAAAATGGCGGCCAGCATGGTGGTCGGTCCGGCGTTTCCCAGCGCCCTGAGAAGCACGTCGGCCATCATGTCCACGCCTCCGGTATTTTGCAGCGCCAGGGAGAACGGCAGCATGCCGACAATCAAGATGAGGGTCTGCCATTGGATGGAACGATACGCATCATACATGTCGATGCATTGGAACAGGCCAAGCAACAGACATCCGATGAGCGCCGCCTGCACGTTGGGCACGATTCCCGTTACCATCATGGCCACCATGACGACCAGCACGCCGATGGCGATGGGGGCCCGATTCGGTGCAGCGATGACATCTTCCACTTCGGCGGGCATATTCAACACGACCAGATCCTGAAAGTCGGTTTGATGGCGTTCGATCGCCCGCCATGGACCGGCCACCAGCAGGGTATCCCCGACGCGCAGCGACTCGTCGAGTATGTTGCCGGCGATGGGCGACTGCCCGCGTTTCAGGCCGACGACGTTCAAGTCGTGTTTGGAGCGAAAGTAAGCGGACAGGACCGTTTCGCCAATCAACTTGGAATCCGCCGTAATCATCAGTTCCGCCATGCCGATGGCTTGGGATTTATCCGTAAAGAAGTTGCCGGAAAGGGGGAGCTTCTCGAGAACGAACCGCTCACAAAGCGCCTCGATCTCTGCCGTATTGTTTTGTAAATCCATGAACAGGGCGTCCCCGGCCTGCAACTCGGTGTGCGCCGTCGGCTCGACAATGACGGTTGAGAAGAGTTTTTGACGTTCGATGGCGATGATGTTCACTCCCGACGCCGCTCGCAGATTGAGCTGGTCAAGGCGTTTGGCCACCCACGGCGATTGCGGGGTAAGCCGGAGGCGATACTCTCGTTCGGCAAGGCCGTAGGTATCGATCCACTCGGCAAGTCGGGGTCGAGCCGCTGCGATTTTGCCTGTTTTGTCTTTGCCGGCCAGCCATCGGCGCGCGAACAGCATGTAGGCGATGGCGCACAGGAGGATGGGAATTCCGAAGGGCGTGAAGGCGAAGAAATGAAATCCGGCGTGGCCCTTGCGCGCAAGCTGGCTGTTGACGACGAGGTTCGGGGCGGTCGCAATGAGCGTCATCATGCCGCTGATCAGAGCTGCCATGCTGAGCGGCATCATCAATCGGCCTGCCGCGATGCCGGCGTTACGGGCGATGCGAAGGACCGTCGGGATGAATATGGCCACAACACCGGTTGAACTCATGAAGGAGCCGACGCCGGCCACGATGGCCATGAGAAGGGCGACGAGACGGGTTTCGCTGCTCCCGGCCTTTTTGACCAGGAAATCACCCAGGCCCTGCGCCACGCCGGTACGCACCAGCCCTTCGCCGATGACGAAGAGCGCGGCAATCAGCACAATATTGGGATCGCTCAAGCCGGCGAGGGCATCGGACATGGTGATGACGCCGGTCAGGGGCAACACCGTCATCATGATCAGGGCGACGGCATCCATGCGCGGACGGTTCAGGGCAAACATAACCATGGTGGCAGCCAAGAGCAGGAGGACGAAGGCCAATTCCGTGTTCATGCATTTTCCTTTGGTATCGGATCAACCAAACAATTGAAATGTTGAATTGCTTCATAATCATTGATCCTCAAAGCCGGCCATGGACCGATTCGAGTGGGCCCAATCAGAGCTATCAGCAGGCGTTGAGAGGACGTCTTTGGAGCTCAAGTCTAGCAGTGTTGAAAAAAATCATGAAATAACTTTTTCAGCAAGCTGTTAAGACGCCCCCATAACTCCCAAAACGAACAACAGCCCCGGTCCGAGGGTCTGGCCGGGGCTGTTGTTCGTTGGGGGACATGGTTGCTGAATGGCAAGGCACCTTAATGGAACATTAATTTTGCAATGCGTTGTCTCTGCGAAGGCAGAAGGTGAGCCAATCCGATCCCGGTATGCCGGTAGGGATGAAGGCGACGCGATCGCCGGGCATGATGGTTCGATCGGGCGGATAGGCAAAATGATTGACGAACACGCCCTCGATTTTTTCGATGGGCAGCTTGAGCTCCCGGGCAATATCCAGCGCATGGCGCCCTTCGGGCGGCAGGTAAACTTGGGCGGTCGACGGCAGCCCTGACTGTTGTCGTACGGTATGCAGAACACCGAACATGCGGATGGTCGTGTTGGGGATGGTATTCATGATGGGACACCTCGCCACTTTCGGTCGGAGTGAATGAGCTGCGACAAAGCCGGTCCGCCGTTTCGGACATGGCAGGCCGGAACAGCATGGTTGTCGAAGAAAATCATGACGCACAGACTAGGCCAGCACGTTGACATCGGGATTTTCATCACCGAACTTCTCCCGGAGCAGAACCATTATTTCCTGACGTGTCTTACCTTTGTCTTCCAGATTTTTGATGGTCTGATAGGCCTCGAACAGGGTTGACGGTCCGATATCCGAGGCGAAGGTGCCGATGCCGCCGTTCCAGATGAGCAGGGAAAATAATTCGTCCAGTTCGGCCACGGTAACGCCCAGGAAATAGGCTTTCACCAGTTCGCGGGTCGCCTGCCGCAGTCGGCCCGCCCCGACACCGTTGGCCAGAGACAGCAGTAACTTGGTTTTGGTGTCGATGGCGGGAGTTTCCTTGCCCCAGGTCAAATTCCAGAAATTGACCGCGATATCCGCCAATCCATTGTCGATTTTTTTGAAATTCAGCAGGGCGGTCGGTTTAAGGGGCGCGTCGCCGGTACCCGGAAAGGGCGCCTCCTTTTTCTCTTTCCGGAAAAAGTAAGCCCGATATTCCTCATCGGACACCTTGTCGGTGACATGTTCGAACCCAAGGGAGGCCATCGCCGGGTACAGGGGCACGGGATCAAATGTCTGAACCACGCAGATCCCGTCCCCCACCTCCACCTGGCCGGCCTTTTTGAGAAAACCCGGCAAAAAGTTGCTGGTCAATTTCCTCACGTCCACGATTCCGAAGCGGTCTTTCTGCTTGGTCCATTCCTTTTCCATGCGGGTTTCCTTTCATTGAATGCGGTCACGAACCTTCTCCTGGATGACCCCTTCGCAGCAGTTGGGTCTCGCGATGGATTAGGCAGAGGGCCATGCCCGTCGCAAAAGTTTTGCTATCGGTCATCATTTGCTGACAGCATAACAGCCGCGCTTTTTTGAGAAATTGATAACAATCAAGTTGCTGTTCAACCTTGGCGGAGCAGCACCTCATGCCGCACAAATCGCGGGCCGCATGAACCCATCCCTGGGATTGGTTGGCGCCATCCGGGTGCCGGAAACCCTCGGCGTAGGTGGCTCGCGACCCGGCATCCAACCGTTGCACCATAAATTTATTGAACAGGAGGGCGCAGGGTGATTTGGGGCCTTGTCAAAAAAAGATTCATCCCCTTTAGCCGAAGAAACTATTGAATTGTCATAAATTTATATTTAAAATAGGGTTTTAAAAATTGCCCATAGGCCGATTGAGGGAATAAAATCCGGGCAATAGGCATTTTCCCCGGGAAAAATTGGCAAATCAGGTTCCATTGCAGGAGATGTCGACCATGCCCACGCAAAAAATTCGCCTGGCGCATTCGTGTGCGACGGACGCTCGCCAGGCAGTAGGGGAATTTTATTCGGCGGTTGCACAACCGGACATGGAACTGGTGATCTTTTTCTGTTCCAGCCAGTACGACCTGCGGGTGTTGGCTGAGGAAATCAACCGACTGTTTGCCGGAATTCAGGTGGTGGGGTGTACTACCGCCGGGGAGATCGGGCCGGCCGGTTATCGTTCGCACAGCTTGTCCGGAGTCAGCTTTCCGGCAGGCAGTTGTGTGGCCGTCAATGGTCTGTTGGATCAGTTGAGCCGGTTCGACATCGCCACCGGGCATGACTTTGTTCAACGACTGTTGCAGCAATTGGAAAGCCGGGCCCCCGCAGCCGGAGCGGACAACACTTTGGCGTTTCTGCTCATCGACGCCATGTCCCGGCGCGAGGAGCCGGTCGCCCATGCCTTCCAGTATGCGCTGGGAGAGATACTGCTTTTCGGAGGTTCGGCGGGCGATGATATGAAATTTGTCAAGACCGACGTTTATGCCGATGGACGGTTTTTTTCGGATAGCGCCGTGCTGATCCTGCTCAACACCTCCTGGCCCTTTGAAATCTTCAAGACCCAGCACTTTGTGTCCACCGCACAACGCCTGGTGGTCACGGCGGCGGATCCGGCCAAGCGCGTCGTTTACGAGATCAACGGCCTGCCGGCCGCCGAAGAATACGCGCGCCTGGTGGGGGTGGACGTGCATGAGTTGAGTGCTCTCAGTTTCGCCGCGTCACCGGTGGTGGTGATGATCGACGGCACCGACTATGTGCGCTCCATCCAGAAAGTCAATGCCGACGGCAGTCTGTCTTTTTACTGCGCCATCGAGGAGGGGGTCGTGCTCCGCGTGGCCCATGGCGTGGACCTGGTGCATAATCTGGAACAGACTTTCGAGCACATCCGGGAAAAAATCGGCTCGCCGCAACTCGTGTTGGGGTGCGACTGTATCCTCCGCAACCTGGAAATTGTCCAAAACGATTTGCAGGAGAGTGTCGGCGAAATCTTCCGGCACTACAACACCGTCGGCTTCAGCAGTTACGGTGAACAGTATCGAGGTTTGCACGTCAACCAAACCTTCACCGGTTGTGCCATCGGCACGTTCCGGCAACCGGCAGGATAACCCGTGATGTCTGACCTGGCGAAGCAGGACGAACCAGCCATGCAGGCGGAAATCACTCGCCTGAACAAGATCATCCAGGCATTGATGAATCGTGCCGAACGCACTGCCAGCCTACAGGGGTCCGACTTCAACCTGTTCCAGGCGGCCATCACCCTGGAGGACCAGGTACGCCGCCGTACCGCGGAGCTTGAAGAAACACGGCAGGCCATGGAGAAAATCACTCGTACCTTGCGGGAAAGCGAAAACCGCTATCGCCTGTTGGTGGAAAATTCGCCGGTGAGCATTCATGAAATCGACATGGCCGGCAGGGTGACTGCCATGAACCGCGCGGGGCTTATCATGCGAGGGGGCAAAGAGGAATCGGAGGTGCAGGGCACCTTCTATCTGGATGCGGTCAGTGCCGAGGACCGGGGACGCATCGGGGCTCTGCTTGCCAGAGCCTATGTCGGTGAAAGAAGTGACTTCGAATTTAATGCCGAAGGTCCCGGCGGAAAAATCCTCAAATCGTGCTTTGTGCCCATCCGGAACAAACAGGGTGTCATCGAGAAACTGATGGGCATCACGGAGGATATCACCGAGCGCAAACGCGCCGAGGAGCAGGTTCGCAAACTGGCCTTCTACGACACCTTGACGCAGTTGCCCAATCGTCGCCTGCTCATCGACCGTCTGGGACAGGCGATGGCTGCCAGCAAGCGCAGCAGGTGCTATGGGGCGGTCATGTTTCTGGATCTGGACAATTTCAAGTCACTCAATGATTCGCACGGGCACGATGTGGGTGATCTGCTCCTCATCGAGGTGGCGCATCGCATCGCCCGCTGCCTGCGTGAGTCGGACACCGTGGCGCGATTCGGCGGCGATGAGTTCGTAACGATGCTCCTCGAGTTGCATGTGGATAAGCAGCAGGCGATGGAGAAGGCGGGCATAGTCGCGGAAAAAATTCGCGCCGTGATTGCCGAGCCCTTCCTGCTTGCGTGCAAGCAGGAAGGGGGGGCGGAGGTCATCGTGGAACATCATTGTACCTCGAGTATCGGTGTTGTGGTGTTTCGCGGTCAGGAGGAGGCCCGGGAGGACATTCTCAAGTGGGCCGACATGGCGATGTATCAGGCGAAGGCACAAGGGCGCAATGCAATCCGATTCTTCCATATGCAATCCGATCCGGCCCGGCATTGATGGGGAATTAAACACGGGGATGACCCCATGAACCTGTTGAAAATGCATGGTTTGGAGTGAGTTTTTGCCCAGAGAGCGGTTGCTGGACGATTTTTAGCAGAAAATTCAGGGCAACAGGTTTTTTCTACTGTAACTGTTCAGCACAGGGGCTCGGGATGGGAGGAACAAGCCCCTGCTCCACGATGCTGATTAGTTTCTTTCGGCTTAACTTTCTTGAAGAATCGCCAAGGCACATGAAAGGCCTCAAACTGACAATCGGGTTCTCGCCGAACAAGACCCGGAAAAAGGATTTGCTGGGACTCCGCGCCTTTCGGCAGCACATCGCCGATCTGCATTTTCCGCACTACAACCCGCATATAGCCGCCAGCGGCCGGCCTGCGGATCCGCGGATATCGCCGGGTGAGGCGCGCCGGCGCACCATGGACCTCATCGCCTGGAACGAGCAGCATACCGGTTTTAAATTCACCCTCCTGCTCAACTACCTGCTCCACGACAACTATGACGTGGTGGTCGACAATGTGCGCAAGGAGTTCTATCCCCGGGGGGTGCGGAGTTTCGTTGTCGCTGATCTGGAACTGATAAAACGCCTGAAGGACGCGCTGCCCGACTGTGAAGTTCAGGGCTCCTGCCTGTCGCACCGCATGACCGAAGCGGAACTCGAAGAGGAACGCAGGGTCGGGGTCGTGCTTCACAACCCTTCCGTCAACATCATTCGCAATCCCGCGCAATTGGCGCGCAACCATCGGGCAGGATTTGCCCAGAAGGTCATCGCCTTCGAGGGTTGTCTCCATAACTGCCCGGAAGAAAACTCCCTCTACGGACACCGCTGGCACCTGGCCCGCAGTCTTCACCAGGACCGGTTTTATTGTAGAAACCCGGAGGTCACCTTGGACCCGCGGGTCTTTTTCAAGGCCAATTGGGTCACCATTGCCCGCCTGAAAACGCTGCTGCCCTTCATCAGCGTTGTCAAGCTACCCCGTAGCGGCAATTCCGTCCTTTCCGTAACCCGACAATTCATGCACCTCTACAATACCAACGCTTCCTACAATGTCGCCGACTTCATCACTTCCGGATATATTAAGATTATTGAGACATACATCGGCGCAATTCCTTCGCACGTGTTCACTGACGATTTTTTCGAAACCGTCGACCACTGCACAATGAACTGCCAAGAGAGAGGCTGCAGGCTTTGCTTTGACGTAATGGATGAAATCAGAGCAATAAACGGCGGGCCAAAACGGTACAGCGTCTTTACCCAGGCGCATCGGCGGGTGCGGAACTTGCTGCGCAGCACTCTGAATAAAGCGCCCTGGTTCGGGGTGGATTCTGCCGAATAAGAGAGGTCGCCGGAGTGCCTCTGAATTTGGGATGCACCGCTCGGGGCTTCATTGAAGTCTTCCAGGGGGGCGGGACCCCCGGAAACTGTAGGTTTTTTGCTGGATATTTGCAAGAGTGCCAGGTAATGAACAGGGCTGAGGCCGGCCGGCATTGGGTCGCCGAATAACCTGTTATGGAAAGGTGTCCGCCATGTCCCTCGTCCCTCCCCCCATCCGGACCCGCCTGTTCACATCGCAGCCCGCCGATAACCAGACAGCCGGCAAGCTCGGTACCTTCATCGGCGTCTTTACACCGACGATCCTGACCATCCTCGGCGTCATCATGTACCTGCGCTTCGGTTGGGTGGTGGGACAGGTCGGGCTGTGGCAGGCGCTGCTGATCGTGGTTCTGGCCAATGGCATCACCTTTATCACCGCGTTGAGCTTTTCCGCCATCGCCACCAACACACGGGTCGGCGTGGGCGGCGCCTATTTCATGATCTCGCGCAGTCTGGGACCGGAGATCGGCGGGGCCATCGGCATCCCGCTGTTTTTTTCCCAAGTGCTGTCGGTGACCCTCTATGCCTTCGGTCTGGCGGAATCCCTGCGCTTTGTCTGGCCGGCCATCCCCGTGCCGGCAGCGGCTTTCTGTATCATCCTGCTGGTAGGCGCCCTGGCCTTTCGCGGCGCCGGCACCGCCCTGCGCCTGCAGTTGCCGATTCTGCTGCTGATCGCCCTGTCGCTGCTGGCCCTGGCCGGCGGCGTTTATTGGAGCGACGGTGCCGGGCGGCAGATGGCGCACGGTGCCTTCGGCGAGTTCGGCTTCTGGGCTGTTTTTGCGGTCTTTTTCCCGGCGGTTACTGGCATTATGGCCGGCCTCAGCCTTTCCGGCGACCTGGCCGATCCGCGCCGCTCTATTCCCCGGGGCACGGTACTGGCCACCCTGACCGGCTTCGCCGTCTATCTGCTAATCCCGGTATTGCTCTATCTGGGCGCCGATGCCGAGGCCTTGCGGGACGATTCCCTGGTGTGGACCCGCATCGCCCTGTTCGGACCCTGGCTGGTGCTGCCCGGTCTATGGGGGGCGATCTTTTCCTCGGCCGTCGGCTCCATACTCGGTGCACCGCGCACCTTGCAGGCCCTGGCCATGGATCGCCTGGCGCCGCGCTGGCTGGCCACCGCCGAGCCGGCGGCGGAACCGGTTGCGGGTTTGCTGGCGGCTCTCGTCATTGCCCTGATCGCCGTGTTTCTGGGTGATCTCAACACCGTGGCCGAAGTGGTCACCATGTTTTTCCTCAGTGTCTATGGCACGGTGAACCTGGTGGCCGCCCTGGAACACCTGTCCGGCAATCCTTCCTGGCGACCCGAGGTCAAAACGCCGTGGTGGCTCTGTCTGGCCGGTGCGGCAAGCTGCCTGGGGGTGATGCTGCTGATCAATCCCCTGGCCAGTCTGGTGGCGGTGCTGGTGATTTTCGCCCTGTGGCTGCTGCTGCGCCGTCGCGAGCGCCGCGAAGCCTGGGGCGATGTACGCAGGGATTTATTCGAGGCCACCATTCGCTGGGCGCTGGTGCATCTTGCGCGCCGGCCGATGACCGCGCGCAACTGGCGGCCTCATGTTCTGGTTTTTGTCAGCAACATCGATCGGCGCCTGCCCCTGGTCCGCTATGGGGCCTGGTTCAGCCAGGGTCGCGGGGTGGTCACGGTTTGCGAGTTGGTGGTCGGCGATCTGCTGCGCCTGGAACTGGATATCCCCGAGCGGGCCCGCCATATGAATGAGGTGCTGCGCCAGGCCGGGATCACGGCCTTTGGCGAGGTCGACGTGGTCGACAACATCGAGCAGGGCCTGATGGCGGTGGCCCAGGCCAACGGTATCGGTGACATGGCCAGCAACACCATCCTCCTCGGCTGGCCCGACGATCCGCAACGGCTGATCCACTTTTTGCGGGTCATCCGCCCCCTGAGCCGTCTCAGTCGCTCCCTGCTGCTGGGTCGGGTGGAACCCTTGGCGCCATTGCACGAGGGCCGGCCCCGTACCATCCATGTCTGGTGGGGCGGCCTGCAGCGCAATGGCGATCTGATGCTGCTGCTGGCCTACCTGCTGTCGCGCAATCCCGAATGGCTCAATGCCCGCATCCGGATCATGAGCGTCGCTTCCAACCGGATGGCCGCGGATCAGACCGAACGCCTGCTCGCCAAACTGATTCCGGAGGTCCGCATTGCGGCCGAGGTTGAGGTCATGGTCAAGCCTGAAGACCAGAGCGTGACGCAGATGATTCACTCCCGAAGCGCCGACGCGGACCTGGTGATCCTTGGCCTGGCCATGCCTGCCGAGGGGCAGGAAGAGGATTATGCCGGCCGGATCACGGAACTGGCGGTGGGGCTGCGGTCCTTCTTCTTTGTCCACAACGGCAGCTTGTTCATCGGAGAGCTGGTTTCCCAGTGATGGCAGGTTGTGGCATCAGTAGTGCCCTCAGCTGACACAGAAAGGGATTCCCGAGCAGTGTTTGAAAGGGGAGACTGTCCTTGCCCGGAAGGGAATGATGAACAGCGTTCAGATGGTGCCGAAAAACCAAGCCCTGGCGGTGCGGCATGCCCGACGCCCGCCAGGTCCCGATGGAGGCTGGATCAATAGCGCCAGTTGACGAATATCATGGCCGGGGCCACTTCCTGGGGCAGGCCGGTGAACCATCTTTGGGTTTGGTTCATGATGTTGAGCAGACCAATCTGGACGCCTTTGTCCGCGGTGTCCGCAAAGTTGATGAATCCGAGTTGCAGGCCGTGCAATTTCCCCGCGTAGTTGAACGCCCCCCATTGCAAACCCTTGAAACTCCCCGAAGCATAGTTGACGAAGGCCAACTGAGCGCCGCTGTAGCTCTCCGCATAGTTGGCCAGGAAACCGAGGGACAGGCCGGAGCTGGCGCCCGTGGAGCCGTTGACAATACCGAGGGCCAGCGCGCTTTGTGGATTTTCACTCCAGATGCCGAGGGAAATCCCGTCGATGCGGGTGGCCCTGGAATGGATGGCGATATCGGGGGTGACACTCAGCTGGAAGCTTCTGGTTTCGGCCCAGGCCGAGGAAGCAACGAGACAACTCAAGACCACCAAAACCCATTTTTTCATTTTCATCTCCTCCATTTCAAGGTGTGTGAATTCCACGAACCGGCCCGCTACCATAGTGGACCTGCCGCGACGGGCAAGCATGCGATTGCAAGACATGCGCCCGCATGGCCGTGTTACCTCCCACGGCATACCCCTTGTTGCCCGGACAGCATAAATTATAGGTGCGGTTCTAGGATATGCAAACAGGTCACAACCGCCGCGCATGGCAAAAAGGCTCGGTCCGTCCATGTCAATTGGCGGGTTTGCCCCAGGTTTGACGGATTCGCGGGATCGCAACGGTTTTGCGCCCTGCCTCCCAAGTAGGCAGGAAAAACCCGGATTCGCCGGCGCCGGAGAGGTGGGGAACATTCAACGGGCGAGGTGCCTATCGACAGCCAGGAGCACTGCCACGCCGGGACCGTCCAGACTGAGCCTGGCCGATTCCAAGTGCGACTGCGGGTCGCTGCTCATCAGGATTCTGGACGGACCGGCGACGGATAACGGCACCGGTTGCCGCCGTTCGGCCAGATTGCAGGCGACGGTGGCCGCTCCCCGGGTCATGACCAGCCAACGCTGTTGCTCGTCGTAACGGATGGCCACCGCCTCCAAACGGCCGTCGTTGAGGCTCGGCAGGGCGCGGCGCAGGCGGATGAGTTGCCGGTGCCAGTCGAGCAGGTCGGTATGCAACGGTTGCCGGAGTTCCTGCCAGTCGAGGCGGCTGCGTTCGAAGGTGGTCGGATCCTGGGGATCGGCAATCTGTTCCGGAGGCCAGCCGAAAGCGGCAAATTCGTCCCGGCGGCCTTGGCTGACAGCGGCGGCAAGCTGCGGGTCGTGGTGATCGGTGAAGAACAGGAAGGGCGTGGTCGCGGCCCATTCCTCCCCCTGAAACAGCAGCGGCACAAAGGGCGCCGTCAAAACCAGGGTCGCGCCGATCTTGAGCCGGGCCGGACACAGCAGGTGACTGCTGCGTTCGCCGCCGGCACGGTTGCCCACCTGGTCATGGTTCTGCAGGAAGGCCACCAACTGATGTCCCTTCAGGTCGTCGGCCGGACGCCCATGCCGGCGCTGCCGGTATGCGGAGTAGCGGCCATCGTACACCAGCCCTCGGCGCAGGGATTTGGCCAGGTCGGCCAGGTGCCCGAAGTCCCGGTAGTAGCCGCATTGCTCACCGGTCAAAACGGCATGCAAGGCATGATGAAAGTCTTCATGCCATTGGGCATCCATGCCGTAACCGCCGGCCTGCGGCGAGCGGATCAGCCGTGGATCGTTGAGATCGCTTTCGATAACGAGCACCAGGTGGCGGCCGAGTTCGGCCTCCAAGGCGCGCACCGCATCGCCGAGCTGTTCGAGGAAATGGCGCGCCGACAGGTCGACCATGGCATGCACCGCATCGATGCGCAGACCATCGAAGTGATAGTCGCGGAGCCACATGCAGGCGTTGTCGACGAAAAAGCGGCGGACTTCGTCACTATGGGGTCCGTCGAGGTTCACTGCCTTGCCCCAGGGGGTGCGGTAGCGGTCGGTGAAATAGGGGCCAAAGCACTCCAGGTAATTGCCCGCCGGACCCAGATGGTTGTAGACCACGTCGAGCAGTACCGCCAGTCCTCTCCGGTGGCAGGCGGCTACCAGTTCCTTGAGTCCCTCGGGGCCGCCGTAGGCATGGTGCGGCGCGTACAGGGCGGTACCGTCGTAGCCCCAGCCGCGACGGCCGGAAAATTCCGCTACCGGCATCAGTTCCACATGAGTGATGCCGAGATCGACCAGGTGATCGAGATGGTCCACGGCGGCGGCGAAGGTGCCGGTTCGGGTGAAGGTGCCGACATGCAGTTCGTAGATCACGGCGCTGGACAGGGGCCGGGGTTGCCAGCCGACATCAGGCCAAATGAACCGGCGGTGATCCAGGCGGCGAGAAAAACCGTGCACTCCGTCGGGCTGCCAGAGCGAGCGCGGATCGGGATAAGGGCCTTCGTCATCCACCCAGAATGCATAATCCTCGCCGTGATCGAGCTCTGTTTCCGCCTGCCACCAACCGTATTCCGCCGGTCGCATGGGGTGGCGGCGACCGGCGGCGGCCAGTTCGACCCGCCGGCGATGCGGGGCCCAGAGCCGCACAGGTTTCATGATAGGGTCTCCCGTTCCAGCAGGGCGACGGGGAATTTGGCCAGCAGCCGGGCCAAGGAATTGCTGCCGCCGGCTACCTCCTCATTGGTCATCAGGTTGCACCAGCGACCGGTCGGCAAATCCAGGCTGGTATCCCGCCAGTCGCCGCCCAGTCCCATCACCAGGCGCGGTGCCAGGGCGACCACTGCGTCGGAGCGCAGCTGTGCAACCAGGTGCGCTGCCCGTTCGCCCCGGGCGTACAGCGGCCGATATTCGCTTTGAGGGCCGAAAAGGGCGGGTTGCCGCCGGCGCAGCCGCAACGCCTGACGCAACACCCACAGCTTCGGCAGCCCCTCGTCCGTCCGTTCCAGGATCTGTTCTGCCGAGAGGCGGGACAGCTCTTCGAGGAGCCCGCGACGCCGGTCGAAATCCACCGGCCGGCGGTTGTCCGGGTCCACCAGGCTCAGATCCCACAGTTCGGTACCCTGATAGATATCGGGGACCCCCGGGGAAGTCATTTTGAGCAGGGTCAGTGCCAGGCTGTTGAGTTGACCGAAGGGCTCCAGTCGGGCCACAAAGCTTCCCAATTCTCGGCGAAAGGCCTGATCGCTCAGCAGGTCCAGGGCAAAGGCAGACACCGCATCTTCATAGGCAGCGACGGGCCGCGTCCAGGAGGTATGGACCTTGGCTTCACGCAGAGCCTTGGTCAGGTAGCCACAGAGGCGCTTGCCATCGATGGGCCAGGCGCCGACCAGGGTCTGGTAGATGAAATACTCGTCGTTGGGATCCAAGGCTTCCGGTTTCCGGTGTTGGTTGGCTGCCTGCCAGGCCCGCACCTGCTCCTGCCAAAAACGCGGGATTTCCGATAGCAGGGCCAGTCGGCAGCGCACATCCTCACTGCGCTTGGTGTCGTGGGTACTGCTGGCCAGCAGCGACCGGGGATGCCGGGCTTCAATTTGGCGGCAAAAAAGATGAAAGCTATCCACGGAAGTGCCGAAAGCAGCCGGATTGCCGCCGACTTCGTTGAGACACAGAAGGCGATGAAAACGGTACAAGGCGGTATCCTCGACGCCTTTGGCCATGGCGGGTCCGGTCAACTGCTGGAAACGCATGGCCAGTTCCGTCTCGAGTTCGCCCGGATGTCGCAACAACAGTACCTCGCCGAGAAATCGCAGCAGTTCCGGGTCGAGTTCCGGTCGGCCGACCCGGGCTTCCTTGATGGCCGTTTTAATCGCTCGCGCATCGGCGTCGCCAACCGTGCTTTGGCAGGCCCGCAGGTAGGTTCGGTAGACCGGAAAGCAGGCTGCGGTCTCGAGCAGGGCCTCATGCAGTTCGTGGCGGGTGTAATCGCGGTGCCGACGATGCCCCTCGCAGATGCTGACGAACAGGGCGGTAAGGCGGTTGAGTTCGCTGCCGAGCAAGTCGTCCAGTACCAGACGTTTGCAGTTTTTGGCGAGCCGTGCATAATCGGTGGTAGCGCCGGTGAACTCGGCATAAAGCCGGGTCAGCCGACGTTCACCCGCCGCATCGACAAAGAGTCCGCCCGCCATATTGAGAAAATCATAGCCGGTGGTACCGGCGATAGGCCATTCTGAAGGCAGCTGTTCTCCCGGCTCGAGGATTTTTTCCGCCACCAGCCAGGCTTGGGGACAAGCCTTGTGCAGGCGGTGGAAATATTCGGAGGGATCACGCAGGCCGTCCGGGTGGTCGATGCGCAAGCCCTGGATCAGACCCTGTCGCAGCCAGGATAAGGGCAAGGCGTGGGTGGCTTGGAACACCTCTTCGTCCTCAACCCGCAGGCCTGCCAGGTCGTTGATATCGAAGAATCGTCGATAGCCCAGATCACGGCCGGCTGCGCGCCACAGGGCCAGACGATAGTTCTGGTTTTCGATGAGACCGTCCAGACGATCGACATCGGCGTTGATGGCGACCACCTGCCGATCGATGGCGGCCCGCACCCCCTTTTCCTGACATAATTGGACCAACAATTCCCGCAGCACCCCCAAATCGCGATGGCGGCGTTCCAGTGCCTTGCGGCTGCTGGAGGTAGGGCGCGGCAGGCGGGCAATGGCATCGGCGACAAACCCCAGGCGCGGCGAGTTGCAGGCTTCGGCGGCGGCGGCCAGCAATTCGGCCAGGGTGGAAGGATCGATGGGGAAAACCTGGTCGTGGTAGTGCAGGGTAAAAATGCCGCTTTGGTGGGTCAGTTGCAGTTGTTCCGCTTCCAGTACCCGGCCGTAATGATCGCCGAGCAGGGGCAGCAGCACCTTGTTGGGCCAGCGCGCCTCCGAAGACTCCCAGTCGACGTCGAAATAGGGCGCGTAGCGGCTGGCCGGACCGTTTTCCAAGACATCCCACCACCAGGGATTCTGGTCGCCGATGATGGCCATGTGGTTGGGCACCACGTCGAGCAGCAAGCCGAGACCGGCCTGTTTAAGCAAGCGGCAGAGACGATAAAATTCCTTTTCGGTACCCAGTTCGGCGTTGACGCGGGACGGGTCCACCACGTCATAGCCATGCGGGCTGCCGGCGGCGGCCTGCAGACAGGGGGAGGCATAAAGGTGGCTGACGCCCAAGGCTTCAAGATAGGGAACCAGGGCCGCCGCCGCGGCGAAGCCGAATCCGGGGCGCAATTGCAGGCGGTAGCTGCCGGTGGGCTCAGGTCGCATGGCGCAGCACCACCAGGGAGCGGCCTTCGACCCGCAGGGCGGCGCCGGCCATCAATGATTCCGCCTGGGCCAGCCAACCCTCGGCCGTGTCCAGTTCCTTCAGCCAGAGTTCGCCCCAGGCCGCCGGCGGCAGGGTAAAGGACAGGGGCTCATGATGGGCATTGAAAATGATGTAGAAATTATCGTCTTCAACCGGCTCGCCCTTGGGATTGGGGTTGGGAATGGTTTTGCCGTTGAGGAATACCCCGAGGGATTTGGCGAAGCCCTCACCCCAGTGCTCTTCGGACATTTGCAGTCCTTCCAGGGTAAACCAGGCGATGTCGGTGACTTTGCTCCCGTGAATGCGCCGCCCCTGGAACCAGCGGCGCCGGCGAAACACCGGGTGAGCATGATAATAGCGGATCAGTCGCCGGGTGAAATCGAGCCGTTCCCGGTCCAGGTTTTCCCAGTCGTACCAGGAAATTTCGTTGTCCTGGCAATAGGCGTTGTTGTTGCCCTGTTGAGTGCGGCCCGATTCGTCGCCGCCGAGCAGCATTGGTACCCCCTGGGAGAGGATCAGGGTGGCCAGAAAGTTGCGCTGCTGTCGGGCCCGCAGGGTCAATATCTCGGCATCGTCCGTGGGCCCTTCGGCCCCGCAGTTCCAGGATCCTTCATGGTCGCTGCCGTCGCGGTTGTTTTCGCCGTTGGCTTCATTGTGCTTGTGGTCGTAGGAGACCAGGTCGCGCAGGGTGAAGCCGTCATGGGCGGTAACGAAATTGATGCTGGCAAAGGGCAGACGGCAATCGTTCTGATACAGGTCGGAACTGCCGGTGAAGCGGTAGGCCAGTTCCGCCAGGGTAGCATCGCGGCCGGCCCAGAAATCGCGCACGCAGTCGCGGTATTTGCCATTCCACTCCGACCATACGGGCGGGAAATTGCCGACCTGGTAGCCTCCCTCGCCGATGTCCCAGGGTTCGGCGATGAGCTTGACCTGGCTGATGACCGGATCCTGCTGGATCAGGTCGAAAAAAGCCGAGAGTCGATCGACATCGTGGAGTTCGCGGGCCAGGGCGGCCGCCAGATCGAACCGGAAGCCGTCGACATGCATCTCCAGCACCCAATAGCGCAGAGAATCCATCAGCAATTGAAGCACGTGAGGATGGCGCATGTTCAGGCTGTTGCCGGTGCCGGTATAGTCCAGGTAGTGACGGCGGTCATGCTCTACGGTGCGGTAGTAATAGGCGTTGTCGATGCCCTTGAAACTCAGCATGGGGCCGAGGTGGTTGCCTTCCCCGGTGTGGTTGTAGACGACGTCCAGCAGCACCTCGATGCCGGCCTGATGCAGGGCCTTGACCATTTGCTTGAATTCCGCCACCACGGCAGCCGGGCGCCGGTCGGAGGCGTATTCATTGTGGGGCGCGAAATAGCCGATGCTGTTGTAGCCCCAATAGTTGCGCAGCCCCTTGTCCAGCAGGTGCCGGTCATGCACGAACTGATGCACCGGCAGGAGTTCGACGGCGGTTATGCCCAGGTCCCGGAGGTAACCGATGGCGGCGGGGTGGGCCAGGCCGGCATAGGTGCCGCGCAACTCGCGAGGTATTTCGGGATGAAGGATGGTAAAGCCCTTGACGTGGGTTTCATAGATGACCGTCTCATGCCAGGGGCGCTGCAAGCGGCGATCGCCGGTCCAATCGAAGGTGGGCTGGTGCACGACGCCGCGCTGCACAAAAGGCGCACTGTCGCTGCTGTCTGCCACGTCGGGCCCCTGATCGAATGAATAGGGAAACACGGCCTGATGCCACCGAACCTCTCCTTCAATGGCTTTGGCATAGGGGTCAAGGAGCAGTTTGGCCGGATTGCAGCGGCGGCCCGCTTCCGGTTGCCAGGGCCCGTGGACCCGGAAACCGTAACGTTGTCCGGGGCCTACGCCGGGCAGGTAGCCATGCCAGCAATGTCCGGTGACTTCGGGAAGATCATCCTTGGCCTCCCGGCCCTGGTCGTCGAACAGACACAATTCGACCCGTTCGGCGATTTCGGAAAAGAGGGAAAAATTGGTGCCCGCGCCATCGTAGGCGGCACCCAGCGGGTAAGGAGTGCCGGGACGAATTTCCATCGTTCTGACTCCTGAAGGTTGTCTGCCGGATTACTTGCGTCGTTTCAGCCGGTCAATCAGGCTGCCGAGAGCGGCTGAATCTGGTTTCTTCATGGGGCTACGTCGCAAACCGTCAACAGCACGTCAGGACCGGTCAGGGGCGGGGATGCGCGCGGGCCAACTTGCAGCTGGGTGAAGCGCAAGGAGCGGGCACGGCTTCCTATGACGTGCCCTGGCCGGCCATGGCGGAGCCGTTTGGAGCATTGCTGATGGAGATAGTATAGCCCGGTTTTGGCGGGGTGTTGAAAAAGCCATCTTCTGACTTTCGGCATGCATTGTGCCTGCTCCCGCAGGTTGGAAGTGTGGAAGGTTCGGTACTCTGCCTTTTCCGGTTCGATACCTCATCCTTGCAGTCCAGTTCCTTCGGAGGAGGCGAGGAGGTAGTATAATCGTCCGGATAGCGCTATGCTGCATTCGACTGTCGAATTAGGAAAAGGAGAGAGAAATGGTCCGTAAAGTATGGAGTCTGGTCCTGCTTGGCGTGATGTTGTCCTGCGCTACTGCATTGGCGGGAAATCCCGGGAAGGAGGCGGCCGCCATTGCCGCTGCCGAGCAATGGTTGGCCATGGTTGATGCGGGAAGGTATGCGGCAAGCTGGCAGGAGGCCGCCGGGCTCTTCAGGGATGCCGTGATTCAAGACCACTGGGTCCATTCTCTGAACGCAGTTCGAAAGCCTCTCGGCCGGCTCGTGTCGAGAAAAGTGCAGAGCAAAACCTACACGACAGCACTGCCAGGTGCTCCCGATGGTGAGTATGTGGTTATCCGGTTTGAGACCTCCTTCGCAAACAAGCAACGAGCGATCGAAACCGTAACGCCCATGATGGATAATGACGGCATATGGCGGGTTTCCGGATATTACATAAGGTAGCAGCAGGCGAAGAGAAAGACGGAGATTTTACCGGGGAAACATCCGCAATTGTCATTGACTTTTCGGTTTGGTGCATAGCATGATTTCATTACGTAACGCCAAAATTTAGCGTTGTCGCCAAGTCTGCCATTGGCCGGATGCCAAAACCTCAGCAGCGAAAATCGTGTTCCGGGAAACAGCTTAGGAGGGAATCGATGAATAAGTTAATTGTCCTTTTAATGGTTTTGGGTTTGTTTATCACTTCGTCCAGCAACTGTGTTTATGCTGAAATATCCGAAAACAAGGGTTTATTCCACCAGAATGTCAAGCTCTATACCGGCGACAGCAAGGATTCGTATCTGCTGCTGTTTCCCATCGAAGTCACCCAGCCGGGGCGTGTCCAGCTCGAATTCAAATTATTGAAACCCGACCAGGAAAGATATTTGAAAGCCGTTGAAAAGGCGCACCAAGGCAAGGTGAAAGATCCCGTATTTCGTTGGTCATTGGTCGATTCGCGGTTTTTTGACCAGAAAAAGCCGATGCAGCCCAGCAAATTCCAGCAATGGGTCAATGAGTTCAACAACTACAATCCGGTTGAATATGTAGCCGGCGATGGGATTCGCGGTTTGGTCAGGGCTGCGAAGCAGACCCTGGATTTTGTGTTTGGCAAGAACAATAAACAGAAAAAAGAGGCTCCCGTCTATCTCCATGCCTCGACGAATTCCGTCAGGTTTCCCGATACGCCTGAAAACCACATTACGGTCGGTCGCATGCGCCACGATATCGATTTTAAAGAGCTTTCCGAGACCCAGGGCATGTATTTCCTGGTTTTGGAAAATTTCACCCAGCTTGCCCCCGAACTGGAGGTCAAGGTTTCCTTCCCGGGAACCCAGTACCAGGTCGACAAGGTCTTTTTGCTGCCGCGCGATCTCGGCATCACCGCTTTGGATATCCGTGCCGAGAGCGTTTATGTTGAAGTGCAGAATCTGGGAGAAGGGCGGTTGACGGAAGATCTCTATGTTCGAAAAGGCCAGGATGCCTTGACCCTGATATTGGCCCTAAATGGCAAAAGCTGGGGCGGGGCGACCCTGGCCGGCCTGGATCCGGACCGAAAGCTGATGGAACCTGGAGCCAGGGTAGGCTATACGTTCAAGGTACCAGTGCCGGAAAATGCGGACGTGAAGGTGGGGCTTGTGTTGCCGAAGTTCGCAGATGCCAATGCCGCCAACAACGAAAAGCAAGCCAGGTTCATGGCACCCAAAATGATGATGACCCCGGCTGTTCAGCGCTGATGGGGTGTGGGGCGGTTGCGGTATCGGGAAATCTGGTGCGCACCGCTGCAACGTTCGTTCGAACGGCTGTTTTTTCGGGTGGTAAGCACGCCTGGCCTGACAAGGCTGGATTAGGTCGGTGCATCAAGCCCTATGGTGAAAGGGAGAGCGTTTGATATTTTATTTAACCGAAGGCCGGCACGCCTATACCATGCGCGGCTATCTGGACAGTTTCGCCCCTGATCTGGCCGAGCGTATTTGCCTTCTTGCCTATCAGGATGATAATAAGCCTTTGCCCGGCACCTATATCTTTGCCGATGTGGAGCGCTTGCATGGACGGCAGACCCGGCGTGCCTTGCGCTTCTGGTCCGTGCTGCACCGTGAGGGTTGCCGACTGCTCAATCATCCCCAGCTTTCCATGCGCCGCTACCGCCTCCTGAAGACATTGCATCGCCAGGGAATTAATGAATTCAACGTTTTTCGACCGTGGGAGCGGATTTTCAATCGCTTTGCCTATCCGGTCTTTCTGCGCGGCGAAAATGACCATCGCGGGACCAGGAGCGATCTCATCCGTACTCCCCAAATGCTCCGCCGCGCCAGATTTCGCCGTCCCTTCTCCCTGATTACCGAGTTTTGCGATACGCGCGGCGAGGACGGATTGTATCGAAAATATTCGGCCATGCGAGTCGGAGGGCGAATCCTGCCTCGGCATGTTTTTTTCAGCAAGCATTGGATGATCAAGCACGCCGATCTCTGCGATGAGCGATTGCTCGCCGAAGAACTGCACTATTTGGCGGAGAACCCGCATGCCAACGAGGTGATGGCAATCTTCGAGTTGGCCGGCATCGATTACGGGCGCATCGATTACAGTCTTTGTCGGGGCCGTATCCAGGTGTGGGAAATCAACACCAATCCCTCGGTTCTGACCGCCGAAAGTCTGCTGCTCCCTCAACGTCGGCCGGTGGCCGAAGCTTTTGCCGGACCGTTCCGGGAGGCATTGCTGGCACTCGAGGCCTCTCCGGGAGATTCTGAAAGGATAATCGGATGACCTGCCGCATACGTAAAATGAATCCCCAGGATCTGCCCGAAGTCATGGAGTTATTGGAGCGCTGGTCCATGGCGCCGACCCCGGGCGTCGCCAATGCGGAACGCAGCGGCATCGAAATCGCGCATGCCTTTGTCGCCGAGAATGAGGATGGCTGTCTGGTGGGGGTGGGCAGTTATTTGCTGCTCGATGAAGACACGGCGGAAACGGCAAGCCTGGCCGTCGCCCCCCAAGTTCAGGGCATGGGGATAGGCGCCATGCTCCAGGAGGCCCGCCTCCAGGAGATGCTGGCGCGGGGTATTCGCCGCGTGCGCACGGAAACCGATCGTCCGGAAACCATCGCCTGGTACCAGCGCAAGTTCGGCTATCGGGTCGTCGGCAGCAATCCCAAGAAGCATGCCTTCAGCCTACCGGATATCGACACCTGGACGGTGCTGGAACTGGATCTGGAGCAATGGAGCCGCGCCAGGGGGAAACGATGATGGTGCGATTGCGGCGGCATCGGCTGCCTTGGTACCTCTGAGATGACGTCCATGCAGGACACCCCCATCCGTTCCCCGGACGGATTCATCGTCAACCTCTGCCCTACAGGCATGGTGCTCGATCGGACTCTGAATCCCCATGTGCCTCTCTCGCCCGAAGAGATCGCCGCAGATGTGCATCGCTGCGTCGCCCTGGGAGCTAACCTGGTGCATCTGCATGCCCGTGACGAAAACGGGCATCCGCACTATTCGCGAAAGATCTATGCCCGGATGATTGCCGCCATACGTGAGCGGCACCCTGACTTGACCCTGTGTGTTTCCCTCAGCGGACGCATCCATCAGGACTTCAGCCTGCGTACCGACCCTCTGCTGCTGACCGGAGACCTGCGGCCGGACATGGGCAGTCTGACCCTCAGTTCTCTCAACTTCAAGGGCCAGGCCAGTGTCAACGCCCCGGATATGATCCGCCGCAAGGCAGAAATCATGCTGGAGAAGGGTATCAAGCCCGAACTCGAGATCTTCGATCTCGGGATGGTGAACTACGCCAAATACCTCATCGAAAAACAACTTCTCTCGCCGCCTTATTATTTCAACATCCTGCTGGGCAATATCGCCGGAGCCCAGGCTGCCCCGGCCGAGGTTGCGGCCCTCATCGGCGCATTGCCGGCCGAGTCCATCTGGTGTGTGGGCGGCATCGGCCGGCAGCAACTGCCGGCCAACATGCTTGGTCTTCTTTTCGGCCACGGAGTACGGGTCGGACTTGAGGATAATCCCTGGTTCGATGGGGAACGGCGGATTCCGGCCCGGAACGCAACCCTCGTTGAACGCCTGGTTCAGGCGGCGGCATTGCTGGAGCTCGCCCCCGCTTCCCCAGCGGCGGTGCGGCGTCGATTGGGCATCACCCCCCTGTAAACTTTCCTGTCTCTCCTCTCTCCATTTTGCCTGTTTGCCTGCCCCCCCTCACTATTCGTCTTTAAAAATTTTTGTTCAAAAAATTTAAAAAAAGTAGTATCTAATTGTCTTCGGCAAATGCATTGGCCAGGTTCTCGCGGTCAACGCATCATGGGGGGCGCATTTTTCACAATCCGGCGCGCCGCCCCTCACCGGGAGATGGGCTCCCGGACGATTCGCCGACAGAGGAGGGTACGATGGAAAAAGTTTTGGGCAGAAAAATCACCGCAACACCGAGCCTCACCCAATTGGCAAAGGATCTCGAGAAGGTAACCTGTAATCATCTGGTCGGCAGGGAGGTGATCGAGCAGCAGATCATCGATTTGGCCAGGGGGAAACTGGATTCCAGCTATTGTCAGAATTGGGATCGATGCGACAACGGATGGGGGAAATGTACTCCGGACAAGAAAATGTGGCTGGAAAAGATTCATGAAATGCGCCTGGACAAGGTGCTTACCGTTGCGGAAAGGAAGGTTCTTGCCGATCTCAAGGTGGATGTGAAAATCAAATGAGCCTGCCTCTCAATCTGATCCTCAAACTGACGCGTGCCTGTTCCTTGCAATGCCGCTATTGTCATGACCGGGCCGAACAGTCGGATTCGATGTCTTTTCAGGTGATGGCCCTGGCGATCGCCAGGGCCTTCGCCAGCGGACACCGGGATTTCCGCTTTATCTGGCACGGCGGGGAGCCTTTGCTCGGCGGCTTGGACCCGCTGCGCAAGGCCCTGGTGGTTCAGCAGGAGTTGGCGGGTGAGGGGCAACGCTTTCAGAACAATCTGCAGACCAATGGCTTGCATCTGGATGAGGAAACGGCGCGATTCCTGGGTGATTTCGGTTTCCGGGTCGGGGTCAGCATCGATGGGCCGGCAGCGGTCCACGACGCCCAGCGCGTCACCGTCGACGGTCGTTCCACCCACGGCCGCATTCTCCGGGGAATCGAGCGCTTGCGGAGCCAAGAGGTGTCTTTCGGGGTCATTACGGTCGTGACGGAGCGCAGCCTGGCTCTATCGCCAAGCGATTTTCTGCGCTTTTACCTCGATCACGAACTGTTCGATGTCTGCTTTCTTCCGGTACGCGGTAATGCCAGGGCCATGGGAGAAACCCTGGATCCGGGTCGCTATTATCCCTTCATGATGGAGTTGTTCGACGCCTGGCTGGAACTGGACGAACCGCGCCTTCGGATTCGGGAGTTCGGCGACTGGCTGTTGTTATCCATGGGGTTTCCCGGTTCCCTGTGCAGTTCGGCGGCAAGTTGTGTCGGCGGTACCCTGAGTGTCGAACCGGACGGCAGTGTCTATCACTGTGACAAGTATGCCGGCGAACCGGAGTATTATTACGGGCATCTGCAGGACCTGGATTTCGCCCGTTTGCCCGAGTCCGCCACGGCCTGCAGGCTGCGGTGCAAGGATCTGGATTTTCCGCCCATCTGCCTTGCCTGTGATTGGCTGCAACATTGCGCCGGAGGCTGTAGTCACGATCGCCTGGTTGAGGGCAGGCATGGCAAGGAGGCGGGGATCTGTTATCGCAAAATGCTGTTGGACCATGTGCGCCTCCGAACCGAACATCATCCTGCCGTCGCCAGGTATGCGGCCACGGCCGCCGCGTCTCCTCCTGGGGAAGGTGTATTCTGAAATTCTGAACCTTTGACTTCCTGCCGCCCCGGTCAAGGCCGGGACGGCGGGAAAAAACAGTGCTGAAATCATTCTATGATTCGGCTTAATCCTGCCCCAACCCCTGCCGCTTCTCGCGGGTCAGCTTTTCCAGATCCTTCTGCACGATGTAGTCGTGAAGATCCATATCACCGGCCTCGGGATAGGCGTCACGGGTGAGTTCCCAACGGTTGAGTTCGTCGCCGCCTGAGGCAACAAAGGCGGTGGGGTTTTTCGTCCAGGTGTTGCAATTAGTGAACATGGTAGGTCATCAAGCAAAAGGCGTGCACCCGGAACCGAAATCGCTCGTGCGCTTTCTGGAGGATCGCTTGCTGCCTGAAGGCAGGAAAAGTTAGAGGTGGCAGAGGTTCAAGGCTTCGAGATAGGGCACCAGGGTCGGGGACGTGCGTGACAGGACAGCCTGCAGTATGGCGCAGAGCAAGGCGCGGGCATGGTTTGAAATGGCGTGCCCTGGCCGGTGCGGAGTATCCGATCGGCTTGCCATCGGTTAAAAATCGTCCCTGACAGCACCGGTAAGCCTCTTTGTTATAATGACGGCATGCAGCAGGCGTTAGATTTTTGTGGACGCGGCTGCAGCCGCAGCCCTAGCACTTAGGGAGAGTAAAGCAATCGCCTGTCTATGACGGGAACTGGATTGCACGG
>NZ_JAFCIY020000012.1 GCF_020194955.2 Desulfuromonas sp. CSMB_57 | reverse complement strand
TGTTGATCAGGCCGGGAACCAGTTTGCCGATGAAGAAGGAACCGAGACCGAAGCCCATGACCGAAAGACCGGTGATGAGGCCGCGCTTGTCCGGGAACCACTTGATCAGGGTGGCGATGGGCACCACATAGGCCATACCGTTGCCGATACCGCCGATGACGCCGTAGCCCAGATACAGCATGGGCAGGCTGACGTTTTTAATGGCCATCCCGGCCAGGACCGTACCAATGCCATAAAGGATGACCCCGATCAGGGCAACCTTTTTGGGTCCCATCTTGTCGACCATCATGCCGCCGAAGGCTGCGGACAGACCGATCATACCGATGATGATCATGAAGGTCTTGGCGATGTCGGGCTTGGCCCAACCGGTAGCGTCAACGATGGGATTGCTGAACACCGACCAGGCATACACGGTGCCCAGCAGGGTCATGATGACGATCCCGGCAGAGGCGATCAGCCATCTCTTCGACATCAAATTCTCGTTACTCATTATTTTTCTCCTGATAGCATTCAAGCCTTACACAGGTTACAGCCTTGCCGAAAGCCGGGCGCACCAAGCGCCCGGCTTTCCACCATCCTCACATCGGCGAGGTTTTCTCGATTCTCACCGCAGCAACCTTGTATTCACCGGTTTTACTGATCGGGTCAAAGGCATTCACGGTCAGCTCATTGGTGGGTGTTTCCCGGTAATGGAAGCTCATCCAGATCATGCCTGATTGAACCTTATCCGTCACCGCCACCTTCGTTTTGACACTACCGCGGCGGGAAGTCACCTGCACCGTATCGCCGGTACCTACACCGAGCATTACGGCATCCGCCGGATGGATCATGGCCGCCTCTTCGGGCCGGTGGGCATCCAGTGCCGAGGAATACCGAGTCGTCACGTTATAGTGATAAAGGATCCGACCCGTGGACAACAGATAGGGATACTCTTCATCCGGCATTTCGGCCGGGGGAGTGTGGTCGATGGCCTTGAAAAGCCCTTTACCGCGCGCAAAAGCCTTGGTATGCAGAATCGGCGTGCCCGGGTGATCTACCGTCGGACAAGGCCATTGCAAACCGCAATGCTCGATCCGGTCGTAAGTGATGCCGCCATAGGACGGGGTCAGGGAGGCCAGTTCGTTGAAGATTTCCTCCGGATGGGCGTATGCCATGGGATAGCCCATCCGTTTTGCGACTTCACAGACAATCCACCAGTCCGGCCTGGTATCGCCGATGGGCTCGATGGCCTTGCGCACCCGCTGCACGCGTCGCTCGGAACTGGTAAAGGTGCCATCCTTCTCGGTAAAGCTCGCCCCGGGCAGGATCACATCGGCAAATTTAGCGGTCTCCGACATGAAAAGCTCCTGCACCACGACAAAATCCATGCTCTGCAGGGCCTTTTTGATGTGGTTGGCATCCGGATCGGTCAGCACCGGATCCTCGCCCAGGATATACATGGCTTTGAGCTTGCCTTCCACCGCGGCATCCATCATATCCGGAATGGTCAGTCCCGGCTGGTTGGACAATTTTACCCCCCAAGCCTTTTCAAACTTGGCCTGGACCTCCGGATTGACCACCTTCTGATAGCCGGGATAATCGCCGGGCAGCGCACCCATGTCGCAGGCACCTTGGACATTGTTTTGTCCGCGCTGCGGGTTGACGCCGGTGCCCTCCCGTCCGAGATGGCCCGTCAACATGGCCAGATTGGCCACGCTCATGACGTTATCCACACCGCAGATATGTTCGGTAATGCCCAGGGTGTAGCAGAGCATCGCCTTAGAGGTGGTTGCATACAGGCGGGCGGCATCATACAGGAGGTTTTCCGGAACACCGGTCATTTCGGAAACCCTGGCCGGAGTAAATTTCTCCACCGCCGCCTTGAGGTCCTCAATGCCTTCCGTTCGTTCTTCGATAAATTTCTGGTCGTGCAGGTTTTCCTTGATGATGATATGCATCAGGCCGTTCAGAAGCGGGATGTCGGTGCCGGGCCGCAGCTGCAGGAAAATATCGGCTTTATCGGCAAGCTCAATCCGGCGCGGGTCGGCCACGATCAGTTTGGTGCCATTCATCAACGACGACATGATCTTGGCACCCGCCATGGGGTGAGCTTCAGTAGGATTGGAGCCGATAACGAAGAACAGATCGGTGTTCAGATAATCGGCGAAGGAGTTGGTCATTGCACCGCTGCCAAATGAAGTAGCCAGACCGGCTACAGTGGGAGCGTGTCAAGTTCGGGCGCAGTGATCGACATTGTTGGTGCCGATCCCTGCGCGCACAAATTTCTGCATGACATAGTTGTCTTCGTTGGTGCAACGAGCGGAGGAAAGCGCCGCGATGGCATCGCTGCCGAATTTGTTTTTGATTTCGCCGAGCTTTGTTGCAACCAGATCCAGAGCCTCGTCCCAGGAGGATTCGACGAAAGCTCCGTTTTTCTTGATCAGGGGTTTGGTCAAGCGTTTTGGACTGTGGACATAATCGATGCCGAACCGGCCCTTGACACAAAGATCCCGACCGTTGGTCGGACTGGCGGGGTTGGATGTGGCGCCAAGGATCTTGCCGCCCTTGACATTCAGATCAAGATTGCAACCGACACCGCAGAAGGGGCAGGTGGTGCGAATTTTTTCGATTTCCCACTTGCGCGCCTTGCCGAGCATGGCCTTTTCGGTCAGGGCACCGGTGGGACACACGGCCACGCAACTGCCGCAGGACACGCAGACCGAATCCGCCAGCGGCTGGTCCAAGGCAGTGGTCACCTTGGTTTTGAATCCACGATAGGCAAAGTCGATGACGGCCCGGCCCTGCTTTTCCTCGCAGGCCCGCAGACATTTGCCGCACAGGATGCATTTGTTCATATTGCGGACGATAAACAGGTTATCATCCTCAAGTTCATACTGATGGCTTTCGCCGCCAAAGGCTCCCGGCTTGACATTATAGAAGTAGGCGTAATCCTGCAGTTTGCAGTCTCCGGCCTGGTGACAAGTGAGGCAGTCTTCGGGATGATTGTCGAGCATCAGTTCCAGAATGGTTTTCCGGGCCTCGATAACGGCCGGGGTCGAGGTTTGGACCTCCATGCCCTCGACGGCCTCGGTTACACAGGAGGCAACCAGATTGCGGGCACCCTTGACTTCCACGACACAGATACGGCAGGCACCAGGTTTGCTCAATTCCGGGTCATGGCAAAGAGTCGGGACAAACGCCCCGGCTTTCCAAGCGGCTTCAACGACCGTTGTTCCTTTCGGCACGGTAACCTGTGTGCCGTCCACGGTCAGAGTAACATTAGGCATTGCTTTTTCCTCCTTCGCTAAAATGATGACGGCTCATCACGCCTTGGCTATGGCATCGAACTTACATTTGGGCACACAGGCGCCGCACTTGACGCACTTGGTCGGGTCGATGACATGCACGGCCTTTTTCTCGCCACTGATGGCCCCGGTCGGACAGGCCTTGATACACACACCGCAACCGATGCATTTGTCCGCCAGAATGGTGTAGTTCAACAACTCGGGGCAAACCCCGGCCGGGCAGCGCTTTTCGTTGATGTGCGCCTCATATTCATCGCGAAAATATTTCAGTGTCGTCAGCACCGGATTCGGCGCCGTCTGCCCAAGGGCGCACAGAGCCGAAGTCTTAATGACCTTTGCCAGTCGCTCCAGGTTGTCTATGTCTTCCGGTACCCCATTGCCTTCGCAGATTCGCTCTAGGGTCTCCAGCATCCGCTTGGTCCCTTCGCGGCAGGGAGTACACTTGCCGCAGGATTCCATCTGGGTGAAGTTCAGGAAGTACTTGGCGATATCCAGCATGCAGCTGTCCTCGTCCATGAACACCAGCCCCCCGGAACCCATGATCGCTCCGGCCTGGCCGAGGGATTCGTAGTCAATGGACAGATCCAGCTTCTCGGTCGGCAGACAGCCTCCCGAAGGCCCACCGCTCTGTACCGCCTTGAACTTTTTGCCGTCCTTGATGCCGCCGGCGATGTTGTAGACCAGATCGCGCAGCGTCATGCCCATGGGTACTTCGCACAGACCGGTGTGGTTGATCTTGCCGGTGATGCAGAACACCTTGCTGCCCTTGCTTTTCTCGGTGCCCATGCTTGAGAACCAGTCGCCGCCCTTGCGGATGATGTTCGGCACGTTGGCAAAGGTTTCCACGTTGTTCAGACAGGTCGGTTTCTGCCACAGACCCTTGTGGGCCGGAAACGGCGGACGCACCCTCGGCATGCCGCGCTGACCTTCAATGGAGTTGAGCAGGGCGGTTTCCTCACCGCACACAAACGCACCGGCACCGGCCTTGATCCGCACCTTGAAGTTGAAGCCACTGCCCATGATGTTCTCGCCCATGATGCCCATCTCTTCGGCCACTTTGATGGCCATGTTGAGACGGCGGATGGCCAAGGGATACTCGGCGCGGCAGTAGATGACCCCTTCATCGGCGCCGATGGCGTACGCGGCGATCATCATCCCTTCCAAAACTGCGTGCGGATCGCCTTCCAGCACGCTGCGGTCCATGAACGCCCCGGGATCGCCTTCGTCGGCGTTGCAGACAATGTATTTCTTGTCGCCAACCGCATCATGCACGAACTGCCACTTGGTGCCGGTAGGGAAACCCCCGCCGCCGCGCCCGCGCAAACCGGATTTCTTGATTTCGTCGATGATGGCGATCCGGTCCATGGTCAGGGCTTTCTGGATACCCTCGTAACCGCCCGTGGCGATGTAGTCCTCGATGCGCTCGGGATTGGTCCGGCCCAGGCGCCAGGTAACCGAACGCACCTGCTGCTCGTAGTATTCGGACTTCTCCATGGCGGGGATGCCCTCGTAGGCCTCGGCTCCGCCAAGAATCTGGATCTGCGCCTGTTCGGCCACCGGCGTTTTCTGAACCATGTGGCTTTCGATCAGCTGCACCACGTTCTCGGGGCCAACTCCGCCATACACCACGCTGGCCCTGCCGGGCAGAGCCATCTCCACCACCGGCTCGGCGAAACACATGCCGATGCAGCTGGTGAAATCTACGTCCACGTCCAGCCCCTTCTTTGCCACTTCAGCCTTGATGGCGTCCATGACCTTGTTGCCACCGGCGGCGATGCCGCAGGTGCCCAGACCGACCACGATCCGGGGACGCTCCAGGTTCCTCTTGTACCGCTCCTCGATGTCGGAGCGCATTTCCTTTGATATGCTCATCATCCCCCCCTACGCGTACTGTGCCAGAATGTCTTCCAGGCCATCTACAGTCAACCGACCATGAGTATCGTCGTTGATCATGATGCACGGCGCCAAGCCGCACGCTCCGATACAGGCCACCGATTCCAGGGTAAAACGCAGGTCGTCCGTGGTGCCGCCATTGTCGACCCCGAGAATATCCTTGAGCCGATCAAAAACCTTGGCATTGCCCAACACATGACAGGCTGTGCCCAGGCAGACGCGGATGATGTTCCGGCCTCTCGGCTTCAGATGAAACTGAGCGTAGAAGGTGACTACGCCAAACACCTTGCTGAAAGGAATCTTCAACTCCTGGGAAACCTTCTCCAGAACCTCCGCGGGCAGATACCCGTAGATCTCCTGCACCCCCTGCAATACTGGAATCAGCGAGCCATCGTAACCCCGATAGTGCCCCAACAAATCCATCAACTGTAAATCCTGTGGCGAATCAACTTTTTCGCCGGTACACGCGCATCCTGCCATGTTGCTTTCCTCCCTTTCGTTTGATTTTCCATGCCGGCGGCACACATTGCAGGCTTTGGCAAAACGGCCTGCAAAGCCAATGGTCGGGGCCTGAAGAAATCCCCGAACGAGCTTGAACTGATTGATTTTTGGCTTTATACGCAGATCGATCCACGCCATCGCAACAATTGCAGGCAACGGCCAGGCGTGGAACCCGCCATCCGTCCCCAGAAGGCCCACCAACCGACTGATGCCGGGAATACGGAAAGCCCGGGCACAAAAAAACCCGCACCAATACCGAAGAATTTTCAGTATCCATGCGGGTTTCGTTGAGTCTGCGCGGGCAGAGGACGAAATAAACGCGTTATGTTAAAAAACCGATTTTATACTTCAAACGATACGCAGAAAATCGCTAAAACATTGTTTGACAGAAACCAAGCCACCTTGAGACAACAACGGAGAAACGCCATAATTTTTCATTTCATTATATTCGGACTGCCGTTATGTAGCACACTGCTTAACCCTGGGCAAGCAATTTTTCAAAAAAAAGTCTCTTATTTCAATGATATAAGGAATACGATAGAAGCTATCGAAAATACCGTTCGCATCCTCCGCAAAAATAACCTTATCAAACCAAAAAAAACATGAAGAAAACTTCGTTCTATATCAGCCGACAAAAAAGCCCCGGCAATTTCCGGGGCAAGATTCCATGGACTCAGAGACAATGCCGCCGAAGGGCGGATTACGACAACCCAAATTTTGCCACCAGAAGATCGGCCACGCCTTTGGCATCCTCAAGGTCGAAAGTCGGCACACCGAAATCCCATTCAGTATCACTGACCAGCGCAATCAACTCTTCCGGGGCACTCAAAAGCCCTGCCGCATGCGCCTTGCGATGAATCTCGATCTTCGGCTTGGCGGAGCGCTTGTATCCTTCCACAAGAATGATAGCCACGGGGCCGAGCAACTCCGCAACCTTGTCGAGCTCCATTTCCTGCTCTACACTGCGCACCAAGGCAACCTTGGTCGGCGACGAGATCGCTACCGCATCGGAACCCGCACGGGCATGACGCCAGGTATCTTTCCCGGGCTGGTCCATTTCGAATCCATGGACATCATGCTTGATGGTGCCGACAATAATCTTCCGGCTTCTCAACTCTTTGATCAATTTTTCCAAAAACGTGGTTTTCCCGGTTCCCGAGGTACCGACGAGAACCACCATGGGAATTGAAGACATACTCTCTCCTCTCAACTTCGAATGGCAGAACACAAACCCTCAATGTTGCCAAAGACTTGCAGGCCGTTGTTGGCATTCCTCCGCTCCGCGCCCCCTGGCAGATCGGACATATATGAAACTATATAACGCAGAACGGTTTCAACGCAAAATTGATGGTCTCGTTAAATTCATTCCCGAGGTGCTTTTGATAGGGAATCCAGCCACACTAAAAACCGTGCTTGGCTTCGAAACTTGACAATTCATTGCAGGAATATGAAAATTGCCGACACCGTCATCGGGCCCCCCAAGGACAATGGATCCTTGAAAAAACCGGTCGCCAACGAGGACCGCCAAAATAAACCGTCGCGGCCATCGCAAGCACCTATGCACCATCTGAAAGGCATTGAATTTGCTTAACAAAATCCCAAAAGTCGACAAAGTGCTGGGCTGGGCTGCCATCGAGACCTTATTGAATGAATACCCGCGTCCGATGGTGCTCGCCGCAGTACGCACCTCCCTGGATACCATCCGTTCCGAAATTTTAACCGGGCGGATGCCGGCGGACGGGCTGGATGAGACATCCATTGCCTGCAAAGTGCGAAAAGCCCTGGAAAGAGCCAGCACTCCCGGGTTACGGCGGGTCATCAACGGCACCGGCGTGGTGCTGCACACCAATCTAGGCCGTGCGCCCCTGGCACCGGCCCTGCGGAATTCCATGCTGGATGCCGCCTTCGAATATAGTACCCTCGAGTTCAATCTGGAAACGGGCACCCGCGGCAGTCGCGCCGTGCATGTGGAAAAACTGCTCAGCGACCTGACCGGCGCCGAAGCCGCCGTCGTGGTCAATAACAATGCCGCCGCGGTCCTGCTGGCCCTTTCGGCCCTCGCCAAGGGCAAAGAGGTCATCGTTTCCCGTGGCGAACTGGTCGAGATCGGCGGCTCCTTCCGCATTCCCGAAGTTATGGAGCAGAGCGGCGCCACCCTGCGGGAAGTCGGCGCCACCAACCGTACCCACGCCCGCGACTATCGCGCCGCCATCGGTGCGGAGACGGCCCTATTGCTCAAGGTTCACACCAGCAATTTTGCCCAGGTCGGCTTCATCACCCAGGTCTCTACCGAGGAACTGGTGGCCATCGGACGCGAAAGTGCCCTGCCGGTCATGGTGGATGCAGGCAGCGGCACTTTGGTGGATCTGTCCGCCTACGGTCTTGCAGGAGAAACCATGGTGCAGGAATATCTTCAGGCGGGGGCCGATCTGGTTACCTTCAGCGGCGACAAACTGCTTGGCGGACCTCAGGCGGGCATTATTGTCGGCAAACGGCGGTTTCTCGATCCCATGAAAAAACACCCCTTGATGCGAGCCCTGCGGGTCGACAAGGTCACCCTCGCCACCCTGGAAGGTACCTTGCGTCTGTATCGGGATGAACGCGAGGCGCTGCAACAGATACCGTCCCTGCGGATGATGACCGTCTCCGCAGAGGAACTGGCGACCCGCGCCCGCAGCGCCGTGCGACGCCTGCGCCGGGGCCTTCCAGCAACCGTCACCGTGAAAGCCCTGCCGGGCCACTCCCAGGTCGGCGGCGGCACCTTTCCCCTGCTGGAACTCCCGACCACCCTCATCTCCGTAGCGGTGGACGGATTGTCGGCCCAGCAACTGGAGCAGCAACTGCGGTCCGGAGCCTTGCCCATCATCGGCCGGATCTCCCAGGGCTTGTTGCTCCTCGACGTCCGTACCCTGGCCGACAAGGACCTTCCGGAAATCATCGCCGCCCTGCAGAAAATCGCGACTTCCGCCTGAGCACTTCTTGCCTCAAACCCCGCCTGATTATTCCCACGCCTGGTCGCCGCCTTGCAGGGCGGCGGCAATCAACCGGCGCAGCCGTTTCTCATCGGCCCGGTCCATGGGCCGGCCGGTGATGCTGCTGCGCGGCACCCGTTGCCGATCCGGCGGCGGATAGATGGACAGCTCCAGTTCGGCGCCGTTTTCTTCGAGATGAATATGGGGGCATGAGGCGCGCCGCTTCCCGGGCGATAAACTGACGCAAGCGATCACAGTGGGTCATGCGGTCATTGTCTCCCATCACTCCGCAATTTCCACGGGGCTGCACCGGGCAACCTGCCTCTGTGGGTACCGACCCAACCCAGAGAACAGCCCGTGCGGCAAGAACCGCCTACATCTTGGAAGCCGAACTTTCTTGCTAAAGGATCGGAACGCGCCGAATTGACGGAGCCGGGTTCGGCGATGAAATCGTGATTTCAAAAGCCGAAGTCTCGCTCCGCGAAGAGCCTGAGGCAAGAGCCCCATGACGGATGCCGCCGTTGGGAACCTGGGCAGGTGTATAGTGCCGCGCAACATGCTTGTGACCGAACAGGATCAGATCGACATTGCCATGCAATACGGCCATCAGCTTATCCGCATCCAGGAGCTTCAAAGCCGGTTCGGTATGCAACCAGGGGTGGTGATGAAAAAAGGCCAGGGTCATGAATCCCAGGGCGTTTCCGAGACCGGGCACCACCGTTCCCGGCAGGAAGAACTGCTGCAGCGCAGTGAGTTGTGCACCACCTACAGCTCCCGTTGCAACACCGGCACCACTGCCGGCAACGTAGGGATCCGCCGCCGTATCAATACCAAGCAGGCAGACTTTGGTCGGACCATCCATGACGGAATAGAGAACGGGCCTTTTTGAGGTGCTGCCCGTCCCCAGGGGCAGGCCCCCTGAGGCCTGCAGCAGGGGAGTAGCCAGAATGGAATCGAAAGCCTGACGAAACTCCGCAAAATAGAGGTTTCCCCACAGGCCATAATCATGATTGCCAGGGCAGAGATAGATCCGGCCCTTGAACGGGCTCAACAATTTCAGGGCATGCCCGAGAGCCTGTCTGGTTTTAGCCAGATGTGGCGCTAAAGGACCCAAGGGCGGTGGCGGGGTAACCAGAGCATTCATGGCTGCCTGGGTCAGTCCTATGGGCAGAGTCGTTCCGGGCAGCACCTGGCCTTCGTTGTCAATGATATCGCCGGTCAGAATCAGGTAGTGATTGGGATAGGTTCGCCGGATAAATTGCAGTCTTTGTTCTATGGCCCGGTTCAACGAAGAATCCGCCAGGATATGGAGATCGCTCAAATGCAGGAATTGCATCCCGGATTTCCGGGCCGTGCTGTCTTCAACGGTAATCTGGTACAGATTGCTCCATCCCCTGTCCCCGCCATAAGCAAAGTAGGACATTCCGCCTTTCAAAGGCAGCAGTACCCAAATATTCCGAGAGGCATCATGCAGGGTGACATAACTTTCATCGCGTTCCGCCTCCCTGAATTTCCATGTAACCCGACCCTGCTGCCATTCTTCCCAATCCAGACGGGCCTTCTGAATAAAGAATCCGCTTTGATATGTATATTTGCTCATGATTTGTCCCCTTGCCCTTTCGCGAACTGAAATCCGACCGCCGGCCCGCTATGATTTCCCTTTACCACTGCAACCCGTCATCGGGATCCGGAGATTTCGGCAAGCGTTTGCAGACCAGAGCCAGCACACTTACACCATCGAGACTGACGGCTTCCGTCACCAAGTCCTTTCCGGCCGGCGCCAGCCTTGCGTCGGCATCCAGGAGTACCGGCAACCTGCCGCGCCGGAGCAGGGGAGAGCGTATCGCCAAGCCTTCCAGTTTGGCGGCCGCATACTGCTGTTGAGCCGCCGCCAATGGGGACAGGCCCGAATCCCGCTCCCCGGTTACCGCCCGTTTGCGGGCCGCGAGGGGGGCAACCCGAGAAAAGGAAGGGGGCGCTGGCTCCGTCACGGCAGCCTCGGAGCGGGCCATCGCTGCCCGCATCAGGGTATTTTTCAAGGTTGCGCTACGCGACAGGGTCGCCGGACCGACCGGCAGACGGCCGGGTATCACGGGCTGCACCCTGGCAACGGGCAATCCGGCAAATTTGACCTGCTGCAGGGGGACCTTCGAAAGCAGGGGCAACACCAGGGCGTCGCGCAGGCTTTCCCGACGCCGGACCACCTGGACATTTCGCGCGACAATCATGCTGTTGACATAGGCCGGCAAAATCCCCCGCCCCGGAACCCGGCCATCGGACAGCATGCGGCCGTCCGGCAACTTCCAGCAACGTGACCCGAAAAACTCGGGTTTGAACCAGGGCCGCAACACCATGACGTTGTTGTATTCCAGGGAAACGGCTTCGAGGCCCGGATCCCCGTGTTGGCCGCCAAACAGAGCCGCCAGCTCCGGAGGCGCCTGCCGAATCAGTCCTTCCATTTCCGCCCGGGTCAGGGTTATGCGGGTCCAGGGCACCTGGCGGTCAAATACATTGAGGGGACTGAAAAAAGTCGTAAAGAAACCGACCCCCTGGCCATTGAGGTCGGCGATCTCCGAAAGCTCGAGATCGCTCAAATAGGCCTGCCGGTATCGATTGAGGTATTTGCGTAACTCCAGGCTGTTCTGCAGCGCCATGCATTCTTCCACTTGATGCTTGAAGCCCAAAGTGACCCAATCCCGCTCGGCTTTCTGGCACGCCTCGAGCAGTTGTTTCTGACGGTATAACTGCCACTGCTCGCGGAGTCGTTGAGCATCCGGGCCTTCGGCAAAGTCCACCGACAGCTTTTCGTCCAGAAAAATACGCGTCGCCTCCTCATGGAGGGTCTTGTATTCATAATAGCGGTTCACGGCGGCGGAATTAACCGGGATACTAAAGCCGTCGTCATCCACCCGTTCATCGGTAAGAAAATCGATGGCCGCCGCCAGCCGGCGTTCCTCCTCCTCGGTGAGGGTACTCCGGGCAAAAACACTGTCGACCAGCACCTGCCGGAGATCCTCCCACAGGAACCGGCTGCCGTCCGGGATAAAATTGGGACCATCCTCCGGAACCAGGTTCATGAGTCGGGCGAAATCCGCCCGAAAATTGAGCTGCTCCTGGGCACTCAGGGAGGTTCTGGCGGGATCGTGCATGAACTCCAAATAGTCATAGGAAAAGCCCAGCCCCCGGGGAAAGAACAGAAACCGATCCTCCTGCTCCATGATCTTTTTCAGTTTAACGGCCAGCGCCAACGAAACCGCCGCCGCGATTGCCTGTGCCATAACACCCCCCTTGCCTTCCGGGGCCGGAAAGACCACAGTCCTCCCGGCCCCATGTCCCCTGGCCGATACCGTGCCGCCACGCGCATTACCCGGCATCGGTCACTCTTCACAACCGCAAGCCGCGATTCGCCCTGGCTGGCAGACCCAGGTCCTACGCGCCGCCGACAAACTGCTCGGGCCGGATCTCCGGATTCGGGTTGGGGGATTTGGGAATGATGTTGTTGATGAAGCCGATGAGCTGCATGCCCGGAATGGTCACCGCGCCGCCTTCGGCGTGGGTCTGCAGGTTGCGCTCCTCCGTGCCGTGGGCATAGGAGCCGCCGACGGAGAACGGTCCCCAGCCGACCCGGGCGCCGCCCGAAACCTGCTTGTTGACATAGTCCATATGGCTCTGCCACTGGTCGGACCGGAATTTCACATTGCGCACGAATAGGGCGCTGGTCGGATAGGCGACCAACCGGCCATCCGGCTTGCCGTCCGATTTGCCATCACCGCCATCCGACACCCTTTTGTCGTAATTGAGATCCCAGAGTTTATCGAGGGTCCAGCCGCGCATGGCAAAAAAGCCGGGCTTGAACCAGGGTCGGATGATGGGCACCTGGGTAAATTCCAGTTCCGCCCTGAAATTGGCGGCCCGTTGATCGGAGCCAATCTCGACTTTCGACCCCGAAGCCCGGGCACCAATGGAAAACAGACCCAGATTCACTCCACCGCCACCGCTCCAGCGGCTGGTCTCCTTGCGGTAATGGTTTTCATAGTCCTGCTCATAGAAGCTGAAACGGGTCCAACCGGAACTGGAGGCAAAGTTGCCCGGCACGATGGTGGTGTAGTAGAAATCGCCGGCGCCGCCTTCCTGAGGGCTGGTCAGCAGGGCGTTGCGGAAGTCCTGCAACAATTCATTCTTGTACAGCACCATGCTCTTCTGCCCGACCTGCTCGATGTAGGCATTGACCTGCTCGTATTCATTCTTGTAGCCCTGGGACACCCAGGCCATCCAGGCCGCCTGCACCCGGTTTCGCAGAAATCTCGACTTGTTGGCAAAAGCGGCGACGCGCCGTATGGCTTCCGAGTCGTTGCCCTTGGCCGCCTGGGCATCGATGAGCAGGTTCATGTACTCATCCGCCGCACTGCAGTACTCGTCCATTTTGCTCATGTAGGCCAGGACCAGGGGGCCGGGCTCCGTGATCTGTTTCATTTCCCCGGTCAGAAAATCCTCGACCTCCTTGGTGACGATCAGGGCCTTGCGAAAGCGCTCCAGCTTCTCCTTCTCCTTGTCGCTTAAAGGCAGGTCCAGTACCTTGCTGTACTTCAGGACGTCCGAGTACACCGAACTGATGGAGTCCTGGGTGGAAGCGAAGATGGTCTGCTGCATCCCGTCCGTCAAAAACTGATTGCTGACATCCGGTATGAAATCGAACAGTTTCGAAAGGGTCCAGGCCTGATGGTACAGCTCCCTGGTTCTCTCCGCCGTATCTCCGATCAGCCCCCTGGCGCAGAACATGAAATCCCGCGGCAGAAAGGGCAGACCGGGCAGCATCCAGGTGACGAACTTGTTGCGCGGCAATTGAATGTCCGGATTGTCGCCGGTGATGGTTGCGTAGAGCTTCGCGATCAAAGCCTGCATCAAATCTGCTGAAACATCTTTCGCCATGGCCGTTGCTCCTTTTCGAAAGGAAGGGGAATTTTTGCCGGCATGCCGACCGAGGCAGGGAGGAGCAGAGGGCGACTCAGCACGCTCGCAAAAGGGACAGGAAAAAAATATTGCTACAAGGCAATGAAATTTTTTTACTCGAACAACTCTAGACGGTTCACTTAGTGTTGTCAAATAAGAAAATATTCAAATCGCTCGCCAGCATATAAAATCGGACTGCAGAAGGTGGGGAAAAATTTGCAAAAAAATCGGCCCCCAAAAAAGGGGGCCGTTAAGGAGGATATGGCACGCAGATGTGGTGGGTTGAGGAAAGAAAGTCAGCAGAATATTATTTGCGCACCTGCGGCAACAGCTCTTCCAGCAGGGTGAAATATTCGGTCATGTCGGCCATGGTAAAATCCGCCATGTGGGGGATACGGAAAGTCTGGTTTTTGATTTTGCCGTAGCCGTTGTCCATGGCATAGCCGCGCTCGCCGGCGAGTTTCTTGAGCTGCTCGAGATCCGTGCGGCCGTCATTGACGCCCGTGGTCAGGGTCATGGACCGGGCGCCCTCGGCGGCATAGAGACCGAAGCCCTGGCCCATCAGCCAGGCCTGGGTCGCTTCAGCCATCTGGCGATGCCGCGCGTAGCGGTTTTCCAGTCCCTCGGCGAACATCTTCCGCAACTGGTGCTGCAGAGCGTAAATCTGGCTGATGCAGGGGGTGCTGGGGGTGTTGTGCTTCTCGGCGTTCTTTTCGAATTCCTCGAAGTCGAAATAGTAGCCGCGCCCGGGGGTGGTGCGCGCCTTGTCGAGCGCCCGGCGGCTGACGGAGAACACGGCCAGTCCCGGCGGCAGGCCGAAGGCCTTCTGCACCCCGGCCAGGCAAACATCCACCTCCAGGGCGGTGACGTCGATGGGCACGGCGCTCATGGAAGAAACCGTATCGACGATGAAGGACACCTCCGGATATTTCTTCATCACTTCGGCAATGTCCTCCAGGGGCGACATGACGCCGGTGGAGGTTTCGTTGTGCACCACGGTCATGGCATCGTATTTGCCGCCGGCCAGAGCCTGATCGACCATCTCAGCCGTAACCGGCTGCCCCCATTCAGCGCTGAACAGATCGGCCTCCAGGCCGCAGCGTTGCGCCACATCGTGCCACTTCTTGCTGAAAGCGCCGTTGGCGAAGCACGCACAACGCTTCTGCACCAGGTTGCGGACCGCCCCTTCCATGACGCCGAAGGCGCTGGAGGTGGAAAGGAACACCGGTTCACTGGAATTGAGCAGCTTCTGCAGCCCCTCGCTTACGGAACGATGCAGTTCGGCGTAATCCTTGGTGCGATGGCCAATCATGGGGGTGGCCATGGCTTCCAGGACATCGGCGCTCACTTCTACGGGTCCGGGGATGTACAATTTTTTGGTCATGGCTCGCAACTCCTTGAAACCTAGAAAAAGAAAAACGCCTGGCCCTTTTGGTAAAAGGGGCCCAGGCGTACGGCTTTACGGGTCTTTCATCCTGCTCCCCGGTGGTGTTCCACCTCGAGACGCCAGTTACAGGAGACCTTCGAATTGTCGCATCCCACGCGGGATTGGCAACCAAGTAACATGGCGGCTTCGACGAAGTCAAGAGCCTTTGTGACAGGAAAATCGTATACCGATCCCGCCTCCGAAGAAATTTTCCAGAAACCTCTTGACATTCCATGGACGCTGACTATATTTACCCTTGCTTGTTAGCACTCCCCCAAAACGAGTGCTAAAGCAGGGCCTGATTCGACAGCTTTGGTTCGTTTTCCCTTCGGACTCGAGCTTTTTTTGTTGCCGGAGCACCGGCCGCATCCATTACGGGATTTTCCCGCCAACACTCAGGGACATATAGCGGAAAGGAGAATGCACATGAACATCAGACCGTTGCGTGACCGCATCATCGTCGAAAGGCTGGAAGAGGAAGCCAAAACCGCCGGCGGCCTCATCATCCCCGACACCGCCAAGGAAAAACCCCAGCAGGGCGTCGTCAAGGCCGTTGGCAAGGGCAAGGTGACCGAAGACGGCAAAGTGCTGCCCATGGACATCAAGGTCGGCGACAAGGTGCTGTTCGGCAAATATGCCGGCACCGAGATCAAGATCGACGGCCGTGAATACCAGATCATGCGCGAGGACGACATCCTCGGCGTCCTGGAAGCCTAATCGTTCGATTCACGTTCTGAAACTCTTCTCCCAAGGAGGATAGACAATATGTCTGCAAAGGAAATCAAATTCGGACAGGATGCGCGCAGCAAAATTCTGTGCGGTGTCAACCAACTGGCGGATGCCGTCAAGGTCACCCTCGGTCCCAAGGGCCGCAACGTGGTCATCGACCGCTCTTTCGGCGCCCCCCTGATCACCAAGGACGGCGTCAGCGTCGCCAAGGAAATCGAGCTGGAAAACAAATTTGAAAACATGGGTGCCCAGCTGGTCAAGGAAGTCGCCTCCAAGACTTCCGACGTCGCCGGCGACGGCACCACCACCGCCACCGTGCTGGCTCAGGCCATCTACCGTGAAGGCGTCAAGCTGGTCACCGCCGGCCACAACCCCATGGAAATCAAGCGCGGCATCGACCAGGCCGTCGAAGTGGCCGTGCAGCATCTGAAGGGTCTGTCCAAGCCCATCAAGGACCACAAGGAAATCGCCCAGGTTGGCACCATCTCGGCCAACAGCGACAAAACCATCGGCAACATCATTGCCGAGGCCATGGAAAAGGTCGGCAAGGAAGGCGTCATCACCGTCGAAGAAGCCAAGGCCATGGAAACCACCCTGGAAACCGTGGAAGGGATGCAGTTCGACCGCGGCTACCTGTCCCCCTACTTCGTGACCGATGCCGAGCGCATGGAAGCGATCCAGGAAGACGCCCTGATCCTCATCCACGACAAGAAAATCAGCAGCATGCGCGACATGATCAACGTGCTGGAAGCGGTGGCCAAGCAAGGCCGGCCGCTGCTGATCATCGCTGAGGACGTGGAAGGCGAAGCCCTGGCCACCCTGGTGGTCAACAAGCTGCGCGGCACCCTCAACGTTTGCGCCGTCAAGGCGCCCGGCTTCGGCGACCGCCGCAAAGCCATGCTGGAAGACATCGCCGTGCTGACCGGCGGCAAGGTGATCTCCGAAGAAGTCGGTTTCAAACTGGAAAACGCCACCATCGACATGCTCGGTCATGCCAAGCGCATCGTCGTCGACAAGGAAAACACCACCATCATCGACGGCGCCGGCAGCGAAGCCGACATCCAGGGCCGGGTCAAGCAGATCCGCACCCAGATTGATGATACCAAGAGCGATTACGACCGCGAGAAGCTGCAGGAGCGCCTGGCCAAGCTGGTCGGCGGCGTGGCGGTAGTCAAGGTCGGCGCGGCCACCGAAACCGAAATGAAGGAAAAGAAAGCCCGCGTTGAAGACGCCCTGCATGCCACCCGCGCAGCCGTGGAAGAAGGCATCGTGCCTGGCGGCGGCGTGGCCCTGATCCGCTGCATCGCGGCGCTGGAAGACATGACGGTGGTCGGCGAGCAGAAGTTCGGCCTGGCCATCGTCAAGCGGGCCCTGGAAGAACCCCTGCGCCAGATTGCCGCCAACGCCGGCGCTGAAGGCTCCATCGTGGTCAACCGCGTAGCTACTGAAAAAGATTCCTTCGGTTTCGACGCGGCGACGGATGAATACTGCGACATGATCGAGGCCGGCATCATCGACCCGACCAAAGTGGTGCGCAGCGCCCTGCAGAACGCCTCTTCCGTGGCCGGCCTGATGCTGACCACCGAGGCCTGCATCGCCGAACTGCCCAAGAAAGACGAGCCGATGCCGGGTGGCATGGGCGGTATGGGCGGCATGGGCGGTATGGGTGGCATGGGCGGCATGATGTAACGCCCACCCTTCATCCCTGAAGCATGCAAAAAGCCCCCCGGTTCTCCGGGGGGCTTTTTGCATGCCGATCAGTCTGACTGGCATCAGGGGATGATCAGCCTTTGGCTGACCTCCTCGGCCAGCGGCGTCACATCAAGTTCCCAAGTATCCTCCCCCCGGGTAAGACGCACCATGACCTGGGCCTGCTCCCGCCCCTTGCCGAAGGCGGCGACCAGCGCTGCCGCCAACTCCAGATCCTCGGCCGTCGGCGCCCCGCTGACCACCCCCGTCGGTCCGGCAAAGCTGCCGGCCCGCACCAGCACCCGCTCGCCTCCGCCCAGGGCCTGCAAGGCGTCATTATTGACCTTGTTGCGCCCCAGGGTCAGTTTGGCCCGCGGCGAGAGCCGGTACTGGCGGCCCAGCTTGAGTAATTCCACATCGGTGACGGTGCACTCCGGCTGATGAGTCAACAGATCCCGCAACCGGGGGGTAAAGGATTTTTCCGTGAGCAGGCAGCCGCCGCCGGAAGCTGGATACTCGCCAAGGCCCCATTCCCGGGCTAAATCTTCCTGACGGCGGCGACTGCGGCCCTGGATGTCCAGGAGTCGTTCCCGATCCACCAACCCCTGTTCTTCCATGCCGGTCACCGGCAGCAAGCGGGCGGAGAGGGGCCGCAGGATCAGCTGCGGACAACCGGAATGCTTGGCCACCGCCTGCAGGGCATTGAAATTCTGGCTCATGGGTCGCTGACCGAGCACCTCCCCGGAAAAAAGGAAATCGAACTCGCCGGCCAAAACCCTCCGGCCGGCCAGGGCGAACATCATGGCATGGCAATCGATGCAGGGATTGAGGTTCTTGCCGTAGCCGTAGCGGGGATTTTTCAGCATCGCCAGATGCTCTTCGCCGATATTCTCCACCAGCAGCGGAATATCGATCTGACGGGCCGCCTTGCGCGCCCTTTCGGCGCCGAAAAAAGGTGTCACGAACACGATGCCCGAAACCTCGACCCCCTGGCGCTTGAGAACCATGGCCGCCAGGGTACTGTCCAATCCTCCGGAAAGAAGGCCCAATGCTTTGCTCATTTTTTGCACTCCTTTGTCATCGCCCCTGGCACAGCGGGGACAGAGCCGGTTCCGAAACGGACGCACACTGCAAGCGTGCCTCGACCTGTATACATCTCCCGGCCCGGGTTCGCCTGCCATTCCTCTTGCTCTGGGCGATTATTTGATGGTAGAGTTGGTTCTTAAAGCTTGTAAAACGCATTTTTATTTCCGAATTGTCCCTTCTTGGAGAACGAGGTGGCCGTGAAAAAATCCAACGCCGGCCTGCAAGACAACTTCGGTCGCACCATCGAGTACCTGCGCCTTTCCGTGACCGACCGCTGCAACCTGCGCTGCCGCTACTGCATGCCGGCGGAGGGCATCGATCCCATCAAGCACAAGGATGTCCTCAGCTATGAGGAGCTGCTGCGCGTGGTGGCCATCGCGGTCCGCTGCGGGGTGCACAAGATCCGCGTGACCGGCGGCGAACCGCTGGTGCGCAAGGGCCTGGTCGGTTTCATCCGCGACATGTCCGGCATTTCCAGCGAGGTCGAGATCACCCTGACCACCAACGGCATCCTGTTGGCCGACATGGCCGCCGATTTGCGCAAGGCCGGCTTGAGCCGCGTCAATGTCAGCCTCGACACCCTGCGGGAGGACCGTTTCGAGCAGATCACCCGCCGGCCCGGACTGCAACGGGTATTGGACGGCCTGCATGCCGCAGACGCCGCCGGACTGACGCCCCTGAAAATCAACATGGTGCCGATTCGCGGCGTCAATGACGACGAGGTGGCCGATTTCGCTCGCCTGACCATCGATCATCCCTGGGAAATCCGTTTCATCGAGTTCATGCCGGTCAGCGGCGGGCTGGACTTCACCCCTGAAAACATGTTTCCCGCCGCCGCCATCCTGGCCGAACTGGAAAAGGTCGGCAAACTGCTTCCGGAACTGCGCCAGGGTCCCGCCGGTCCGGCCCGCATGTTCCACTTCCCCGATGCACCGGGCCGCATCGGCGTCATCCCGGCCGTTTCGGAGCATTTCTGCGGCGAATGCAACCGCATGCGCATTACCGCCGACGGCCGTATCCGGCCCTGCCTGTTTTCCACCGAGGAGATCGACCTGCGCAGCGCTCTGCGGCGCCGGGCATCCGATGCCGAACTGGAAGCCATCATGCGCAACGCCGCCTGCGCCAAACCGGAGCGCCATCATATCGGCGAGAAGGATTTTCGCCAAGGGCATCGCCGCATGCACGGCATCGGCGGCTGAGGCGCCCACTCCTGTCCGACTTTCATCCCGCACACCGAAACGCCGGCAATCATGCCGGCGTTTCCATTTGCACCATTCTTTCCCACGACCTGGCGGTTCACCCCCGGGCCCCGGGACTCGGGGCCGTCAACCCGGGCAGCGCTTCGGCTACCAGTTCCAGCACATGGACCGCTTGCTGGGGCAAGCCGGCATGGTTCAGACTATCCTGCAACTGCACGATACAGCCGGGACAGGCTGTGGCCACCAGGTCCGCGCCGCTGGCTTGGATGCCGGCCGCCTTCCTGGCTCCGATTTGGCGGCTGGTATCGTAATGGTACACGGAAAAGGTGCCGCCGAGGCCGCAGCAGGCATCGGCGTTGGGCATGGGCACGAAATGCACCCCGGGCAGGGCCGCCAGCAGTTGCTGCGGGGCCTTGACCCAGCGCGGCTGCCGCAGATGGCAGGGTATGTGGTAGGTGACGGTGCGGCAGGTTTCACGGCGTGGCAATTTTTCCAACCGCTCCGCCAGGCCCTGCTCCACCAGCAGGGTGTGGATGTCCAGCACCTTCTCTGCCAGCCCTTCATGTTCCGGGCCCAGTTCGGCGAAATATTGGGTCAGACCGCTGTGACAGGAGGCGCAGGCAGTGACGATGAAATCCGGCGCCGGCCGGCTTAGGGCCGCCAGGTTCCGATCCGCAAGCTGAGCCGCGGTAGCGCCATCCCCGGCACACAGGGCCGGCAGACCGCAGCAACCCTGGCCTTTCGGAATCACAACGGTGAATCCCAGGGCCCGCAGGCAGGCCAGCACCGCCTCGCCGATTTCTGGATAGACATGGTTGATCATGCAGCCGGTGAAAAATGCCACCGTGGGCTTGCCCGGCGTTCCGGGCAGAAGTTCAGGATGACGACTGCGAAACGGCCGCTTGGCCGGAGCCGGCAGGGTCCGCTCGGGGTCAATGAAAGGCGCCGGAAAGCGCAGGCGCAGGCCGCTGCCCCGCGGCACCCGGCGGAAGGCCAGAAATGACATGGCACTGCCCAGGCGGGCCAGCCACTGCATCAGGCGGGGCCGACGCAGCACCGTCGACACCCCCCGGCCGAACCAGCTCAGACCCTTGCGGCGGACAATCTGCCGCCGCGCCGCCAGGACGATGGCGTCCGTCGGCACCAGGTTGGGGCACTCCTTGACGCAACGGCCGCAGGCCAGGCAGCGGGAGATATCCGCCACCAGCCGGCGGTCCATATCGATGTCGCCGTCGAGCAGGGCCTGCGCCAGGGATACCTTCCCGCGGGCCACGGCCGCCTCCTTGCCCAATTCGGCGAACACGGGACAGTGGGCCCGGCAGGTACCGCACTTGACACATTGCCGCATCTGCTCCCGGTAGGCTTCCAGTTCCTTGTGCTGGCTCATGCTTCGTTCACCGCCCGGCCCGGTTCTTCGGGAAAGATTTTGCCCGGATTGAGGATATTGTTGGGATCCAGGGCGCGCTTGATGGCCTTCATGTAGAGCACCGCCGCCGGGTCCAGTTCCATGGGCAGATAGGGCGCCTTGGTCACCCCGACACCGTGTTCCCCGCTCATGGTACCGCCGAGGCGGATGGTTTCGGCGAAAATGTCGCGAATCGCTTCCTCCGCCTTCTCCTCCTGGCCCGGCAGGGCGCGGTTGACCATGATGTTGACGTGGATGTTGCCGTCGCCGGCATGGCCGAAGTTAACGATAGGGATCTCCAACCGCCTGGCAATGGCCTCGATGGCGCGGATCATGTCCGGCAGACGGCTGCGCGGCACACAGATGTCCTCGTTGTACTTGTCCGGGTTGACCCGGCGCAGGCTCGGCGACACACTGCGCCGTACCCGCCAGATGGCTTCGCTTTCCTCGGCCGTAACCGCCACCTGCGTTGCCACCACGCCGAGGGGCGTGACAATGTCGAGAATGCGGGAAGACTGCTTTTCCAGCATCTCCGCATCGCCGTCGACCTCGATGATCAGCAACGCGCGGGCCGCCTCCGGCAAGTCGAGATTGGCATTCTGGCGCACGCAGTCGATGGCCGTGGCATCCATGAATTCCAGGGTGGTGGGAATGATCTTGCCGCGAATGATGGCGGACACCGCCTGGGCGGCGCCGTCGATGGAATCGAACAGCACCAGCATGGTCTTCTTCGCCGCCGGCTTGGGCAGCAGCTTGAGGGTGATGCGGGTGATGACGCCCAGGGTGCCCTCGCTGCCGACCAGCAGCTTGGTCAGATCGTAACCCACCACGCCCTTCATGGTCTCGCCGCCGGTGCGGATGATGTCCCCCTGGGGGGTGACCACTTCCAACCCAAGGACATAATCCTTGGTGACGCCGTATTTGACGCAGCGCGGTCCGCCGGCGCATTCGGCGACATTGCCGCCGATGGTGCTGAATTTCAGGGAGGCCGGATCGGGCGGATAGAACAGGCCGACGGCCTCCACCGCCTCCTGCAGGTGGGCGGTGACCACGCCCGGCTCCACCTCCGCCACCAGGTTGTCCTGGTCGATGCGCAAAATCCGGTTGAGCCGCGTCAGCACCAGGGAGATGCCGCCGCGAACCGGCAGACTGCCGCCGGTAAAACCGCTGCCGGCGCCGCGCGGATAGACGGGAATCCCCTCTCGGTTGGCCAACTGCAGGATGCGGCTGACCTGACCGGCATCGGCGGGGTAGACCACCACGTCCGGTTGATGCTGCTGCTGGGTGGCGTCGTAGGAATAACAGATGCGATCGGCCGGCGCCGAGGAAACATGTTCGGGACCGACGATGTCCTGCAGAATGCGAAGAAGTTTGGTGTCGAGCATGGGCTGGTACGATCCTTCTCTTTGCTTTGGGATGACCGGAAATGGCCGGCCAGAACGTTAAACGAAGAATATAGCAAAAATCCCCCTCTCCCGTCCAGTGCCCCTGGCCAATGAAGACTGCGCAGCCGATTGACAGGATAGGGCAAAGTACCTAAAATGGCCCATTACTCTAGGAGACAGCGTTTTGAAGGCTAAAACCCTCTACACCTGTCAGCAGTGCGGCTTCGGCAGCCCCAAATGGCTCGGCCGTTGTCCCGATTGCGGGCAGTGGAACACCCTGGTGGAAGAGTTGCGACCGGCCGGCGCCACGGGCCGCACCGCACCGCCAAACAGCCAGGCGGTCCGCTTGGAGGAAGTGGCGGCTACCGCCGAAGCGCGGACCTGCTGTGGCTTGGCGGAATTCGATCGGGTCCTCGGCGGCGGCGTCGTGCCAGGCTCCCTGATTCTCATCGGCGGCGATCCCGGCATCGGTAAATCGACCTTGCTGCTCCAGGCCATGGATCGCCTGGCGGCCAGCGGTTCGGTGCTGTATGTCACCGCCGAGGAATCGGCGCGGCAGGTGAAACTGCGCGGTGAACGTCTGCGGGTTTCCGCCACGGACCTCTACATCCTCGCGGAGACCTCCCTCGAAACCGTCCTTGAGCGGGTTCGTGAATTGCAACCCGACTTTCTCGTCATCGACTCCATCCAGACCATCTTCTCCTCCGCCCTGGAATCGGCCCCCGGCAGCGTCAGCCAGGTCCGGGAATGTGCCGGGCGGCTCATGCAGCAAGCCAAGGGCACGGGCGTCTCGACCTTCATCACCGGGCACGTCACCAAGGACGGCGCCATCGCCGGTCCGCGCATGCTGGAGCACATGGTCGACACGGTACTTTATTTCGAGGGCCAGGCCGGCCATCCCTATCGCATCCTGCGGGCGGTCAAGAACCGCTTCGGTTCCACCAACGAAATCGGCGTTTTCGAAATGAAGGATTCAGGCCTGGCCCAGGTCAGCAACCCCTCGGAACTGTTCCTGGCGGAACGGCCGGCCGGCGCCGCCGGCAGCGTGGTGGTCCCGACCCTGGAAGGCAGCCGGCCGATCCTGGTGGAACTGCAGGCCCTGGTTTCGAGCAGCTCCTTTGGCCAGCCGCGCCGCACCGCCATCGGCATCGACCACAACCGGGTGGCATTGTTGGTCGCGGTACTGGAGAAAAAAGCCGGCCTGTCCCTGCTCAGCCAGGACATCTTCTTCAACGTTGCCGGCGGGGTGCGGCTGGATGAACCGGCCGTCGACCTCGGCGTGGTGGCGGCCCTGGCTTCCAGCCATCTCAACCGACCTCTGTCGGAACGTTTGATCCTGTTCGGGGAGGTGGGGCTGGCCGGCGAGATACGGGCCGTTTCCCGTCCCGAACTGCGCATCGGCGAAGCGGCCCGTCTCGGCTTCAGCCACTGCTATCTGCCGGCCAGCTGCCTGAAAAACCTCGAGGCACCGCCCGGCATGACCCTGCACGGCATTCGCAGCGTCGCCGAAACCCTGGACCAGGTGTTCGCATGATTCGACGCATAGGACTGGCCCTGTTGCTGGCTTTGATGCTGGCCCCGTTGCAGGTCAAGGCCGCCCCCCCTCCCCTGCGCGCCGCCCAAGTCGGCTATCTGCCCTGCCGCAACTATGCCGAGGTGGCCCAGGAGTTCGCCCGTATGCGTCGCCAGGGCATCGACACGGTCATCATTCGGGCCTTTCACCGTCCCAATGACCGCTATTATGCTTTTGTCGAGCCCCGCGCCAAGGCCGGCGTCTACTTTCCGACCAAGGCCGCTCCGGTGGTGGCGGACGCCTTCGGCCCCCTGGTGACCCAGGCCCGGGCCGCCGGCCTGCGGGTGTTCGCCTGGATGACGACCCTGACCACGCCCCTGGAGGAAGCGCCGCAGTGGAGCGGCCGCCGCTACGACCTGGACAACGGCGGCATCGTTCCGGTGAACGCCCTCGATCCCTTTCGGCCGGAAGTGCGACAGCGCCTGAAGGACCTTTTCCAGGACCTGTCCCGCTATCCCATCGACGGCATTCTGCTGCAGGACGATTTGGTGCTGCGCCACACGGAAGGTTTCTCGGCGGCGGCCATGGGTGCCTACCTGCGGGAATACGGCCGGTTGCCCGATCCCGCGGCCTTTTACCCGGAACGTTTCCAGGCGCCGGGCAAACCGGTGCGGGTCCGGCGCTACGGAGCCGAGTTTTGGGAATGGTCGCGCTGGCGGGGCCGGCATCTGTATCGACTGGGCATGGAACTGCGCGAGGTGGCCCGTCAGCAAAATCCGGAAATTACCGTCGCCTTTAATATGCCTTACGAGGTCCTGACCAAACCTGACATGGGCCTGGCCTGGTTTGCCCTGGATTTCCAGTCTGCCGCTCAGGCCGGCTTCGATTATCTGTCGGTCATGGCCTACCACCGCCAAATAGCCAAGGAGATGGGCATCCCGGTGTCCCAGGCCTTGGAAATGGTGGCGCAAATGACTGCCAAAGGCCGACAGAAGCTGACGACCGCGGCGCCGCTGCTGATCAAGCTGCAGACCCTGGATTTCGATGACCATCAACCTCTGGAAGGCACCGAACTGCAGCAGGCGGCCCGCTCCGCCCTCGAAGCCGGCCCGGTCAGCCTGGCCTTTTTCCCCTATCTGACAGCACCGGCGGCGCTGCCTGCCCTACCTGAAATCTCCAAGGAGGAGAATCGATGAACGACCAGTTTACCCATCTCGATGAAAACGGCAAAGCCATCATGGTGGATGTCGGCGCCAAATCGGATACCCATCGCCTGGCCATCGCCCGCGGCGAAGTGCGCATGCGCGAAACCACCCTGCAGCGGATCATCGAAGGCGACATGGCCAAGGGCGATGTCCTGGCCGTGGCCCGGGTGGCCGGCATCATGGCCGCCAAGAAAACCCCCGACCTGATTCCCCTCTGCCATCCCCTGCTGTTGAGCTCCGTCAAGGTGGAATTCATCCCCCATCCGGGCGAAGGCCGCTTGGAGATCGAGGCCCGGGTCAAGGTTTCCGGTCAGACCGGGGTGGAAATGGAAGCCCTCACCGCCGTGGCCACCGCCGCCCTGACCATTTACGACATGTGCAAGGCCGTGGACAAGGAAATGGTCCTTTCCGACATCCGCCTGATGGAAAAACATGGCGGCAAAAGCGGCTCCTTCGTCCGTGGCTGAGCCAGGCATGTCGGCACCGGCGGGACAGACCTTCACCATTCGGCGCGCCTTTCTCTGGCCCCTCGGCATTCTTGCGACCCTGCTGCTGACGCTGCTGCTGGTGGGTCTTCGGCAGGGCCAACCGCCCGTCAAATCAGGACTGCTGGCCCTAATGCTGATACTGGTCGGCACGCTTTTCGTGAGCAGCCTGGGTCGCCGGCTGGTTCTGGAGTCGGATCGGCTGCTGGTCTGCCGCCTGGGCCGATGCAAAAGCCTGGAACTGGGACAACTGACCGCCGCGGACTCGGTGCAGGTCCGCAAGCGAATATTTCTGACCCTGTGTGCCGGTGAACAGGTTGTCATCCTGTCCAATGCCTACGGGCAGTTCAGCCATTTGGTACAGAACCTGATTCTTCGCATGCCGGTGCACCTGGTCACGGAACGGCTGCGCCAGCTGGCCGCCGCACCGCAGAGCAACCGGGATATCCTGTCCTGCTGGATCGCCGTGGCGGTGGTCGCCGCCATCCTCTGGCATCAAATGCACAGCAGCTTTTGAGCGGGGCGTTGCGAACCGTTGACTTTAAACGACTTTTCCAATAGATTTAGCTGTTGAATTCCTGCAAGGAGCCCTGCATGAACCAGGAAAAAATGACAGAATTTAAAAAAATTCTCGAGGAGCAGTTGGAAACGCTGCTGCGGGATGCCGGCCGAACGGTTTCGGAAATGACCGACGACCAGAGCAACTTTCCCGACCCGACGGATCGGGCCTCCCTGGAATCCGACCGTAACTTCGAACTGCGTATCCGGGATCGCGAACGCCGGCTGATCGGCAAGATCCGCCAGGCCCTCGAACGCATCGAAACGGGTAACTTCGGCATCTGCGAATGTTGCGAAGAACTCATCGGCGAGGAGCGCCTCAAGGCCCGGCCGGTCACGACCCTGTGCATCGACTGCAAAACCGAGCAGGAACGCAAGGAAAAGATCGGCTGAGCCCTGCGCCCAGCGGCGCGCCCGGGGAGTCGTCATGCTGCATGATTGCCAGAATCTGCTGCGCGAGGTAATTCGTGTCGCGCACGATGTCGCGTCTCCGCCGCTGCAGCGTGGCCGGCAGATGCTGACCCTGCTGGCTGAGGGCCTGCATGCCGAGCAGGCGGTTTTCTGGTGGCCGGCTCCGAACCATCCGGATGGGGGCTTTTGCCTGTCGCTGCCGGCAGCGGAGCAGCAGCCGCTACCCTGCCCGGACCATCCTTCGTTCATCGCCTCCCTTTCTCCGGACCACCGGCCCTCCCTGGAGGAGGGCCGGCTGCTCCTGCCTTTGCTGGAGCGCGGCCACCTGCGGGCGGCGTTGCTGCTGCAATTTTCCCATCCGTTGCCCGCCGGCCAGGATCCCCTGCCGGCCGCGACCAGCGTCGGCTGGCACCTGGTTCACCTCCTCACCGACACCCCGCCGGCCCCCCTCGACAGCATCTGCCTGCTGGCGGATCTGAGCCAGATCGTCGAGCGCAACGGCACCTTGGACTCCCTGCTGGCCACTGCTGCCAGGACCATTTTAGGGGCCACCGGCGCCCTGGGCATCGCCTTGCGACCCCTGCACGGCGAAACGGTCCTCGCCCAACCGTCGGTGGCCTGGCAGACCCGCAGTCGCCGACAGCGTCAGGTCTTCCTGGAACTGGAACAACAATTAACCCGGCAGGCGATTGCCACCGGCCGCCAGCAAACCGGACAACTGCAGACCGTCAAGGGGAATCAGGCCATGCAGCTTTCCTGCACCGCCTGGCCCATCCAATCCCGCAAGCGGCTGCTCGGCACCATGACGGTCCTGACCGGTGTTCATGCAACACCGACCTTGCCGGTGTCCTGTCCCGTTTCCTGGCCGAGCCTGGCGGCGCAACTCGGGCAATCCCTGGCCCTTGAAGCCGGCCGCCAGGACCTGGCCCTGCTGATCACGGAGAATCGGCGCAAACTGGAAGAGGCGCGCCTGTTGTGCGGCATCTCCCAAGCCATGCACGGCACCCCCAAGCTGGACGAACTCATGCACCTGGTCCTGTCCGCCGCCACCCTGCCCTGGAGCGGCGGCTTCGAGCGGGCCATGCTGTTTCTGGCCAACGAACGCAGCGGCATCCTGCAAGGCATGGTCGGTGTGACTCGGGATACGGCCTGTCGCATCCTGCCCGATCTGACCGACGACCGCGCCTGGCAGCAACTGCGGTTCAGCGAAGACATCTGCCAGAGCCAGCGCCAGACACCTTTTTTCCGTCTGGTACTGAAACAGCGCCTGCCCCTGGAGGCCGACGACAACCCCCTGGCCCGGGCCCTGCTTCAGGAGCGCATCCTGTTTTTGAATGAGGTCCGCCAGATGAGCGGTTCTTTCGGCGAATTGGCCCGCAACGTCGAACTCGGCAACTGCGCCCTGGTGCCCCTGCACGGCCACACTCGGCCCCTCGGCGTCATGGTGCTGGATAATCCCGGCGCTTCCCATGCCGTTTCCTCGGACCTGCGCCGCTTTCTCGAACTGTTTGCCGCGCAATCCGCCCAGGCCATGGAAACCTCCATGCTCTTGCATCGCCTCGAGGTTTCTCATCAAGATCTTCGGGAAACCCAGGAAGCCCTCATCCAGAAGGAAAAAATGGCGGCCCTCGGCGAGACGGCGGCCTCCGTCACCCACGAACTGCGCAACCCCTTGGTTTCCATCGGCGGCTTTGCCCGGCGCCTGGCCGAACGCCTGCCGCCGAACAGCCGCGAGCAGGAATACAGCGCCATAATTGTCCGCGAAGTCCTGCGCATGGAAGCCCAACTTTCCAGCATCCTGGCCTTCTCCAAAAAACAACTGCTGTGCTTCGCCCCCTGCACCGTGCCCGGCATCATCGATGAAGCCCTGGCCCTCGAAGAACCGGCCCTGGCGGCGGCCGGAATCCGCCTGGAGCGCTTTATCGACGACCAGTTGCCGGCGATTCAGGGCGACGAACAGCAACTGCGCCAGGTGATGATCAACCTCATCAGCAACGCCCGCCAATCCATGGCCGGCGGCGGTTGCCTGACCCTGCGCTGCCGTACCACCTCCCTGCGCGGCGAAGTCGCGGTGGCCATCGAGGTGGAGGACACCGGAGGCGGCATTCCGGCCAACATCCTGCGCAACATTTTCAATCCCTTTTTCACCACCCGGCAGTCGGGAACGGGCCTGGGATTGTCCATCGTGCACCGCATCGTCGAACACCACCGGGGCGAGATCGAAGTCCGGAACCTCATCCACGGCGCCCTGTTCATCATCCGCCTGCCCATCGCGCCGCCCCCCTACCTGAGCATTGACAAGCCCGGAAGCTTCGGGTAAGGTTAGGCCGTTTCGGGGCTGTAGCTCAGCTGGGAGAGCGACGCGTTCGCAACGCGTAGGTCGACGGTTCGATCCCGTTCAGCTCCACCAATGATGACGCCGGAAATCTC
>NZ_JAFCIY020000039.1 GCF_020194955.2 Desulfuromonas sp. CSMB_57 | reverse complement strand
CGGATCTGCAGTTCGCTGTCGATCTTGAAAGCGCCATGGACCACCACCAGTTCGCCTTCGGCGAGCCCTTCTCGAACGAGGTACCAATCACCGACCCGAGGCCCGAGTTCCACCTGACGCGGCTCGAAGGTGGGCTGTTCGGTTCCCGGCACCTGGACATAAACCAGTGCCCGCCGGCCGGTCAGCAACGGTGCCGAAGCGGGAATCATCAGGGGCTGGGCATCCGACTTCGTCGCCGCCTTCAAAACCTTGGCCGCGTCAGGCCGAATGGTGCCGCGCACCAGCATGCCCGGCTTGAACCGAGCCTCCGGATTGGGCAATTCCACCCGCACCCGCACGCTGCGGGAACCATCGCTGAGCACCGGATCGACAAAAACGACCTTGCCCCGGAAACGTTCCCCCGGATGGGCTTCACTGCCGAACACCACGCTCTGCCCGGTAGCCAGCCAGGGCAAGTCGGACTCGTACACATCCAACATGACCCAGACCCGCGACAGATCGGCCAGGGTAAAGAGCGGCTGTCCGGTTTCGACATACATGCCGTCGGCGACCTGTCGCTCCAGGACCGTTCCGCCCAACGGCGCCGCGATCACCAAACGCTCACGAATTTCGCCGCGCGCCTCGATCAGGGCAATCTCGGACGAGCTCAATCCCCACAGCCGCAGCTTGTCCCGGCCGGCTCGCAGCATGGCCTGAAGTCCCGACGCTGATTCCGGCGGTTCGGCGGCCACGCGTTTGAGGGTCTGCAACAGTTCCTCCTGGCCGGTGACCAGTTCCGGGCTGTAAAGTTCGACCATGGGCTGTCCCTGGCGAACCTGCATGCCGGTGAAGTTGACATAGAGCCGTTCCACACGGCCCGGCACCCGGGCGGTAATGGTCCGCAGTCGGGTTTCGTCGGCTTCGATACGCCCAAACACCGCGATCTCCGCAGTCGTGATGCGACGTTCCGCCGGATAGGTCCGAATCTGCATCAGGGCCATGGAACGCGGGCTCAGGCGCAGGCGCGGCAGGTCCGCACCATCCCCGTCCTCTGCGTCATGGCCGGCATGTTCATCCTGAGGCACCGGGATCAGGTCCATGCCGCAGATGGGGCATTTGTCATCGGGATTGGTCGAACGTACCTGGGGATGCATGGAGCAGGTGTAATACGCCGGCTTGGCTGCCTGCTCCTTGGCGACCGAGGTGGCCGCCGTTGGATGTTCATGCCTGCCGCGGCGGCCCCAGAGCAGTCCCGCGGCAACCAACAGTAGCACTACCAGCACCCATTGCCAGCGCAACCAAGTTCTCCAATGCAGGTATTTTTCCCACTCTATTTTCATAGTCCTGTCCTTTGTAAAAATAGCCGGCAAAGCCGGTTGTCCAAAAAGCGCCGACTCAATCCCGCCCCAGAAGGGTTTCGCTGTCCACCCCGGCCAGGGTTTCCAATTGCAGCAGCTTCCGCTCCCGCGCCACCTGAGCCTCGGCAATCAGCAACCGCATGGCAAGCTGGGAACGTTGGATCTCGATCAGTTCCCCATAGGTGCTGCCGCCGGTGGCCAGACTCCTGGCCAGAATGGCCTGTTGCTGCTCAAGTTGCGGCAGGACAAGGTCCTGCAGCAGGTCCCGCTGGCGCTCCAGATCCCGCACCAATCGCAAAGCAGCCACAAACTGCGCGGCCCGCTCCAGCCGCGCCTGCCGATACTCCGCCTCGGCCTCGCGCAGCATGGCCCGGGCCTCCTCGATGGAGGAACGCACCCGCGTCAGGTTGCCCGGCAAAGAAAACATGGCTCCCACAGCCCGGGAAATGGACCCGGTGATGGAAAACTGGGGTGCGATATCGGGGAAATAGGCCATCCCGGCCAGCTTCACGGCACCGGATTGCGCCGCCGCCTCATGGCCCAGAGCCTGCAATTCGGGATTGCGCTCCACGGCCATGGCCAGCAGCGGTCCGTCCTCGGGTGGCAACGGGCGGAGTTCCGGCAGCCGGGCGGGCGGCAGCAGTTCCGTTGTCGGTGACAGAGCCAGCAGGCTTGCCAGCATGGCCTTCATGGCCGGTAATTCGGCGGTCATGGCGGCCAGATCGTTATTGGCCATTTCCAGTTCGATCCGAGCCTGCAGCAGAGACGTCTGGGGCCCGCCGGTGCGCACCTGCTGTTCAGCGGTGGCAACCAAGGCATCCAGAAGCCGGACCTGTTCCCCCTGGAGCCGCAACCGCTCCCCTTGCAGGGCGTAATCCAGGTAAGCCGACAATACCCTTTCCTGCAGGCCGAATTTGGCCGCCTCAAAACGCAGCCGCCGGGCATGGAGTTCTTCCAGGGCGATGCGGCTCTGTTGAGCCACCTTGCCGGGCCACTGCAGCATCATTCCCGGATCGAAGCCAACGCTGAGCGTGGTGCGATCCCAGGTCTTCATGCGTTCGCGGGAAAACATGTAATCGTATCCCAGGGCCAGGTTTCCGTCGGGATAGGAGGACCTGCCGCGCAGTCGTGCCACGGCGGCGGCCCAGCGGTGATAGGCCGCTTCCAGTTCGCCATTGGCGGCAAAGGCTCTTTGCAGCACCTCCTGCCAATCAGGCTGCTCGGTCAATACCGGCAGCTCGCGCTGCTCGTAGGGCACCAGCCAGGAACCCGCGGCCGCAGCCAACCGCTCTTCCTCGGCGCCGATCTGCCGTCGGTTGAAGGCACAGCCTCCGGCCAGCAAGGCGCCGACCAGGAGCAACGGCAAGACCTTGTGAAGCGCTGTCAGCCTTGGTCGCGTCGGCAGTTCATCGGAAAGTTGTTCAATCATGGCTTTCCCCATCTGGATTGATTGCCAATGCCTCTTTCCGCCGGCGGCGCTTGCGGCGCAACGGAATCCGCGAAAGCCTTTGCAAGCAGATACGGAGCGGCCCCGTTCAGAAAGTTCCACAGCTAAGTCCGGCAGGCGGGCTTGGCAGACGAATAAAAACGGAGGTTCGCGCTCAGGCATGGAGCCCGAATACTCCAGTGGCGTACTAAAGAGTCTACAAAAAAAGATTGGAAATGCAAAAACCTGCCTAGGCAATCAGATCAGGAAGGAACAGCAGAACAGAAAGACGGGTGCGCCCCGGCCTGGCCGTTGGGCATGCTTTCGGGAAAAACGGTGGACGGACCGAGCGGCCATGGATAAGGCCGGCAACGGTACCAAAGGAATATCGGCAACGATAGGTATGGGAGGCTGCGGGGCGGATGATATGGGGAGATGCGCCGGAGGCTCCCGGCGGGGAACGCCGACTTCGCAGCAAGCACGGTTTTCGTCCTGGGATTCGGCCTCGGAATGGACTTCCGGCGCCTCACCACAGGGACAGGTCAGCTGTTTCGCCTCTGGCATGCTGCAATGATGGGGTACCTTGGCCAGAACCCCGGAGGGAACGGCCAGGTTCAACAGCAGGAGCAGAAGAAATAGGCGTGCCAGCATACAAACCCTGGAAATTTTCTATTGTGTCATAAGAAGAAAAATCAAACCCAGTGCCGCTTCCACCCACCTTAGCAGCCGGCCCCATCAAGGAAGCCATATAGTATAAATTTTGTCAATAAAAATCCGGACGATAGGTCAAAATATCAAAGAAGAATTATCAATTTTATATTTTTATTATATTGTACTCAGTATCGCCTGGTTAAGTTTTTGAAGTTTCGTCAATGGGAAAATCTGGTTATGCACTAGTTGAGGCCGGACGCCCGAAGGGCCTCAGCCTCAGTTGAAAATTGATCACGGGTTGCGTGACGCCTCAGCACCTTGACTGGGCCTTTTCGTGCATTAGTCCCAGCAACGCACCTTTCTACAGCCCAAGCCGGGTTCGTTTGAGCAGCAGCGAGTTGCCGATCACCGAGAGTGAGCTGGTGGTCATGGCAATCACGCCGATCATGGGGTGAAGCAAACCCAGGGCCGCAATGGGTATGGCGGCCGCGTTATAGAACGAGGCCCAGAACAGGTTCTGAACGATTTTGCCGTAGGTGGCCCGTGAGAGTTCAACCGCTTCCACCACTTTAATGAGCTCGCCCCGGACCAAAGTGACATCGGCCGCTTCGATGGCCACATCCGCGCCGGCGCCGATGGCGATCCCCACGTTGGCCTGTTTAAGGGCCGGCGCATCGTTGATTCCGTCACCCACCATGGCCACTGTCTGACCGTGCTTTTCCTGCAGTCGACGCACGGCATCAACCTTGCCTTCCGGCAGGACCCCGGCCAGCACTTCCTCGATACCGACCTGGGCTGCAACGCTGCGCGCCGTGCGCTCATTATCCCCGGTGATCATTACCTGCCAGATGCCCATGTCCTTGAGCGCGGCCACTGCCGCTATTGAATCTTCTTTCAAGGTGTCGGAGACGGCGATCACCCCTGCCGCCCTGTCTTCGATAGCCACCAGCATGGCGGTTTTCCCCTCGCTTTCCAGACGGGCCAGGGAATTTTCCAATGCTTGCGTATCAATGCCCGCTTCCGCCAGCAGCCTGCGACCGCCCACCCGGACGAACCGGCCGCCGATGAACCCCTGCACGCCGGCGGCGGTAATGGACTTGAATTCCTCGACCTTGGGTACCTCCAGGCCGCGATCCCGGGTCCCTTCCACAATAGCCTGCCCCAGGGGATGTTCCGACCCGGCTTCCACCCCGGCCGCGGCTTGCAGCAGGGTGTCCTCGTCAAAACCTGCCGCCGGCAGCACGTCGGCCAGAGTCGGTTCGCCTCTGGTGATGGTGCCGGTCTTGTCAAGGACGATTACCTTGATGTCCTTGAGCATCTGAATGGCCTCTCCGGAACGGATGAGTACCCCGCGCTCCGCCCCCATGCCGGAACCCACCATGATGGCGGTGGGCGTGGCCAGCCCCAGGGCGCACGGGCAGGAAATAACCAAAACCGCGATGGCGGCGAGCATGGCGATCATCAGGGGTGACAGCTCAGGATTGACCCAGGGCAGAAAACCGGCGCCCCAAAAGAGGATGGGTCGCAATGTCTCGGCGAACAGCAACCAGATGGTGAAGCTTGCCAGAGCAAGCACGATGACCACCGGTACAAAGTAACTGGTGACGCGGTCGGCGAACTCCTGGATGGGCACCTTGGAGCCTTGGGCCTCCTGCACCAGCCGGATCACTTGGGCGAGGAAGGTGTCCTTGCCCACTCGGGTAGCCCGCACCCGGAGCAGCCCTTCCTTGTTGATGGTGGCGCCCAGCACCTGGGCCCCGGGGCCCTTCTCCACCGGCACCGATTCGCCGGTGGCAATGGCTTCGTCGATGTGGCTGACCCCTTCGACAATCTCGCCGTCCGTGGGGATCTTGGCTCCGGGCCGCACGACCATCAGGTCGCCAGGTTGCAGCTCATGTACAGGAATCTCCACTTCCTGGCCTGCTCGAAGCACGCTGGCGGTTTTGGCGCCCAGTGTGACCAGCTTGCGGATGGCCTCGGAGGCCCGGCCTCTGGCCCGGGTTTCCAGATAGCGGCCTAGCAGATGAAAGGTCATGATGGTGGACCCCATCTCCACGAAGGAGGTCATGGGATAGACAAAGCCCACCAGCCCGATGACGAAAGGGGGCCCGCTGCCCATGCTGATCAGCACGTCCATGTTGGCGGTGCGGTTCATCAGCGAGCGCCAGGCCGAGCGATGGGTGGCCCGTCCGCCGGCCGTGAAGATCACCGGAAAGGCGAGCAGCACGACGATGGCGAGATAGCCCGGAATCGGCTGCCAGAACATGTGCACCGCCATCAGCACCATGATGAAGGTGGTGGGGATGGCGGCGATCCAGAGACGGCGCAAGGCCTGCCGCAGATGGGCCTCTTCAATGGCTTCCGGTTCACCGGCTACAGCCTGCACGGTCAGGTCCTCTACCCGGGTGACCTCGTAACCGGCCTTTTCCACCGCCTCCCTCACGGCCCGATCGGTTACTGCGGTGCCAGACTCCAGCTCCACGGTCAGCCAGTTGGAAGAGATATCGGTTTTCAGCTCCCGGATTCCGGGCAGCCGCCGAACCGAGGTGGCGACCAGGCCGGCGCAGTGATTGCTGCCCATTCCCGGCACGGTGAGCCGCAGCTGCTTGCCGTGAGGTTCGATCGGGCCTTCCGATTCCATCCCGGCCACCTCGTAACCGGCCTTTTCCACCGCATCTTTTACTGCCAGGCCATCAATGCCGGCTCCAGGTTCCAGCTCCACGATCAGGATGGTATTGGCAATGTCGGTTTTCAGGTTGCGGATTCCCGAAAGCCGCCGGACAGACTGGGAGACCAGCCCGGCGCAGTGATCACTGCCCATCCCGGGCACGGTGAGGCGCAGGCGCAAAGGGGTGGTCCCTTCTTCGTTCCGGTCCGGACTGTCAGTCTTCCCGGAATCTTGCTCAGAACTTTTCTCTGAAGTGGGATGCCGGGGCCGGTCTTCTGCATCCATTCTTTGAAAACTGCGGCGCCGCAGGAACCATCCAACCACTGCGAACACGAGCAGCAGGACAACCCCGCTGATAATTGTCAATGTTTGAGCATCCATTTATACCTCCTCTTACTGTGAGCGGTCCCTCCTCGGAATAAACATGGGCACACTCCTCTGGTACTCGCGGTACTCGTCACCGAACTTTTCGACCATCTGACGCTCTTCTTTTCGTGCAAGTAAAGTATAAGCGATCACAATGACCGGGAACGCCGCTACCGAGACAATGGTGGGCCAGTGCACAATCCCTTCGCCGAAAACAATAAGAAACAGTCCGGTATATTGCGGGTGACGCATGCGGGAATAGATCCCCTCGGTCACCAATCTGTCTTCCTTTCGGGCACGATGGATTCTGCGCCATCCATCCGCCACTAGCGTTGCCCCGGCAAAGACGATTGTGTACCCTGCCAACATGGCGACGGCATGAGCTGCCTGCGTGCCGAAAATCTGTGCCCAGAGGTTGCCTCCCTCACCCCATTTGAGGTCGAGGCCGAAAAACCTGGCCAAAAAATAGATGGTCAGAGGAAATCCGTACATCTCCGCATAGAATGCAATAATAAAGGCCTGGAGCACACCGGCACGCGACCATTCTTTCCAGCTCTGCGGCGCCAGGTAGCGATACATCAGCCATGAGACCACCACTGCGACAATGGTGGCCAATCCCCATGTTCCGACATGCATGTGTCATCCTCCTTCCAAACGGTCGAACACCTCTCGCAACCGGCCGTTGAACAGCTTGGCCGTCACAGTTTTAAATATCATATCCTCCTTTTAATAGTTCGCATCGGACGGTGTCATTGTTAAATTAATTGATACCAACCTCTGCGCCTGAAATGTGCTCGCCCCTTCCTCCAGACTGACCGCATACTTCTGGTAATTAGCCAATGGGAAATTGGTTTTCTACAAACACCATAATCAATCGTAGTTTACGGAATAAAAAAAACCAAAAAAGTAGTAATTGTTGTTGACAAAAAAACATTAACAGCGTAGGGTTTTTAGACAGACAACGTAGGTCCGTGAACGAATCATCAGACCCCTGGCATGATCATTCCATTGATGGTGTAAAAATGCACAAGCGTTTGATTACATTTTTCCTGGCATTGACCCTGCTCATCCCTGCGGGTGCGTTCGGTCTGGTGCGGCATAGCTGCCTGATGACGGAAGTTGGGCAGATCTGCGTCCACCTGGAAAAGAGCCATCATCCGGCCCATGGCGAAACCGCCGAGTCCGGGTCCGTCGATTGCGAATTCAGGGCGGCTCCCCAAAGTCCGCCTGCTGTCGCCCAGGTGCAGGAAGTACGGATAGAATCTCCGCAGCCTGCGGAGACTCCACCTCTGTTCTTGGCCGTAGTCCATCATTCGGATCCCACGGACGCGACCCCGCCTGGTGGCGTGCTCCTTCATTCCTCCGGAGGGGACCCGCCCCTCTTTATCCGTCACTGCTCCCTCCTGAATTGAGATTCCTCCCGGCCGGGTCTACGCCTGGCCGCCCATAGGCTTCATGCCGGGGCATCAAGGCCTTCTTCGGGCCCAGCAGCTTACCGGTGCGAAACCTAACTTTCTGAATACTTTCCGAAAACCAGCGTTCTAAAAATCAACAGTGACAGGCTTGCCTGTTTCAGGCCGGAGGCCGTGCGCAAGTTTTGCAGCCGAGTCATGGCAAGTACCAGGCAACCCAAATTGGAGGTATCCATGTTTAACGTCAAACTGACCGGGGCATTAGCCCTTATTCTGAGTGTATCCCTGTTCGCGGCCTCTGCCCAGGCCGCTGTCGGCAAAAGTGGCTACACCCTGCGCAAGCAGGCCTCGCAAGAAACCATCAGAAGCAAAGAAGGTACCGCCCGTCTTGCGCAGGACGAGAAGCAAGATGAGGCAAGGAAAAGGGTTGCAAGCGCTCGCGACCACAAATCCGGCATTCGCCGCTAAGCATAGGAGGCAACCATGAAATTCCAAAAAGTACTGGTCCCCATTCTGGCTATGGCCCTGTTCACCACCCCGGCTCTGGCCGAGGCGACGAAAGGGCACGGGAAGCAGGTGACGTCCAACACCGAGACAGTTCGGTCTGCGGGCGAAACGGCTAAAAAATGCTCGCACATGAAGCAGGACATGGCCGCTCGGCCTGCTGCACACCAAGGAGATGCAACCGATCGGCAGGACGAGCGTGCCGACACCAACGAACATATCCATAGCCAAAAGTGATAAACAAAGGGGGACCGTCGAGAGATGGTCCCCCGAAATTTTTGACAGAAGCCTGTTAGACTTGAAAGATAGCCACGATATACGCTTGGGTGACTCCAACTACCAAGGCGGTCATATGGGCCGCAACGAACACAACCAGAGGAGGCAGTCATGACACACGTGAACATGGGAAGCTTCGGCTGGGCCCTGGCCCTGCTGTTGGGCGGGTTGCTGATTTCCAGCCCCGGTAGCGCCATGGAACACGGCTCTGCGGGAAAAACACTGGAGGGGCCCATGCCCGAGATGGGCAGGGGTCAGATCATGATCGGGCAGGCTGTGGAAATGGGCGTCAGGGCCATGTTTCATCTACTACCCCTCGAGCCCGGGAGCGAATCCGGCGCGACCCACCACCTGATGGTAAAGCTGACGGACACGGCTTCGCGAAAAACCATCACCAGTGGCGAGGTGCGGGTGAAAGTCATCGCGCCGGGGGACAAGGCGGCTCATGAGGGCAAGCCGCCCCGCATCACTCAGTATGTCGTACCGATCGAGCTCGACCTTCCCGAGGGAGAGCAGGGAACCCCTCCCGGCAAGATGGGAGGCATGAGCGGGCATTTCGGCACCGATGTGATTATAGACAGCCCGGGTATCTGGCACTTTGAAACCGTTACGCGACTGGCAGACGGCATCGAACGCACCTTTGATGCCCATTACAGAGTAAAATAACCTCATTCCGGGGCCGCTGGCTGGCAGTACCGGCTATTCACAAACTACTCCATCCATGGGCCGCCGAATCAGGCGGCCGTTTTTTGAAGAATGGGGCAACCGAAAGCGGGCACAGGGCCCATGGTATCGCCAACGGCCCAGAAAAGTGCAGTGACCGAGAAGATTCTTTCCGGCTCGGCAGAATCCCTGGGGCTCAACGTTTTGCGCCGATCGCTTTCACTCCAGATCCTTCTTCATCTGCGCGAACTGTTCCTTGCTGATTTCTCCCCTGGCGTAGCGGGCCTTAAGAATGTCGAGAGGTTTCTGCGAGGTCTCCCTTCCGCCGTCGGACTTGCCCAGGCCGACCAGCCAACGAACGAGAAAGACCAGTCCTATAATGAAAATTCCCCAGAACAGAATCATGAAAATCCACATCATCGGGTTCATCATGCCCCATCCGTTCATCATGCCGTTGCCGTACATTTTTCGTCCTTTCGAAAGGAACAGCCCGGTCAGAAAATGAGCGACAGCCCCCCGCCGAAGCCGTATTCCGAATGCCATTTACCGATCAGGGCCGCCCGTCTGGTAAGCAGATAGTGCAGGCCGACGGAACCTTCCCACTGGTCGTGAGTGTCGTACTCCACTTCACCGTGCAGTCCAAGCCGGGGGGTGAGTGCCCATTCTTTGCCCAGCGCGAAGCGGCCACCGGCTTCGGTGTCCACCCACAGGGTCGATTCCAGGTTCAGGGGCAGCAGATATTTCAATCCGAATATACCGCGCAACTCCTCCGTATCCCAGCCTTCGCCCAAGACGTTTAGCCCAGCGAAAAATGAGGTGAAGCGGTTCACATACCACCCTGCTGTGACGATCCCTTCCCATTCGGTTTTGTCGACCTGCTGCCAGCCCACTTCCCAGGTTCCCGCCAGCAGGATCCGGGTTTTGCTCAGGGAAATCTCCCCCCCGGTCATGTTGCTGAGCAGATCCGCCCGGGCCCAGGCGAACCAGGGGTCGTGGGACAGGCGGGACTGCACCGCCCGAACCTCGGCCTGTGGTTCAAATCCCTCGTAGTGGACGACGTTCGCCATACCGCTCTCCATGTGATAGAGCAGGTGGCAGTGAAAGAACCAGTCGCCGGGCTCATCGCTGTAAAACTCCATGACGGTGGTCGCCATAGGGGGCACGTCCACGGTGTGCTTGAGCGGGGCGTAGTCCCCCTGGTCGTTGACGACCCGGAACAGATGCCCGTGCAGGTGCATGGGGTGGTGCATCATGGTGCGGTTGATCAGGATGAAGCGGACGTTTTCCCCTTCCCTGATCAGGATGCGGTCCGCCTCGGAAAGGGGTTTATTATCCATCAGCCAGACAAATCGCTCCATATCGCCATCGAGGGTCAGGCGGATTTCCCGAAGCGGCCGGTCGGCCGGCAGACTGGTGGGTCTGACCGAGCGCAGTGCGGCGTAAGGGGTCAGCGGGCGCTGCTGACTGCCTTCGACGGCCAGATGTTCGCGCGAGGAGACGTCCGTCGCCAGGAATCCGAAGTGGGTGCCGTAGGGACGGGCAGAGCGGGGCGTGGTGGGAGCATGGACGTCAGTGCCCCGTCGTGCCGGCGGCGCCAAGTCGACGACCGGATGGTGGTGAGGCGACTCCCCGTCGGACAGGGCGTCCGGTTTGGCGGCGGGCGAAGAGGACTGGTCGGCCATGGTCCGACGGCCGGCTTCCTGCATGGGAGGATGGTGATGCATGGAAGAAGCGGGGGCCTCGTGATGCATGTGAGGCACGGATTCGGCGGCCGGCTCGGCGTGCTCGTGTTCCATGTCGGGCATGTGCACCATGCCGGGGCGGTCGAAGCGACCCTGCTTTACCAGGGAATCCGGCATGCCCATGACCCCGGCCGGCGTCAGGGCAAAGAGCGTTGACAGGCTGCCGTGGCGCATGCCCTTGTAGAGGTTCGGCCGGGGGATATCCGGCGCTGCATGCCTGGTGCCGGTGCCGATCCAGACCGAGGCGTGGCCGGAGCCGTCGTGGGCGGTCGCCCGGAATTCGAAGGCGCCCTCCCCGGGCACGGTCACCAGCACGTCGTAGGTTTCGGCGACCGCGATCAAAAAGCGTTGTTGTTCGACGGGTTCCACCGATTGCCCGTCGGCGGTGACGACCGTCATGGGGCCGCCGGCGTATTCCAGGTGAAAATAGGTGGAAGAGGAGCCGTCGATGATCCGCAACCGCACCGTCTCGCCCGGTTTGGCCGGAATGGTGGTCTCGACCTCGCCGTTGGCCAGGAAATAGTCATAGGCCACGTCCGAGATATCCATCGGCGGCATGCGCTGCAGGTCCTGGAAAAGATACGCCCCGAGGGCTCCGGCGCGGCCCGCGCCGAGCAGGCTCTGGCCCGAGCCCTTTTCCAAGGCGAACCATTCGCTGCCTCGCTTCAGGGTGCGCAGGACCTCGTGGGGGTCGTCGGTGGTCCAGTCCGAGAGCAGCACCACATGATCCCGATCCGCATGGCGCTGGAATTCGTCCTCGGTGATGACGATTGCCCCGTACAGACCGCTCTGTTCCTGCAGTTCGGAATGGGAATGGTACCAGTAGGTGCCGGTCTGGCGGATGGGAAACTCGTAGGTGAAGGTGGTGCCGGGCTCGATGGGAACCTGGGTGATGAAGGGCACGCCGTCCATGTTCGGCGGCAGCAGGATGCCGTGCCAGTGAATGGAGGTGGCGACATCCATCTCGTTGGTCACGTGGATGCGTGCCAGGTCCCCTCGGTCGAAGTACAGGGTCGGCCCCGGAATCCGGTCGTTGATGGTCATGCCTTCGGCCCGTTTGCCCTGGATGACGATCGGTTGCCGGGCGAGGGTCAGGTGATATTCCCGGACCGCGGCCAGCCCGGGGGATGACCCAGCGATAAGGAATACCAGCATCGACAATACGGTTTTTCGGATCATGGCGGTCCCTTCTTAATGCTGTTTATTAGAAAACAAAGCTCAGCCTCCCATGACTTGAGAAATTATATCCAAGCGCAGAAAAGATGCTTGAAACCACGATAAATAATAAAAATTAATTTTATCAAAGCCCTCCAAGCGCGACGCGCTACCACCTCCATACCCTATTTTTTTACTAAAAATACAAAAGCCATGCCCAATTCTTTTATTGACTTTTTTGATTTGGTTTGTTACCACTTATACATAGTTGATTTATCAACAACTGCGCAACGCATCTAAGAAGGGACGGCTCATGACCAGAGAACAGATCCTGGACTACCTGAAAACCACCGACGAAAGTCATCTGGAAACCCTGTGGCAGACTGCCGACGGAGTACGCCGGCAGGAGGTGGGTGATGCCGTGCATCTGCGCGGCCTGCTGGAAATCTCCAACCATTGCATCCGCCAATGTCACTACTGCGGCCTGCAGGCCGGCAATACGGCCGTCACCCGCTACCGGATGCCGGTCGAAGAAATCCTGGCCTGTGCCCATGAAGGCCTGAGTTTCGGCTACGGCACGGTGGTCATCCAAGCTGGGGAAGATCCCGGCCTGACCCGGCAATGGGTGGCCGATCTGGTGCGGCGCATCAAGGGTGAGACCCCCCTGGCCGTCACCCTGAGCCTCGGCGAGCGCAGCGAAGAAGATTTGGCCGCCTGGCGCCAGGCGGGCGCGGATCGCTATCTGCTGCGTTTCGAGACCTCCAATCCAACCCTCTACCAGCGCATCCACCCGGCTCTGCCGGGCGGCGCACCGGACCGAATCACCCTGCTGCGCACCATCAAGGCCCTCGGCTATGAAACGGGCAGCGGCGTCATGATCGGCATTCCCGGCCAGACCTGGGATGATCTGGCCGCGGACATCGAACAGTTCCGTGCACTCGAACTCGATATGATCGGGGTCGGTCCCTTCATCCCCCATGGCGCCACCCTGCTGGGTCAACCGGGCGCCTCGACCATCGCATCCGAGGAACAGGTGCCCAACACGGAACTGTTGACCTACAAGGTCATGGCCCTGGCTCGCCTGGTCTGCCCGTCGGCCAACATCCCGGCCACCACCGCCCTGGCGACCCTCAATACCCCGACCGGCCGGGAACTCTGCCTGTCCCGCGGGGCGAACATCGTCATGCCCAACCTGACCCCGAAAAAATACCGGGCCCTCTACGAAATCTATCCATCCAAGGCCTGTATCGACGAGACGGCTTCCGACTGTCGCGCCTGCATGCACGGCCGGATCCGCTCCATCGGTCGCGAAGTCGGCCGGGGACGCGGCGATGCGCCCCGGCGCCAATTGGCCTGAAGGACCAAAACCGCCGGACCCGCAGCAGGCTCAATGTGCTGCGGGTCCGCGATCGGATGCGACCCTGATTGCAAAGCGAACAAGGCAAGTTTTCGAAGAAATTGTTGACATTTTTAGTAGATTTATCGGAAAATCTCCTATAGCCAAAAACTTTCTAGCAGGGGGACAATCCGATGCAAGAGGAAAAATTAATTGAAGAAATCCGGGCGCTGGCGGCGCAACGCAACGCCCTGATTCTGGCTCATAACTACCAGCGCGATGAAATCCAGGAAATTGCCGATCTGACCGGCGATTCCCTGGGCCTGTCCCTGGCCGCCGCCCGGACCGACAAGGACGTCATTGTCTTCTGCGGCGTGCACTTCATGGCGGAGAGCGCCGCGATCCTGGCCCCGGACAAGACCGTCCTGTTGCCGCGCCTGGACGCCGGCTGTCCCATGGCCGACATGATCACCGCCGAAGGCCTGCGGGAGATGAAACAAAAATATCCGGACGCCACGGTGGTCACCTACGTCAACAGCACCGCCGCCACCAAGGCCGAGACGGATATCTGCTGCACCAGCGCCAATGCCGTGCAGGTGGTCCGCTCCCTGCCGCCGGGGGAAATCATCTTCGCCCCGGATCGCAACCTGGGCCGCTATGTCGCCTCACGTTGCCCGGAACGGACTTTTCATTTCTGGCCCGGCTTCTGCCCGACCCACGAGAACCTGCGGCCCGAGGCCATCAAAAAGATCATGGCCGCTCATCCCGGCGCGCCCTTCATCGCCCATCCCGAATGCCAGCCGGACGTGCTGGAACTGGCCGACCACATCTGCTCGACCAGCGGCATGTACGAATATGTCCGCAACCATCCCGGTCCCAAGTTCATCATCGGTACCGAGATGGGCATTCTCTACCGGATGCGCAAGGAAAACCCGGACAAGGAATTCATCCTGGCCGGCGACGTGCTGATCTGCCCCAACATGAAGCTCATCGGCCTGGAGGATCTGCGCGACAGTTTGTTGAACATGGCGCCCCGGGTGACCGTGCCGCAGGATATCGCGAAGCGGGCCCGCATCGCCTTGGAGCGCATGCTGGCCGTGCCAAGGGAGAGCTGAATACCGGGCTTCCAGGAGCTGTGAACCGATGCTCAAGAGTGACGACATCATCATCATCTTCGGCTCGCCCCACCGGGCCATGAAAGCCGAAAAGATTCTCAAGCAGGCGCACTTGCCCATCACCCTGATTCCGGCACCCGCCGGCCTGGTGGAAGGCTGCGCCTTGGCCATCCGCCTGGCGGAGAATATTTTCCAGGCGGTCCTGGCGACTTTGGCGGCGGCCGGCATGGAACCGAGCAAAGCCTTTCGCCAGACGCCGACCGGCCTGCAGCCGGTGGAAAAAGCGGCTTGAGATTATCCCAACCAGCGGAATTTACCATGGCGGACATCTATCTCGACAATGCCGCAACATCCTTTCCCAAGGCCCCGGGTGTCAGCCGCGCCGTGGCCGAGGTCATCGACCACCTTGGGACCAGTCCGGGCCGCGGCAGCTATCGGCTGGCCCTGCAGGCGGGCCGGCTGCTGTTCGACATTCGCGAAACCGTGGCGGACTTCTTCGGCATCGCCGACGCCTCGCGGGTGGTGTTCACTTCCGGGGCGACGGAAGCTCTCAACCTGGCCTTGTTCGGCCTGTTGCAGCCCGGGGATCGGGTGATCACCAGCAGCATGGAGCACAATGCCGTCCTGCGTCCTCTGCATGCCCTGCAGCAGCGGGGCATCGAGGTGGTGCGGGTGCCTGCCGACGCCTCCGGACTGGTTGCTGCCCATGACATCCGCGCGGCGGCAACTCAAGGCACCAAGCGAACCCGCATGGTGGCCCTTACCCATGCCGCCAACGTCACCGGCACCATCCAGCCCATTGAAGAACTTGGACCCTGGTGCCGAGCCGAGGGCATCCTGCTGCTGGTGGACGCGGCCCAGAGCGCCGGACTGCTGCCCATCGACGTCGAAGCCCAGGGCATCGATCTGCTCGCCGTGCCGGGGCACAAAAACCTGCTGGGCCCGGCCGGCACCGGTTTTCTCTACGTCCGGGAGGGGCTGCAGCCCCGGCCCCTCAATTTTGGCGGGACCGGCGGCGATTCCACGTCCCCCCTGCCTCCGGAGGAATTGCCGGAACGCCTGGAGAGCGGCACGGTCAATCTGCCCGGTCTGGCGGGCTTGCGGGCGGGCCTGCTGTACCTGCAAAGCCGCGGCCTGCAAGCGGTACGCCGCCACAAAGCGGCCCTGCTGGAGCAGGTGCTGAGCGGCCTGAAACGCCTTGACGGGGTTCGCATCTACGGTCCCGGGGAAGCTGCATGCCATGCCGGGGTGGTTTCCATCAACCTTGCCGGTCGCGATCCGGCCGAAATCGGCTACCGCCTTGATGCCGATTTCGGCATCTGCGTGCGCACCGGTTTGCATTGCGCACCCGAGGCCCACCGCACCATCGGCAGTTTTCCCGACGGCACGGTGCGCATCAGTCCCGGCCTCTTCAACACCAGCGCGGACATCGACACGCTTTTGCAGGCGCTCCACGTTCTGGCAAAGGGTTAGCAGCTTTGCGCCAGCCCCTCTTCCCCTTCAACGCCCGGAGATTGCCATGAGATTATCGACCAAAAGCCGCTACGGCCTGCGCGCCCTGTTCGACATGGCCTACAACGCCGGCAACCAGCCCATCCAGGTCAAGGATATTTCCCGGCGGCAGGGCATCTCGCCCCGCTACCTGGAACAGATTTTCCAGGCCTTCAAGAAAGCCGGCATTCTGGAGAGCAAGAAGGGACCGCTGGGCGGGTACTTGTTGGCCCGGCAACCGGACCGGATCACCGTACGGGAAGTCATCGAGGCCGCCGAAGGGGATATCCTGCTGGTCGATTGCACCGCACCGAAAGCAGCCCGCGGGAGCAAAAAGCTGTGCGCCCTGTCCGGTCGATGCGTCACCCAGACCGTCTGGCAGGAAGCCGCCGACCTCCTCAGCGCCTATTATCAGTCCATGACCCTGCAGACCCTCTGTGACCGGGCCGCCGCCATGGGCGTAACGCGCGAAGCGGACCAGCACCTCATGTTTTACATCTGAGGGAAAATCGCTTCCCGGGCCGCCGTCCCGCCTGGGCCCCCGTCCCGGGGATGCCCTGCCTTCAGTCTTTAGTCTTCAGACTTCAGCCGTCAGCCTTCAAGAGCCTGCTCCAGGTCGGCCCAAAGATCTTCCACATCTTCAATTCCCACGGACAACCGCAGCAGATTTTGCGACAGCCCCAGGCTGGCCTTGACCTCCTCGGGAACAGCCGCATGGGACATGGACCAGCAATGAGTCAGGATGGTTTCCACGCCTCCCAGGCTCGGAGCGATGATGGGCAGACGGATCCGCTCTAGCAATCGGCCGACTTGGGCGATGTGGCGCAGTTCCAGGGACAGCACCGCACCGGGTCCGGCGGCCTGGGCAAGGTGTCGGTCCCGATGGGGAAAATCGTCCAGCCCGGGGTAGTAGACCCGGTGGACGGCGGAATGCCGCCGCAGACGCTCGGCCAATTGCCCGGCGTTGCTCTGGGCCGCTTCCAGGCGCACCTTGAGGGTTTTGATGCCCCGACTGAGCAGATAGGCGTCGAAGGGCGCCAGCACATTGCCGGCGGCATTCTGATAGTGCTTCAGGCGCCGGGCCAGGTCGGCATCGGCGGTGACCGTCAGGCCGGCGAGCAGGTCCGAATGGCCGCCCAGAAACTTGGTGGCGGAATGAATCGCCACATCGATGCCCAGGGCCAGGGCGGGCTGCAACAGCGGCGTCATGAAGGTGTTGTCGAGCAAGGTCAAAAGGTTGTGGCTGCGGGCCAAGGCCACCATGGCGCGCAGATCGGTGATGCGGAACAGGGGATTGGACGGCGTCTCGATGTAAATGGCCCGGGTTTCGGGGCGGATGGCCGCGGCGACCACAGCAACATCCGTGGTATCGACAAAGTCGACGGCGATGCCCTGCCGCGGCAGCACGGTACTCAGGTAGCGATAACTGCCGCCGTACAGATCCAGGGAGGCCAGCAGGTGGTCGCCGCTCCGTAACAGGGACAGGGCCCCGGCGATGGCCGCCATGCCCGAGGCATAGGCGAAACCGGCCGTCCCGCCCTCCAACAGGGCAATGGCCTCCTCCACCTGCTCCCGACTGGGGTTGCCGCTGCGGGCATAATCGTAACCGCCCCCCTGCCCCCCCGGTTGGTGGTAAGTCGCCGCCGTATAGATGGGTACCGCCGCGGCGCCGGTAAAGGGATCCCGATCCCGGCCCTGGTGCACCAGCAGGGTGGCGGTACGCAGTTGGCGGGCATGGTCATGGGAATGGTCGGTCATAATCGTACCTCCGCGGTTCAAAGCTGCCGCAAGGCAGCCGCAACGACGCGTCGTCAGTGGTCAGTGGTCAGTGGTCAGTGGTCAGCCTTCAGCCTTCAGCCTTCAGCCTTCTGCCTTCTGCCTTCTGCCTTCAGTCTTCAGTCTTCAGCCTGCCAGCGCCTGTGCCAGATCGGCGATGATGTCTTGGGCATTTTCGATGCCCACCGATAATCGCAGCAGGCTTTCGCAGATCCCCAGGCGCAGCCGCTCTGCTTCAGGGATATCGGCATGGGTCTGCACCGCCGGCAGGGTCATGAGGGACTCCACGCCGCCAAGGCTTTCGGCGAAACTGATCAGGTTCAGCCGTTTGAGCACCTGGCGGGCCATGGTCGGACTGTCGACCCGGAAGGACAACATGCCGCCAAAGCCGTGGGCCTGGTTCCGGGCCAGGTCATGGCCGGGATGTTCCGGCAACCCGGGATAGTAGACCGCCGAGACCCTGGGATGGTGTTGCAACCACCGGGCTACCTCCAAAGCATTGCGGCCATGCCGCTCCAGCCGCAGGGCCAGGGTTTTGAGAGAACGCAACAGCAGCCAACAATCCTGAGGCGGCAATATGGCGCCGGTGGAGTTCTGGAGAAAGTAGAGCCGTTCGCCCAATTCCGCGGAACGGGCGACCAGAGCGCCGGCACAGAGGTCATTGTGGCCGCCGAAATATTTGGTCGCCGAATAAACCACCACGTCGGCGCCGAACTCCATGGGACGCTGCAGTACCGGGGTGAGGAAGGTATTATCGACGATGAACAGCAGTTCGTGCCGCCGGCACAAGTCCCCCAGGGCCCGAAGATCCGCCACTCCCAACAGAGGATTGCCGGGTGTCTCCACCAACAGAGCGCGAGTCGCAGGCCGAATCGACGTCGCCACGGCTGCGGCATCGGTGGTATCCACATAGCTGGCAGTCACGCCAAGCTTGCCGAACACCTGGTCAAGAACCCGGTAGGTGCCGCCGTACAGATCCTGGGAAACCACCAGATGGTCGCCGGAGGAAAAATGCAAAAACAAGGTGGTCAGGGCCGCCATGCCCGAGGCAAACACCAGCCCCCGGGCGCCTCCCTCCAGATCGGCCAGGGCCTCTTCCAATACCTGACGGGTCGGGTTGCCCGAGCGGGTATAATCGAAACCGGTGCTCTCCCCCACCTCCGGATGGCGATAGGTGGCACTGGGATAGATGGGAAAACTGATTGCACCGGTGGCGGCATCACGACCGACACCGTATTGCACCAGGCGACTGTCCAGACTCGGATATTGCTCGTGCACGTTCATCTCATGTCCCCCTGCCGGCTGGCCGGCACGTAAAAAGCCCCCTCAACCAGGACTGAGAAGGGGCTTCGCCGCGACCGACCCCAGGCAGGACGGTCCCGTGAAGCACCGTCCCCATTTTTCTCCGCCACCGCGGAGCAGGAATTAGCACCTGACATCCGCTTTCGGCAGACCGGTTGCTGTGGCATCGTCGGGCCTGTCCCTCCACCACTCTCCATAAAGACGCTGCTTGTTTATCAATTTTATAAACTTTATTTCACGGCGAAGTTATTTGTCAAGTTATTTGATAGCAAAAACGTGTCATATTTATCTACTATTTTACTTGTTTTTTATTGATCGATCCGTACAGTTCCGGCATAATGGTGCCATATCCCCAAACGGCAGGCCCTTTCGTGACCCTGGAATCAAAGCGGATAGGCCGGTGGAAATGAGGCGCCATGTTCACCGAAGAGCAGATAGAACGTTACTCGCGGCACATCATCCTCAAGGAAATTGGCGGCCGGGGCCAGAAAAAGCTCCTCGACAGCCGGGTCCTGATCATCGGCGTCGGCGGCCTCGGGGCGCCGGCCGCCCTGTACCTGGCCGCAGCCGGCATCGGCACCATCGGCATTGCCGATGCGGACCGGGTGGAAACGTCCAACCTGCAGCGTCAGGTCATTCACTTCACCCCGGATGTCGGCAAACCCAAAGTCGTCTCAGCCAAAGAAAAAATGACGGCCATCAACCCCGACATCCGGGTCGTCACCCATCCGACCTGGGTCCAGGCCGACAACATCCTCGACATCATCAGCGATTACGATTTCATTATCGACGGTACCGACAGTTTTGCCACCAAGTTTCTCATCAACGATGCCTGCGTGCTGGCCGCCAAGCCCTATTCCCACTGCGGCGTGCTCGGCTTTGCGGGCCAGACCATTACCGTGTTGCCCCGTGTGTCGGCCTGTTGTCGCTGCCTGTTCCACGAACCACCGCCTCCGGACACGGTTCCCAGTTGCGCCCAGGCCGGCGTTATCGGCGTGCTGCCCGGCCTGTTCGGCACCATTCAGGCGACGGAAGCGGTCAAATTCCTCCTCGGCAAAGGCGAACTGCTGACCGATCGCCTGCTGTTTCTAGACGCCCTGGAGATGCGCTTCCAAGAACTCAACCTGGAGCGGAAGCCCGATTGTCCCCTGTGCGGCACTACCCCTACCATCACGGAACTCCGGGACCAACTTGAAGCCATGACCCTCTGCGATCTCGGCAAAGTCTGAGCTTCGGGCGGCACCAGCGGAGGCATGGCGCCGGCAATGGCATGCCGGGAGCGACAACCTTGACGTCCGGACACCTTGAGCCCGGTTGCCTCATAGGAGAAACGTCATGCAAGTCATTGATCTCAGGGGCGTAAAATGCCCGACCAACTTCGTCAGAGCCATGCTGGCTCTGGAGGAAATGGAAATCGGCGCGGCGGTGGAGTTTTTTCTCGATGACGGCGAACCGGTCCACAATGTGCCGCGCAGCCTCGAACAGGCCGGCCACAAGCTGTTGGGCCTGACCAGGGCCGGCGACCATTTTCGCCTGGTGGTGGAGAAGGGGGAGGAAGCGGATTAATGCCGGTCCGGCCCGGCAACGGTTTTTCGGCATAGCAGCACCCGGCCATGGTGAAACAGGCACAGGGTACCCGGAGGCATGGCGTTCCAGACCTCGTTGTCCGTCAAAGGCTGGGTGGCCACCACCGCCACCCGGTCCTCCAGGGTGGTTACCTGGCTGAAATCGATGCGCAGATCTTCGTCCTTCAGATGGGCCTCGGCAAATGGCGCACAGCGAATGATGTAGCTCAACTCCGTCGAACAGTGCCCGAACAGACAATCGCCGTTGGAAAGCAGGTAATTGAAGATACCCCGGGCGCCGGCCTGACAGGTCAGTTCCGCCAGACAGACGAACAGTTCCTCGCGCGGCGGAGGTTGCAAGCCGTAGCGTTGCCGAAGGCTTTGCAGCAGCCAGCAGAAAACCCATTCGCTGTCGGTATCGCCGACCGGCACATAGCTGCCGTCCAGTTGCGGACGGAAATCGGGCAGATTGCCGTTGTGGGCAAAAACCCAGTAACGACCCCACAACTCCCGTTGAAAGGGATGGGTGTTCTCCAGATTGGTCGGCCCCTGGCTGGCCTTGCGGATATGGGCGATGACGTTCAGGGAATGGATGGGATAGCGGCGCACGAAGTCGGCGATGGCGGACGACGCCGAAGGCTGCGGATCGAGAAACAGCCGCACGCCGCGCCCCTCAAAGAAGGCGATGCCCCAGCCATCCGTGTGAACATCCGTGGCGCCGCCCCGCCGACGGAAACCGGTGAAGGAAAAACAGATGTCCGTCGGCACGTTGCAATTCATTCCGAGCAATTGGCACATGCTACATCCTCTTTGGCAGCCAAAAGGCCCCCCCGCCGGCCGCCATGGGCCACCCGTTCCATCAAAGCCCAAACGGGGGTCATGGCGGGCTTTGGACCGCCCGCCATGACCCCCCTGTTCAGACAATACCTTCGAACAACACGCTGCTCAGGTAGCGTTCCCCCGAATCGGGCAGAATGACGACAATGGTTTTGCCCTGGAACTCGGGCTGTGCCGCCAGGCGCAATGCCACGGCGGTGGCGGCACCGCAGGAAATTCCGGACAGGATGCCCTCTTCCACGGCCAGCCTCCGGGCCGTTTCGATGGCTTCCTCGTTGCTCACCGGCTCAACCCGGTCGACCAGGGAAAGATCGAGGGTGTCGGGGATGAACCCGGCACCGATGCCCTGAATCTTGTGGGGACCGGGCCGCAGGGCCTGTCCGGCCAGTTTCTGGCTGATGACCGGGCTGTCGCTCGGCTCCACCGCCACCGACAGGATCTGCTTGCCCCGCACTTTTTTGAAAAAACTTGAAATTCCGCTGATGGTGCCGCCGGTGCCGACACCGGAAACCAGAACATCGACGTTGCCATCCGTATCCGCCCAGATTTCCGGACCGGTGGTCTGCTCGTGAATGGCCGGATTGGCCGGGTTTTTGAACTGATGCATCAGCACATAGCGGTCCGGTTCCGAAGCCGCCATGGCCTCGGCTTCGGCAATGGCCCCACCCATTCCCTTGGTCCCGGGGGTGAGTATCAGGTTGGCGCCGAAGGCCTTGAGCACCTTGCGCCGTTCCAGGCTCATGGTCTCGGGCATGGTCAGGGTGATAGGGATACCACGCGCGGCGGCCACAAAGGCCAGGGCAATCCCCGTGTTGCCGCTGGTGGGCTCGACGATCTCCTTGCCCGGACCCAACAGGCCTTTCTGTTCGGCATCCCAGATCATGGCGGCACCGATGCGGCACTTTACGGAGTAAGCCGGATTGCGGCCTTCGATTTTGGCTAGAATGGTCACCCCTTCGGGGGCCATGCGGTTGAGGCGCACCAAGGGGGTACGGCCGATGGAGAGCGAATTGTCCGTAAAAATCGAGCTCATAGCGTCCCTTCTTTCCTGGTTGGTCACCATGCGATAAATCGCGACTGGCGATGGTGTCGTTAGCGGTCGGCTGGTTGGCCGGTAATTCTCAAATTGTACGACAAAGCATACCAACTGAACCTGCGGATGACCACCTTATCCGGGTCACCACCGGAGAATCCCGGACTGGCTACCCGTCTGCGCCCTGCGCCAAGAACCTAAAACCCCTCAAGCCCCATCCGGGGATGGACCCCGCACCTATTTTAAGCACAAACAACATGGATACAATTGATACAATAACATATCATTTAAGTCAAGAACAATTTAGTTGCACATTTAATTTGTGTGCTTTTTGATCCTGGCCCAAAAAAACGCCTCCGAAAGGGAGGCGCTCTTTGGGGCGATGGCAGGAAATGACAACCGATGGCAGGCACCCATCCTCACTGGGCCCGTCGTCGCAGGAAACGACCACGGTGCAAGCGCAGCAAGCCGGCCTCCAGGCGAACAAATTCAAGGCTGCGACGCGGCACCTTGCGCAGGTCGAGGGAGAACTTCTCCGCCATCTGCCAGACTTCCGGCAAAGGCTCAGGGTCGGCTTTGCTCCATATGGTCCGCAGTTCGCGCAAAAACAGATTGACACCCGGGCGACTGAATCCCCTCAGGGCGTTCAGGCGGCATTCCAGATCAACGGGGCCGCTCGCCATATCGTGCAACCGCACCAGACTACCCTGGTAAAATTCCTGCAGGGTCTGGCACATATCCACAAGATTGCGGGCAAAAAACCCATCGTACCGCAAATATCCGGCTTCGTGCAGAACAGGATGAAGGATAAAGGCGGCGCCGGCCAGAACGATTCGGTTGGGCTCCAGCAGGTGATGGCGCTCGAAGGTCCGAAATCCCCGGTAGGCGATTTCAGGAGCCACATCGGCCTGCCAGAGCACACTGGCCAACAGCCACTTGAAAAGCACCCGATCATCATGGCCGTTCAGAGCGATGCCCAACTCTTCGGAGAACAGGGGAAAGGTCTTCAAGTCCTTGACATGCATCAACCACTCCTTCCGCAAGCCGGTCTGCGCGGAACGCCGGCAGGACAATTTCCGACACCGGCAGACCCTGGGCGGCAGATGGAAGCTACTCTAAAAATTTATGACATACTGTAGTATCACACTAATTACTCAATGCCAATAAAATAATTATTTTGTTCAGAGAAAAGCGTACCAGGCGGATCCTGACGGCGGGCGGCGGGAAAGGGAGGGGGGAGCGCCGATAGGTGGAAGGCGGGAGATTCAGCGCCCTTCACGGCCGCCGCGAAACCGCCGCAACCAGGCCTGGAAATCCTTTTCTTCATGTTCCAGTTCAAAGGCATTGATCAAACCACGCCGCAGGGCCACGGCCACGGCCCGGTTGCGAAGATTGAAGGCGTCGCCGAATTTCTCACCGTGAAATTGCTCCTGGTCGATACCCAGTTTGTTGTAAAGGGAATTGAGCCGACTCTGTACACCGCGTCGGGAGAGATAACGCCGCTGGGCAATAAGGTTATCGGTCAGCCCCAGAGAGATGTCGAGGAGGGCCTCGAACTCGATATCGGACAGGGCCGTCTGGCTGTGCCCGGCGCGGCCCTGGACCTTGCGCACTTCAGGATCGATCCAGCACTGCTCGTCCAACAGCACGGTGCGGATGGCGGAGATGATGCGCTCGCGGGTGTTGGATTTGAGGATGTAACCGTAGACCGTTTCCGGCGGAACGATGCGCGACAGGGTGCGCACGTACATCTCGTCCTTGAACTGGCTCCAGAAAATGATGCGCGCCTGGGGCTTGCGCTGCCAGAGATTGCGGGCCAGTTCGATGCCGTTCATTTCCGGCATCTGAATGTCGCTGATGACCAGCGGCAACTCCTGCTTGAGGGCCATTTCCAGGGCCACCATGCCGTTGGGCGCCCGCTCCACCTGGCAGGGTTCATCCCAGGTCTTGATCAATTGTTCGAGAAATTCGAAATCGCGCGGGTTGTCATCAGCAACCAGGATCGTCAAATCGGCCATAATCGATCATTCCTGCGGCAGTTCCGCCGCGACGGGCAGACTCAGTTCGAATCGGGTTCCGGAAGAAAAGCGCGATGGGCTCCACCGCGCCTGCGCGCCAATGGCCCGGGCCCGTTCACGAATATTATACAGACCGCGGCCGCCATTGCTGGCGGCGGTCTGCGCCGTGTCCAAACCGATGCCGTTATCCTCCACCGTCAGGACCACCTGCCCGTCCCGACGATCGAGACTGACTTCATAGCGGGTCGCCCGGGCGTGCTTGATGATGTTGTGAATGGCCTCGACAGCAATCCGATAGAGGGTCAACTGTTGCAACCGGCTCAAATTGGCGCTGTCGACCTCGGGATTGATGTAGAGATGATATTCCGGCAGATCGCCGCGCCCCAGATGGCGTTCCAGATGAGATTCCAGGGCGGCGCCAAGGCCGAGGATGTCCAGAGTTTGGGGATGCAGGTTGTCCATCAACTGGCGCAGGTTGGCGATGGAGGCCACCAGATCCTCTTCGAGATCCCTGACCTCCGGCTGCACTTCCTCGGCGACCGGCAAGGTCTGCAGTCCCCGCAGGATGGCCGACAGATCGGAAAGGGTCTGGTCGTGAATGTCCATGGCGATGCGCCGCCGCTCTTCCTCGGCCCCTTCCAGCAGTTTTTCCGTGCCGACGACCCGAATCAACTGCTCGGTCATGCGGTTGATGGACACGGCCAGATCATCCAGTTCGTCCTTGACGACCCGCGGCGCCGACGGCGGCGTCAAATCCCCCCGCGCGATGCGACCGGCGCTGGCGCTCAGAGTCTGCACCCGGCGCAGCAGACGACGGGCAAAAAACAGGGACAGCAGGATGCCGAAGCTCAAGGCCACGCCGACCACCACCACCGACACCAGCGCCGCCCGGTCCACCAATTGGTCGATGTCCTTGGCCCGCACTCGCGGTGATTCCTCCACCAGGGTCTGATAACGCTGGGACATGCCGGCCAGGTGCGGCTGCAACCGGGTCAGCTCTTCAATAACCCGGTTGGGATCGAACCCCTGCCGCGGGCTGAGGCTTTCGACGATTTCCAGAACCTCGCGCTGGTCCGGTACCGACAGCTCCATCAACGGCAGGATGCGGGTTACCGCCTTGGCCAGATGCGCATGCATCTCTTCCATGTAGCCCAGCAACCGCTCCAGTTCTTCGACACCGGCGATGCTGGCCGTCGGCCGCGAGTACTGACGGGCCAAATCGTACATGCGCTGAGCAGCCATGTTGGCCTCGGTCAGGGAAAAAAGAATCATCCCCAGTTGCTGGCCGATCTGCCGCTTCTGCTTGAGATCCATATAGGTATACTGCAGAAAACCCAACTGCAGGGTCATCAGCAGCAGGACGACGGCCGGAGCCAGCAGAATCTGATGTTTGAGTTTCAGACTGAATCGCATGGTCGGCAAAATAGCACAGATTCCCGGCCGATACACTGTGCAATAGCACAGCCCGACCGGTCGGTCCGGGTTTGTCGGCAGGCGCTCCGCAGCTGGCCGAACCGCGCAGGGTTGAAATCAATCGCCCGCCTGAAAGGCATTGCAAGCCTCCTCGGCAAGCAGTTCCGGAGAATGCTGATAGCGGGGCGAATGATGAAACACCTGCAGCCTGGCGACTCCCGCCAGGCGCCCCAGGCGGCCGGCCAGGTGCGCCGTCAGATGATTCCGCAAGCGGGCCCGCTCCAGGTCCCGGTGGGCAAAGGTCGCTTCGATGACCAGCAGATGGGCATCTCGAGCCAACCGCACGATGCGCCGATAATTGGCCGGGATCGGCGAGACATCGGTGACATAGGCGATCTTCATGCCGCGCTCCGTGGAGGCGATCCGGGCCCGCAGATCGCGCAGGCCGACCCAGGCCATGTCACCACTCTGCAACGGCACTGCCACACGCACGTCCGCCGTCGGCGGCGCCAGCAGCATATCCTTGAAACGGGTCAGCCAGGGTCCGGGAAGATATCCCCGCCGCAGCAATTCTTCCTTGCGAATGGCGATATGGACGGGCTCCTGCAATACAAAGGCCAGGGAAGGAATGTCGCCATGCTGCAGGGCAACCCCTTGCACCTGGCAATATGGAGTCTGGAACAGCACCCCGTCGGGACAGTCCCAGTGCCGCTCCGTTTCCGGTTGAAAACCCTGACAGGCCCGAAAAACCTGCTCCCGCACCTGGGTGCCGGTCCATTCACGGACCGTCAGCGTCAGGGGATAGCCCGCCGTAAGGTTCCAGGTATAGCCCGCCAAGCGGCTGCCGAGGCGCGCCAGAATCCCCTCCGGCCCCACCAGCATCAGCCCCTGGCTGCGACACAGACACTGGCGCAGCAGGACGTCGAACCCAATGAGATGATCGATATGGGCATGGGAAATGAACACGGCGCGAATCTTGAGCAGCTCCCGGGTGGTCAGGTTGCGCAAGTCGCCACAGTCGAAAAGCAGCGCCTGGCCACGATGAGCCAGGCGCACATACAGGGCGGGATCGCCGAAGGGACCGTTGATCAGCCGAGGATAAAAGGACGAGCGCATCAACGGCCTCCACCGCGGAACCGGGATGGGGCGGCGCCGGGCAACGCCACGGACGAGGATTAAGGCACCGTCAGGGTGGTATAGAACATCTGCTCGCGACGCTGAGCCAGCACCCGCAGCACCTGTTTGGGCTTGGCCTGGGCGACGGCGGTCCGCATGGCCTCGGCATTGGCGATGGTGCGGCCGTCGATTTCCAGCACCACGTCACCCGGCTGCAATTTCCCGGCGGCGGGACCTTGAGGTTCGACGGCGGTAACCAGAGCGCCGCGTTCAGCCGTCAATCGATACAGGCGCACCGCTTCGGGGCTGATATCCCCGACCGTCAAGCCGAGCATCTGGGATGGACCCGTGGAACGTCGCGCCTCCCCTTCCTCCTGCTGGCTGCCGATGGTGACGCTGAGGTTCCGGGCACGCCCGTCCCGGAACACGCTCAGACGGGCGTTCTGCCCCACTGGCAGAGCCGCTATCTGTCGCGGCAGGTCATCCAACCGCTGCAGGGGCTTGCCATTCACCGCCAGAATGACGTCACCCCGCTGCAACCCGGCCTTGGCCGCCGGGGAATCGGCCACCACATCGGTCACCAGAGCGCCGCGAGCTTCCTGCAGTCCAAAGGAGCGGGCCAGTTCTTCCGTGACCTCCTGCACCCCGACGCCGATCCAGCCGCGCACCACCCGACCGGTTTCCCGCAACTGAGGCAGGACCACCTTGGCGGCATCGACGGGAATGGCAAACCCGATACCCTGGCCGCCGGCGACGATGGCCGTGTTGATGCCTACCACCTCGCCGCGCAGATTGAACAGGGGCCCGCCGGAATTGCCGGGATTGATGGACGCGTCGGTCTGGATGAAATCATCGTAGGGGCCGGCACCGATGACCCGGCCCTTGGCCGATACGATGCCGACAGTCACGGTCTGCTCCAGACCGAAGGGATTGCCGATGGCCATGACCCATTCACCGACCCGCAAACCATCGCTGCTGCCGAGTCTCGCCACCGGGAGTTTTTCTCCACCGACATCAATTTTGATCAGCGCCAGATCGAGTTTCGGATCCAGCCCCTTGACCGTGCCGGTAAATGAGCGGCCGTCCACCAGACGGACCTGGATCTCGTCGGCACCGTCCACCACGTGGTCGTTGGTCAGAATGTAGCCGTCTGCCGAAATGATGAAACCGGAACCCAGGGATCGCTGACGGCGCATCTCTTCCGGCATGCCCTGAAAGAAGCGTTCGAAAAACTGGCTGAACAGATCGTCCTGGGGAGTCCGGAATCCGGGCTGCATGGGGCGGCGGAATCTGACCTGCCGCGAGGTACTGATATTGACGACGGATGGCTTGAGGGAGGCCGCCAATTCGACGAAATCGGGCACGGCCGCAAGGGCGGACCAGGCCGGCAGCAACAGGAACAGCAACAGGCAGAGAGAACGACAACGCAAACGGATCATAGCTCCTCCATGTACCAGGCGATAGAGGGGGAAGGGGTAATGACCGAACGGCCACGGGCCTCCATGCCCTGCAACCGTCGGCAGGTTCTTAAGCCATTTGATTGAATGTAATCACTGCCGCCGCAGGTGTCAATGCGGAGCGATGCGCAACAGACGATTCAGCGGGAAGGAAAATCCTCGGAAGGCGGGGTCTGCGGGCCGGCCATGGGCAGAAAGATGGCAAAGGAACTGCCCTGGCCGGGCAGGGAATTGACTTCAATGCGTCCCTGATGAGCCTTGACGAAGGATTGGACGATGGCCAGACCGAGTCCGGTGCCGCCATCCTGGCGGTTGCGGGCCGAATCGATACGGTAAAAGCGCTCGAAAATATGCGGCAGATGCTCCGGCGCGATACCGACACCGGTATCGGAAACGGTCACCACCACCTCGTCCCCCGCCACGTCCAGGGAAATCTCCACCCGACCGTGGTCCGGAGTGTACTTGATGGCATTGGTAATCAGATTGAGAAAAACCTGACGCAAGCGCAGTTCATCGCCGCGGATGCGGATTTCCTCGGTAACATTCGGGTGCAGCAGGACCTCGATGCCCTTCGCTTCGGCAAGGGTCCGGCCTTGCAGATAAAGCTCCTGCAACAGGTCACTGAGACTCAACTCCTTGATGGCCAGCGGCTTCTGGCCGGACTCGCTCTTGGCCAGCAGAAGCAGATCGTCGATGATGCGACTCATGCGATCGATCTCCTCCATGCTGGATTCCAGAATCTTGCGAAACTCATCGGGCTGTTTGGCCCAGCGCAGGCCGACCTCCGTTTCCCCCTTGAGGATGGTCAGCGGGGTACGCAGCTCATGAGAAGCGTCGCCGGAGAATTGCTTGACCCGGCGGAAGGCTTCCTCCAAGCGGGTCAACATGGCATTGAAGCCGTCAACCATCCGGGCGACCTCATCCCGGCCCGCGCCCGCCGGCAACCGCTGGGACAGGTTGTCGCCGTCGATGCGGGCCATGGCCCGCGTCACGCAGCGCACCGGCGCCAAGGCACGGCCGGCCAGGAACCAGCCGGCCAGGGCCAACACCAACAAGGTGCCCAGAAACACGGATATGAGCAAGCTGCGCAGATCGTGCAGCGCCTGTTGCAGCTGGCACATGTCTGAACCGACCTGCAGAAACAAGCCATTGTCCCGGCCCGGTTGCAGGGTCAGGGTCAGCTGTCGTACCGATTTTCCCTCTGCAACGGGGACCGTTTCCAGCACCGATCCCCCGCGCTGCGCAGCCGTCAGGCTCTGCCCGGCAACCGGCGGCACCCGGCCCGCCCCGTTTCCCACCAAGCAAAGGACGTTTCCTCCGGCATCGACCAGGCGCAGATAGCCCCCCGGCGGAGTTCGACCAGAAAACTCCGCCAGAGCCGAACAATCCGCCGGCGCTCCCGCACCGACGCGGCCCGACAATTCCCCGATCCCGGCCTCCATTGCCCGCAGACCCTGATCCACATGGTTCTGCAGAATGCGGGGGATCTGCCGGTAGCAGACCATGCCGCCGATGCCCAAAACCAGCAACAAGGCCAGAGCATACCAACAGGCCAGGCGAAACCGGATGGTGCCGGAAATCAATCAGCCCTCCTTGAGGACATATCCCACGCCCCGAACCGTATGAATCAGCTTCTTTTCAAAGTCGCGGTCGATTTTCTTGCGCAAATAGTTGACATACACATCGATGATGTTGGTGAAGGAGTCAAACGCATAGTCCCAAACATGCTCGGCAATCATGGCCCGGGTCAGAACCTGGTTGGGGTTGCGCATGAAGTACTCGAGGAGGGCATACTCCTTGGCCGTCAGATCGATTTCCTGGTTGGCCCGCCAGACCTTGTGGCTGACGGGATCCAGCCGCAGATCGGCAAAATAGATTTCCGCACCGCGATCCTTGGTGCTGCGCCGCACCAGCGCCTTGACGCGGGCCAGCAGTTCGGTAAAGGCAAAGGGCTTGGTCAGGTAATCATCGCTGCCGATATCGAGACCGGCGACAATATCCTCCACCGTATCCTTGGCGGTCAGGCTCAGTACCGGCGTTGAAATATCCTTGGCCCGCAGTTCCTGAATGACGGTCAGACCATCCTTCTTGGGCAGCATCAGATCCATCAGGATGATGTCATAGGGATTGTTCTCCGCCATGAACAGTCCTTCTTCGCCATCATAGGCCACATCAACGGTAAACTGCTCTTCTTCAAGGCCCCGCTTGATAAAGCTGGCCACCTTTTTTTCATCTTCAACGACCAGTACGCGCATGTTTTTCTCCTTTTGCCTGTAAGTAGGTATGCTTGAGGCTGAACGGCAACAGAACTTTCGACTCTGACCTGAGCGGTGGCAGCCATGAGCCAGACCGGACCGGCAGCCAACCGGCCCGCTCATGAAATTAACGTTAAGATATTAGCAATTCACCATTCTTATGCAAGGGGAATGCGTCAGATTAAATTGGCTTTTCGCAAAAAAAACGGTTAAAGTACCCAAATCGGGCTCTCGCGATCCAGGGCATTTCGGAACGCCGCCGGCGGGCCTCGGAATCAACAAAACTATATGGTAATAATTTCCCCTTCAAGAATTTTACTCATTAGACAATGTCGCGAATTACAATCCAAATGATGGGTTTTTGTCAAGTATTTTATTACCTTTCACTACTAACCTTCGATAAGCATCCACAATGACTGAATTTTGGCAGGAAGTTCATATTCGCGCCGCCGCCGCCATAGCCGACCAGGTATGCCATGAAATGGCGGAACTGGGTTGCGTGGGTACCACGGTTGAAGAACGTACCCTGGATACCTTTATCCCGCCCGATCCCGACGAGATCCTCTCCGACACCTATCTGCTCAAAGCCTATTTCCCGGCGCAGGACCATTCGGCCGACCTCAAGCAGCGCATCCTCGAGCGCTTGGCCTGGTTGAGCGAACTGTTTCCGGAGCAGGCCCCTTGCCTGGAGGCGGTGCTCGAAATCCGCAACGAAGACTGGGCGGAAAACTGGAAACAGCACTTCGGCCTGCAGCACATCGGCCGACTGGTGGTACGACCGACCTGGGAGGCTTACCGACCCGAGGCCGGGGAGGCCGTGGTCGTCCTCGATCCCGGCATGGCTTTCGGTACCGGCAGCCATGCCACCACCCGCCTGTGCCTGGAGGCCTTGGCGGACCTGTTCCAACAGCCTCCGTTCCCCGACCGGGTGCTGGATGTCGGCACCGGTTCCGGTATTCTGGCCGTAGCGGCGGCGGCCTTGGGCGCCACCCGGGTGTTGGCCTGCGACATCGAAGCGACGGCCTGCAGCGTGGCCCGGGAGAATGCCCTGGCCAACGGCGTGGCCGAGCGCATCGAAATCACCCTGTCCCCGTTGGTTGAACTCCCAGGGCAGTACCAGGTGGTGCTGGCCAACATTCTGGCCGAGGAGAACTGCCGACTGGCGGAGCAACTGGTCGCCCATCTGGCCCCCGGCGGCAGCCTGGTGCTGTCCGGAATCCTGCAGGAAAAGGAAGCCATGGTGATCAAGGCCTTTGCGCCCTTCGCCCTGGACGGCCCGCAAGTTCGCCGCGGCGAGGAATGGTCCTGCCTGGTGTATCGCAAGGGTTGAGGGATGCAGCGCTTTTTCGTTCCCCCTCCAATCCTGCGGGAGTGCCCCATCCTCCTACCCGAGGAGGTGCACCATCACCTTGAAGTCCTGCGCCTGCCACCGGGCACGGAACTGCTGTTGCTGGACGGCGAGGGCGGCATCCACCTCTGTCGCCTGACCCGCTGCGACCGGAAATCCGCCCAGGTCGAAAGGCTTCGGAGTTGGCGGGAACAGGACAGCGCCTGGCCCCTGCAGTTGCTGCAGGGACTGCCCAAAGGCGACAAAATGGAACTCATCCTGCAAAAAGGCACCGAACTGGGTATCGGGCATTTCAGCCCCCTGCACTGCACGCGCAGCATCCCGGCGCCGGGCCGTGAGGACCGGCGCCTGCAGCGCTGGCAGCGCATCATCAGTGAAGCGGCCCGACAATGCCGTCGTCCGGTCCTGCCGCGCCTGGATCGGCCGCTCCCGTTCAGCGAAGCCCTCCAACAATGCCGGGCCGCATTGCGTTTGATGCTCTGGGAGGAGGAAAGCCTGCCCCTGGCGGAGGTCCTGCCCGAGGCCGCGCCCGCTTCGGCGGCCCTGCTGGTCGGACCGGAGGGGGGCTTTACCGAGGACGAAGCCGCTCAGGCCCGCCGCTCAGGCTTTATCCCGGTCCGCTTCGGGCCGCGCATTTTGCGCAGCGAAACCGCCGGCTTTGCCGCCGCCAGCCTGCTGCAGTTCCGGTACGGCGACTTGGGAGCGAGGGCGGGCAAGGCATCGGTTCCCGAGGAGGAGAACCGGCCATGAAATGTCCGCAGTGCGGATGTCAGAGCTTCGACGATTTGGAGCATTGTCGCCAATGCGACCGAGAGAAGCTTCCCGTTCACCCGAATACGGGGCGGGATATTCCAGTCACCCCGCCCCGGAGTCCGGCCCAGGGTCGGGATGCACTCCCGCCGTCACCGCCGGAGTCGACCTTGACACCCCTGGGTAAGGGCATACCGGCGCCGGGCGGTTTTTTCCCTGCAGCCGCCTCCCCTCTGGAAGAAATGGATCTGGAAGCCTGGCTGGAGGCGGACGATCCGCCCCTGCGCCCGTCTCATCAACCGGCCCCGCCGGCCTCGGCCCTTGCTTTGCGGGATGCACCCGCGCGGAAGTCAACCTCCGGCCGGCCTGAGAAAACACCGGATTCCGCCTCCGAAGCCTCCCGGTCGATGGCGGCGGCCCCGGTTGCGGACCTCTTTGAGGACCAAGGGCCTCCGGCTCTGGCGGCGCGCCTGCTGGCAGGGGTTTTCGACATGGCATTGCTGATGGCGGCCTTCATGTTGTTCGTAATGGCCGGCGAGGCATTGCGACAGGGACATTGGCAACCTGCCTGGCCCGATCCGTCCCTTTTACTGAATCAGGCCGCAGCCTACGGACTGATTTTTGCCCTGCTGGCCTTCGGTTACTTTACCCTGTTTCATTACCTGGTCGGCCAGACGCCCGGCAAGATGGCCGGCCGACTACAGGTCGAAAGCCTTGACGGGTCGCCCTTGGGGTGGCCACAGGCCGTGCGACGCAGCCTCGGCGGCCTGCTCTGCTTGCTGTCGGGAGGGATGGGTTTTTTATCGGCACTGCGCAATGGGGAGGGACGGGGCTGGAACGACCGCCTGGCGGGCAGTCGAGTGGCGGTGGTCATTGAGGACGATGAAGAACCTGACGCCTGAAACACCCCGGGGGATCAGGCGCGCAGCAACTTCCAGCGAAGCACCAGAATCTCCAGGGCACAGGCGGCTTGGCCCAACAGATACTGCAATTCCCCACAGCTCTCCCGCAATGCCGGTTCCGGCCCTTCCACCCAGAGTACGCCGATGACCCGGCCGGCCAGTACCAGGGGTAACAGCAGGACCGTATCCGGCTCCGGCGCACCCAATGCTTCCAGCAACGCAGCAGGCTGGGTCGCCGCCCCCACCGGACCCAGGAAACAGGTCTTTTCAAGTCCGACACTGTGTAGCAAAGCGGATTGATCGAGGGCCATGCAAAACCGGGCAAAACCGGGCAAGGGGTGCCCTTGCCGCCGAGCCTGCCAGCCCTCGACCTGCCCCTTCCGCAGCAGAAACAGGGCGCAACGCTGAAACCTTCGACCCAGATACGCCATCAAAATCTCGGCCACTTCCTGGCGACTGGTGGCCGCCGCCAGGGCCGCACCCGGATCGGAGTCCTCCGGTATCCCGGCATCCGCATCCTCCACCACCTCCGCCTCTTCGAGCAGGGCCTCGGCCAAGGGGCCGGCGGCGGTCGGCAAGGCTGCCGCGTCCATCTCCAGCAGACGGGCTTCGCGTTCCGGCAAGGAACAACCGTAGAGGCGTTGTACGGTTCGCAGCAGCTCCGTTTCCGGGGCCACCCGCACCACCAAGGGATAGCCCATCATGCCCGCCAACTTCTGCAGCACAGGGCGTTCCGTCGGATCAGCCAGGGCAACGTGCAGACCACGCTGATCCAGACACAGGGGTAGAGCACGGTACTCCACCGCCCTGGCCGCCGGCAGAAACTCCAGCATGACCGGCGGCACTGCCGGCAGGCGGCCGGGATCGCAATAGGGCAGATTCAGGTGGAAGGCCAGAAATCGGGCCAGGGTTTCCGAATCGAGCAAGCCCATTTCCCGCAGCACCGTGGTGACAGGCCCACCCTGCGCCCGCACCCGTTCCACTGCCTGTCGCGCCTGCTCCGGCTGCAACAAACCCGCTTCCATCAACATCGTCAGGAGTGCAGGAGCCATTTCATTCTCTTTCCGGCTGGTTGCGCAAGCAACACCTCACCCGAGGCGCAGACGAAGAAAACTGGCCAGATCCGGACAACGCAGATAGGGGTTGTGTTCCCGTTCAAAGGCGATGCTGGAAACCGGCATGGGACCGTAATCATGCCCGGGGAACACCAGGGTGTCCGCGGGGAAAGCCGCCAGACGCTGCAAACTGGCATACAACGCCTCGGCATCGCTACCGGGCAAGTCGGCCCGTCCGACATGGGTGACAAACAGGGTATCGCCGGTCAGCAGCGCCCCGGGCGGGTTAAGCACCAAATCGCCCGGCGTGTGGCCCGGAGTATGCAAAACCGTAACGGGCACCTCATCCAGATGCAGCACCATGCCTTCCTCCAAGGCCACATCGGCGCCGGGCACAGCCAGGGGATGGGCCGCCAGCAGGGCGCCGGTGGCCTGCAACACGACCTGGTTGCCGGCCACATGATCGCGGTGACCATGGGTGTTCACCAGCCAACGCAAAGCGACCTGGCGCCGCCGGATCTCATCCAGCAGCCGCTGGGGTTCAAAGGAGGGATCCACGGCCAAGCCCAGCCGACTGGCGGGATGATGGATCAGGTAGGCAAAATTGGCCATTTCGCCAGCCGCTATCTGCACAATCTCCAATTCGCCGACTTTCATTGACCCTCCTGCCCGGACTCCCCATGCGGTGGCTGCACACACCGTACCGCGCCCTTTTCAATCCGGAATATCGCACCCGTCGCGGCAACCCGCCACTGATCACCCTCCATCGGCGGCAAAGGAAACTCACGGCGACCGAGATAGACGTCTCGGCCATCGATGCGCCCCCACCACTCCAGGTTTCCGGTCTGCCAGACCTTGGTTATAAGATTAAATGCCATACATGGCAACTCCTTTCCCATCAGTCTCCCTGAATGTTAGGACAAGGTGCCCGAACCGTCAATCCGGCGGTCGGCTTTCCCCTTGTGAGGGAGAGACTCTTCCCTTATAATCGCTTTTTATTCCTTTGTCGAAAGCTTTATCCACCATTTTTTCAGCCCGTTCACCGGCGTTACCGGCAGTCCTTCGACTTTCCGGGCGTCCGGGCTGATTGAAGCATGGCAGGACCAACCGCGGAAAGGACCCTCCAATCCATGAAGTTTGCCAAAATGCAAGGTGCCGGCAACGATTACGTCTACGTCAACTGCTTCGAGGAAACCATAGCCGACCCGGCGGCCCTGGCCCGGCAGGTCAGCAATCGCAATTTCGGCATCGGCTCCGACGGCCTGATCCTGATCATGCCCTCGGAAGTGGCGGATGTTCGCATGCGCATGTTCAATTCCGACGGCAGCGAATCGGAGATGTGCGGCAACGGCATTCGTTGCGTCGCCAAATATGCCTACGATCACGGCCTGGTGAAGAAGACGGAAATCACCGCCGAAACCGGTGCCGGCATCCTCACCCTGCAACTGTTCCCCAACGACCGCGACCGGATCGAACGGGTGCGGGTCAACATGGGCCGGCCGCGCCTGACCCGGGGCCAAATCCCCATGACCGGCCCGGCCGATGAACAGGTGGTGAACGTCGAGTTGCAGATACTTGACCGCACCTTCCGCATCACCTGCGTGTCCATGGGCAACCCGCACTGCGTCATCTTCGTCGACGACGCCGCCGCTTTTCCGGTCGACAAATACGGTCCGGTGATCGAAAACCATGCCCTGTTTCCCCGCCGCACCAATGTCGAATTCGTCCAAGTCATATCACCGACAGAAGTCCGGCAGCGCACCTGGGAGCGCGGCGCCGGAGAGACCCTGGCCTGCGGCACCGGCGCTTCCGCGGTCGCCGTCGCCGGGGTGCTGACCGGCCGCACCGAGCGCGCCATTCTCAACCACCTGTCGGGCGGCGACCTGGAAATGGAATGGACCGAGGAGGGCAGCGTCTACATGACCGGCCCGGCGGTGCAGGTCTTTGAAGGGGTCTTCGACCCGCAATGAGCTGCCCCTTTTGCACCCGCTGGCAGGATGAACCGCCGCTGCGCATCGCCGAACTGGAGTTCTGCTACGCCCTGCTCAATCAGGACCAGTTCTTTGCCGGCTACACCCTGCTGGTCAGCAAACGGCACGTGACGGAACTGTTTCATCTCGACCCGGCCGAACGTGCTTTGGTTATGGAGGAGGTGGCCCGGGTGGCGGCCGCCCTCCACCGCGTCTATCGACCGGCGAAGATGAATTACGAGTTGCTCGGCAATATGGTGCCGCACATGCACTGGCACCTGGTGCCGCGCCAAACGGACGATCCCCTGTGGCCCCGCCCCATCTGGAGCGAGCCCCATGCCGAACGGCTGCTGACCGAAGTCGACTACCGCCGGCAGGCGGCGGCCATTCGCGACGCCCTCGGCCTGCCGCCGCATTCGCCGGCCGCAAAAGGATAGAATCATGGTGGATGTCATCCTCTTCGACCTCGACAACACCCTTTACCCGCCGGAGCGGGAACTGTTCTCCCTCATCGATCGGCGCATCAATCGCTACATGCACGAGGTGGCGGGCATTCCTCTGGAGGATGTCGATGTCCTGCGGCGCCGCTACTGGGAGCGTTACGGCGTCACCATGCAGGGTCTGATGCGCCACCACCAGGTCGATCCCGAGGACTATCTCCGTTATGTGCACGACATCGACGTCGCCAGCCGTCTGCAGCCCGATGTCGCCCTGCGCCGGGCATTGCAGGCTCTGCCCCAGCAGCGGGTGGTGTTCACCAACAGTTCCCTGTGCCACACGGAGCGGGTGCTCAACGCCTTGGGAGTGGCCGACCTGTTCGACCGGGTATTCGATATCCGGGTGGCCGATTACCGCCCCAAGCCCTGGCCGGAACCCTACCGCCAGGTTCTTGCGCAACTGGGCCGGCCGGGTTCGGCCTGCGTCATGGTCGAGGACAGTGTCGCCAACCTGCGTCCGGCCAAGGAACTGGGCATGGCCACCATCCTGGTCGGCGACAACCGCCCGGAACCCTACGTCGATGCCCATCTGTCGGCAGTGCTGCAGGTGCCCGAGACCCTGGCCGCCTGGACGGACTCCGGCGCGGCTGCGTCCCTCGGCCTGCCGGTAAGCGGATGAAGGAACTGTTCCTCGGTGCCCATGTATCCATCGCCGGCGGTGTCAGCCGCGCCTTCGAGCGGGCCGCCGCACTGGACATCCAGGCCATCCAGATCTTCACCCGCAACGCCAGCCGTTGGCAGGTCCCGCCCCTGAAGGACCAGGAGCGGGCCGCTTTCGCGACGGCCTGGCAGGCCGGTCCGGTGCGTGCGGTCCTGGCCCACGACAGCTACCTGATCAACCTGGCCGCCGCCGAAGGCGAGGTGCGCAGCAAGTCGCTGGCGGCCTTCGCCGACGAACTGGAGCGCTGCCACGCCCTCGGCATCCCGGCCCTGGTCATGCATCCCGGCGCCCACCTGGATGCAGGGGAAGCGGTGGGCCTGGCCCGGGTCTGCGAGGCGCTGCGCCAGGTATTCGCCGGAGCCCCGGACACGGTTACGGTGTTGCTGGAAAATACCGCCGGCCAGGGCAGTTACCTGGGATACCGGTTCGAGCATCTGGCGGCCATCATGGCCGGGGTCCCCGACGGCCGCTTCGGGGTCTGTTTCGACACCTGTCACGCCTTTGCCGCCGGGTACGAGCTGACCAACAGCGAAGGCTACCGGAGCGTCATGACCGAATTCGACCGGCTCATCGGTTGTCAACGACTGCAGGCGTTTCACCTCAACGACGCCAAAAGCACCCACGGCTCGCGGGTCGATCGTCACGAGCATATCGGTGAGGGAAATATTCCCTTGGCGGTGTTCCGAGAACTGCTGCGCGACGCACGGTTTGCGGGCATCCCGAAAATCCTGGAAACGGCACCTGGTCCGGACAATACCGGCCATCTCCAGGATCTGGCCCGACTGCGGTCCCTCGCCGAGGAGTCATAACATGCGAGCGGTACTGCAACGGGTGGCCAAGGCCAACGTCACGGTCGCCGGCGAGGAGGTTGGGGCCATCGGCCCGGGACTGCTGGTTTTGCTGGGGGTCGAGCAGGGCGACACGGCCGCCGACGCCGACGCTCTGGCGGACAAGACCGCCGAACTGCGCATTTTTGAGGACGCGGCAGGCAAAATGAATCTGTCGGTGGAAGATACCGGCGGTGGGGTGCTGGTGGTCTCCCAGTTCACCCTGGCCGGCGATTGCCGCAAGGGCCGCCGGCCCAGCTTTACCGGCGCGGCGCCGCCGGCGGTCGCCGAAGCCCTCTATCTGGACTATGTTCAACATCTCCGCCGGCGCGGCCTGACCGTGGCCACCGGCCGTTTTCAGGCCATGATGCAGGTCGCACTGGTCAATGACGGGCCGGTGACTTTTCTGCTCGACAGCCGCAAGGTATTCTGATGACCGATTTGGAAGAAAACCAGCAGCGCCCTCCCAGCCGCAGTGCCCGCAAACGGGCCGCCCAAGCCGTCGAGGAACTGGCCCACAAGCTGTCCGAACTGCCGCCGGCGACCTTCTCCGCCCTGCCCTTGACGCCGCACCTGCGCAAGGAGGCGGAAGCGGTTCGGGCCATCAGGAGCCACGGCGCCCGCAAGCGACAAGTCAAACACCTGGCCGGCCTGCTGCGCGAGGAACCGGAGCAGCAGGAAGAGGTGTTGGCCTTTCTGGGCGGAGTCAGCGAACGCCAATTGCAAAAGCAGCAGGAGTTTCATCTCCTGGAGACCCTGCGCGACCGATTGTGCCACGAGGAAGATCACACCGCCGCCCTCGAGGAATGTGTGCGCCGCTTCCCCTCCCTCGACGAACGCCGGACCCGACAACTGGCCCAGTCGGCCCGCACCCATGGCGACAAGCAGGCGGCGCGGGCCCTGTTTCGGCTGCTGCGGCAAGCCATGGAGGAGGACGGCGGGACGCAACCGGAGACATGACCGTTTGGCGGAAAACCACAAAGGGGAGGCGCCCTGCGGCGCCTCCCCCATCAAGTACAACGTGCGGTTCGGTAATCACAGAACTTTCTGCAACAGATTTTCCAGTTGCTGGCGGGGCACCGCGCCCACCAGTTGATCGACAATCTGGCCGTCCTTGAACAGAATCAGGGTCGGGATGCCGCGCACCCCGTATTTGCCCGGCGTGGCAGGATTTTCATCGACATTCAGCTTGGCAATTCGCACCTGGCCGGCATACTGTTCGGCCAAGGCGTCGATAACCGGAGCGATAGCCTTGCAGGGCCCGCACCAGGAAGCCCAGAAATCCACCAGCACCGGCTGGGAGGATTGCAATACCTCGCTATCGAAGTTGCCATCGGAAACTTGCAACACATTCTCACTTGCCATCGTCGTTTCTCCTTTGCAAGAATAGCACTATCAATCAGTTGAATAACCCGCATCCCAAGGAAGTCCGCTTTAGCATAGATGAGCCGTCGAAAAAAGCAAGGCCCGGTCCCGCGGCAGCCGGCAGTTTCATTGACAGACGGATAGGGTCAACCTAACATTTTTTCACTTATTCAGGCAAGGCCAGGCCCATGCTACAGGACCGCATCAGCAAATCGTTACGGGAACACACCGCCGTTCTGGAAGAAACCTTCCTGCTCCAGGCCAATGAGCTGGTGGAATTCTCCGGCCGCATCGTCGAAGTCTTCAACCAGGGAGGGCGCCTGCTGATCTTCGGCAGCGGTTCATTGGGGGCCATCGCCAACCTGGTCGCCAACCTGTTTCGGCACCGCCTGAGTTTCGAACGGCCACCGCTACCGGCGCTTTCCCTTTGTCACGACATTACCCTGGCGACCGCCCTGGCCAAGGAAGGGCAGATCGGCACCTTCTTCGCCCAACAACTCGGCCTGCTGGCCGGCGAACATGATGCCGTGCTCGCCTTGGGCGACGTGGCGCACAACGAGGCGGTCATGGCCGGGCTGGCCGAAGCCCGGGAACGGGGCTGTGTCACCGCCGCCCTGTTGCCGGATCAGGAAGAGCCGGCAGGCGACGGCCCCCATTACCTGTTCCGCCTCAACACCGACTCCGTCGGCAGAGCCGCGGAAGCGGCACTGTTTTTCGGCCACCTGCTATGCGAGTTGGTGGAAGAATCCCTGTTCGGCAGCTGACCCCGGCATTGGGCCATTCATTCATGGGAGATTATCCTGTCATATGGCGCATGGAAGGCCGCTGCGGACTAGTGGTCGGTGCCGGACCGGTGGGCCGGCGCAAAGCCCTGGGCCTGCTGGCCGCCGGTGCCCGGGTGCGGATGGTGGCCCTGCAGACACCGGAACAACCCCTTGCAGCCGGAATCGAAGTGCTCATCGAGCCTTTCCGGCCCGCGCATCTCGATGGCATGTTTCTGGCCATTGCCGCCACCGGTCGGTGCGCTGTTGACGAGGCGGTGGCCGCCGCCGCCCGGCAGCGGAGCATTCCTGTGGCCTTGGCCGGCCAGCCGGAAAATGGGGATTTCACCCTGCCGGCAGTATTGCGGCGCGGCGATCTGACGGTGACCGTGGCCACCGCCGGCCGCAGCCCCGCCCTGGCCGCGGCCCTGCGCGACCGCTTGGGCGCCTGGCTGCCCTCGGCCTGGGACCAGGTCCTGGACCTGGCGGAAGCCCTGCGGCGCCGTACTGCCCAAGGTTCACCCACGGTGACCGCCGGGGTACTGGGCCGACTGCTGGACAACGGCTTGGCGGAAGCTTTCGCCGTCGGCGAACTGGCGACGGTAGATCTCCTGCTGCAGAACGAATTCGGCCCGGATTGCACCCTGGCCCGCCTGGGACTAGGCAAGGAGCCCCATGAGTCTTGACACCCTGCTCTTTCAGGCCACCCTGGCCGCCTATGGCCTGGCCTCCGCCCTGGCGCTGACGGACCTTTTCGGCCGTTGGAGCACCGCACGCGCGGCACGCCTGACGCTGCTCGCCGGTTTTGGGCTGCACTGTGCGACCCTGACGACCCGGATTGCCGCCGCCGGCCTGCTGCCCCTGGCCGGCCGTCCGGAATCCCTGGCTTTTTTCTCCTGGGCCATGGTCGCCCTGTTCCTGTTGTTCAGCCGCCGCTATCCTTTAGCCGTACTGAGCGCATTCATCACGCCCCTGGCCTTGATCCTGCTCCTTTTGAGCCGCCTCACCCCGCTGCGACCGGCCCCGACTCTCGCCGGTTGGTGGTTGCCACTGCATGTCGTTCTGGCCTTGCTCGGCAACGCCGCCTTCGCCGTTGCCGCCGGTGCCGGGATTCTCTACCTGATGCAGGAACGGATGCTGAAAAGCAAACGCATCGCCCCCCTCTGCTATCGCCTGCCGGCCCTGGATACCCTCGATACGATCAACCTGCGCTGCCTGACCCTGGGCTTCCCCCTGCTCACCCTGAGCATGGTGTTCGGCGCCCTGGTGGCCGAATCGGTCTGGGGCAGCTATTGGCGCTGGGGTGCCAAGGAGAGTTGGGCCCTGCTCTCCTGGTTCCTGTTTGCCATTCTGCTGCATGGGCGGCTGGCCATCGGCTGGCGAGGCCGCAAGGCGGCCCAGTTGGCCATCGCCGGCTTCATCTGCCTGCTGTTCACTTTTGTCGGCGTTAATCTGCTGTTTTCCGGTTGGTACGGCGGATTTACCCCCGGCGCGCCCTGAGGCTGACCGTTCATGCACCTGTTGGTTGTCGGATTGAGTCATCACACCGCCCCGGTCGAACTCCGCGAACAGCTGACATTTCACAGCTGTGACGCGAACAGTCCCCTGCGCGCCCTGATGGCTTTGCCGTCGGTGGCGGAGGGCCTGATCCTGTCGACCTGCAACCGGGTGGAACTGTACGCCGTCAGCCATGATCCCGTCGAAGCGGGCCGACAGTTGCGCGGCCTGCTCTCCGCCCAACGGCAGGAAGGCGGATTGCAACTCGACCCGCACCTCTATGAACTGGCTGACGCGGCCGCTATTCGCCACCTGTTCCGGGTCGCCTCGAGCCTTGATTCCATGGTCCTTGGCGAGCCGCAGATCCTCGGCCAGTTGAAATCGGCTTACGCCGCCGCCAACGCCTGCGGGTGCGCCGGTCCCATTCTGCATCGTCTGCTGCCGCGCGCTTTTGCCACCGCCAAGCGGGTGCGCAGCGAGACGGCCATCGCCCAGCACGCCGTTTCCGTCTCCTACGCGGCGGTCGAATTGGCACGACGTATTTTCGGCGATTTGGCCGGACGCACGGTGATGATTATCGGCGCCGGGAAGATGTGCGAGCTGGCCGCCCGGCATCTGGTCACCCAGCAGGTGGGTACCACCCTGGTGACCAATCGTACCCTGGAACGGGCCCGGCAACTGGCGGCGCGGATCGGCGGCCGCGCCGTGGCCTTCGAACAATTTCCCTACCATCTGCATCAGGCGGATATCGTGCTGACCTCCACCGCCGCCGGCGGCGTACTGCTGACCTGCGAACAACTGGAACAGGTCATCCGGCAACGCCGCAACCGCGCCATGTTCCTCATCGATATCGCCGTGCCGCGCAACATTGATCCGGCCGCCAACCGCATCGATAATCTCTACCTGTACGACATCGACGACCTGCAGGGAGTGATCGCCGCCAACCGCCAGCAACGACGCAAGGCGGCCGACAAGGCGGAGGACATCGTCGATCAGGAGGTCGAAAGATTCAGCCGCTGGCTCCGTACCCTGGAAGTCAAGCCTCTGATCGTGGCCCTGCACCGGCAGATGGAGGAACTGCGCCGCCAGGAACTGGCCCGAACCCTGGCCGGCCTCAGCCACCTGTCGGAGGACGATCGACAGGCCATCGAAGCCATGAGTCGGTCGCTGGTCAACAAGGTGCTGCACCAACCCATCACCGTCATCAAGGCCATGGGACATGAAAAGGCGGGGGAACTCTATCTGGAAACGGCACGCCGATTGTTCCGTCTGGAACCGGAGGCGGGACCCGGCTTGGCCGATACCCGTGACAAGGAGGACGGCGTCCCATGACAAAACCTGATCTGATTATCGGCACCCGCGCCAGTCAGCTGGCCCTGTGGCAGGCCGAATGGACCGCCACGGCACTGCGTAGGGCCTGGCCGGGCCTGCGAGTCGAACTGCTGCCCCTCACGACCACCGGCGATCGCATCCTTGATGTGCCCCTGGCCAAGCTTGGCGGCAAGGGACTGTTCGTCAAGGAGATTGAGGAGGCCCTGCTCGACGGCCGCGCCGATCTGGCGGTGCATTCCATGAAGGATGTGCCGTCCCAGTTGCCGGCCGGGCTGGCACTGGTCTGCATTCCTCAGCGGGAAGATCCCGGCGATGCCCTGGTGACGCGGGACGGGCGGCGGCTGGCGGACCTGCCCGCAGGGGCCCGCCTCGGCACTTCCGCCCTGCGGCGTCAGGCCCAGCTGCTGCACAGTCGGCCGGATCTGCACATCGTGCCCCTGCGCGGCAATGTCGAAACCCGACTGCGAAAACTCGAGGAGCAGGCCCTGGACGGCATCATCCTGGCCGCCGCCGGCCTCAAGCGCCTGGGCCTGGCAGAACGTATTTCCGAGTTCCTGGCGCCGGAGCTATGCTTGCCCGCCATCGGCCAAGGTGCCCTCGGCCTTGAATGCCGCAGCGACGACGAACGGGTACAGCGGCTCCTCGCCCCCCTGCACCACCCCGCCACCGCCATCGCGGTGGCCGCTGAGCGGGCCTTTCTGGTCCGCCTGGAAGGCGGCTGCCAGGTGCCGCTGGCGGCCCATGGCAGCCTGTGCGGCGACCTGCTGGAATTGGACGGCCTGGTGGCCAGCTGCGATGGCCGCGAACTGCTGCGTGGCCGCCGCAGGGTGTCGAAGGCTCTCGCGGAACAGGCCGGCCGGGAACTGGCCGAAGAACTGCTGGCCCGGGGCGCCCGGCGTCTGCTGGTCGCCGCCGGCGGCCCTGGAGAAACGCCATGACCACGGGCCTGGTCTACCTTATCGGCGCCGGCCCCGGCGATCCGGGCCTGATCACGGTGCGCGGCCGCGACTGCCTGCGCCGGTCCGAGGTGGTGGTCTACGATTACCTGGCCAATCCGCGCCTGCTGGACGAAGTGCCCGTCGATGCCCGACGCATCTATGTCGGCAAGACCAGCGGCCGGCACCACCTGCCCCAGGAACAGATCAACGCCCTGCTGGTGGAACTTGCCCGCCAAGGCCGAATAGTGGCGCGTCTCAAGGGGGGCGATCCCTGTGTTTTCGGCCGCGGCGGCGAAGAAGCCTGCCAACTGGCCGCCGCCGGCATCCCCTTCGAGATCGTGCCCGGCGTGACGGCGGCTTTCGGCGCCGCCCTGTATGCCGGCATTCCCCTCACCCATCGGGATTTCACCACCAGTCTGGGCCTGTTCACCGGCCATGAGCATCCGGCCCGACAGATCTCCAGCCTCGATTGGGCCAAGCTGGCGACGGGGGTCGGCACCCTGGTCTTCTACATGGGCATGGCCAACCTGGAACAGATCGCCGCACTGCTCATGGCACACGGGCGTCATCCCGACACCCCCGCCGCCGTCATCCGTTGGGGCACCCTGCCCGAACAACAGACCCTGGTCGCCCCCTTGCGGGAAATTGCCGCCCAGGTTCGACGCAGCGGCCTGCGGCCGCCGGCCATCATCATCGTCGGCGAAGTCGTCGCCCTGCGCGATCAGTTGCGCTGGTTCGACCGGCGCCCCCTGTTCGGGCGTCGCATCCTGGTGACGCGCAGCCAAGAGCAGGCCGGCGCTCTGAGCGCGGCGCTGGAAGCAGCCGGCGCCCGGGTGCTGGCCGTGCCGACCCTGGAAATCGTGCCGCCCCCCGACTGGACGGACCTGGACGGGGCCTTGGATCGCCTCGCCGGTACCGACTTTCTGGTTCTGACCTCGACCAATGCCGTGGAGTCCTTGTTGGCCCGATTGGCCGCGCGCAATCTGGATTCCCGGGCCTTGGCCGGCATCGTTGTTGCCGCCATCGGCAGCAAAACGGCCGCGGCCCTGGCCGGGCACGGCATCCTCGCCGACTTGCAGCCCGCCCGGCAAGATGCCGAAGGCATGCTCGAAATGCTCCTCGAGCAGGGTGTGGCCGGAGGTCGCATCCTGTATCCCCGCAGTCAGCTGGCGCGTCCCCTGCTGGTCCGCGAACTGATCGCCGCCGGAGCCGAAGTCACGGCGCCCGTGGCCTACCACTGCCGCTGTCCGGCGGCGGCCGCCGAACCCTTGCGGCAGGCCCTGGACGACGGTGTCGACGCCGTCGCCTTCGCGTCTTCGTCGGCCCTGCGCCATGCCTGGGAACTGCTCGATGCCGGCCGTCGAAAACTGTTGCAGGGCGCCGTGCTGGCCTCCTTGGGCCCGCAGACCAGCGCCACCGCCAGGGAGCTGGGCCTAGCCGTCAGCGTCGAGGCCGACGAGCCGACCGCAGAGGCCCTGGTGGCGGCTCTCGGCGCCCATTTTTCCGCCCTTTCCTCTGCAGCAAGGAGTTGACATGCATTTTCCTGCCACCCGCCTGCGGCGCCTGCGGCGCTCACCGACCCTGCGCGGCATGGTCCGCGAAACCCGTTTGGCCGTCGAGGATCTCATCTACCCCCTGTTCTGCATTGCAGGCCGGAACCAGCGGCGTCCCATCGCCTCCATGCCCGGCATCTGCCAACTGTCCGTCGACCAGGCGGTGCTGGAAGCCGGCAGCGCCTGGCAACTGGGCATTCCGGCGGTGCTGCTGTTCGGCATTCCGGCCGACAAGGATGCCGTGGGCAGCTCCGGTGCCCGCCCCGATGGCGTGGTGCAGCGGGCCGTGGCGGCCATCAAGGAAGCCTGGCCGGATCTGCTGGTGATCACCGATGTCTGCCTGTGCGAATACACCGACCACGGTCACTGCGGGGTCATCCGTGGCGGCGAGGTGGACAATGACGCGACCCTGGAACTGCTCGCCGCCCAGGCCGTCAGCCATGCCCGGGCCGGCGCCGACATGGTGGCTCCCAGCGACATGATGGACGGCCGGGTGGCGGCCCTGCGCGCCGCCCTCGACGCCGCCGGCTATGCGCAGCTCCCCATCATGAGCTACGCCGTCAAATACGCCAGCGCCTTCTACGGTCCGTTCCGGGAAGCGGCCGAATCGGCACCCCGGTTCGGCGACCGGCGCAGCTACCAGATGGATCCGGCCAACCGTCGGGAAGCCCACCGGGAAGCGGAACTGGATGTGGCGGAGGGGGCCGATTGCCTGATCGTCAAGCCGGCCCTGGCCTACCTGGACATATTGCGGGACCTGCGCCGGCGCCTGGACCTGCCCCTGGTGGCCTACAACGTGTCGGGCGAATTCGCCATGCTCAAGGCTGCCGCCGAACGGGGTTGGCTGGACCATGACCAGGTCATGTTGGAATCCCTGACCGGCATGAAGCGGGCCGGCGCCGATCTCATCATCACCTATCACGCGCCGGAAGCAGCACGTCTGCTGCGCACCCGCTGAAGCAAAGGGATACCGCCATGGCCGACAGTGCTTCGGAAAGCCGCCAACTGAGCCGCAGTGAAGCCATCACCACCCTGATCCATTACTACCGGGCCGAATCGGCTCGCGCCCTGGCCTGGCGCGAGCGCCTGGATCGCACCACCAACTGGGCGGTGGGTACCGCTGCGGCATTTCTCGGTTTTTCCTTCAGCCATCCGGAATTGCCCCATGCCATCTTCCTCTTCGCCTTGGCCATGGTCTATATCCTGCTGGTGGTCGAAGGACGACGGTTCCGGTTTTACGATGCCTACGAATTCCGGGTGCGGCTGCTGCATCAGCACTTCGTCGCCGAGATCCTGCAGGGTCGCCTGGAACACGGTCCGGATGCGCCCTGGCGCCAGGCCCTGGCGGAGGATCTGCTGCATCCGCGTTACAAGATGACCCGTCTGGAAGCCATCGGGCAACGCATCCATTCCAATTACATCTTCCTGTTCGGAGTCCTGCTGGCGGCCTGGATGCTGAAAATCCAGCTCCATCCGGCGCCGGTAGGCACCTTCCGGGAGTTTTTGACCCAGGCCGGCATGGGACGCATTCCGGGTTGGCTGACCCTGACTCTGGCGATGCTGTTTGCCGGCCATCTGGTTGTGCTGCAGCAGCTCGGCAGCCGGGCCCGCGGCGGCCGCGATCTGATTTTCCCCGGACGCGTCGACTGACGCCACACCCCTTTACCCTCTGGAAGAATCCTGCGACATGCGTGAATACCATCTGGACACCCTCGACAACGGTTTGCGCCTGCTCACCGTCGAAATGCCCCACCTGCACAGCATCGAAATGGTCTGCTACGTCGGCATCGGCAGCCGTTATGAAACACCGGAAACGGCCGGCATTTCCCATTTTCTGGAACACATGCTGTTTCGCGGCAGCCGCGACTACCCCACCAGCCAGATCCTGGAAGCGGCCTTCGAAGCCATCGGCGGCATGGCCAACGCCGCCACGGACAGTGAGTCGACCTGTTTTCATTCCCGCATCCATCCGGCGCACCTTCAGGAAGGAGCCGCCCTGTTTGCCTCCCTGCTGCAACAGCCCTTGTTGAACGGTCTGGAGATCGAGCGACGCATCATCCTGGAAGAGGCCCTGGAGGATCTCAACCAGGCCGGGCGACTCATCAATCCCGACAGTCTCACCGCCCGCCTGCTGTGGCCGGAGCACCCTCTGAGCCTGCCCACCGTCGGCAGCCAGGCGTCCATCAGCGGCCTGACCCTGGCCGACCTGCAGCAGCATCACCATCTATACTACGGCCCCTCCAACACGGTCATCGCCCTGGCCGGGCGGGTCACCCGGTCGCAGGCTCTGGGCACCCTCGGCGAGTCCTTCGCCGCCTGGCAGGGTCAGCCGGCGCCACCACCGTGTCCGGCCCCCGACACCGTCGCTGCCGGTCCGACCACCTCCTGGGTCAAGGATTCCAATTCCCAGGTCAATCTGCAACTCAGCTTTCGTCTGCCGGGCTGGCGCGATTCGCGCAACTGCGCCCTGCGGTTGCTGCGCCGCCTGCTGTCCGGCGGCGGCACGGCACGCCTCATGCGCCGCCTGCGGGACGAACTGGGCCTGACCTACCATGTCGAAGCCAATCTCGGCCTGCATCACGATTGCGGGGTACTGAGCGTCGACTTGGCGGTGGTGCCGGAGAGCCTGCCGCAAGCCCTGGCGGAGGTGCTGGATATTTTCAGCGATCTCTGTGCCCGTGCGCCGGCGGAGGAGGAACTGCAACGGACCGTGCGAAGCTTTCTCTACGACCTGGAATTCAGCCAGGATCAGCCCGACGGCCGCGCCGCCCGCTTCGCCTGGGGCGAACTGGTCGGCTATCCCCTGACCCTGGAGGGGGAACGGCAGGCCATCCTGGCCCTGAAGGGGGAGGATTTGCAAACAGTCGCGGTGGAACTGCTGCGGCCCGAGGCCCTGCACCTGGTGGTGGTCGGCCCCTTCCGGGCCCGCGATCGCAAAACCTGTGAGCAACTGTTGGCCGCCTACCGTCAGGCCTGATTGCCACAAAAAACGGCAGGCTGCCTGAAATCTGTCTGGCGGGTTGTTCCTTTTCCCTCCGCAACCCGCCAAACAGGCCTGTTTGCCGTTGGCAGGACTCTTGCTGGTAAGAAGGCAGGAGCTGCCGTTCCGGGCTCCTTCGCACCCCTCCCAAAGGAGTCCCGGCCGTGGCCCAAAAACCGAAGATCCGTGAACTGCTCGACGAAACGGCCTGCGCCCACAGCCAGACCCGAAAAGCCGCCTGCAACGCCCCCGTCCCCGGCGCCACCACCGGCGGGTGCGCCTTCGAGGGCGCCCAGATCTCCCTGTTTCCCTACGCCGACGCCGCCCACCTGGTCCACGGCCCCGCTACCTGCCTGGGCGCCTCCTGGGAAACGCGCCTGACGCGCACCAGCTGGCCGGGGCGCGACCTGACCCAGATGGGTTTCACCACCGCCATCGGCACCAACGACGTGGTGTTCGGCGGCGAAACGAAGTTGCGTCAGGCCATCGACTACCTGGTAAAGCACTACGCCCCCCAGGCGGTGTTTGTCTACAGCACCTGCGTCACCGCCATGATCGGGGACGATCTCGACCTGATCTGCCGGCAGGCCGAAGCCGCCCACGGCCTGCCGGTGGTACCGGTGCATGCACCCGGTTTCGTCGGCAGCAAGAACCTCGGCAGCCGGCTGGCCGGAGAGGCGGTGCTGATGCACCTCATCGGCACCCTGGAGCCGGAAAACACCACCCCCTTCGACATCAACCTCATCGGCGAATACAATGTCACCGGCGACATGTGGCAGTACAGCCCGCTGCTCGAAGAGCTGGGCATCCGCATTCTCTCCACCCTCAGCGGCGACGGCCGGGTGGCCCGCATCCGCACCGCCCATCGCGCCCGCCTCAACGTGTTGGTCTGCGCCAAGTCACTGGTGTCCCTGACCCGCAAACTGGAGGAACGCTACGGCACCCCGTCCATTTCCGTGTCCTTCTATGGCCGGCGGGACACCAGCGCCGGACTGTTGGCCATCGCCGAAGCCCTCGGCGACGCCGGCCTGGTTGACCGCACCCGACAGCTCATCGGCCGCGAGGAGGCCCGACTGGAACAGCGACTGGCGCCCTATCGGCAGTTCTTCCGCGGCCGCAAGGCGGTGCTCAACACCGGTGGCAACAAATCCTGGTCCATCGCTTCGGCCCTGCAGGATCTGGGCATCGAGGTGGTGGCGACCTCGGTGCGCAAGGCCACCGAGGCGGATCGGGAAAAAGCCCGGCAATATTTGGGGGAGAAGGGGGTTCTGATGACCAACCCCGGTCAGGAGCAGGCCCGCATCATCGATGAGACCGGCGCCGATCTGCTGCTGGCAGGCGGCCGCAGCCTGTACACCGCCATCAAGAAACGCATTGCCTTTGCCGATGTCAATCAGGAAAAGAAGCAAAGCTACGGCGGCTACGCAGGATTGTTGAACCTGGCCGAGGATCTGAAGAACGCGCTGGAGAACCCGGTATTCGAAAACGTCGCCAGGAGGGCGCCATGGGAGAAGTGATACGCAAAACCGGCAAGCCGCTGCAGGTCAATCCCATCCGCCTGTCCCAGCCCATGGGGGCGACCCTGGCGTTTCTCGGCGTCCATGGCTGCATGCCGCTGATGCACGGCGGCATGGGCTGCACCTCCTTCACCAAGGTGTTTCTGACCCGCCATTTCAGCGAGCCCATCGCCATCCAGACCACCGCCGTGACGGACGTCAGCGCGGTGCTCGACGGCGGCGATACGAGCATTCCCGAAGCGGTACGCAACATCACCGCCAAGGTCACGCCGAGCCTCATCGGCCTGTGCAGCACCGGTCTGACGGAAACCAAGGGCGACGACCTCGGCGGCATCGCCGGGCAGGTCGATTTTCCCCTGGTGTATGTACATACCACCGATTACGAGGGCGGGCTGGAAAGCGGCTGGGGCAAGGCGGTCCGGGCCATGATCGATCAATTGACCAAACCCTGCGATGCGGTTCAAAAGGGCAAGGCGATACTGCTGCCCCATGTCGGCCTGCAGCCCATCGAGGTGGAACGCATCAAGGAGTTCATCGCCCGGTTCGGCTATCAAGTTCACGCCCTGCCCGATCTGTCCACCGCCCTGGACGGCCACTTGGGCGAAAAGCAGAGCGCCCTGAGCAGCGGCGGCATCGAGGTGGAGCAAATCCGTAGTCTGGCCGAGGCGGCCCTGGTGATCTCCGTCGGTGCTTCCATGCTGCCGAGCGCGGCGGCCCTGCTGAACAAAAACCCGGCCCTGTGCCACCGGCACTTCCCACACCTGCAGGGCCTGGCGGCGACGGATGCATTGGCCGCCGCCCTGCTGGCGGAAAGCGGACGGGAATTACCCCACCCGGCCATCGTCCGCTGGCGCCGGCGCCTGCAGGATGCCATGCTCGATACCCACTTCGCCCTTGGCCAGACCCGCTTCCTGGTGGCCGGGGAACCTGATTTTCTGGCCGGCGCCTGCCAGGCCCTGGCCGAGGCCGGCGGCCGGGTTACCCTCGCTCTGGCCACCGTCGATGCGCCCGGGTTGGATGAGGTCCCAGCCGACCGGGTACTGGTGGGCGATCTGGAGGATGCGGAGGTTCGGCAGGAGGATTACGACCTGGTGATCGGCAATTTCCATTGCGAGGCCCTCGCCCATCGACATGGCAAGGGCCTGGTATTGCGGGGATTTCCCAATTGGGAAGAGGTCGGCAACCAGCTCAAAAACGATCAACTGTACGAGGGCGGCGCCTACTTCCTGTGCGAAACGGCCAATGCCGCCGAACACCACCGTCGCGCGACGACACACGCTTGAGACGCAATCTCTGCCTCAACCGGCGGCCCCCTCCCCCTGAGGCAGGACCACCGTCAGGTTGCGGCCGGCGCTTTTGGCCAGGTAGAGGGCCCGATCGGCCCGCGTCATGAGTTGATCCAGGGTTTCCCCGGCGACCCATTCCGCCACTCCGCAGCTGATGCTCACCAGGTTGGCCGCTTCCGGAGCAGCATGGCCGTCCAGGTCCGGGCGCAGATCCCGCACCCGGCTACGGATGCGCTCGGCCATGCTCTGCGCCTGGTGCAAATCGCCGTAGGTCAGCAGGACGAACTCGTCCCCACCCCAACGCACCAGCAGATCGTTCTTCCGGAAACAATCCCGGGCGATGACCGCCACTTCTTTGAGAATCCGATCACCGGCCAGGTGACCGCGTTGATCGTTGATGCCCTTGAAATTATCGATGTCGAACAGGATGACGGAAAATGCTTCCTGCTTGCGTCGGCTCTGATAGACGGCCAACTCGAAACAACGCTCGAATTCCCGGCGATTGAAGGCCTGAGTCAGCTCATCGGTGGTCGCCAATTGTTCGAGTCGGCTCTGGTATTTGTTGATCGTCCAAATGGTGATGACGAGAACCAGGACGATGATGGCCAAATCGAAAACCAGGTTACCAAGAAAACTGTTGCGGATGCCTGCCAAAGCCCGGCTCTCATCCTGTTCGACCAGGAGAAACCATTTAAATTCCGGGATATACCGGGAGGTCAGCAGCATGGTCCGACCGTCCTTACGGTATTCGAAAAATCGAGGTTCATCCCCTACGGTCAACACCTGTTCGGCTATTTCATTCAATCCTTCCCGCTGCAAAATATTCACCCGGTCAACCCAATCCTGATCCTTGTGAACTTTCACCAAACCGTCCCGGTCAACCAGATAAACATTGCGGTCATAGCGGCGCTGATAGTCCAGCAGCAATTCGCCCACCATCTGCATGTTAAGTCCGACGCCCGTCACCCCCAGCAGATTGCCTTGGTGATCTTCCAATCGGTGATTGATGAAGATGGTCAGGTGGTTGTCGGCGGCTTGGTTGTTGTCCACCGAAAGATCGTAAGGTTGATTGAGTTTTTTGAAATCATAAAACCAGACGTCATGCGCGTCCCTTGGACTGATGCGTTTCAGAATGCCGTTGAAATGGTAATAGTTTCCGGTTTGATCTGAGACGAAGAAGGTCGAGAAAAAACCGTATTTCTGACTGATTTCGTACAGGTATTTGGTAATCTGGGATACATTCTTTTCGCCCTCAATCGCCCAGTCCTTCAGGAATGTATCGTTGGCCATCAACGACGAAACATAGATGGGACGCAGCAGATCGGTCTGGATTTCGGAATAGATGTTGTCGCGGGTGAGCGGCAGGGAGTGTTCGATGATATTGCTGCGCACCGAATGTCTCGATGCCCGATAATTCAGGTAATTGGTCAGGAAAAAGCCGGTGACCAGGAGAAAACTCAGAGAGAGAATCAGCTTGGTTTTGATGGTCAGGTCTGCCAGGTTCCTTAACATCCCTTGTCTCCCTCGGCCCTGTTCACGCATGTGAAAAAGGGTGATTTTCAGAAAAACCGTCTCTAAAGGTAACCGAATTCATGGCACCCCTGCAAGGCCAAACAGGGATGTCCATGCTGCCGCGGAGCAGGGCGCAAAGACCCCGCCGGCCCTTGAGACTTGCCCTTAATTTGCTAAGATAAAACGTAACGTGTAGAATAAAACCGGTTGCCATCCATCGTGGACCGGACCGGTTTCACCAGGTACTTGATAATTTGCCCATGGAAAGGGAGGACCCCCATGACAGAGAGCACCATGCAACAGGAATTGGAAGCCATCCGCAACGATCTCAAACAGTTGCAGGCCGATACCGCCCGTTTGAAGGATGCCGGTCTCGACCTGACTCGTGACATGGTCAGCAATGCCCGCCAGAAACTGGAAACGGAAACCCAGCGCCTGCTCAAGCGCCTGCAGGAAGGTGCCGAAAACATGAAACACCATGGGCAGGAAGCCATTCAAAAAATCGAGAAGCAGGTCGACGAGCATCCCCTCACGGCACTGCTGACCGCCGCAGGAGTCGGCTTTGTGCTCGGCTGGCTCGTCAGCCGGAAATAGACTCATGCTGAAGACGTTAACCGATTTTTCCATTGCCCTGCTGGATCTGCTCGAAGCGGAAGCAAAAACGTTCCAGCGAGGGATCATCCGCGTCGGTGCGGCCTTTGTCATCGGCATTTCCGCCAGCGTCGTCATCATTGGCGCCGTGGGGTTGCTGATGCGGGCCTTTTATCTGGTTCTGGCAGGCCTCCTGGGTCCACCGGGAGCCCTGTTCAGCTGCGCCGTCATCATGCTGATCATCGCCGGAGGGGCCCTATGCTATGCACGCCGCATGCTCCGCTGAGCGTCGCCGATGCCAAGGCGCGGTTGCGGCAGGTGGCAGCCCGGGAGCCGTCGCTGCTGCTGTCCGTGCTGACCACCAGCCGCCTGCATCCCAAGGGCGGTCTGCTGGTGGCCTTTGCCGGCGGCTTGCTGCTCGGGGCCTCACCCCGCCTGCGGCGCACGTTGAAGCAATTGGCGCCGCTGCTGCTGGATCAATGCTTACCGAAAGGGTCGTCCCAGGAACCGCCGCCCTGCCCCTGACATTCTTTCCAAGGAGAAGGAGTACCCGCAATGCTCAGCCAGAAATTGCAGGATGCGCTCAACGAACAGATGAAAAATGAGTTCTTTTCCGCCTACCTGTACAAGGCCATGGCCGCCTGGTTCGAGTCCGAGGACCTGCCCGGCTTCGCCCACTGGATGCGTCTGCAGACCCTGGAAGAGCTCTGCCATGGGGAGAAGTTCTTCAACTTCATCTGCGAAGCCGGCGGCAGGGCCATCCTGCTGCCCATCGACGGTCCGCAGACGGACTATGAGTCACCCCTGGCGGTGTTCGAATATTCTCTCAAGCACGAACAGTTCGTCACCGACCGCATCAATCAACTCATGACTTTGGCCAAACAGGAAAACAATCATGCGGCCGAAATTTTTTTGCAATGGTTCGTCACCGAGCAGGTGGAGGAAGAGGCCAGCTTCGGCCTGGAACTGAAAAAACTCAAACGCCTCGGCAGCGACGGGCGCGGCCTGCTGATGCTGGATCGGGAACTGAGCCAGCGCACCTTCATGCCGCCGACGGGCATGAACATCACCGGCGCCTGAGGCTCAGCTTTTCTTTGACATCAGCCGTGCGGAAGCCCCGGCCTCCGCACGGCTTTTTCATGCTCCCACCAAGGAGGCTGTCGGCTTGCCCATGGCCTGCTGCAACTTGACGAATTCCGAAGTATCGCCCACCAGCATGAAACCGCTCAGGATGCCATTCCGATAGACCAGCTTGCGGTAATGGCCCCGTTCCTCGTCCAGGCTGATGTCGAGGGAATAGCCCGGCGCCTCGCTCAGCCCCTTGTCCCCCTGCACGGCCACCCGGGTTTCCATGGTGTTGATCATATAGGGCGGGATGTTCATGGCAAATTCCGCTTTGCCGCCGGCGGCGTTGCTCCCCGCCACCAGACCCTGCTGTCGCGACACCGGCCAGAGACCGAACCAGTAGCCGTCGGGCTGGGCCACGTCGCCGGCGGCGTAGATCCCCGGCACATTGGTCTGCATGCAGGTATCCGTCAAGATCCGTCGTTCCGTCCTGATGCCGGAGCCCTCCAGAAATCCCATATTGGCCTTGACGCCGATACTGACCAAAATCATGTCCGCCTCCAGGCAGCGACCATCGGCCAGTCGCACTCCGCGGGCGGGACTTTCCGGGGCATCGTCGCGACCGGTTACGGCAAGAATATCGGCTCCCGTCTCCACTCGAATCCCGAGGCTTTGCACTCGTCGGCAGAAGAGCGCGGAACCGGCTTCGTCCAACTGATTGGCCAACAGCAGAGGAGCCTTTTCGATAATGGTGGTTTGCAGCCCGGCGCGCCGTGCATGGTAGGCGGCCTCCAGGCCCAACAGACCGCCGCCGATGACAATGATGCTGCGCGACCGGGCGATCACCTTGGCGAGTTCCAGGGCGTTCTGCATCAGCCAAAGGGTATGCACCCCCGGTCGCTGGATGCCGGGGATGGGCGGCACGAAACTCTGGCTGCCGGTACAGATCACCAGGCTGGAATATTCCTGACATGTACCGTCGGCCAGGCGAACGCGGCTTGCGGCGGGTTCCACTCCCGTGACCGTACCCTGCAGGCGTCGCAGGCGTAGATCGTCATACCACTCCGGTGGATGCAGGGTCAATTGCGGCGCCGTTTCCGGATGGTCCAACACCTCGCAGATACGCAACCGGTAGTAAGGCAGAAACGGTTCCTGGGAAAGGAGCAGGATATCGGCTTCGGCGTCCTGTTTGCGCGCCCCCTCGGCCGCGGACACTCCGGCGATGCTGGAGCCGACGATGACGATGCGTTGTTTTTCAGCCATGGTTCCTCCCTGAAATTCCAGTTTTCCAAACAGGGCCAATCTTATCACGTCGCCTGAATGGATAAACCACGAATTCTTAATTTGTCATACTCACTGCACACCCTCCCCAGCCCCTCCCGGCAAGGGAGGGGCGAAAAACCGAAACATTTGGCGTGGGGACTTTAAGCTTGCCCTGCGGAGCCGCTGCCTTGCTTCGGCGTCATTCCCAGATCGGACATCAGCTTCAAGACCGCCAGTTCCTTGGCCTTGGCTTCCACATCGACCGTCAAGGCCAGGCCACGCCAGCAAACCGGAAAATCCTCGGGGTCGATATAATCGGCATGCAACCTCGGATTGGACCCCTGCCAACCCTGTTTCGGCGAAGAGACGTGCGCCCAGGGCTCGCCGCGCCCCCGCCAGGTGGCCGCAGCCAAAGTGGTGGCCTCCGCCACGGCAAGGCCGTCGGGGAGGCAGCGGTGATGGTGAACATCATAGACCAGGGGCACCCCAAGGGCGTGGCAGAGAGGCAGCAAATCCCGCACTGAATAGGACAGCTCGTCGTTTTCCAGGGTCAGCCTGGTTCGCACCCGTTCGGACAGACGGGGGAAATTGTCCGCCAACCGCCGCAGAGCCTGTTCCTTGCCGCCCTGCCGACCGCCGGCATGAATGTTGATCACCTCCGCACCGATGAGTTCGGCCAGCAGCCCCTGGTATTCCAACTCGGCAATGGATTTGTCCACCACCTCCGGACGCAGGGACGACAGGGAGACAAATTGGTCAGGGTGAAAACTCAGACGGATGTCGAGACTCCCGCGCAGCCGACGGACCTCCGCAAGTTGCCGGCGGATCTCGCCGGCGGCCGGCAGTTCATCCAGATGGTAGCCGACCAGAGGATGGGTGTAGCGCGGAAACAGCGGAGTCGTTACCCGAAAGGCGCCGATGCCCAAACCATGCACGGTCTCGACGGCACGCACCAGGTTGCGGGCATTTTCGAGGCAGATGTCCGACAACCGGGAAAGTTGCCCTGCGCGGGGCAAGGCGGAGAGAATCCGGGCCGTGGTGGCGCGAAAGCGGATGGGTTGTTCGACGAAAATACAGCAAAGCCCCAAACGCATCATCGCTCCATCGCACAAAAACCTTCCGCGCAACCCGTCCGGGCAGACCTTCACCCAAAACCATGTCGACCATGGCTCCATGAAACAATAGCATAGCAATTTTTGCAAAGAATTCAGAAATCGACAACCAAGACAGAACCATTGCAATCAACAACAAAAGATTCCGGGTAAACTTCAGTCAGGTTCTTGTACTGCTCCATAAAGGAGTCCCATCATGGACGCGACGCAACGATATGCCGTCAGTGGCCTGCTGGAAAGCGCGGGCCGCGAGGACTTCGCCATCCATCTTTACTCCCGCCAACTGCATCGGGACCCCTTTGCCACGGTGCCCTTGATGGCGCAGTACTATGTTCTGGACGAGGTGTATCCCGTCCGACCAGTGCCGGTGATTCTCTGGGATTTGCTCGGGATCATGGAAGTGGAAATCGTCCATCGGCAATGGTTCCTGGAAGCCGCCGAGGCCCTCAATCCGGGTCAAGAACCCGTGCCCCGCATCGTGTTCCCCGAGGCTCTATTCCATGGGATCACGCCTCCGGAAACAGAACCGATCCCGGGCCTGGGACGGGTCGTCCAGGCCATGGCGACGGACATCGTCCAGGAACAGCGGGCCGATGCCATCTACCGCTATTTCGCCCGTGAAACTTCCGGGCCCGTCAGTGAACTGTTTCGGGATGTGGCGGAACAGGAACAGGCCCATCGGCGCATTTTCGAGCAGGCCCTGGCCGAGCTTCGACGGGGAACGGTTGTCGACGTGTGGTGCCCCATCTGCGGCAAGACCCTGAAACTGTGGCCCCGTCTCCACGCAGCCGCGGACTGCGGCTTCTGTGGCTCCCGATTTACTCTCGGCATCGAGGCGGAGGATTTCATCCTGCAGCTTCGGGCCGACAGCCGCAACAACCGGCGGCACCGGATTCTTCGCCCCTGACACCAGCCTGGAGTTCCTGAAATTTCCTTCCCGCGCAATGGCTTGCTAGAATGGCCCCATGTCGAGCCCCTGCAAGACAATCTCTTTCGCCGGCGCCACCCTGCTCGGCATCCCCTGGCGGCAGGTGGGGCACATCCGCATGGCCGATGGGGTGTTGGGGCGGACAGAATAGCAGGAAGATTTTTTGCCCAATCCCTGCCCCCAACCAACCTCTTAGGGTGGGCACTACCCGGCAGTTGTCTCAGTCGCCATTCAAGTCATGACTGATGGTTGTCTGAAGATTTTTATAGATACCCAGACATTCAAAATAACTTGGAGTTAATTCGGATTTTGCCACGGACTCCAATGCCTCGATTGCTCTTGACACATGCCTTCTCTCTACCTCTAGCAATCCCTCAACATAGGGAATGGTGCAAATTTCAGAAACAGAAAAATACCTGGGAATCAAGGACATTACTGCTTCTGGGTTTTCAATCAAGGCTCTTGATAAAGAAAAATGCAAAGAAGTTAAATTCGAGGCGTCAATCCAAGGCAAGAATAGATGTGAATTCATAATCAATATTTCATCTCCATTTTCTATCCTATCCAGCAATTTTTCAAATTTATTATTTTCAACAATATACTCAACATAATTTTTCCCGTCAGAGCGCAAATGCTCCACCGTCTTTTCAGAATTTTCCGCAACCGCCCAACATCCAGAAAGAAGCAATAGAGTTAGAAAAACCCATAATCTAATGCTCGCATTCATATAAATTCTCCTAGGGGATCACCACCAGCTTTCGCGCGCCACTATTCCAAATTTTTTCCCTGATTTCGCGGCCGACAATGATGCAACCGCTGGACGCAGAGCCGGGATTCGATATCGAGTCGCCATGGATTTGAAAACTGGATCTACCAAGCGCATTATGTCCGACCGGCACCAAGGGGAGCACGTATGGGCCCGTCCTGGAACTCTGCCTTGGACTCTTGATTTCATACTCTCCTTTCGGGATCGGCCCGAAACCGACCAAGTGTTCCATATCCGGCTGGTTTTTTGCGGCTCCCCGTCCGGCGTAGCCTTTTACGACTTTGGCCCCATCGAATGTCAGGATACCGGTAGACTGACTGTATTCCCAATGCATCGACAACCTCCTTAGAAAGTGAACGGCTAACACCACGTAAAATTATTAAATAATAATTTACATTGTTTTTCAATTAGATTTTTCACCAAATTTTTGGTTCGTTCATCCATTAATGAAACAGACCTTCACCCGGTTCCGCAATTTGCCGGGCGAGGAAATATCGACGGTCAATCATGCCTTGATTCGGCTAAAAATGACTGGCCATGCCGAATGGCCCCTGCTAAAATCGCGCCGCACCCCCTGCTCCACCCTGCACCGGAACCCAGCGGCCCTCACAGCCCGGAAGGCGGCTTCGATGGAAAGCGATAACCTCCTCAAACTGCTTGAACAACTGGACCCCGGTGTGGTGCTGTTCGACGATGCCTTCAACGTCCTCTTCATCAACCAGGCCCTGTTGCTGATCTTCCCGAAAATCTCCCGCGAGGAGGTGTTCCGCACCAACCTCTTGGCACTGCACGAGGAAAAACTTCGCAACCAGATCCGGGACATCTTCCGGGTGATGAAGGATGCCAGCCGGCCGGTTCCCCATACCATCCGGCACCTGGGCCGCGACCGGGATGAGCGATTCCTGTTTCTCAAGCTCATGCCCCTGCTCGACAGCAGCCTGCAGCAGACCATCAACGGCTGCCTGGTATACGACATCACGCCCTTCATCACCACCGCCCAGCGCACCCTGCTGAAAATCCCCGTATCGACAGCCAGCGGCATCCGGCTCATCGATCCCTCCGAAATTCTCTATATCAGGGCGGAAAACGTCTACAGCCGCATCTTTACCGCCCGCGGCGACTTCTTTTGCGATCTGCCCCTCGGCGTCATCGAGGAAGGTCTGCCGACCAAGGAATTCATCCGCATCCACCGCAGCTACCTGATCCACCTCGGCAAGGTGAAGAAGATCGATCGGGATGCCCAATCCCTCGCCGTGGTCATGGAGGGCGACCAGGCGCGCCTGCCGGTGAGCCGCAGCCGGTCGAAGGATTTTCTGCAGCGCATCGGTCTGCGCTGAGCCGCCCACAACCGTTCACCAAACCATCCCGCCGTTGACCAATCGTATATTGCCCTTCGCTCCCGTTCCGCCTAGGATGCCCGACGAATTGTCCATCTGCCGAACTACCTGAAGGAGTAACCATGTGCACCAGACCTGACCACCGCAGCGTCGATCCGGCGGCTGCGGCGATGTTGAAGATTGCCGATCGCGACGGTTTCGAGACCGCCTGGAGCCGCCTGGAAGCCCAGCAACCGCAGTGCGGCTACGGCCAACTCGGCACCTGCTGCCGCAATTGCAGCATGGGACCCTGCCGCATCGATCCTCTGGAACAGGGTCCGCGACGCGGGGTATGCGGCGCCAACGCCGACACCATGGTGGCCCGCAACCTGGCGCGCATGGCGGCGGCCGGCGCCTCGGCCCACTCCGACCACGGCCGCAAGGTGGCCCTGCTGCTGAAGGAAGTCGCGGCGGGTCGCAATACGGATTATCCCCTCATCAATCCCGATAAATTGCTGGTGGTGGCCGGCCGTCTCGGCATCGCCACGGCCGGGCGGGAGATCCTGGATATCGCCGGCGAGGTGGCCGATGTGGCCATCGCCTGTTTCGGCGCCCAGGGAGAGGAGGTCATCCCCTTCGCCACCGCCTACATGCCGAAACAGCGCGTCGAATTGCTAAAAGGCCTGGAGGGTACCCTGACAGAGCTGACGGGCGCCCGCATCGGCCTGCTGCCGCGCGGCATCGACCGGGAGGTGGTGGATATCATGCACCGCACCCACTTCGGCTGCGACGCCGACCCCCTGTCCCTGGTGGCGCAGACCCTGCGCTGCTCCTTCGGCGACGGCTGGGGCGGTTCCCTCATCGCCACCGAATGCCAGGATATCCTGTTCGGATCGCCTCAGGTGCGCACCATCAAGGCCAATCTCGGCGTCCTCGACCAGACGATGGTCAACGTGCTGGTTCACGGCCACGAACCGGTCTTGTCGGAAAAGGTCGTGGAATGGGCCCGCGCTCCCGAAATGGCCGAAGCCGCCCGGGCGGTGGGCGCCAAGGGCATCAATGTCGCGGGTCTGTGCTGTACCGGCAATGAGATCCTCATGCGCCAGGGGGTCAACGTGGCCGGCAACCTGCTGCACAGCGAGTTGGCCATCATGACCGGCGCGGTGGAGGCCATGGTGGTCGATGTGCAGTGCATCTTCCCGTCCCTGGCCGACCTGTCGTCCTGCTTCCACACCCGCTTCATCACCACCAGCGAGCAGACCAACATCCCCGGCGCCCTGCACATTCAGTTCGAGGAACATCAGGCCGACGCCATCGCCCGGCGCATCATTCAGACCGCCATCGACGCTTTCCCCAACCGCAACACCGCCAAGGTCTACATCCCCCAGGAGACGGAGGAAGCCATGGTCGGCTTCACCGTCGAGCAGATCCTGGCTGCCTTGGGCGGCACGCCCGACCCGCTGGTGGAAGTCATCGCCAACGGCACCATCAAGGGCGTGGTCGGCATCGTCGGCTGCAACAACGCCAAGGTGCAGCAGGACTTCTTCCACCTGGCCCTGACCCGCGAGCTCATTCAACGGGACATCCTGGTGCTCGGCACCGGCTGCTGGGCCATCGCCGCCGCCAAGGCCGGGCTGATGAACCTGGACGCCCTGGAACTGGCCGGCCCGGGACTAAAAGCGGTCTGCGGGCAACTCGGCATTCCGCCGGTGCTGCACATGGGCTCCTGTGTCGACTGTTCGCGCATGTTGGTCCTGACCGGAGCCCTGGCCGACCACCTGGGGGTGGACACGGCCGCCCTGCCGGTAGTCGGTTCAGCGCCGGAATGGACCACGGAGAAGGCCGTCGCCATCGGCACCTATTTTATCGGCAGCGGCCTGCCGGTGCATCTCTGGCCGGTACCGCCGGTCCTCGGTTCGCCGGCCGTCACCAAAATTCTCACGGAATCGGCCCGGGACCTGCTCGGCGGATATTTCTTCGTCGAGGAGGATCCCCTGGCGACCGCCGACCGCATGGAGGCCATCATCATGGAAAAGCGCGCCGGACTCGGACTGTAAGGGAGAAGAGCCATGCATGAAATGAAAGGTTTCCGTGTCGTCATCACGGGCAAGGGAGGGGTCGGCAAGACTACCCTGACCAGTTGCCTGGCGCGACTGCTGGGTCGACGCGGCATCCGGGTGCTGGCCGCGGACGAGGATCCGCAGATGAACCTGCCCCATGCCCTTGGCCTGCCGCCGGAACAGGCGCTGGCCATCGTGCCCCTGAGCCGGAATCCCGACTACATCGCGGAAAAAACCGGCGCACGGCCCGGCAAGTCCTTCGGCGCCCTGTTTCGTCTCAACCCTGATGTCAGCGACGTGGTCGGGCGCTTCGGAGTCCGCATCGACGACCGGTTGAGCCTGCTGGTCATGGGCACCGTGGTACAGGCGGCGGCCGGCTGTCTCTGCTCGGAGAACGTGCTGCTCGATTCGGTGCTCAACTATCTGGCGCTGCGCGACGAGGAGGCCATCCTCCTCGACACGCAAGCCGGGGTGGAGCATTTCGGCCGCGCCCTGGCCAAGGGTTTTTCCCAGTGCCTGGTGGTCAGCGACCTGTCCTTCAACGCCCTGGCGGTGGCCTGCCATGCCGCCGACCTGGCCCGGCAGCTCGGCATCGGTCGCATCCATCTGGTGGTCAATCGCTACCGGGAGGACGCCGGCGACAAGTTGCAGCGCTTCCGGGAGGCCACCGGTCAGGACACGCAGCGCCTGTTCGACGTCATTCACACCCTGCCCGGCGAGGCCCGGTTCGAGGACCTGGAGCCGGACGTAACCCGCATCCTCGACCAGGAAAGCGCCTATGTGTCGGGCCTGAACCGACTCGTCGAGGACCTGCTGGCCTTCGAAGGACGACGCCGCGAAAGATCTGCTGCAGCCCTGGAGGAGGAAGGCAAAGAATGAAAAAGATCCTCGTCGATTACCGCAAATGCGTGGCCTGCAAGTCCTGCGAAACGGCCTGCGCCGTGGCCCATCACCCCAGCGGCAACCTTTTCGGGCTGATCGGAGATGCCCGCACCCAGGTCAACGTGCGCGTCCTGGGAGTGGAGCACGAGGCGTTTCCCGTCTCCTGCCGGCATTGCGACCCCGCCGCCTGCCTGAGTGCCTGCCCGGCAGGGGCCATCGCCCGCGATCCGGACAGCGGCGCCGTAGTGCAGCATCCGGAAAGGTGTCAGGCCTGCGCCATGTGCGCCATGGTCTGCCCCTTCGATGCCATCTCCTTCAAACACACCCACCGCGCCCTGCCGGGCCGCGAGGTGGCCTTCAAGTGCGACCTTTGCCATCAGCGCCTGGCCCGGGGCGAGGCACCGGCCTGCGTGGCGGCCTGCCATTCCGGCGCCCTGGTGTTTCGCGAGCTGGAACCGGCCCGGGAACAGCGGGCCAAGGCCGGTCTCAAGGTCTATCTGCTGGGCGAAGCAGGGGAGCCGGCCCTGTTTGCCCTGCACCGGGAACTGCGGCGCAGAACCTTTGCCCGGCGCCGGGGGGAACCGACATGAAAGTGGTCACCGTCGGCACCGGCATGGCCGCGGCCGAATTCGTCCAGCAACTGCGCCTGGGCGGGTTTGACGGCGATATCGTCATGTGCAGCGCGGAAACCCATGCCCCCTATTCGCCCTGTGTCATCCCCTATCTGCTGGCCGGCGAGCCGGCGGACAACGTGTTCTGGAAGGGCCGCGATTTTTACCGGCGCTACCGGGTCACGGCCCGCCTCGGCGACCCGGTGGTGGAAATCGACCGGCAGCAAACCCGGCTGCGCACCGCACAGGGCCGCGTGGAACCCTACGATCGGCTGTTCTTCGCTCCCGGCAGCCGCAGCCGGTTTCCCTGCCGCGACTGGCTGGACACCGCCGGCGTGTTCGGTTTCAAGACCCTCTCCGACATGCAGGCCATCGACGGCCATATCCGCACCCAGGGGGTGCAACGGGCCGTGGTGATCGGGGGCGGATTCATCGGTCTGGACGCCGCCCTGGCCTTGCGTCATCGGGGCCTGCAGGTCAGCCTGGTGCATTGCCATGAGCGGCTGCTGGAGCGCATGACGGATGTCGACGGCGGACGCTTTGCCACGGAGCAACTGGCACAGCGCAGCGGTATCGACCTGTATCTGTCTTCGGAGGTGGCCACGGTGACGGCCCGCAACGGCCAGGCCTGCGGGGTCCGGCTGCGCAACGGCCGGGACATCGACGCCGCCCTGGTGATCGTCGCCACCGGCTTCGTGCCCAACTCGGCCCCCCTGACCGGAGCCGAACAAGGGATCGCCGTCGGCAACGATCTGCTGGCCGAAGCACGGATCCTGGCCGCCGGCGACGTGGCCGTGACCCGGCATGCCCTGGACGGCCCGGCCGGTCTCTATGCCACCGCTCCCAACGCCATCGCCCAGGCCCGGGTGGCGGCGGCCTACGTGCTCGGCGGCCAGACGCGCTACGCCGGCTCCCTGAACGCCAACGTGCTGCGCAAGCACCTGGATTTTCCCATCGTTTCCGCCGGCCGGTTCGAAGGCGAAGCCGTGACCTTCCGCAACCAGCGCCTGTTCCGGCGCGTTTATCTGCAGGAAGGACGCATCAACGGCTACATCCTCATCGGCGATACCCGCCTGGCCGGATACATCTACAACCTGTACCTGACGCGGGAACCGGTCGCGGGTGCCATCGGCAGCGTGCTTGCCGACTCCCGCGGCGAGAGCTATTATCGTTCCATGATGAACCTGGCTCCGGCCGGCGCCTGACGATAATCATTGCGACTGCCGACAGGGCACCGAAACCCCGAATCCGAAGGAGGACCACATGCACATCCCCGATCACATGCTGCAGGGCGCCATTTGCCCGGCCACGGCAGCCCTCGCCCTGGCGGGCGTGGGAGCGGCCCTGGTGGCGGCAGCCCGCAGCCATAACAAACCGGGCGTCGGCCGCTTTGCCGCCATAACGGCCCTAATTTTCGCCGCCCAGATGATGAACTTCCCCATCGCCGGCGGCACCTCGGGGCATTTGCTGGGCGCCGCGCTGGCAACGGCCCTGCTCGGTACGCCCTTCGCGGTGCTGGCCATGACCCTGGTGGTGGCGGTTCAGGCTCTGGTGTTCGGCGACGGCGGCCTTATGGTGCTGGGCGCCAACATCCTCAACATGGCCCTCATCGGTGTGGCCGCCGTCGCCCTCCTGCAGCGGCTGTGGAACAGCGAGGCGTTGCGGTCTTCCTGGCGCACCGGCCTGGCTTTCGGCGCCGCCGGCTGGTTGTCGGTGCTGCTCGCCGCCCTGGCCGTCAGTTTGCAACTGGCCCTTGCCGGCGCCGTGCCGTTTGCCACCGTGGCCGGTGCCATGCTCCGCGTGCATGCTCTCATCGGCCTCGGCGAGGGGCTGATTACGGCAGCCGCGCTGGCCTTGCTGGCCCGGCCCGTACAGCGCGACCTGTCGGGCTTCCGCCAGATGGCCCGGCCCTTCGCCGCGGCCTGCGGCATCGGGCTGCTGCTGAGCCCCCTGGCCAGCAGCCTGCCGGACGGTCTGGAAAGGATCGCGGAAAATCTGAACTTCATGCCGGTGGAAGAGAGCGGTTTCTGGTCGCCCCTGACGGACTACCAGTTGGCCGCCATCGGTCACGAGGCCCTGGCTACCGGCCTGGCGGGGTTGTGTGGGGTGTTGCTGACCTTCACTTTGGCTTGGCTGGTGGCGCGGCCCCTGCAGGCACGCCTCGGCTAAATCAAGCGCTGGCAGGAATTTGCCATGTACGCCACCCTCAATGGCATCCTTGGCAGGCTTGAGCCAGGGATGGGATTTTGGATTGGCCTGGAAACACATCAGGGCCGGGACTCCTGAGAGTCCCGGCCCTGACTATTTCATGCGGATTGCCCGCCGACCATCGGTACCTACTGCCGGCGCTTTTCCAGGTCGATCAACAACTGGCGCAATCTACGGCGATCGTTTTCCAAGGCGTCGATGGTCTGTTGCAGATCCTTCTTTTCGTCCCGCCAGGCGTTGCGCTCGCGCGTCAACTGATTGATGACCTGCTGCTGGCTCTGCATCCGTTCCAGAAGTTGGCCGATAGATCGAACATGGAGGGCATACGGACTGTCCGGATACTCCTTCTGCAAGGCATCTAAAGCCGGCGGCAGACCATTCTTGCGGCCACCGAGTTCATCCAGCCCCTGGTAGAAAAGCACTTGGTCCGGCGGGGGCGCCGGCATGGGGATCGAACCGGACTTGCAGGCACAGAGCAGAATCAACAGGCTGCCGTAAAAAACCTTGCGCATGCTCAGCGCCTCTCGCGACGATCCAGCAGATAGTTGCTGCCGGGAAGTAGTTTGAGATGTTCCTTCATCTTCGCACACTCGCGGCCGATGGCCTCGGCCGAGGGATTCCGCAGGTTCTGGGTACCGACGACGGCGATGGACATGGACAGCAGAGGGAACCGGCGCACCACCCCGTAGCGATCCTGACCTTCGAAACAGCCGGCCTTGCGATCCTGCTCTGAATAGAAGTCGGGCACCATGGCGTCGAACTCCCGAATAACAGCCTCGCAGAGAGCTTCGGCACGATCGGGCGTACTGAGAATCACGTAATCATCGCCGCCCACATGCCCGATCAGATCCGCCGGGTTGCCAAGGCGTTCGGTGACCTGCTGGATCATGGTGCCGACCTTGGAGATCACGTCGCTGCCGGCCTGATACCCGTAGCGGTCATTATAGGCTTTAAAATAGTCCAAATCTATATAGATGTGGGCGAAGGGCTGGTCGCCGGCAATGCGCTGTTCCAGTTCCCGTTCGATGACCAGGTTGCCGGGCAGGCGGGTCAGAGGGTTGGCATCCAGATTCAGACTCTGCAATTCCCGCAGTTTCATTCCCATTTCCGAAAAACTGCGCGCCAGCATGCCGAACTCGTCCTGCCCCTCCAAACCGACAGGATGTTCGAAACGACCTTCGGCCATGGCTCGGGTGGCTTGGGTCAAGCGCGCCATGGCCCGGTGAATCTTGAGAATGATCCCCCCTGCCACCAGGGCCGCCAGTCCGATGCCGGCAAAGGCCAGGGTCAAGGTAAGGCGATAAGCCCTGACGCTGGCGCTGTTGAAGGTCTGCATGGTCTGATCCAAAAAAGCTTCCTGCGCCGACCGGAAGCGCTGTAGAGCAGAGAAAAGTTGGTCGTTCAGAGGGGTCATGACCCGCTGTGAATGTCGATCCGCTTCCTCCCAGTTCAGCTCTTCCAGCAAAGCCCGGTTTTGGATACGAGCCGTCGCCACCGTAGAGAACAGTCTTTCCACCTCTGCCAGCCGTCCATCCGGCAGAAGCTCGGCGAGTTGCCGGTGCAGCAGGTTGTTGTCTTCATCGCGACGGTCGATCAGGGGAAACATGGAGGGGTCCCGCAGGATCAGAACCTGCTTTTCCAGCCGTTCCAAATCAGCCAGACTGCTGGATAGTTCGCGCGTCAGAACCAAAGCCCTGAAATCCCGGCGCACCAATTCCTCGGATCGAACCCGCAGGTTGTCCAAGGCCATGAGGGCGAAAATGATCGCCGCCAAGCAGAATGCCACCACCAGCAGGAAACCGGCGGCTATCTTTCGGGTGACGGTCAAACGAATCAAAGGCATGGCCATCCTTGTGTCAAATGTTTTGCTCCTGTTTTAAAAAATAAAAAAATAATTAAAGATTACTTGGCCAAAATACATGCGGCCCCAGTTTCCGTCAAACAATTAAAATTAACAGCATCCGGGAAGTCGCCGTCTCCCTGTTCCGCAACCAGCCCAGCTCCTCTCCCCGGCCAAACCGGTCCACAAAACCAGCCGTCCAGGATAAGCATTGCATCTACTGTACCTTGCCGCACCCTATTTTTCTGATAGCATCAATTCTATAACAATTCTTTTCGTGCCGTCTTTTTAAACGTACTCCCTTGGTATGGGAACCCCACCGTTACCCATGGCAGACCCCACCCTGAAAGGAGGAAACAAGCATGCCTGAGTTCGCAAATCCCTTTGCCGGCCTGGCCGCCGATCGCAAAGTCACCCATGACGAGTTGATCCGCGCCATCCGCTACATGGTTGCCGCCGAGTACGAGGCCGTCCAATTGTACATGCAACTGGCCGAGTCCACGGACAACCAACTCGCCCAGGCGGTCCTCAGGGACATCGCCGATGAGGAAATCGTCCACGCGGGTGAATTCCTCAAACTGCTCAAGGAACTGGCTCCCGGCGAAGCCGGCCTATACGCCAAGGGCGAAGAGGAAGTTATTGAGCTTATGGAAACCCTGGGTGCTGCCAGGACCGAGGGCAACCCCATTCCCGCAGCGGCGGAAGCCCCCGCCGAGGCGGCACCGGCAACCGAAGACGATGTTCCGGCGGCCGGATTGCCGCCCAGCGCTCTCGGCAACCTTTACGGCAAAGAATAAACCCCTGCCCCATTTCCTCAAGGAGTGATCATGGACATTCTGGACAGAAGCTCTTCCCCGCTGACCGGCGAAGAATGGCATCGTATCGATGAAGCGGTGTTCTCCACGGCCCGCAACATGCTCGTCGGGCGTAAAATGATCGAAGTTCTCGGCCCTCTCGGGCCCGGCGTTTACGCGCTGCCTTATGCTGTTTTCGGCGGCAGCAAGCCGGCGGCCATCGACATGATCGGCGATCGGGTCGATTCCATCGTCGCCGCGGAACGCCGCGAGACCATCAACCTTCCCATGATCTTCAAGGACTTCAAAATTTTCTGGCGGGATGTCGAAGCCGATCGGCATCTCGGTATTCCTCTTGATGTCAGCGTCGCCGCCGTGGCCGCCGCCGATGTCGTGGGCCAGGAAGACGACCTGATTTTCAACGGCAACGCCGACCTCGGCTACAAGGGTCTGCTGACGGCGGAAGGCCGGACCAAGATCAAAAAGGGCGACTGGACCCAGGGCGGCGGCCCCTTGGCCGATACCGTCAAAGCCGTCAATGCCCTCAACTCGGCGGGCCACTGCGGCCCCTATTCCATGGCCCTGAGCCCCTTCCTTTACGGGCAGATGGTGCGAGTGTACGGAAGCACCGGCATGTTGGAACTGGATCAGGTCAAGGCCCTCTTGCGTGGCAATGTCTATCCCTGCAGTGCCATCCAGGGCAACAAGGCGGTGGTCATCGCCAGCGGCATTCAGAACCTGAACCTGGCCATCGGCCAGGACCTGGTTACCGGCTACACCGCCGCCGAAAACATGAACCACATTTTCCGGGTCTTCGAAACCATCTCCCTGCTCATCCGGCGCGTCGACGCCATCTGCACCATCGAGTAATTGCCCGCCTGCGCAGGGGCCGGCACGACGACCGGCCCCGGCCTTTTCTTCTTGCCCACTTCTGTAGTAAAATAATCAAGTAAAAGGGCGATGGCGGGCACCAGCGAGCCATGGCGCCTTTTGCACAACCGAGCCGGAGCCTGGCGGATTTTCCTTAGCCGCTGAAGTTGATGGGCCAGAGAATCCGCCACTCCCTGCAAGGAGGTGGCGACATGAGATACATGGCACATTTCAGCTTCGATGAGGACCAACACAAAAAGCACGGCTACTTCACCATGCTGCTTTCCGCCGGCAATACCGAAGAAGCGGTGCGGATGATGCGCGACAAAATCATGGCGCTCCATGATGGTACTCATGCCTTTGATGATGTGGATGAAATCTATCTCGACGACATCATCGAAATCCGCAATTTCCCTGAAAGACCGGTGCTGATGCGGTATGAATCCATGGACCTGGAAGACCAGAGCACCATGTCCGCAAACCCCATCGACGCAGAGGGGTTGCAGGTGTTCCACTGGTGGCCCAAAGGGCAGGAGGAGGAAGCCAAAAAGGAAAAATACAACATGGAACCCTTTGTGCGCTGGCACTGAGCAGGGCAAAGGGACAGTCGAAAAGCGGGGCCGCAACGCATTGTTGCGGCCCCCTTTTTTTGGGGAGCATCGTTTCGTCAGCCCAGTACCGGACCTCGCCCGGACACACCCGCCGCGGATGAAAAAAGATCTTGTTGACTTTGATTTTTAATTTCTGTATCAAATCAATCAACTTTTTTACTCGCCGCCTCGAAACTGCGTTGCTCGGCGGGCCCGTTTCCGTACCGCCCGCCTCGGAAAAAGGAGAGTCATCCATGCTGTGGGAATTTTTCATCAAAGGGGGACCGCTCATGTATCCCCTGTTAGCCTGCTCCATCCTGACCGTCGTGTTCGGCATCGAACGCGGCTGGCATTACCTGCGCGCCGCTCGCGATGGCGGTGCGCCGGAAAAAATCCATACTCTCATCGAGGAGCGCAAAATCGACCAGGCCCTGTCCTTGGCTACCGCGGCTCCCGGCCCGGTGGCAGCAGTCCTGGCGGAAGGCTTGCGCCACAACGGGAACAGCCGAGATCTTTTGGAAGAGGTCATCTGTCTGCGCGGCGCAGCCGAATTGAAGCGCCTCAACCAGAACCTTCACGTTCTGGACCTTATCGGCCGCATGGCGCCGTTGATGGGCCTGCTCGGTACGGTGCTGGGCATGGTGGCCGCCTTTCGTCAGGTCGCCGGGGCCCGCGGCGCGGTTGATCCTTCCTTGCTGGCAGGCGGCATCTGGGAAGCCCTCATCACCACCGTGGCGGGTCTATGCGTCGCCATCCCCGCCATGATCCTGCACCACTTTTTCGAGGATCGGGTGCGTTCCTTCGCCTATTTCATGAAGCATTACGGCACGGAAGCAGCCAAGCACCTGGGAGCCAAGGCATGATCGATTTCGGCGAACATGTTGCGGAACGCAAATCCCTGGATCTGACCCCCATGCTCGACGTGGTCTTTCTGTTGTTGATTTTCTTTCTGTTGACCTCGATCTTCGCCCGCCCCCTGCTGCCCCTGGACTTGCCGGAAGCGGCCAGCGGCCAGGTTCTGCAGGAGCCCGAAATCAGTCTCAGCATCCAGCGCGACGGCACCCTCGATCTCAACGGCGACAGGGTGATTCGCGAAGAACTTGCGGAAAAGCTGGCCGTCCTGTTGTCGGCCCGAACCCGGGAGCGGGATGTCAGCCTGCGTTCCGACCGGGGGGTACCTTTTGGTCAGGTGGTTGAAATCATGGATCTGGCGAAGCAGGCCGGCGCTGAAAATATTTCCGTGGTCACCGATCAGAAACCATGAAGACCTTGACCATCCATCAAGTTGCCGTGGCGGTGGCGATACTGCTCCATGGGGCGCTGCTGAGCCTCCGGATGTCGACCTCCGACCCGTTGGTCGCGCCGGAGCCTCTGCAGGCCATCAAGGTACGCCTGCAGGACGCGCAGCCCTTGATGCCGGCGGCGTCGACAGAGCCAATGCCATCGCCCCCTCCTCCGCCGCAGGCCAGGCCGCAACCTCGGGAGAAACCGGCACCCACAGCCAAACCGGAGCCGCGGCCGGAGCAAAAACCGGCGCGGAAACCGGAACCCCTGCCGGAACCGAAGACGGAAACCAGGATGGAATCCCCGACCGCACCACAGCTGCCGACGGTTGCCGATGCTGCCATCGTGGACCCTGCGCCGCTTCCGGAATCGAAGGCGGTGTCGAGACCGCAGGAGGCACCTTCCCGGGCCGTCAGTCCCGACTGGCAGGCCAGTTACCTTGCCACCCTTTCGGGGCGCCTCGAACGGCACAAAAACTACCCCATCGCCGCTCGCCGCCTGGGCCTGGAGGGAGAGGCCCTGGTGCAACTGCGACTGGACGACACCGGACGAGCCATCTCGGTACGGATTGTTCGCAGTACCGGTCACCGCATGCTGGACGACGCGATCCTGCGCATGGTGGCCGAGGCCCAACCCTTGCCGGCACCGCGCATCCCGCGCGGGGAAATCTTCGAATGCGTGGTCCCGGTGCGTTTCAGCCTGCAGCGTTGAACCAAAGAGAAGTTTTGTCCGGCGCATTATGCAACTGGAATCGGTTTTCGAGGACGGACCAGAGGGGTGCCGGAATCTCGCCCCGGCCTAGCAATTATTCAGCAGCCCGTCACATAAGCGCCCCTGAAGGGGCATCTGTCATAGGATATTTTTTTGAGGAGAAGTTGAAAATGAATTTCAATCGCAGAACTGCAACCTTGCTGATTTGGCTTCTGGCCACCGCCCAGCCAGGCCTGGCGGCCCCATCGGAAGTCGCCCCGGAAGTGCATGTCGATGCCGCTGCGGTCACCGGCGAAGAGCGCCTCATCGCCAGCCAGCCGCAAACCGCCGTCAACCGCGAGCAGATCGACAACCTGCCGAGTCTGCGCGTCGGCGATGTGCTCAAGCGCATGCCAGGCATCACCACCGGCGGCGCCATCGGTGAGGATAAGGATATTCGCCTGCGGGGCCTCGACAAGGAGTTCACCCGCATCCGTGTCGACGGCTTCATGCTGCCTGACGCCGGGGAAAAGCGGGAGTTCCAGGTCGACCGCCTGCCTTCCTTCATGGTCGAGGAAATCCGCCTGATTCGCAACCCGACGGCAGAATATGAAAGCGACGGTCTTGCCGGGCAGATTGACATCGTCAGCCGTCCCATCCCGCACAAATTCAAGCTCGAGGGTCGTCTTGGCTACGGTGGCAGCGACGCCATCGACGGCGATATGCTTCACGGCGCGCTGTCCTTCGGCATGCGCCCCCTGCAGCATTTCGGTTTCCTGGCCAGCACCGATGCCCTGCACGATGCCGTGTCCCGAGAACGTGAAAAAATGTTCACCAACGGCAAAATGGAAACGGAAACGGAACATCGCGACAAGGATTTTGTCAGCGCAAGGCTCGATCTCGGCCTGTTCTACGACCGCGGAGAGGTCCGCCTCAAACCCTTGATCCATGATGTTGACGAGAAGAAAAGCAAAGTGAAGTTCAATCTCGAACCGGGCAAGAAGGGCAAGCGCGAGGAGGAAACCGAACACAAGGAGCAGCAGACCGCCGGCCTGGAGTTGAGCCACAAGCACAACTTCGCTTCCGGTATCATTCTGGAGAGTCGCGCCGGCTATCACCAGACTCGGGAGGAAAAAGAAAAACGCAAGCCGTCCTTCGAAGAAACGGCCGTCGGCTCGAACCTCTACGTCCTGAAGAAAACCGATCTCGAGGAGGAGGAGAAAAAGGATCGCACCCTGAGTTTCGCCACCAAGGCCGTGATTCCCTTTCATCTCGGCCTGGCGCAGGAAGCCCGTGTGGGCGCCTCGGCCCGCTTGCGGGAACGCTACCGCGACAAAACCAAACTGGAGCAGAATCCGGCCGGCAGCATGTCGGACAAGACCGGCCCCAAGGACAACTACAGCCTCGACGAGGACTACTACGCCCTGTTCGCGCAAAATGAAGTCTGGCTGACCGAGCGGTTCAGCGTTCTGCCCGGCCTGCGCCTGGAGCATGTGCGCCTGGATGCCCGCGACGGCGGCGATTTCAGCCTGGGAAGTTCACGCACCGACCTTAACCCCTCGCTCCACCTGCTCTATACCCTGCGCAAGGATTTGACCCTGCGGGGGGCGGTCTCACGCGCCGTCAACCGCCCCAAGTTCGATGAACTGGCCCCTTACGAGGAGGAAAAGGGCGATCGTCTGGTGCGCGGCAATCCCGACCTCAACCCCGCCATCGCCTGGAAATACGACATCGGCGCCGATTTCGCCCGGCGTGACCTGCTGCTGGGCATCAACTTCTTCTACCTGGATATCCAAGGCGTGCTGGAAGAGGTAGGCACCGGCGTCGAAGTGGGCGGCAAGGAGGTTTATGCGGTACGCAACGTCGGCAACGGCTGGAACGCCGGCATCGAACTCGAACAGCGCATCGGCTTCGGCTGGACCGGCAACCCCCTGCTGGCCGGCCTGGTGCTGTGGAGCAACCAGACCCTGCTCGACTCGGAACTGAAAACGGCGGCCGGCAGCAAACAGCCCTTCAAGGATCAGCCGGACTATATCGTCAACGTGGGGATCGATTATACCTACCAACCATGGGGCACCACCTTGAGTACCGCCTGGAATTACGTAGCCAAAACCACGGAGAACAAAGCCGACGGCACCCGTAAGATAAAGGCCGCCGACTCCTCCGTGGACATCGCCGTATATCAGAAGGTGAGCAAAAACGCCCGCCTGTTCCTTGAAGGGCGCAACATCACCAATCGCAGCAAGGTCGAACAGGAATATTTTATGGACGGCAGTTCCAGCCGGCGCGAAGAGAGCATCGGCCGCACCTGGCTGGCAGGTTTGGAAGTGAAACTCTAAGAGGACGGCAAGCGATGCGCACAGCCAAGGATAATCTGCACCTGCGGCTTTTTTCCCTTTCTCGAACCTGGCACATCTGGCTCGGATTGATCGCAGTACCACTGACGATTGTGCTGAGCCTGACCGGCATCTGGCTCAATCACCGCGATCTGTTCTCCCCGGGGGCGGCCAAACCCCCGTTGCAAGGCCTGCTAACTACGGACACAGCGGTCAAACAACTTCCCGTCACCCTGGAGCAGGCCTTGGGGATGGCCCGGCACGAATGGGGGGTTGTCCCCATCGAAAAAATCGAGGTGCTGGAAAGCCAGGGGAGGCTGGTCTACAAGATTATGCCCGGATCGGGCCGAGAGCTGTTTGTCGACGCCCACAGCGGCAGCTGGAAGAAAGTGGACGGCTATCGAATTCGGGAAGGTGCCGACGACCAAAAACCGAAACCACAGAGCATCAACTGGAACCGGTTGATGAAAGATCTGCATACCGGAAAACTCGCCGGCACCCCCGGCAAACTGGTGTATGACGCTGTGGCCCTGGCGCTTATCGTCCTGGCGGGTACCGGACTGTACCTGTGGGCGCTGCCGCGCTGGAAAAAACGGCGGCGTTCGCCGTAACCGAGGTTCGGTCCACCACATCCTCCAGAATCATGGCCATTCAGAAACGGGAAGGATTGCCTTCAGCATGCAATCCTTCCCGTATTTTTACCTGGGTCGGCTCATATTGTTTTGTGCGCCAGCCACTCCAGGGACAACTCCCGCATGCGCGGCTTGTGCAGTTTGCCGCTGCCGGTCTTGGGAAACTCTGCCACAATCCAGATTTGGGCCGGCACCTTGAAATGGGCCAGACCGCTCCGGCAGTGGGCCTTGAGTTCCTCTGCATCGGCCCGTTCCCCGCTTTTGAGCCGCACCCAGGCCATGATCTGTTCGCCGTAGAACTCGTCCGGCAGGCCGAACACCGCCACCTCGGCCACCTTGGGATGCTGGAGAAGCTGCTGTTCGATTTGCCAGGGGCAGATGTTTTCGCCGCCGCGAATGATGATTTCCTTGCGACGACCGGTGATGCGCAAATAGCCGTCGCCGTCCATGATGCCGAGATCCCCGGAGTGCAGCCAGCCGTCGGCATCGATGCCCAGAGCGGTCGCCTCCGGATCGCCGTAATAGCCCTTGGCCACATGGTAGCCGCGAAAACATACCTCCCCCACCGTTCCGACGGAGACGGTGACCCCGCTGTCCGGATCGATGAGCTTCACCTCCTGATGCGGCAGATTGCGGCCGACGGTTTCCAGGCGAACCTCCAGGGAATCCTCCGCCGCCGTCAGATGGGTCACGGGCGAGGCCTCGGTCATACCGTAGCCGATGAGAATTTCCGGGCAGGGCATCTCTTCCATGACCCGCCGCATCAAGATCGGCGGGCAGGGAGCGCCCGCCATGATGCCGGTGCGCAGGCTGGTCAAATCGAAATCGCCGCGCTGGGGGTGCTCCAGTTGGGCCAGGAACATGGTCGGCACCCCGTACAAGGCGGTACAGCCCTCCGCTTCGATGGCCCCCATGGTCGCCAGGGGGTCGAAATACTCCTCCGGCACCACCAGACAGGCCCCCACCGCCAGGCAGAGCAGGTTGGCCAGCACCATACCGAAGCAGTGATAAAAAGGTACCGGGGCGCACAGCCGGTCGGTTTCGGTGAAGGCCATGCGCCGCGCCGTGAACCAGGCATTGTTGAGGATGTTGTGGTGGGACAGCACCGCCGTCTTCGGGAAGCCCATGGAACCGGAGGTATACAGCAGGGCGATGGTGTCGTCCCGATCCAGAGCGGCGGTCGCGGCATCGAGTGCCGCGGGGGAGACGGCGGAACCGGCGGCCAGCACTTCCTGCCAGAGGGTCAGGCCCGGCAGCAGCCTGGGAGTCGTGGCAGGACTCCGCGGATCGAACAACACCACCTGGCGCAGAAAGGGGAAATCCGCATGCTTCAGGTTACGCTCCGGGTTCTGCAAAGGGGGCAGCACCTCTGCCAGCATGGCTAGGTAGTCGCTGCGGCGAAAGGCCGGCATGACGAACAGGCCGTGCACCTCGGAATGCTGGATGGCGTAGGCGATCTCCTGCCGGCGATAGCCGGGGTTGATGGCCACCAGGGCCACGCCGATGCGCGCCGTGGCCATCTGCAGCAACAGCCATTCGATGCTGTTCGTCGCCCAGACACCGATGCGCTCGCCGCGTTGGTAGCCCATGGCGAGCAGGCCCCGGGCCAGATCGTCCACCTCGGCGGCCAATTGCCGGTAGGTGAGGCGCCGCTGCTGGTGCCGGGACACGATCGCTTCCCGGGCGCCGCAGCGCCGGACAACTTCGGCAAAATGCTCGGGGATGGTCATCCCGGTCAACGGCTCCAGGCCGCCGCAGTGATAATAGCTGCCCACCTTTTCGCTCATAACCCCTCCCGGTGCATCGGCAAGGCCCTGCTCAGAAAATACTCCAACGGCGGGTGGACATGGCCTGACGCAGGGCCGCCAAGGCCATATGCGTCGCCGCGGCGCGCGGCAGCAATCCGTCCTTTTGCACCCGGCGCAGCATCTCTTCGGTGTTGGCGCGGATTTTTTCAGCAATCACCTCAAACACCTGGCCTTTCCAACTGCCGCGATATTCCATGGCCCCGCAGATCACCCCCCCGGCATTGGCAATGAAATCCGGCAGGGACAGAACGCCGCGCTGGTGCAGAATCTGCTCGGCTTCGGGGGTCAGGGCAATGTTCGCGCCCTGGGCGACCATCCGGGTGCGCAACCGGTCGACGTTGGCTTCAGTGATGACATCGGGTCGCGCCGCCGGTATCCAGACTTCGCATTCCAGGTCGATAACCGCATCCAACTCGAGTTTCCGGCCGCCGGAATAATCCAGCACGCTGCCGCCCTGCAGCTTCAATTGCGCCAACCCCTCGATATCCAAACCCTGGGGATCGTACAGGGTGCCACGGGAATCGGCCACACCGACCAGCACCGCTCCCAGCTGACCGAGAAAGCGGGCGGCATGCTGCCCCACGGCACCAAAGCCCTGCACCACCACCCGGGCCCCGGACAGGGCCAAACCGGCCGCCGGCGCAGCGGCTTCCACGGCGTGGCGCAGCCCCCACCCGGTGGCGCCGATCTGGTCGAGGGGGATACCGCCCAGAGCCTCGGGCAGTCCCACGGCCTGGCCGGTTTCGTCCTTGATCCAGGCCATGCAGGTCTCATCGGTACCCATGTCCGGGCCGAAAACGTAGTCATGGCAGTGGCGCAGAGCGCAGGCCATGGCCCGAATCAACCGCTCCTTGTCCGCCGCCGGCATCCTTGGATCGCCGTACAGCACCGACTTGCCGCCGCCGTGGGGCAGCCCCGCCGCAGCGTTTTTCAGGGTCATGGCCCGCGCCAGCCGAAAGCACTCGGCGGTGCTGACATCCGGTGCCATGCGCAAACCGCCGATGGCGGGGCCCATGGCCAGGTTGTCGACCACCAGCACCCCTTTCAGGCCGATGCGGGGTTCGTGGACATGCACGATTCGGGCGGGGCCGAGTTCGTCGGCAAAGGGAAATTCTTCCAGCAACGGGGGTTCCTCCTTCCGAGCAATAACCCAGGCAGAGTCTGGTCCGGCAGCCGCAGCGGGTATGACAAATCGCCGACGGCTATCGATCGCCCGTCTTGCAACAATTTGAACGTTGTTCAAATTGTTGCCGCTGGGCAGGAATTGTCAAACTGCAGAAGAATGACAACCTTCTGGATTGGTTCGCATTGGGCCAACACAACTACCAGGGACGCTCATTCCCCTGGTAATCGAAGAAACGTCCGCTGTCCTCCAGACGCAGGCCGGCCAGTACCCGGCGCAGGCCGGCGGCGCTGTCTGCGGGGGCGACCGGGGCGTTGGCACCCCCCATATCGGTCTTCACCCAGCCGGGATGGAACAGGACTGAAATGATGCCTTGCGCGCGCAGATCCACGGCCAGGCAGCGGCCGACCATGTGCACCGCGGCCTTGGCACTGCGGTAGATATAGTGCCCGCCGGAGGTGTTTTCGGCGAGGCTGCCCATGACGCTGCCCATGGTGGCGATGATGCGCTGCCGACTGCGGCCGACATGCGGAAGAAAAGCTTCGGCCACCTTCAGCGGCGCGATGGTGTTGACCCGGAAGGTCCGCAGCCAGTCTTCGACGTCCACCTTCCCCAAAGCCTGATGCTCGCCGCCGCCGACACCGGCGTTGTTGAACAGAATGTCGATGGCCTGGCCATCGAGTTCCCGCGCCAGCGCCTGGATAGCTTCGTTGTCGGTCACCTCCAGACCATGGATGCTGAGGCGACCCGAGGTCGCTGCATGCAATCGCTGCAAGGGCTCCGCGCGCTCCGGATGCCGGCAGCAGGCCAGTACCCGCCACCCGTCGGCGGCATATTGAGCTGCCAGTTCCAGGCCAATGCCGCGATTGGCCCCGGTAATCAGGATCGTATCCATATCGTTCATATCCCTCTCCTTCGCTCAGTTCGGACGAAAAGACCTTCGGATTCAATTATAGACAAGCCGCTTGCGATGAACCATCGCTCCCGAATGTTTTTCTCCATAACAACGCGGCCCATTGCCTGCTCGTACCACCTTCTTTCATTCCGAGGGTGAGCCATCCTCCGGACCTACGCCTCGAAAAATGCTCTTGAAAAAAAAGTGGCCGGGACGGTTGATCTTCCGAGACGCCGGGGGTATATTTAAAGCGTAGGTGCCGCCCGTCCTGACAAACCGAAGATCAAGTGGTTGCCAGAGACGAAAAAAGCCAAGGCAGGGTAAAATCCTCCGACGCAGCGGTTCCTATGCACCCCCGCTCCCACATCGAAACGCACCGCGTCATCGATGTGCATAACTTGAGGAAGAAATTCTTTCTGAGAGCACCGGGGGAAAGAGCCTGATGATCGCTGAAATCCTCCTTGAGCAAGAGGACCAACTCAGCGCAACATCAGGCTCTTTTGCATTGTGCAAAGCCTGCAGAACCACTTCCGCCCCGACACATCCTGCCGGCCCGATTCAACGCCATTCCCTGTCGAGGTCATACCGGCATCCGGGCAGCACAACACGAGCGACAATTAACCAAATCGGCGAAAAACATTGCCCGGAGCCGCAAAATGTTTTACAAGTCCTGCAATCGGAAGGGGACTGACGTGAAACCATTTCTCAAATGGGCCGGCAACAAATTCCAGATTCTCCAGCGCATTCTGGAGGTCCTGCCATCCGGCGGTCGGCTCATCGAGCCCTTTGTCGGCTCGGGCGCCGTGTTCCTCAACACCGGCTATCCCTGTTACTTCCTCACCGATACCAACCGGGACCTCATCACTCTATTTGGATGCCTGCAAGAGGAAGGCGAATCGTTCATCGCATACTGCCGCACCTTCTTCACCCATGAAAATAATGCCGAAGACGCTTTCTACGCCTTGCGGAACATCTTCAACACCACGGATGATGGCCGACTCAAATCCGCCCTGTTTCTATTCCTGAACCGGCATTGCTACAACGGTCTCTGTCGCTACAACGCCAAAGGGGAGTTCAACGCTCCCTTCGGCCGTTATAAAAAACCCTACTTCCCCGCCCGGGAGATGCACTTCTTCAGCGACAAGGCAACCCGGCAAAGGGCGACTTTCAACGTCTGGGATTTCGAGAAAACCATGCTTTCCGCGGTACCGGGGGACGTGATCTATTGCGATCCGCCTTACGTGCCCCTCTCCCGTACCGCCAATTTCACCAACTACAGTACCGGCGGTTTCGATCTGGAAAGCCAGCAGAGACTGGCCGATGTGGCCGTGGAGGTGGCCGCCAGAGGCATTACGGTGGTCATTTCCAACCACGATACGGACTTCACCCGTCAAGCCTATGCCGATGCCGAACTGATCAGCTTCCCAGTGCAAAGGTTCATCAGCTGCAACGGCGCCAATCGCGGCAAGGCCGCTGAACTGCTGGCCGTTTTTGCCCCCGACCCAAAAGGTCGGATACGCCACGGTTAGTGTGTGGGAAACTCCAGATAGCCCCCTTGTGCGAGTTTCCAGCAGGTCAGGCCATAACCCAGCCCGAGCATCACATACAGGCACACCACCCAGCCAAACCCCAGCCGTGTCGCCAGGATTGCAACCACCAGGCCGGCCAGAGATGAAGTCACGACGGAGAGGGGGACGAACAAAAAGGATCCGGGTGGGATAAGGGGATCAACCGCGGTTTTTCCGGGCGCAGGGGAACGCTCCCGACCCTGGAAGCGGCCGATGAGAACCCGCACCGCACAGGGAATGGCGGCGCCGGCCCAGGCTACCACGCCGAAGACAAAGGCCACGGGCAGAGCAAAGAAACTGATGAATTCCGCGACCCGCGAATCCGGCGCCACCACAGCGGCCAATTGCGAGCCCAAAAAGCCGCCGCCAAAAAACAGGATTAAAAACAGCGGCACCGTGAACCAACGGGAACGAAACATATCCGGCCTCAACACCAATCAACAAGAGAATGAGTCGGAACGGCAGCTCGCGCCCCAAAGCCTGGCTGAGGCGCAACACGGCTATGCCTTCTTGACGAACTCCGATTTCAATTGCATCGACCCAAAGCCCTCGATCCTGCAGTCGATATCATGATCCCCGTCGACAATCCGAATGTTTTTGACCTTGGTGCCGACCTTCACGACGGACGAGGAACCTTTGACCTTCAAATCCTTAATGACCGTTACCGTATCGCCATCCTGAAGTTCATTCCCAAAGGCATCGCGCACCACGCGCCCTGCTTCCTTCCCCGCGTCGCTTGTCCCGACGGTCCATTCATGGGCACACTCAGGGCAGACATACAGGGGCCCGTCCAGATAGGTATACTCGGAACCGCATTTGGGACATTTCGGCAAATTGTGCATGATTTATCCTGAGGCTGATTGAAGACAAGGAACGACACCTTGCCTGTAAAAAATAGTAGGGCCTTTGGGGCCGTATGGCAATCGAAGAACAGGGACGGGAGGGTGTTTCGATCTGGATTCGAAAAAAAGGCCGCCGATCAGATGCGTCCCGCCGACTCTTCCGTGTCTTCGGCGGCGGCCACATGGCCTTGCGGTTGCTCCATCATCGCAACCAGAACCGCCACCCGCTGATGGAATTGCGGCAGCTTTTCCCTGGGAACGGCAGCCGACATGGGAATCTTGGCCCTGAGAGGATCGACCGGACGGCCGTTGACGTGCAGTTCGAAGTGCAGGTGCGGTCCGGTGGAACGACCGGTATTGCCGGAGAGGGCGATGCGGTCGCCGGTCTGGACCCGCTGGCCGCGCCGGACCAGGGTTTTATGCAGATGCAGATAGCGGGTCACATACTGGCCGCCATGCTGAATTTCGACGTATTTCCCGGCAAAGGGGTGGTGATGGACACGCGTCACGACTCCATCCCCGATAGCCTTGACGGGCGTGCCGATGGGCATGGCAAAATCGACGCCGTTATGGGGAGCGATACGCCGGGTAACGGGATGACGCCGGACCGGATTGAAGTGCGAGCTGACACGATGACGGCTTTTGGTGGGATAACGCATGAAGGCGCGAACCAGGCTCTCGCCCCGGTGATCATAATAGTTGCCGTCTTCGAATAAAAAGGCGCTGTACAACCGGTTGGGACGGAGAATGCGAACGCCTTCGATGCGGCTCTGGCCGGTAGATTCTCCTTCGACAAACTGGCGCTTGCGTACCACCTGGAACCTGTCCCCGGCCTTGATTTCCCGCCGGAAATTGAGCTGATCCTTGAACAGGTCGGAGATGGCCGCCGTCTCGCCATCGGTCAAACCGGCCCGAGTGGCCGACACAAAAAAGCTGCCGTTGATTTCGCCCTCCAGCAGTTCCTGTTCCCAGGTTCCCGGCTGGATGATTTCTTCAAAGTCAAAACCGCTGTCATTGACGCGCCGATAGACAACCCGACTGCCGGCATGGATGAATAATTCCATTTCTTCCAGTTGGCGAGTTTGTTTATCCAGGGTCAGGGTAAGTACATTGCCCGGCCGCAACACATCCAGAGCCAGCAGCGCCTCATCCGCGGCCAGAATCTGGTGCAGGGTCCCTTGGTTGATATTGAAGCGGCCAAAAATGGAACTCAAAGTGTCGCCGGTCTGGATGGTTCGAACAAAAACGTGTTCCGGTTCGGGCGGACGGGCGGAAAGGACCGGAGACGTATTGGAGTCGGCCGAATCCGGCCGACCGCCTGATAGGTGCAACGAAAAGCCCAGGGCCACCAACACCAGCATCACCGCCAAGGTGCCAAGCCAGCGTTTCCGCACCGTCCGCCTGCGTTGTGTTTGCAGCATTTTCCAACTCATATGCATAAGGGAACTCATATGGCGCCAGGATTCCTGGGCGCATTTTAGAAAGGATTGGAAGGGAATGGCGTAATTCCCGCTTGGGAAAAATCTGCAAAGAGGTTGTTTTATTCCAGCAGGAAAAAACCTTCCTTTTTATAACGATCCCCCCTTGGACATGTCAAGACTGAATGTCCCAATGTTGCGTATTGCGGTAGCGTCATTTTTCTGGCCAGCATCGTCGGAACGGGTTTGGAATGATGCGGCACAACATGGCGAGGCATGGCTATTGCCTGGCCCCTCTTCCGCTGCTATGCTGCTTCTGACAAGGCATTTCTTCCGGCACATTCAGACCCGAAACTTCCAACCATCCAGGGCCGGCGGCGTGATTGACTGCTAACAAGCTGAGGTAAAACCCGTGAAGCTGTTGATGATCATGCCGGACGCCCACATGCACAAGCTGCACCTCGGCCCCCATGTGCGCTCCATGCGCGAAATGCCTTTGTCCCTCTGCACCTTGGCCGCCCTGACGCCGCCGGAGGTGAAGGTGCGACTGGTGGACGGCAGCGTCGACCCCATTCCCCGCGATGCCGATGCCGACCTGGTGGCCATCAGCCTCATCACCGGCTGCGCCAACAGCGGCTACGAACTGGCCGACCATTTCCGGGCCCGGGGCATCCCCGTGGTGCTGGGCGGCGTGCATGTCACCATCCTCCCGGGGGAGGCCATCCGCCATGCCGACGCCATCGTCATCGGCCGGGGGGAACAGGCCTGGCCGCGGCTGCTGGAGGATTTCCGGCGCGGCCGCCTGCAGCGCGTCTACGAGGAGCACGCCATCGGCGACGGCGTGTTGGCCCAGGTGCCGCCGCCGCGCCGGGATCTGCACCGCCGTTCCGGCTACATGCTGCCCGATACGGTGCAGGCCACCCGCGGCTGCAAGAAGGTCTGCGATTTCTGCACCGTCCCGGCCGTCTGGCCGGACTTTCTGAAACGGCCGGTGGCGGACGTCATCCGCGACATCCGCCTGACCCGGGGCCGCTATCTGGTCTTCAACGACGTCAGCATCGCCGAGGATCCGGACTACGCCAAGGAACTGTTCCGAGCCATGATCCCCTTGAAAAAACAGTGGGGAGGCCTGGCCACCGTGGACATCGCCCATGATCCGGAACTTTTGGAGTTGCTGCGGGCTTCGGGCTGCCGCTACCTGCTGTTCGGCTTTGAATCGGACAGTCGGACGGTACTGCAGGACATTCGCAAGGGGTTCAACAAGCCGGTGGATTACGACATTCTGGTCCGCACCATGCACGATTTGGGCATCAGCGTCCAGGGCTGCTTCGTGTTCGGCTTCGACCATGACACCACGGAAACCTTTCAGCGCACCGTCGAACGGGTCAATGCCCTGCGCATCGACATCCCGCGCTATTCCCTCTACACCCCCTATCCCGGCACCGAACTGTTCCGGCGCCTGCACCGGGAAGGTCGCATCCTGAGCTACAACTGGGATGATTACGACACCATGCACGTAGTCATCCAACCGGCCCGCATGACCCCGGAGGAACTGTACCGGGGCTTCAAGTGGGCCTACCGGGAGACCTTCAAAATCGGCTCCATCGTTCGCCGCATGCGCGGTCTGACCACCAACTCGGCCATCAACGCCCTGGGCAACCTGACCTATCGGCGGTTCGTTCGCCGCCTCTACCGCGAACCGCGCTTCGCCCAACCCTGGTCGGTCGCACGGCCCGGTTCGCCGCCGCAGGAAAACTGGTATCGGGCGGCCTTTGGCCGGGAGGATTTCCGGTGCGGCTGACCCTGATCCAACCCTGCATGGGGCGCCGGCGCGGCGCGCCCTACATCCGCACCTGGCAGATGGAGCCCCTGGCGCCGGCGCTGCTGGCGGCCCTGACGCCGCCGGATGTGACCATCCGCTTCTTCGATGATCGGATGGAGCCCATCCCCTATGACGAGCCCACCGACCTGGTGGCCATCACCGTGGAAACCTACACGGCCCGACGCGCCTACCAGATTGCCGGCGAATACCGGCGCCGGGGGGTGCCCGTGGTCATGGGGGGATTCCACGCCACCCTGATGCCCGACGAAGTGGCCAACTATGCCGAGGCGGTGGTGGTCGGCGAGGCGGAAGGCCTCTGGCCCCGGGTCGTCGACGATTTTCGCCGGGGCCGCCTGGCACGCCGCTACCAGAGCGACAGGCGGCCGTCCCTGGCGGGCAGCACCCCGGATCGCCGCATCTTTGCCGGCAAGAACTATCTGCCCGTGGCCCTGGTGGAGACCGGCCGCGGCTGCCCACATCCGTGCGAATTCTGTGCCATCCAGACCTTCTTCGGCCGCACCCATCGCTGGCGCCCGGTGGACGAGGTGGTCGAGGAACTGCGCGGCATCAAAAAGCCCCTGATCTTTTTCGTCGACGACAACATCGTCGCCGACCCGCCGCGGGCCAAGGAACTGCTGCGCGCCCTCATCCCCCTGCGAATCCGCTGGGTCGGCCAGGCCGGGATCGATGCCGCCTTCGACGAAGAACTCCTCGGCCTGCTGGCGCAGAGCGGCTGCCAGGGGCTGCTCATGGGCCTGGAAAGCCTGGATCTGGACACCCTGGCAAGCATGGGCAAGGGCTTTGCCACCGCCCGGGGCAGCTACGAGACGGCCCTGGCCAACCTGCGGCGCCAGGGCATCCGCCTTTACGTCACCTTCGTCTTCGGCTACGACGGCGACTCCGCCGCCAGCCTCGACCAGGCGCGGGCCTTCGCCGCCCGGCAGCGCTTCTACCTGGCCGCCTTCAACCACCTGACGCCCTTCCCCGGCACCCCCCTCTATCAACGGCTCGAACGGGAGGGCCGACTCCTTTTCGAGCGCTGGTGGCTGGACCCCGCCTACCGCTACGGCATGCTGCCTTTCACCCCGGCCGGCATCACCCCGCAGGCCCTGGAAGAATCCTGCATCGACGCCCGCCGGGGATTTTTCGGTCTGCCTTCCATCCTGCGCCGCAGCTTGGATTTCCGGGTCAACAGCCGCAGCCTGTTCATGTGGGGCCACTTCTTCGTCATCAACCTGCTGATGCGCAGGGAGGTGCTGCAACGGCGCCAGTATCCCCTCGGTGACGAAGGCTGCAGCATTCCGCTGTTGACCGTGGACGGCACCTTGGCCGCCAACCCGGTCCCCGCGGAGGAACAATCATGACGGAATTTGCCTTCGAACTGGCGACCCCGGCCGACGATGCCGCCATTCTCCGCCTGCTGCGGGACAATCCGGTGCCCGGCAGCGTCACCATCAGCTATGAGCGGGCGCCGTCCTACTTTCTCGGCTGCGAGGTGTTGGGCGACGGCTGCCAGACCCTGGTCGCGCGCCATCTGCCGAGCGGCGCGGTAGCCGCCATGGCCTGCCGCGCCCTGCGGCGGCGCTTCATCAACGGCCGACCGGAAACCGTCGGCTATCTCGGGCAACTGCGGGTGGACCATCGCTTCCGGGCCCGCTGGCTGGTCGCGGGCGGCTTCCGCTGTCTATGGGAACTGCACCAGGACCGGCGGGTACAGGGCTATCTGACCACCATCATCGAAGGCAACCGGGAGGCCGAAGGGGTGTTGGTGACCCGGGCGCGCCGCCATTTTCCCCGCTACCGTCCCCTGGAGCGCCTGCATACCCTGGCGCTGCACAGCCGCGACACAGGACAGCCGGCCTCGGCCGGCTGCGAAATCCGCCGGGGCGACGACATCGATCTGGAAGATCTGGTCGCTTTTCTCAACCGGCAGGGATCCCTGCGGCAGTTTTTCCCGGTGCTCACGGTGGCCGATTTTGGTGCTGAAAGCGGACTTCTGCGCGGCTTGGGGCGCCAGGACCTGCTAATCGCCCTGCGCCGGGGTCGCCTGGTCGGCATCCTGGGACTCTGGGAACAGGGCGGGTTCAAACAATCGGTGGTGCGCGGCTACCAAGGTCTGCTGCGCTGGGGGCGCCCCCTGTATAACGGTTATAACCGCCTGCGCGGTTTACTGCCCCTGCCGCCACCGGGAGCCGTCATTCCCATGGGCTATGCCGCACTGCACTGCATCGCCGAGAACGATGCGGCGGTCTTCGACCTGTTGCTGCGCCGTCAATTGCGCACCGCCAGGGAGCGCCAACTGGCTTTTCTCATGGCCGGCTTCAGTGCCGGCGATCCCTTGCTGGGCGTGGCGCGCCGCTACAGCCATATCGATTACGTCAGCCGGCTCTATACCGTCGGCTGGGATAACGGGAGCACCTTCCATGACCGCCTCGATGGACGAAACAGCCAGGTCGAAATCGCCACCCTCTGAACGGCCCGGGACGGCGACCGGGCACCTGTTGCCGCCAACCCTGGCGGCGGAGCGCCTGGCGGGAACGGTGAAGCCCGTCACGGCCTTAACGGAAGCGGAACGGGACGCCATGTTGCAACTCATGACCGCGTCCTACGACAATGTAGGCCGGTGCAGTTTCGAGGGGGACCTGGCCGAAAAGGAGTGGGTGATTCTACTCCACGAACGGGAGCAGGGCACGCTGCAGGGCTTTTCCACCCTCATGCGGATGGAGGAGGTGGTCGACGACCAACCCCTGATTGCCTTCTTCTCCGGCGACACGGTCATCAGCCGGTCCTTCTGGGGGGAGACGGTCCTGCCGCGCCTGTGGGGCCGCCTGGTCTTTGCCCTGGCGGAGGAAATCCGGGATCGCCCGGTGTACTGGTTCCTCATCTGTTCGGGATACAAGACCTACCGCTTTCTGCCGGTATTCTTCCGCACCTTCTATCCCGGCCACGGCCAGGATCACGCGGCGGCCCTGCGCCCCATCCTCGAGGTGTTGGCCCGGCGCAAGTTTCCGGAGGAGTTCGATGCCGACCACGGAGTGGTGCGACTGCACCGGGCCACCCCCCTGAGAACTGGGCTGGCGGAGGTTACGGCGCAAAGATTGCGGGATCCCCACATCGCCTTTTTCCAGCAGGCCAACCCCGGCCATATCCGCGGCGACGAACTGGCCTGCCTGGCCCAAGTCAGCCTTGAAAACCTGACCGCGGCCGGCCGCCGCATGCTGGGTCTGCAAGGCAACGGTGCCCCATGAGCCGCCTGCGCTGCCTGCTGGCCAACAGCCTCTGGTATCTGTCGACCCTGCCGGAGTCGCGCCGGTTCCACCGGGCCCTCGGTAACAGCGCCGCCGCTCAGGAAGCGGTGTTGCGGGACATTTTGCGGCAGAACACCGCCACCGTCTTCGGTCGCCGCCACGGCTTTGATGCCATTCGCTCCATCGAGGATTATCAACGCGCCGTGCCCCTGGCCGATTATGAGGACTTCGAACCCTATATCCGGCTTATTGCCGACGGCGAAGCGATGGTGCTGACGGCGGAACCGGTGCTGCTGCTGGAACCGACCAGCGGTTCCGCGACGGCCTCGAAGCTGATCCCCTACACCCGGGGACTCAAAACCCAGTTCCAGCGCGGCATTGCCCCCTGGATGGCCGACCTGTTCCGCAGCATGCCGGCCCTGCTGGGGGGCCAGAGCTACTGGTCGGTGACGCCGGCCGCCCGGCAGGCGGAGCGTACGGCGGGCGGGATACCCGTCGGCTTCGAGGACGACAGCGACTACCTGGGCGGATTCAAGGGCTGGCTGGTGCGCGCCACCCAGGCGGTACCGGCCGAAGTCAAACAGGTTCGCGACATGGACAGTTTCTGGTATGCGACCCTGCTGTTCCTGCTGCGCAGCCGCAACCTGGCCCTGATCTCCGTCTGGAATCCGACCTTTCTGATCCTGCTGTGCGGCCATCTGCAGCGCTGGTGGCCGCAATTGGCCGGGGACCTGGCCCGCGGCACCCTGAGCACGCCGCAATCCCTGACCGAACCTTTGCAGACCACACTGACCAGACATCTGCGCCCGGATGCCGTCCGCGCCGGAGAAGTTCGCGCTGCTTTCGCCGACCCTCCGAACCCGGCTGCCGTGCACCAGGCCCTCTGGCCCCATCTGCGGTTGATCAGCTGCTGGCGCGACGGCGCCGCTGCCGAGCCGGCCGCCGAATTGGCCGACCTCTTCCCGCAGGCGACCATCCAGGGCAAGGGCTTGCTGGCTACGGAAGGCTTCGTCACCCTGCCGGTCATGGCCGGCGGCTGTCTGCCGGCCCTGCGCAGCCATTTTTTCGAGTTTCTGCCCGGCGACGGCGGCGGGTTCCGCCTGCTGCACCAACTCGAGGATGGACAAACTTACTCTCTGGTGCTGACCACCGCCGGCGGGCTGTATCGTTACCGCCTGCGCGACCTGGTACAGGTGACGGGCTTCTACCGCAGCGTGCCCCGGTTGCGTTTCGTCGGCAGGGAGGACGGCATCGCCGACCATTTCGGCGAGAAGCTCCATGAGCAGCATGTCGACGGCGCCCTGCGCCAGTCTCTGGCCGAGTTCGGCCTGCGGCCGGCTTTCGCAATGCTCGCCCTGGATGGAGGCCCGCCGCCCGCCTATGTCCTGTACCTCGAAGACGCCGCCGCCCATGAGGAGCAACTGCGACGGTGCGGGGAGCGGTTTGAGGAACACCTCGGCGACAATTTCCACTATCGCTATTGCCGGGATCTGGGACAGCTGGCACCAGTGCGGGTGTTCAGAATCACCGCCAACGGCCGCGAAACCTACCTGCACGGCTGCGCCGCCCGCGGACAACGCCTCGGCGATGTAAAACCCCGGGTGCTGCATCCCGCAACGGGCTGGACTAAATTTTTCGACGGCTCCATGTTGTGGTGATCGCCCGGGCAGTCCTCATGGCCATTGGAACCCATCACCCTCAACCGATCAGGAAGATATGCCCATGCGCATGGCTCCATCCTGTCTTTGCTGCCTGCTGTTGCTGCTCATGGCCGCTCCGTTAAAGGGCGCGGATGAAGCACCGCGTTCCACCGCAGCCCTGCTGGCGCTCATGAGCCGGGGAACCGGCGGCGGCCCTCATGGAAAATCCGGGGTCTACGTGCTGGAGAAGGGCGAAGAATCATTGCTGGCCCGGGCTTGGCTGGCCGACCAGGCCCGTTCCAGCATCGACATCCAGTACTTTATCTGGAGCACGGACAACATCGGCATTCTGGCCAGCGAAGCCCTGCTGCGGGCGGCCGACCGCGGCGTCAAGGTGCGGGTGCTGGTCGACGATCTGCTCATCGATGCGCCGCCCGCCGCTCTGCTGGCCCTGGTGCAGCATCCGAACATCGACATCCGCATCTACAACCCGAAGGTCACCGTCGGCACCTCCAGGCTGAAACGCATCCTTAACGCCCTTACCGCCCTGCGCGCCGTCAATCAGCGCATGCATGACAAGACCGCCCTGTTCGACGGCACCGTCGGCATCACCGGCGGCCGCAACATGGCGGATGAGTATTTCGACTACGATCACCGCTATAACTTCCGCGATCGAGACGTGCTGGTGGTCGGGCCGGTGGTGGCGGACATGGAGGAGAGTTTCGACCGCTTCTGGGCAAGTCCCCTGGCGGTACCGGTGGAAAAACTGCTGACCCGGGAACTGCGGGACATGGACCCGGAGCGGACCCGGGCCGTCTACGACCACCTGCGCCGTTATGCCGGCGACCCGGAAAATTTCGCCCCGGAGGTGCGCGAAGCCCTCGGAGATCTGCCGCGCAACCTGGACCGCATGCTGAGTGGAATGGTTTGGGAGGAGGTCCGTTTTCTCAGCGATTTGCCGGGGAAAAACGAGCAGCGCAGAGGGCTTTCCTGCGGCGGCCGGACCACCACCGAACTGGCCGACCTGCTGCGCCGGGCAAAACAAAGGGTGACCATTCAGTCACCCTACCTGATCATGCCCGAGGGCGGCTTCGAGCTGTTTGACAGCCTGGTGCAACGCGGCGTCGAGGTGCGCATCTCCACCAATTCCCTGTCCTCCACGGACAATCTGATGGCCTTCAGCGGCTACCGCAAACAGCGCCGGCGTCTCATCAACAGCGGTATCCGGATCTACGAGTTCAAGCCCGATCCCGCCATCAAGCGCGCCCTCATCGAGCGCTATCCGCAACTGGAGGACAAGGCGCCGGTGTTCGCCGTCCACGCCAAGACCCTGGTCGTCGACGGCGAAACCCTGTTCATCGGCACCTTCAACCTCGACCCCCGCTCCGCCAACCTCAATACGGAGGTGGGCATCCTGGTCGAGAACCGGCAGCTTGCCGCCCAGGTGGAAAACAGCATCGAGCAGGACATGGACCCGGAAAACAGCTGGAACGCCGCCGCCGGCCCGGATCGTTTCGCCTCCCTGGCAAAACGCATCAAGGTCTTCCTGCTGCAACTGCTGCCCCTGGAGCCGCTGCTGTAGGTAGACGCCCCGTCGACGGCCTTCGCCGGGGCCTGTGAAATCAGGACTGCGATCTCAGGGAACGCTGTTCGGTAACCGGCCTGCCTTGCCCCCGAAGGACCTCAGGCGACCGCGACGCCCCGCTCCCGCAGGTATTGCTTGAGTTCGCTGATGCGAACCATGCCGAAATGGAACATGGATGCCGCCAGCAGAATGGTGGCCCCGGCCTGCACGGCATCATAAAAGTGTTCCAGTTTGCCGGCGCCGCCGGACGCCACCACCTCCGCCGCCACGGCGGATTTGATGGCCCGGATTACCGGCAGATCATAGCCGGTCCGGGCGCCGTCACCGGCCTTGCTGGTCGGCAGAATGACCGGCACGCCATAGCCGTCCACCCGCTTGGCCCATTCGACGGCATCGGCCCCGGTAGCGGTCCGGCCGCCGTCGACATAGACCTCGTAACCGGAGGGCAGGGCCGGATTGCGATCCACGTCGATGGCCACCGTCACACACTGCGCGCCCAGCGCCTTGATCAGTTCCGGAATCAGATCCGGCTTGCGGAAGGCGGCGCTGCTGACGGAAACTTTGTCGGCGCCGGCCTTGAGCACCGCTTCCGCGGACGCCACATCGAAAATGCCGCCGCCGACGGTAAAGGGTACCGTGGTCACCTCGGCGACGCGCCCGACCACCTCGAGCATGGTGGCCCGGCCTTCGACCGTGGCGGTAATATCCAGCAACGCCAGTTCGTCGGCGCCGTTTTCGCAATAGGCACGTGCGCAGGCCACCGGGTCCCCGGCGTCCTTGATGTCCACGAAATGTACACCCTTGACCACCCGTCCGTTCTGCATGTCCAGGCAAGGCATGATACGAATTTTCGGATTCATGATTGCGGCCTCCTGTTTTTTGCGGGGTTTGAGTATTACGCCATCAGGTTTCAGTCCATTTTTCCATCAGCGCGCTCAGGGCCCGAGCCATGACCGAGGGCTCCTCAATTGTGGGGTCGAGGTCGATGACCCGGGCGGGATTTCTTTTCGAAATGCCGAACAGGTAGGTCTTGTCGTAGTAATCGAGCAGGGTATGGGTGGCGGCCGCATAGTCGCCCGCAGCGATGGCCTGCAGGGCGGAACGGCTTTTTTCGCCGCCGAGGCGCTTGCTGATGTTTCGCACCGCTTCGGCCAACCGTTCCGGGGGCACGGCGCCGTAATCGCGGCACAAACGTTCCACCCGCACCTCGCGCGACACCTGGACCCGGATCAGGGGCGCGCTGCGCATCTGCAAAAACAGCCCTTCGGGAATGAGGACCCGGCCGATGCGGCGGCTCTCGTCCTCGATCCAGATGGGTTGAGCGGGACTCAAACTCAGCAAGGCCGTGTGCAGTTCGTTTTCGAACTGCTCGTTGGAAGGCTGCGCCGTCTCCTCCAGGCCGCCGAAGGCCGAGCCGCGATGGTGGGCCAAACCCTCCAGGTCCAGCACCTGCTGCCCCCGGCGCCGCAGATGCTGCAGGATATCGGTCTTGCCGCTACCCGTCATGCCGCCCAGTACCCGCAACGGCAGGGGCGTGGCGAAACCGGCCAGCACATGCCGTCGATAGGCCTTGTAGCCGCCCTGCAGCAAGCCGACCCGGTAGCCGACCTTCTCCAGCAGCCAGGCCAGGGCCTGGCTGCGCATCCCGCCGCGCCAGCAATGCACCAGGATCTGCTTCGCGTCGGTGACCGCCTTGACTTGGGCGATGTATTGCGCCAGACGCGGCCCGACGAACTCGAAGGCCAGAATGACCGCCTGCTCCCGCCCCTGGTGCTTGTAGGCCAGGCCGATACGATGCCGCTCCTGGTCGGAAAACAGCGGCAGATTATGGGCACCGGGGATATGCCCCTGCTGGTATTCGCCCGGAGAACGGACATCGAAAATAGGAGAATGCTTCGCCAGTCGCAGAAATTGGTCGGCAGTCAGGGTACGTAGGCTCATGGAGGCTTGCGGTTTCTCTCAAAATGTAACGGATTTTCATCCTGGGTTGCCGGATGAACACTTGCTGGAGACAAATCCGACAAGGCGTGAGAAGCGTTTTCAGGACCGGATCTGCTTTGGCAGAAGGCACCACTCTATCTGATGGTGCATGAGCACCTGTACCCCAATCCGATGCCGATTGCAATGCCTTTCGCTCCGAGAATATTAGAAATCGATCTTCCTTCAGATAGCATCCATGCTCCTGCAATCTTCTCCCGGGAAGCCATCCCGCACGAATGGCGGAGTTTATGCTTGAACAATTAATAATTAATTGATATAAACAATTTCCAACGAGGCACATCCCACAGCACCACAGGAGGGCAATCATGTCAAACAAACCCATCCAGCGCTGCCTGCAGGAAAATTTCGGCTTCGACTCGTTTCGCCCGGGGCAGGCGGCGGTCATCGACTGCCTGCTGGCGGGACGCTCGTCACTGGCCATCTTTCCCACGGGAGGCGGCAAGAGCCTCTGCTACCAACTGCCCGCCCTGCTGCTGGACGGCCTGACCCTGGTTATCTCGCCTCTGATCGCGCTCATGAAGGACCAGGTCGACGCCCTGCGGGAGCGCGGCATCCGGGCCGCGCGCCTCGACTCCAGCATCGGCCCCGGCGAGGCCCAGGCCATCTATGGCCAACTGGCCGACGGCAGCCTCAAGCTGCTTTACATCGCCCCCGAGCGATTGGCCAACGAACGCTTCCTTAATCGTCTTCAGGGACGACCCATCGCCTTGCTGGCCATCGATGAAGCCCATTGCATCTCGGAGTGGGGGCACAATTTCCGCCCCGAATATCTCAAGATCGCCCGCCTGGCCGAGGAGTTGAACGTCGGCCGGGTGCTGGCCCTGACCGCCACCGCCACGCCGGATGTCGCCGCCGACATCCGCCGGGCTTTCAACATCACTGAAAGCGACCAGATCCGCACCAGTTTTCATCGGCCCAACCTGCATCTCACCGTTTCCCCCTGCCCCGCCCCGGCGCGAGGGGAATTGCTGCTGCAACGCCTGCGTGAAGAGGCAGCCGGAGCGACCATCGTCTACGTCACCCTGCAAAAGACCGCTGAGGATATGGCCAGTTTTCTCGCCGCGGCGGGCATCGCCGCCCAAGCCTATCATGCCGGCATGAAAAACGAAGAACGCACCGCCGTGCAGGACGCCTTCATGGCCGGCGATCTGCGGGTGGTGGTCGCCACCATCGCCTTCGGCATGGGCATCGACAAAGCCGACATCCGCGCCATCTATCACTACAACCTGCCCAAGACCCTGGAGAACTACATGCAGGAGATCGGCCGGGCCGGTCGCGATGGACAGGATGCCCGGTGCGAAATTCTCGCCTGCGCCGACGACCTGACGGTACTGGCCAACTTCAGTTACGGGGACACCCCGGTCCCCGAAGCCCTTGCGTCCCTGGTGGAGCACCTGCTCGACGCGGGAGAGGCCTTCAATGTGTCCCACTTCGAACTGGCCGGACGGTTCGACATCCGCCCCCTGGTCGTGGCCACCGTTTTCACCTATCTGGAATTGAACGGCGTGCTGCGCGCCACGGGCCCCTTCTACGACAGCTTCAAGGTTCGCCTCAACCGCTCCCTGGAGGAGATCTGCGCCGGCTTCGATGCCCAGCGTGCCGGCTTCCTGCAGGATCTGTTCGCAACCGCCAAAACCGGGCGCATCTGGAGCCACATCCATCCCGAGGCAAGTGCCGCCGACTTGAAACAGCCACGCGGACGGATCACGGCCGCCATCGGCTATCTGGAAGAAAAGGGGGAAGTGACGGTCCAGGCCACCGGCCTGCGTCACGGTTACCGCCGCCTGCAGCCAACCGTCGAGGCTGGAGAACTCATCGCCGATCTGCAGAAAACCTTCGCCGAGCGGGAACAGCGCAACATCGCCCGACTGCGGAACGTCCTGGACTATGCGGAGCAAAACCGCTGTCTGACCCGGCAACTGCTGGATTATTTCGGCGAAACCGGCACTGACGAATGTCACGACTGCAGCCGCTGCCGCAAGGGGCAGGGGCAACCTCTGCCGCGCACCGCACCCCTCGAACCGGGCGCCGCCGAAACCGCCATCGTCCAACGGGTGCGGGCCGAAAACCATCCGGCCCTGGCCCACCCACGCCAGTTGGCCCGCTTTCTGTGCGGCCTCACCAGCCCCGCCGCCCAGCGTGCCCAGCTTGGCCGGCACCCGGATTTCGGCGCCCTGGGCGCCTTCCCGTTCCAGAAGGTGCTGGGCCTGTTGACCAGCCCGGGGTAATCTCCCAACAATGATGGTCTCGCAAAAAGTCGAACCGAATTTGCGACTGCATCAATGACAAGCTGCTCGAAGCTTTGGTTCAGGCATTCCGCGCAGTTGCCGGGCCCTTCCCAGAGAATCCGGGCGGGGGAGACCGCCGCCAGCCTCGATTTAGGGGCCGGGCAGCATACCGACGGCCTTTTTCAGCGCCGCATTGAATTCTCCCGGACGATTCATCATCAGAAAATGATCGGCCCCTTCGATGACAATGGCTTCGTAGGACAGCATGTGCCGCCGGTTGCCTTCGTAGTTGATGGGCCACACATCGGCATTGATGGTCACCACGGGCAAACGAACCTCCTCGAATATCTTGGCCACCTCACCGGTAAGGTACTGCTGCATGGTTTCCCGCAAGGCACTCAGGGCCACAGCGGGCGGTGCAGCGGACATGTCCGCCAGAATCCAATCCCGGAGCCGGGGATCCGTCTGCGGGGAAATCATCTGGGCGACGAACTCTCTGGCGCCGGCCGGGAAATCCTGTTCCAGCGGCGCGACCATGCCATAAAATGCCTCACGAGTCAGGGGATATTCGATATTTTCCAGGGTATCCACACCGATCAGGCCACGCACCCGCTTCGGCAGCAACCGGGCCGCCTCCACAATCACGGAGCCGCCCATGGAGTGGCCGACAAGGATGGCGTCTTCAATCCCTTCCGCATCCATCACGGCGCGCACGTCCTCCCCGAAGGACGCCATGGTATAGCGCGTCCGCCCGCTCCCCGAGTGGCCGTGTCCGGCAAGATCCAGCACCACCACGCGATGCCGGTCGGCAAAATGCGCCGTCTGCTGCCGCCAGTAGCGGGCATCGCAGCTCCAGCCATGGACGAACACGAGAGCGGGCGTGCCGGTTCCATAGGTTTCATAGGAAATGGCCGTGCCGTCCGCGGAACTGGCCATTTTGGGCCAGTCGTTCCCGGCGAAAGCTTCTCCGGCGGCCGATACCAAAAGTGCGAAGGCAAGCATCAGCCCCACCAGACTCCCCGATACCCGCCAGGGGAACAATCCGCCTGAGATGTTCATTTGTCCGGATTCCTTGCGCATAGGTTCACCTATTCTCCTCTGAAAATTCTGAAACTCCGGCCGATTTTTTCCCGCTGCACAGTGATACCCCCTGTAGCCGAAAACTATCCGGAGGGTTTCCAGGGGGTGGCAAACATGGGTAGCTACGGGCTCCTCGGGGCGGGCGAAACAGCTCTGTTTTCTATACGGGAATTCGACGGGCAAGGCAAGGCTTGGGAGGCGCGGCTGCAAACATTAAAGCTGCTGACATTAAAATGATTGACTAATTTTTCCATTGGCGCAAAATTGGATTTTGGTTGGGAAGGAATGCGGCGCGGTTGTTCCTGGTTGCATAGTTTTTCGCAAGACCGGATGCTTTTTTGCCAGGGATTTGTGGCCATGGCTGTAGCGCCAGTCGAATTTGGCGTGGATGGTTCCTTTGCGGATATGTCGTGGAAGAGACACAGGATTTCTGAGGATTTTCTTTACGATCAAAGGGTGGAAAATGGAGACAACCACTTTCCACTTTTACCCCTTTAATATCGTGATAAGTGGAAAATTTTGCCTGCTATAGCGCTGATATGACGGAAATTTTTCCACCGATCCAATCTGTTATGCCATATAGAAAAACGCAAAAGTAGCAACTATTCCAAAGAGCTGAAAATACATTACACAAGAAAGGTACGTAAATGCCAAGCCCTGCTTATGCATCAAAAGAAGACGAATACTGGTACAACGTTTCTCCGCAAGATGACCTGCCTTTGGCTGGACAGATAGATCTAGAAATTGATTTAAAGTCAATCTCCGTATTTTTTCTTAAACTTGCTGGTGCGGCTAATGTCACTTCGGCTAAGAAAATAATCCGAGAATGTTTGATTGATAACCCGGTAATCTTCAGTCACGCAAGGCAATTTCTTGGATTGAGCGATAAAAGAGCCTATCTCGACCTCTCGTATATTGCTAGTCGTACACCACACCCAACGCAAGCCACAAGCATAAGCGGCTGTCACCCATGGACACTATCTCGGCACCCCATGGCATTTTTTCTACGTTTGCTTAGTGGGTCACAAGGGAAGCCGGTCCAAATCTCAACAGCGGATATGATCGCCGCCTATATGATCGAGCAGGGGCTCTATGAGGCTGCAAGGGGTTTCTCTGGAATGTCGGAAAACCTTATGCAGTTGGTTTACACCCGACTTATCTCTCCGAAAGAGTACCAGCAGAAAGCAGCTAAGCGACGTGGACATGGTTGCGAAGCTGCCCTAGCTGAGGTGTTAGAACAATGCGGCATTGATATGATACCGAAAAACAAAGCCGCAAATCCAATGGGTGCAAACGACCCACATTTAAATCTGGAGACAATGACAGTATCTGAACGGCAGGCGGGGACAACTCATGCTTTTGACATGATTATTCTCTCAGATAAACGCGTCATTGTTGCTATTCAATCCCTTATACATACTTCTGATCCTGGTCAATATGGTGTTGATAAAAGCAATGAGACCGTATCTATCGCTGGCAAGATAAAAAAATGGAATACACAGAACAAAGAAAAAACCAATGTTGAGCTTTGGGGGCTAGTTGATGGCGTTGGATTCAGCGAGAACAAGTCAGATACAATAAATAAGCTTTTAAAGCAATTTAATAACTTTGTTCAGATCAAGACGCTTTATAAAGCGCCACTCCGTTTACATCTACTAGGGCAGATAAAAATAAAGGGCATCTTCTTTAGCGACTATTATGATACCGAAGACATTGATGCTATAAAAAATATATATGTCCCAAAAGACGTGAAAGTTATTACGGCCAAAGATGAAACCTTAAGCAGCTGGAAGTCAATTCGATGCGGTGAGGCGGTCATTTACATTTAGTGAGATTATTTATGTTACAAAAATCTTACTAACTTCTTGGTCTAGTTGTTTTCGGAGTTCCCGTAACACATCTGCATCGTGACTTGAAGTTGCTTTGTGACCGCCCTGACATATAGAAGAGATATTCAAGTGCTGTGTATTATTTTCGTCAAACTGAGGCAATGCAAGAGACTTTATGATATTGGTAGATATTTGGCGCTTGCTCGCAGATGAATTAATATAATTGCGTATCGCAGTTGACGATAATATACCGCAAACAAAGTAGGCTTCCTGCGAAGACTCAAACGGAATAAACATCACTTTGTCATTTGGAAGTATAGGTTTGGAATAGTCATCACCGTCAACTACACATACGGTAAATTCGCTTGCGATATATTTCCAACACACCTTGTATGGTGCAAAAGTATATTCACCGATTCTCTGAAGAGTGTAGAAATATTTTTTAAGTATATCTTTCTCCCAACCAGCAAATCCTTGCCTCTCGGCAAGAACACTTTGCATAGATGTAAGGTACTGATAGGCAAATGGAAAGGTTGACTCCAACTGTGTTTTCTCAAGGGGGTACATTCGAGTATCACGGGTATGTGGACACAGTAAATACACTTCAGGACGAGCATGCCACATTTGTATGTCTCTGCCTCTAAGCACTGAGAAAATGGCATCGCGTTCTAGAATTACTTTTCTTGATGGAACAGGCTTTTTTGCTCTTTCGATGATGTTCCTGTAAAAACCCGTTTCTTTTGTATCGCCTTGATCCAGATATTCCATATAGAAGATTGCATTTGCGCCACCGGTAAAAACTCCCATTCTGGGAACGTATTCATTGGTCCCCTGCAACGGAGAAAAGGTTTCTGTGACGTTAGCATCTGCGATAAGCCAGCGAGACTCAGGGTTGTTTGGGTCGGTTCGTGAAGCGAATTTGTGGTTTTCACGAATGCGGCTGCGAACGGCATCAAGACTCATAGACGTTTCCGGGTTCCAACGTTTGCTATCTTTACTCCACTCAGCTACGTTTACAGGAAAGACAGTGGGCTCACCTTTCCTTATTTCCCATGTTGCTGCATCGGTATTCGCTTCTGAAAAAACACGGATATTAGAGAAAGTGCGGATATGTTCAAGGCATAGTGGCGTGCCATTATCAGCCAGCGACAGACGGCGTACACCACGGGCGGCGAGTTCAGAATGCATTGTTGCAGGACGGAGTACAACTGCACTTTTGCCTTTGTCCTTTAGGTAAAAGTCCCAAGCTACCATTAGAGCAAGGCTTGAGATATCCTCTTTAAGGAAAGCAGCATCTAGCCCGCTAACCTTAAAAAGATCATAAAGCCCCCATGCATCAGTAATTGTGTTTCGGTAGGATCGAGAAATATACTCCCAACCAACCCAAGGAGGGTTAGTTAAAACAACATCCGCAGGTTTTACAGCATAAACAAAAAACTGTTCCAAAATTCTTCGATCACTTGCGGAAAGCGTAACAAACTCGCTATGTATTGGGTGTTGAGCTGAGTAATCGATCCAGTTGTCGAGGTTAAGTCCATAAACAGAGAGTCTATTTGCAATTTTTGAGAAAGCGACGTTGGAAGTTAAATCAGGGAGGCGAACCGTTTCACCGTCAATACTAATTGTCGAAGGAAATAGCCCCAGTGGTGAAGATTTGTATTGCCCTTTTGTTATTGCAGGAGCCAAGGAATCGGCACTAACAATGTTTAGGTGAACACTGGAGTCAAGCTTCTGCCCCAGACGACCAATGCACAGAGCAAGATTTGCTCTAGCAGCAGCGCAAGCAATCGGATTGAGGTCGATTCCAAGAAGGTTTGGTAGCACTTCATTAACTGTCACCCCTTGTGTTATTGCTCGCTGTAGTGCACGAACCAAGAAGACACCTGACCCGCAAAATGGATCAAGCAGTCGTTTCTCTGGCGACCAATCGACGTCAACTAGTAGTAGTTCGGCAAGCCACTCAGGAGTGTAAAATTGTCCGGTTATATGCAAGAGATTTTTCGGAAAAAGTGAGTGATGGATAATTTGAAGCGGGTCGCAACCGGGGATTAACAACTTGTCCCGCTCCCAAACAATAGAAAGATTACCTAATGCATCCCGGACACCGTGTAAGTTATCTCCATTGCAGCCTTCGAGTATCCAGTCAAAATCGAAGGCAAATTTACACCCATAAACTCCCTCATCCTCAAATAATGCACCTGAGATTAGCTTGTCTAAAAAGGAACGAAAATGCTGATCTGGGAGTGAATGTATTTTGCGCAGAAAGTCAGATGGATTTTTTTGAAAAGATGCATATGCAATTAGGTTGCAAACAAGAAAAAAGTAGGCCTCTAGAGCAATTATAGTGTCTACAGCCATGTCGGCAGACATATCTACCTCGATGGTTTTTTGGAGAACCGTTAAATCGACAGCCCTTTGACCCTTCATGTCGCCGTAAACGTGTGATATACGTGACTGCCAAATCGCTCTTGAGGAAACTGGCATGTTTTTAGCCATGTTGACGAGCTTAGACAATGCAACCTTGGAGTCCTTGATCGTAATCGGCATTTGCACCCTCCTAATTTTACTGCCCGGCTGCAATGTACACAATTTGAAGCACACAGTCAACTAAAATATGGCGACTTGAAAATCAGCATAACTAGGGGGGAGCAGTAGGGTCAGGACTTGATAACTTGAATATTCCGGATATCATTTTGCCATGGCACGAAAACCACGCATACACGCGCCGGGCGCAACCTACCACGTCATTCTTCGTGGTAATGCCCGCCAGGATATTTTTTCAGATGACAAGGACCGCTATCGTTTCTACGAGATCCTCCAGAAAGCGCACGAGCGATTTGGTTCCGGGTGCACGCCTTTTGTTTGATGACCAACCATGTTCACTTGCAGTTCCAGGTCGGCGATATCCCCTTGTCCCGGATCATGCAGAACATCGCGTTGCGGTACACACAGTGGTTCAACTGGCGGCATAAGAAGTCGGGGCACGTTTTCCAGGGCAGATACAAGGCTGTCATGGTGGATGCCGACGAATATCTCCTGGAGCTGGCGGCATACATCCACCTTAACCCGGTGCGCGCCGGCATGACGGACCAGCCGGAAAATCACCGCTGGAGCAGTCACCGCGCCTACCTTGGCAAAGAGAACCTTTCCTGGCTGGAAACCGGTTTCATCCTCTCCCAGTTCTCAACGGACGAAAAGAACGCCCGTACCCAGTTTGCGCGTTTTGTAGGGGGGAGAGTGAATGAGGGGCGCCGGGATGAGTTTCATGGCGTGAAGACCCAAGATAGCCGCATCTTCGGTGATGACCGATTTGTCGATATCGTGCTGGCCGAGGCGGAATCTCTTCCCGAACGGAAACCTGACGTGCATGCCGTGGTTGCTGCCGTGAAGACGATTTATGGGCTTTCGGATGAGCTTCTCCGATCGCGGGGACGGGAGCGGAAGAGTTGCGAAGCTCGTGGCCTTGCTGCCTGGGCGACGCTTGAGATCAGCAGCGGGAAGTTGACAGAGCTCGCGAAGCTTCTGGGACGAGATTCATCGACGCTGACCTGTGCGGTGCGGCGCATGGAAAAACGCCGGGAGAAAGACTCTTCGCTTGTTGATAAAATGGAACGACTGCGACGGGAGATTCTGAATCAAGTTATCAAACCCTGACCCTATAGATACGATCGTTTTGTTTTATGACGCATGAATTCCCCT
>NZ_JAFCIY020000033.1 GCF_020194955.2 Desulfuromonas sp. CSMB_57 | reverse complement strand
GACCGTATAATGAAGTGGGATGAAAATCAGGCTGAAGGCTGAAGGCTGAAGGCTGAAGGCTGAAGGCCAATATGGAATCGTTGATAAGCCGAATTCTACCGAAAACGGCCCCCGGGAATCCGGGGGCCGTTTTTTTCGAGGCGCTTAGCAGTCGTAGTAGAGAGCGAATTCCAGGGGCACCGGACGCATGCGGACCGGATCGACCTCGGATTCGGTTTTGTAGCGAATCCACTTGTCGATGACGTCTTCCGTGAACACATCGCCCTTGAGCAGGAAGGCGTGGTCTTCCTTGAGGCAAGCGAGGGCTTCTTCCAGGCTCCCGGCGACGCTCGGAATGGTCGCCAGTTCTTCCGGCGGCAGACCGTAGATATCCTTGTCCAGAGGCTGACCCGGATCGATCTTGTTCTCGATGCCGTCGAGACCGGCCATGAGGATGGCGGACATGCACAGGTAGCCGTTGCTGGACGGGTCAGGCGTACGGTACTCAACCCGCTTCCCTTTCGGGCTTGAAGCCTGGGGAATACGCAGGGCCGCCGAGCGGTTGCGGCTGGAGTAGGCCAGGTTGACCGGCGCTTCGTAGCCCGGCACCAGGCGCTTGTAGGAGTTGGTGCTGGGATTCGTGAAGGCGCACAGGGCCTTGGCATGCTTCATGATGCCGCCGATGAAGTACATGGCGGTCTTGGACAGTCCGGCATAGCCGTCACCGGCGAAGGTGTTGGCGCCGTCCTTCCAGATGGAGACATGGCAGTGCATACCGCTGCCGTTGTCGCCGAACAGGGGCTTGGGCATGAAGGTGACGGTCTTGCCGTTGCGTACCGCCACGTTCTTGATGATGTACTTGAACCACTGCAGGGTGTCGCCGGTGTTGACCAGGGAGTCGAATTTGAAGTCGATTTCGCACTGGCCGCCGGTGGCCACTTCGTGGTGGGCCGCTTCGATGTGCATGCCGACGCTCTGGCAGACCTGGACCATTTCATTGCGCAGATCGACCAGGGAGTCCGTCGGCGCGCAGGGGAAGTAGCCTTCCTTGTGGCGCGGCTTGTAGCCCAGGTTGGGGAACTCTTCACGGCCGGAGTTCCAGATACCTTCGCTGGAGTCGACGCTGTAGAAGGACTGGTTGCAGCTGGAATCGAAACGCACGTCGTCGAAGATGAAGAATTCCGGTTCCGGGCCAAAGAAAACGGTATCGCCGATACCGGTGGACTTCAGGTAGGCTTCGGCTTTCTGGGCGATGAAGCGCGGATCGCGGGTATAACCTTCTTTGGTGATGGGGTCAAAGATGTTGCAGATCAGGCTCAGGGTCGGAACCTTGATGAAAGGATCGAGTTTGGCCGTGGCCGGATCCGGAACGATGGCCATGTCGCTGTTGTGAATCGGCTGCCAACCGCGAATCGAAGATCCATCGAAGCCCAGACCGTCTTCAAAGGTGTCCTCGCTCAGTTCGCAGACGGGTACAGTCACATGCTGCCAAACGCCGATGAAATCCAGAAACTTGTAGTCCACCATCTGGATGTTCTTCTCTTTGACAAACTCCATTACCTGTTTTGGTGTCATGACTTCTGCTCCTCGCTGAAAGTTTCCCCGGCTTGATTAGGGGCGTTCGAATTGTGTCGATGACGTTTCCGCCGGCTCTAGAGGGCTTCCTCCCCGCTTTCGCCCGTGCGGATGCGAATGACTTCCTCTACCGGCATGACGAAAATCTTGCCGTCCCCGATGCGACCGGTACGCGCCGCCTCGGCGATGGTTTCGATGATCTTGGCGACCATATCGTCACCGGCAATAATCTCGATTTTAATCTTGGGGATAAAATCCACCACATATTCGGCGCCACGGTACAGTTCCGTATGGCCCTTCTGACGTCCGAAACCCTTGACCTCGGATACGGTCAGACCCTGAACTCCGATTTCATTCAAAGCTTCCTTGACTTCATCCAGCTTGAACGGCTTTATAATCGCTTCGATTTTTCGCATTGAATCAGCCTCCTGTAAACGGTACATGCGCACCCGGGGTTTTGCCGTCACATCATTGAGGCCTGCAAAAGCGGCATCCTGCCACTCCTGACGGGCGCCCGGCTGTTTACGGCAACAAACAAAAGCAAGCTTCTTGCCAACTTTGAATTTTTCCGTTTTTAAAACGGAAGCAATTGAAATAATTGATGATTTTATTTCACACAAGAGCTATTTGATTGCCACCACAAATCTATCCATACACAAAGAGATTAATTATTAGGCAATTCGCCAGGCAATATGCATAACATTTGCACACATCGCAGGTCCCTGCCCACCTTCCACCTTCCACCTTCCACCTTCCACCTTCCACCTTCCACCTTCCACCTTCCACCTTCCACCTTCAGCCTTCAGCCTTCCGCCTTCCGCATTCAGCCTTCAGTTACTTACGATCAAAAAAGGGGTTCTTCCCCGTCGCCGAGAGGGGCAGACCATAGGCCTGAACAATATCCGCCCCCAGCAGGCCCAACTCGATGGCGGCTTTGCCGGCGGAATAAAGAATGCGATTGTCGATGCGCAAATCCGCGGCCCGACTGACCGCGGACCCCAGGGCAATACCCAGATCGCCGCTGTTGAAGGCGCAGATCCCGCCGGCCTGCTGCAGGGCCATGCAATCGGCAAAACCGCAATATCCGCAGTTCGGCAAGCCCATGGGAGCCGAACGGGTGCCGAACAGGACCAGCACTTCGGCCTCATCCACATTGCCCGCATCACGGCGGAAAAAGGCCACCTCATCCCGATCGGCGATGAAGCGCATGCGGGCCGCGAGTTCTACCTTCTCGGCCCCCGTGACAATGGCGGTGGTCAGCAGATCCCGGCCCCGGCCTTTCGGCGCGGTCCGGGCGGCAATGCACAGCAATTGTGCAGCCTGCCGCAAGGCATTGATTTCATCGTTGAGAACCAGCATGCACACACCTTTGAAAGAGGATTCGTGGTTAAATTCGGATGGCCGGATTGCGTTGTCTCCTGTATCTCGGCTCAACGCGCGGCAAAAGGCGGGGCCTTTTCGCCAGACCGCCCAACCCGGTCCAGCACTGCGCGGGCCAAGGCGTCTCCATCCAGTTCGACAAATTCATAGTGAACCATGTGCAGAGGCTTGGCCAAGGACAGCAAGCGGCGCAGATCGACAGGCGTGGCGCACAGAATCAGATCGCAGGGCACCGCCTCCAGGGTCGCTGCCAAATCCAGCAGTTGTTCCCGGCTGTAACCCATGGCCGGCAAGACCGGCCCGAGATGGGGATAATCCTCAAACACGCGACGCAGACTGCCGACGGCAAAGGGCCGCGGATCCACCAGTTCCGCGGCACCGAAGCGCCGTGCCGCCACCACCCCGGCGCCGTAGGCCATGCCACCGTGGGACAGGCTCGGGCCATCCTCCACCACCAACACCCGCCGTCCGGCAATGGACGCAGCCTCCCCAACCGCAACGTCCAGGTCTCCTCGCAGGGTGACACAGCCCGGTCGAAACCGGCGAACATGGCGCTGCACCACATCGATGGCGGCCCGGTCGGCACCACCGGACTTGGCCAGCACCACCACATCGGCCAGCATCAGGTTGACCAGGCCCGGATAATAGCTTCGCTCGTCGCCGGGACGCAAGGGGTCAGCCAGTACAATCTGCAGATCAGGATGGAAAAAAGCCGCGTCGTTGTTGCCGCCGTCCCAGATCAGCACATCCCCCAGTCGTTCCGCTTGCTCCAGCACGGCCTGGTAATCCACGCCGGCCAGAACCGGGACCCGCAACCGGATCAGCGGTTCGAATTCCTCCCGTTCCTCGATGGTCGCATCCCATCGGTCGAGATCGGTCAACGCCCGGAACACCTGGACGTCCTTACCCTCCAGCTCCCCGTAGGCCATGGGGTGACGCACCACCACCGGTCGATAGGCAGCGTCCTGCAATACCCGACACAGGTAGCGGGACAGAGGGCTTTTGCCGCAACCGGTGCGCACGGCGCAGACTGCCACCACCGGTCGGCGGGCTTTCAATTGAGTATGCCGCGGGGCAATGAGACGAAAATCGGCACCGGCCGCCAGAACCGCCGAGGCTTTTTCCATGAGTTGCTGGTGAGGCACATCGCTGTAGGAAAACACCACCTCATCAACCGCCTGGTCGGCGATTAACCGGGCCAGTTCTTCTTCGCCGAGAATCGGGATGCCCTCCGGATAACGGGCTCCGGCCAGGGAGGCGGGATAGCGCCGCCGGGACTGGAAAGGAATCTGTGCGGCCGTGAAGGCCACCACCTCGACTTCGGCACAGTGCCGATAAAGCACGTTGAAGTTGTGAAAATCGCGGCCGCCGGCACCGGCAATGACCAGGCGCCGGGCGCCGCCGGGACGTCCGCCTGCATCGGGCGAACTCATTCGATATCGATTTGGGCTCGCTGCAAACGCCCGCTGAAGTCCCGATAAACCACCTTGATCCGGGAAAAGAAATCGATGGCACCCATGCGACCGCCGGCCTCGGGATGCCCCGAACCGGAATACCTGAAACCGCCGAAGGGCAACTGTATTTCAGCACCGATGGTACTGGCGTTGACATAGACCAGACCCGATTCCAATTCCTGTTCGGCCCGGGCGGCGCGATTGACGTCGCGGGTATAGATGGCGGAAGACAAGCCGTAGCGGGTACTGTTGACCATGTCTACCCCGGCTTCGAAGGATGAGCACCGCATGACCGCCACCAGGGGGCCGAAAATCTCCTCCTGGGCGATACGCATGGACGGTTTGACCTCGGAAAAAACCGTCGGTTCCATGAAATTACCCAAGGCCAACTCGCCGCCGCCGGCGCGCCCGCCGCCGCATTGGAGCTTGGCCCCCTCCTCCTGCCCGATGCGGACATAGTTCAAGGCCTTGTTCAGGGCCCGCTGGTTGATCAGCGGTCCGACCTGGGTGTCCGACTGCAAGCCATCACCGAGGCGCAAAGCCCGGGCCGCCTTCACCAGCATCTGCAGGAAGCGGTCATGCACCGCTTCATGAACGATGACCCGACTGGCGGCCGTACAGCGTTGTCCGGTGGTGCCGAAACCACCCCACAGCACACCATGCAGGGCCAGCTCCAGGTCGGCATCTTCCATGATCAAAATGGCGTTCTTGCCGCCCATTTCCTGGGCCAGGGGCCGGTGCAACGGGGCCAGCTTGGCTTCCAGTTCCCCACCCACGGCGCAGGAACCGGTAAAGGACACCAGCGCCACGTTGGGATGAACCGCCAAAGCGTCGCCGGCCAACTCGCCCCGTCCCATGACCAGGTTCAGCACTCCCGGAGGCAAACCGGCTGCTTCGAGAATCCGGACAAATTCCACGGCGCACCGGGGCGAATCCGAGGACGGTTTCAGCACCGCCGTATTGCCGCAGATCAGAGCCGCGAACACCTTCCACGAAGGAATGGCGACGGGAAAGTTCCAGGGCGTGATCAAGGCGGCCACCCCATGGGGAACCCGGATGGACTTGCCGTCCTTGTCGGGCAGTTCACAGGGCACCGTTTCGCCGATCAGGCGTCGTCCTTCACCGGCCATGAAATAAGCCATGTCGATGGCTTCCTGGACATCCCCCAAGCCTTCAGCCAGGACCTTGCCCATTTCCAGGGTGACCAGACGTCCCAATTCCGGCTTTTTCCGGCTCAGGATTTCCGCCGCCCGGAACAGCACCTCCGCCCGGCGCGGTGCCGGCATGCGCCGCCAGCGCGGAAAGCTCTCCGCCGCGGCGGCCACCGCCCGGTTGACATCATTCCGATCCGAAAGAGGATAACGCGCCACCACCTCGGTGGAGCGGGCCGGATTGACACTTTCGCCGTAATCGCCGCTACCCGGCGGCAGCCATTGACCACCAATGAAATTATGCAGAATTTCCATGCCTCACCTCCTCTGCCCTCCAGCTTATCAGGTCTGGCCCCCCTTTCAATGCAACCGCTGCCGAGCCGCGGAAAATCCTTGAACGCCGTAAATTGCTGGGGCATGATAGGGGCTGCCTCAAGGCCGAAGGTCGGTCCCATGGCCCGGTTCTGTCATCCACCCCAGCCCATAACGGTTCAGGCATGCCTCGTATCCACCCATCAGCTTTTGTCGATCCCTCGGCGATTCTGGCCGATCAGGTCGAAATCGGACCCAATGTCTTCATCGATGCCGAGGTCACCATCGGCGACGGCACCCGTATCATGCATGGTGCCCATATCGGCCGTTGGACGACCCTCGGCAGCGGCAACACGGTCTATCCCTACGCGGTGGTCGGCCAGGACCCCCAGGATGTCGGCTATCACGGCGAACAAGCCTTTACCGTCATCGGCGACGGCAACATCATCCGCGAAGGCGTGACCATCCACCGCGGCAACCGCGAAGGCACCTCGACGGTCATCGGTCATGGCAACTATTTCATGGTCAACAGCCATGTCGCCCACAACTGCCGCATCGGCAACCATGTCATTCTGGTCAACGGCTGCCTGCTGGCCGGTCATGTCGATGTCGACGATCGCGCCATCATTTCCGGCAACTGCCAGATTCACCAGTTTGTGCGCATCGGTACCCTGGCCATGATGCGCGGCGGGTCCTCGGCCACCAAGGACGTTCCTCCCTTCTGCGTCAACGACCGCATGAGTTGTCTGCGGGCCGTCAATGTCGTCGGCCTGCGCCGCAACGGCTACGATCCGCAACGCATCCGCGCCATCAAAAACGCCTTCAAAACCCTCTTTCTGTCCGGTCTGCGCCTGGAAGCGGCTCTGCAGGAACTGGAAACCCGTGCCGATGCCGACGACGATGTGCGCCTGCTGGTCGATTTCATCCGCGCCAGCAAACGCGGCGTGGGCAGCGGAAGAAAATCCGGCCAGAGCGGCGAATGACGGTCCGGATGGCAAGGTATTTACGGTGCGCAGGGCCATGGGTTGGCAGGAAAAGCGAAGGGGTTTGAGTGTGAACTCAAACCCCTTCTCCATGGCCAATCATCAATTGGCGGTCAGCCGCCCCAAGGCATCCCGGCGTATTCCTCGAAAGCTTTGTCATGATATTGCCTGAACAGGCTTTCGTGACTGCGCTCCCAGTTGGCCAGCATCTTCAGGGCCTCTTTAGCTTCTCCCTCGGCCCGGTCGGCGGCTTTCTCGTAAAACTCGGCAAAATCCCGTTCGATGAGATAGGCCATGCGCAATACGGGCAGGTCCGGCACCATGGACTCGAGCACCGTGCTGTCCAGCGCTTCGGTGGCCGCCCGCTGGGAGAAAAATCCTTCGTTTTCCAGATCCTTGCCCAGGGCCAGGCTGGGCGGGATGCCCTGCTTGATCTGTTCGATCTGATTCTGAATGAAATCGATATGCTTCTGCTCCTCCTTGGCCAGGTTCTTGAACGCACCAACGGCTGCGGCATGGCTCAATCGTCCGGCGTTCTCCTCAAAAAAGCGTTTCCCCTCATACTCCCGCTGCAATGCATACTGGTATACTTTTAACATATCCATGAGCAATCCCCTTTTCGAAAGCGTTTCCAGGTTGGCAATTTTCATAGCCTAACCCAGGATTGAACCTTGTCAACGTGACGGTGTCTTCCGCTTCGAGTGAAAACAGAACCCATTCAAGGAGAAAACATCCCCATGCAACCTGCAAAATGGACCGGTTTGATGACTGTAATCCTCTTCTTCCTGACGGCTTGCGATTACCTCCCCTTCGGCTATACGGCCATCGGAGACATCCACCAAAGCCCCGGTCGTTTCGAAGGCTCGGAGGTAAAGATCAAAGGCACGGTCACGGATATCAGCAAATTGCCCTTGCTGGAGATCAAGACCTTCACCGTACGGGACAACAGTGGGGAAATTGCCGTAGTCACCGAGCAGACCCTCCCGGCCATCCATGATTTCATTGCCATCCGGGCGACGGTCAAGACGACGGCCATTATCGGCGGACAGACTTTCGGCCTGCGATTGCACGAAATGGAACGATTGCCGTTGCCGCGAGTGTTTAACTGAAAATATAGTCGAAAACAAAGTCCGTTCAAGCCAATGATTTATGCCATTCGTTGATTTTTTTGCCATGGTAGGTGTTGGTTTTGATGAACTTGGCGCCAATCCTTCCATATAAGCGATTGGCTTTTAGGTTGGAGTATTCTGTAAGAATGAGATAGGTATTATTGACATTGTTTTCCTTGAAAAATTTTTCAATTTTTTCAAGAAACCTCCTGCTTAAGTGCTGCCCACGATATTGGGGAGCAATCGCAATCACCATCAGTTCCGCTTTTGGAAAGCCCTTTTCATTGTTGTTCGTTTCATCGATGTTGAAAAATCCACTCAGTATCCAATGAATTGTTTTTAGGGACAGAATTCTTACATTCGCTGCACAAAACAATTTAACCTTCAGAATTAAAGTTAGTTTTCTTGATTGGGTTCGGTCAAGCGTGGCGATGGATACGCCAGCCAAATTATTCATCGCATCAAAGACTGCATAGCAACAGGACAAAGGTTTTTTTGCGATATGCTCGTAGTACAACGCAGCGAAGGGAACTCCCAGGTGAGAAACTATTGAATTGGGAATGGAATCTGCTATCAAACGGGCAATCTCACGCCAGTGGTGTTTCTCCGGTGTTTTGAAAACCAAGCTTTCCATCAATTTTTTTAGCCCGCAACGGACACCTCCTTGGCTTGCAGTATACATCTGCCGAAGCACTCCGCACGAAAAATCCTCATTTCGCCCATGGACGCGCCCTCCCCTTTACTCCCTTGGAAAAAATTTGCCTCAAGTCAAAAAATCCGGTTGACAAGCGAGCCCTAATATATTACCAATTTCGTTATCATTACTGATTTGGTCATAATTGACTGTAAAGCCCATCACTCAACCAACCGGAGGGAAACCATGCCACACTGCAAGTCCGCCGACACCTGTCTGTCCCACTACCTGGAAAGCCGAACCGATATCAATACCGCCTTCGATCGCTTTGCCGAGCAACAGGTCAAGTGCGGTTTCGCTCAATTGGGGGTCTGTTGCCGCCTGTGTTCCAACGGTCCCTGCCGCATCACGCCCGACTCCCCCAAGGGGGTGTGCGGCGCCACCGCCGACGGCATTGTCGCCCGCAACTTTCTCCGCATGGTCACCGCCGGTGCCGGCTGCTACCTGCACGTCTGCGAAGCAACCGCGCGCCGCCTGAAGGCCATCGGCGAAGGCATCTCACCTGTGCCCATCCGTTCCAAACAGTCCCTGGATCAACTGGCCGCCATGCTCGGTATCGAAGCCAACACCACCGAGGAAAAGGCCAGGTTGGTCGCCGATGGAGTATTGGCCGACCTCTACAAACCGCGTCATGAAAAGATGGAACTGGTACAATTCCTGGTGCCCCAGGAGCGCCTCGACACCTGGAACCGGCTCGGCATCTTCCCGGGTGGCGCCAAGGCCGAGGTATTCGACGCTCTGGTCAAGACCAGCACCAACCTCAATACCGACCCCATCGACCAACTGCTGCACTGTCTCAACCTCGGCATCTCCACCGGCCTGTACGGCCTGACCATGACCAACCTCATGAACGACGTCATCATGGGCGAGCCGGAAATCCGCATCGCAGCCACCGGTTTCTCCGTCGCCGATCCCGATTACGTCAATATCGCCGTCAGCGGCCACAGCCATTCGGTTTTCGCCGGCCTCATCGCCTATCTGGAAACGGCTGCCGGGCAGGATGTGGGCCGGGCGGCCGGCGCCAAAGGGGTGCGCATCGTCGGCATGACCTGCGTCGGTCAGGACATGCAATTGCGGGCCGGGGCCAGCGGCACGGAAATTTTCTCCGGCCAGGCCGGCAACAACTTCACCCAGGAAGCCCTGCTCGCCACCGGCGCCGTCGACATGGTCATCAGCGAATTCAACTGCACCCTGTCGGGCATCGAACCCATCGCCGAAGCCAAGCAGATCAAACTGGTGTGCCTGGATGATGTCGCCAAGCTGACCAGTTCGGAACTGCTGGCGGACATCCCGGGGCAGGAGCGGGAACTGGCGCAAAAACTGACGCGGATGGCCGCCGATCAGTACCGGCAGCGCCGTGCTCCGGGGTCCGAAAAGATCCGGATCGACCTGCCCCGGCACGGCCACCAGGACGTGGTCACCGGCGTCAGCGAAAAGTCCCTGGTCCAATTCCTCGGCGGCTCCCTGCAGCCCCTGGTCGACCTGGTGGCCGGCGGCCGCATCAAAGGCGTGGCGGCGGTCCTGGGCTGTTCCAATCTGGCCGAAGGCGGTCACGACGTAATGACCGTCAACCTGACCCGCGAGCTGATCCAGCGCGACATCCTGGTACTCTCCGCCGGCTGCACCACCGGCGGCTTGGCCAACTGCGGCTTCTGTTCCCCGTCGGCCAAGGACTGGGCCGGCCCCGGCCTGAAAGGGGTCTGCGAAGCTCTGGGCATTCCCCCGGTGCTCAATTTCGGCCCCTGCCTGAGTATCGGTCGCATCGAGATGGTGGCCAAGGCCCTGGCCGAAACCATGGGGGTCTCCCTGCCGCAGCTGCCGGTGGTGATCAGCGCGCCCCAGTGGCTGGAGGAACAGGCTCTGGCGGACGGTTGTTTCGGCCTGGCTCTGGGGCTGACCCTGCACCTGGCCCAGGCGCCGCCGGTAACCGGCTCGCCGCTGATCACCAAGGTCCTCACCGAGGATTTGCCCAACCTGACCGGCGGCCGGTTGTTCATCGAAGCCGATCCGGTAAAAACGGCGGAGCTGATGGAAGGGATTATCCGCGACAAACTGCAGGCCTTGGGGGTGGCGGCATGAAACGGAAGATCATCGACTGCGAAAAATGCGTCGGCTGCAAGAACTGCGAACTGGCCTGCATGGTGGTTCACAGCCCGGACGAAAACCTCCACCAGGCTTACCGGGAGGGTGGCATGGCGGCAGTCCGCGCCCGCTGCAAAATCGAGCTTACTTCCGGCGGCCGGCTGTTCCCGGAACATTGCCGCCATTGCCGGGAGGCGCAGTGCCTGCAGGCTTGCATGAGCGGCGCCCTGAGCCGCAACGAGCAGGACTTTGTCGTCTGCGATGCGGAAACCTGCGTCGGCTGTTTCATGTGCGTGATGAGTTGCCCCTTCGGCGCCGCCCGCCCCGCTACGGCCGGCGACCGCGTGATGGTCAAATGCGACGGCTGCAGTGACCGGACCTTTCCGGCCTGCGTCGAAACCTGTCCCACCGCCTGTCTGACCCTGGGTGAAGAGGCCGGACAGGACGATGGCGTGGTCTATGTCAACCCGCCCCAACCACGGGAGGCCTGCGGATGAGACACCTGATAATCGGCAACAGCGCCGCCGGCACGGCGGCGGCGGAAGCAATCCGCGCCAATCAGCCGCATGCGGAGATCACCATCCTGACCCGGGATGCCACATTTTACTCCCGCTGTCAGCTGCACCTGGTGGCCGGCGGGGTACGTCCTGCGGCCAAGACCAGCTTCGTGCCCGAAGATTGGGCACAGCGCCATGGCGTGGAGGTTCGCCTGGGCTGGGACGTTGTGGCCATCGACCCGTTGCGCAAGGAAGTAAGCTGCCGCAACGGTGATAGCCTGCCCTACGACCGCCTGCTGCTGGCTACCGGCGCCGGCAGCCTGACGCCGCCCATTGAAGGAGTTCGGGGCTCCGGGGTGTTCGGCTTGCGCAATCTGGAAGATGCTCAGGGAATTTTGCAGCGGGTGGGTAAGAGTCGCCATGTGGTGATCATCGGCGCCGGGTTGGTCGGTTGCGAGTTGGCGGAAACCCTGGCGGCCGGCGGCCATCCCTCGGTAAGCATGGTGGAAATGGCACCTCACCCCCTGCCCCTGCAACTGGAGATGACCATCGGCGCGCGTCTGCGCGATGTGATGTCCGACCACGGCATGGCCATGTTCTGCCGGGATTCCGTGGCCGCCGTGGAGCGGGACAGGGCCGGCCAACCCCGGGCGGTGGTCCTCAAATCGGGACGCGCCCTGCCCGCCGATCTGGTGGTCTGCGCCGCCGGGGTACGGGCCAATACCGACCTGTTCGCCGGTCTGGGGACCATCGGCCGCCGCGGCATCGTGGTCGATGCCGGTGGTCGCACCAGTGTACCGGATATCTTCGCCGCCGGAGATGTCACCGAAAGCTGCGACAGCACCATGGGCCGGGTCATGCCCAGTGCCATCTGGCCGGCGGCACGCCGCCAGGGTCGGGTGGCCGGCCTCAACATGAGCGGCGGCAGCACGACCCTCGAGGCTCATACCGGACTGAAAACCTCGGCGGTACTGTGCGGTACACCCCTGGTGTCTTTGGGGCCCGTCTTCGAACCGGATCCCGCCTGGCGCAAGGAGCTTTGCGAACATACGGACAGCCGCAACCGTCTGTGCAGCAAGGTCTGCTACACGGACTCGAATGGCGTCCTCAAGGCGGCCATCCTGTGGGGCGACATCAGTCAGGCCGGTCTTTACGCTGCAGCCATCATCCAGCAGCTCCCCTTGGGCGATTTGGCATTCGGCAGCGTGCCCGATTACCTGCTCAGAGCTGTGTGAAACCTGACCGGATAAAAAAGGCGGGCCACCGATCAAACTTTATCGGTGGCCCGCCTTTGCCTGGCCGTCAAAACACCGCCATACCCGCCAATCCCCCGGCAAGGATAAACAATACCGGATTGCCGTTGGTCTTCCAGTAGGCTGCCAGAAAAACCATAAACATTCCAATGGCTTTTACATCGACCGGCAGCGGCAGGCCGGTCGACCCACTGCCCCCCAGCGCTTCCGCCAGAATAAACCAGGTTACGGCGGCAATCATCCCGGCACTCACCGCCCGCAGCACGCCGAGGGCGTGCCGAACTCCGGACATATGCTGATAATGCTTGAGAAAACGGGCAATGAGCAGAATGATGATCAGGGACGGCGCCACCATGCCGGCGGTGGCGACCACGGCGCCCCCCACGGATGCGGTCTTGTAGCCGGCGTAGGTGGCCATGTTGATGCCGATGGACCCCGGCGTCGCCTGGGACACGGCCAGCATGTCGATGAATTCCTGGTGGCCGACCCAACCGACCCGGGACAGTTCGACCTGCAGCAGGGGCATGGCCGCCAGACCGCCGCCGATGGAAAACAGTCCGACCCGAAAAAAGACGACGAACAATTGCAGATAAATCACGCCGCCCCCTCCCGATACCAGGCCAGGAACAGGCCGAGGCATAGCGCCGCCAGGACAATCCAGATGGGCGACCAGTGCAGAACCGCGATGGCGACAAAGCTGACCGCCACCAGCAGCATGCGACCCACCGTCGGGTGCAGGGCCCGGATCATGCGCCCCAGCGTCACCACCAGCAGCACCGCCACCGTCACCCGGATACCGCGAAATGCCTGCTGCACCCAGAGCAGGTGTTCAAATTGCTGAAACAGCCCGGCAATCGCCACAATGCAGATCAGGGACGGCAGCACCATGCCCAGGGTGGCGAAGATTCCGCCCACCACCCCCGCCTGCCGATAACCGACAAAGGTCGCGGTGTTGATGGCGATGACGCCGGGGGTCGCCTGACCGATGGCGTAGTAATTGGCCATCTCCCGCGCCGTCAGCCAGCGTCGGACCTGCACCAGTTCCCGTTCCATCAGCGGCAGCATGACGTACCCGCCGCCGATGGAAAACAGGCCGATATGAAAGAAGACCTTGACCAGTTCGGCCAGGGCTTTCCAGGGGAAAGGCTTAGGGGAATCCACGGAAATCAGAGCTTTCGACGGAGAAAAATATCCGTCCATGTTAATGGAATGATGCCCGGATGTCGAAGATTTTCATTCATGCAACGGCGAACCGTTCATAACGGAGGGTCTCGCGCCCCTCACGCCGAGGGCCGCATGAACCCATCCCTGGGTCTTGACTGGCGCCATCCGGGCGCCAGACACCCTCGGCATGAAGAACGCGCAACCCTTTCTCCACGGTTGCTGAGTAGTCACCCAAAGGCATGGGTTACCAGATAGACCGTATAGCCGGCAAAACACGCCAGCAGAATCCCGCCTTCGAGACGATTGATGCGGCCCGGGCCGCGAAATCCGTAGCCGATGAGAAACAGGGCCAGGGTCAGCCCCCCCATGACCATCATGTCGCGGAGCAGGATTTCCCTTGCCGCCGCCATGGGTCTGACCATCCCGGCCACGCCGACCACCGCCAGAGTATTGAACAGATTGGAACCGAGGATGTTACCCAGGGCGATGTCGTGCTCGTTTTTACGCACCGCCAGCACCGATGAGGCCAACTCCGGCAAGGACGTTCCGACGGCCACAACCGTCAGGCCGATGATCAGATCGCTGACCCCGAAGCCATGGGCGATGGCCACGGCGCCCCAAACCAGGATGCGGGAACTGATGATCAGCAGCACCAACCCCAGCCCGGTCCAGCACAAGGCACGCCCGATAGGCATGGAGCGGGCTTCCAGTGCCTCCTCCATTTCCTGGCCAAGCTTGTCGGCACGCTGCTGAAGCCCCTCGCGGATGGTCCAGGCCATCAACCCGGAAAACACCACCAACAGCAGCAAGGCATCGAGGCGGCTCAACCAGCCGTCGCGAAGCTGCCAGGCAGCCAAGGCCGTCACCAGGGTCAAGACCGGCAATTCCTTACGCAACACCCGGGAGTGCACGGCAATGGGGCTGATAAGAGCCGTCAAGCCGAGAATCAGGGCGATGTTGGTGATATTGGAGCCGTAGGCATTGCCCAAGGCGATACCCGTGGTACCCTGAGCGGCGGCAAAAACCGAAACCACCATCTCCGGCATGGAGGTGCCGAAGCCCACGATGACCATGCCGATGAGCAGCGGCGGCATGCCGAAATGGCGCGCTGTTGCCGCCGAGCCTTCCACAAACCGATCGGCGCTCCATACCAGCAACGCCAAGCCCAGCAACACCCCCAGCAACGCCGTGACCATGGTTCCTCATTTTTTTATTGAGTGGATTTGGATTCCGAAGGCGCGCCGGATCTCTTCGAAGAACGGCCCTCGCGACGGCCGCCATAATATCCGGCGCGACGCAGCCAGGCAACAATGATTTCCGGTCCTATCCCGCAGGCATGGGCCAGCATTACCGCGCGGTGCAGCAGGGTGGTTTTGACGATTCCCAAGCGCTGCCAGCGGCGCGCCGAGGTCAATGCCGGCAGGGGCGACAACAGGATGCGGCCGCGGCGTTTCAGGCGCCGCACCAGCATCACATCCTCCAAAATCGGCGTTTCCGGAAAGCCGCCCAACTCCCGAAAGGTCGCCGCCCGCAGGAACAGGGCCTGATCCCCGTAAGGTTCCTGGAACAGTCGACAGCGCAGATTGGTCAACGATTCCACCAGCCGCAGCCCTGCGGAGCGCACATCCAGGCGTAGCCGAAAAGCACCGGCGACGGCGTTCCCACGGCCCATGGCCCCTCGGATCGCTTCGACATAACCGGCCGGCAACAAGGTATCGGCATGCAGAAACAACAGCAACCCGCCCCGGGCGATGCGGGCTCCGGCATTCATCTGGCGCCCTCTACCGGGCCTGGAAGCCACCACCCGGGCGCCCTGGGAAGCGGCCAGTTCACCGGTCCCATCGCTGCTGCCGCCATCCGCCACGATGATTTCGACTCCCGGCTCGCCCCACACCCGGGCCAGGGTCTCCCCGAGGCACTGTGCTTCGTTCAGCGTCGGTATGATGACGCTGATGAGCTCCGCTGCCGCCATGGGCGCCCGACCGGCAGCCTGCACCGCACGCCAAACCGGCAGATCCTCGGGCCGGTCCACATCCGACAACGGTTCCATGAGCTTGACGGTCAGGCCCTTGCCGTCGGCGATGCGGAGCGTTTCGGCTCGAACCCGGTCCGTGCCCCAGGCCACGCCCTGAAACAGTTCCGGACAGTCTTGCCGCAGGCCGATGAGATAATAACCGCCATCCAGGGCCGGACCCAGGACCAGCTGTCTTTCCGCCAATTCCTGAAAGGCCCGCCCCAAAAGATTCTCGTCCAGCTGCGGACAATCGCAGCCGATGAGAACCGCCGCCGGGCGTCCGGCCTGGAAAGCCGTGGCAAAGGCCTGGGCCATCCGCCGGCCCAGGTCGCCTTCCATTTGGCATTGATAGTTCAGATCGGGGCCGAGCCACCTCCGGAAATCCTCGGCCTGGCCGCCGGCATGATGGATTTCCATGTCCAGTCCCCCATCCCGCGCCGCGCGCCTGGCACATCGGACCGTGTGCAGGGTCATCTGCCGTTGCAACTCGGCCGCCCCCTCGGCGCCGAGGGCGGGAATAAGCCGGGTCTTGGTCCGGCCGGCCGCCGGCAGCCGGGTAAAAATCATCAACAGAGGGTTCATCGACGCCACGCCAGCCATCGACTTAATAGGAATCGGACCATGGGCGTCAGCCGTGACCGATTGTAAAGGTCCGCCGCCTGCCGGATGGCCTCCGCCTGGGTCGGATAGGGATGAATGGTGGCAGCCAGGTGCCGCAGCCTCAGGCCATGGGTCATGGCCTGGCTGAGTTGAGCAATCAGGTCGCCGGCGTTGGCCGCCACCACCGTGGCGCCGACCATGCGATCGCTGCCCTGGCGGACGTGGATGCGTACCAGGCCCTCGCTGCGCGCCTCGAGAACCGCCCGGTCCACTTCCGACAGCGGGCGGGTAAAAGTGTCGATGGCGACCCCCCGCTCGGCGGCTTCCTGGGGCGAGAGGCCGACCCGGGCAATTTCCGGATCCGTATAGGTGCACCAGGGAATGGTCAGGGCGCCGACCCGGGCCCGACCCGCAAACAGGGCGTTGCGCAGGACAATGCGGGCCATGAAGTCGGCGGCATGGGTAAACTGGTAGGACGAGCAGACGTCCCCGGCGGCATAGACCCGGGGGTTGCTGGTCTGGAGGAAGTCGTTGACCCCTACTCCCTGGTCGGAATAGGCGATGTCCGCCCGGTCGAGGTCGAGGCCTTCAAGGTTGGGGCGGCGGCCCGCCGCCACCAGCAGGCAATCCGCCGATTCATCGTAGGGATGGTCGTGGGAAGCCACCTGCAGGCGTATCCCCGCGGCCTCCCTGGACAACTGCAGGTCCTTGCCGCAGCACATCAGGCGCACGCCATCGCGCTCCAGGGCGGCCTGGATGATGCGCGCCGCCTCGCGTTCCTCGCGGGGCAGCAGACCATGGCGGTTCTCCACCAGCAGCACATCGGCGCCGAAGCGGGCAAAAGCCTGGGCCATTTCACAGCCGATGGGGCCGGCGCCGATGATGGCCAGGCGACGGGGCAGCTCCGTCAGGGAAAAGAGGGTTTCGTTGGTCAGAAAATCCAGTTCCGTCAGACCGGAAATGGCGGGAACCGCCGGCCGACTGCCGCTGGCGATGACCGCTTTGCTGAAGCGCAACCGCTCCTCCCCGACCGCCACGGTGTGCCGGTCCACGAACCGGGCGGTGCCGAAAAAGACATGGACCCCCATTTCCTGGAAGCGCCGCGCCGAATCGTGCGGCGCGATGGATGCCCGCAATCGCCGCATGCGCTCCATGACGGCGGCAAAATCGACCCGCACCGATCCATCGACCCGGACCCCGAAGGGATGGGCATCCCGCACCGCCGCCGCCACGCGCGCCGCGCTGAGCAGCGCCTTGGAAGGCACGCAACCGGCATTCAGGCAATCACCGCCCAGCAGATGGCGTTCCACCAAGGCCACCCTGGCACCGAGGGCCGCTGCACCGGCGGCACAGACCAGGCCGGCGGTACCGGCACCGATCACCACCAGGTTGTAGCGGTCGGCGGGTCGAGGATTACGCCAATCCGGGGGACGGACCAGGCCCGCGAGGTCCCGATTGAAATCGTCCCAAGGCTCGAGGTTGACGGGCGATCTCATGTTTCCTTCCCCTGATGCGGATCCGGAAGTGAAAACCGTCCCCGCAAGGCCTTGCGGGCCAAGCGGGTAACCAGCACGGTAACCGTGATGGTCGCCAGCAGGCCGAGTCCGTAATACAGCCACTCCAGAGGATTGCGCTGCGCTGGCGTGACGCCGACGGCGGCCAGTTCGCCGGCCAGGGATCCCAGATAGACGAACAGGACCGTACCGGGAAGCATGCCCAGCCAGGTAGCGCCAAAGTATTTCGGAAACGAAACCCCGGTCAGCCCGTAGGCGTAGTTGATCAGGTTGAAGGGAAAAGCCGGCGACATGCGCGTCAGCAAGACGATCTTCCAACCCTCCCGACCGACGGCCTCATCCATGGCCTGCAGGGCCTCCCGCCCGGCCATGCGCCGCTTCACCCAATCCCGGGCCAGGTACCGGCCGATGAGAAAAGCGCAGCCCGCACCTAGGGTGGAAGCAACGGACACCACTACGGTACCTTGGATCACGCCGTAGAGAAATCCGGCCGCCAGGGTCAGAATAACCCCGGGCAACATCAACACCGCAGCCAGGATATAAACCAGAACGAAAAGCAGAACCCCAAAAAGACCGGCAGTATCAATCCAGCGCAGCAGGTTGGAAAACAGCGGCTGCACATCGACCTGGCGGACGAGATAGTAGAGAACGCCGACAAGAGCGGCCACCGGCATGAGGCGCCACCATCTGCCAATTTTCATATTCCGAAGGATCTGGACTCAGCGTCGATGACCGCCCCGGCCGCCAATTGCAACACCTGCTCCTGAGGAATCCGCGTCCGGGTGGTGGCCACGAAACCGTTGGCATGCACAAAGCGGATTTCCGGACTGTTGGCCACCAACCGAAAATCCACCATGCTGTGATCGCCCAGGCGCAGCAACTCCCAGCCCTCACCCCGGACCGAGGGTGTGATGCAGATGGCGATGCGCTCATCGTCCAGGGAGCGCAGAAAAAGTTCCATGGACATCTTGGGTTGCTCCTCGATATGGCAGGTTACCGCCTTGAGATGCTTGACCTGGACGACCCGGGCTTCCTTCTTCAATCGCTCCAGTCTGGCGACCTTGAGCCCGATCATGGCGATGAATTCGCGCCCCAATTCCTGCATGAGCACGTATAGCAGGTTTTCCGGACCCAGGTCCCTCATCCGCGAAAATCGCGACAGGATGTGGCCTTCGATGGGCGAGGAAGAAGCAAACAGAACACTGCTGTCCACCCCCAGATGAGCCGCGGCTTTATGCGGCCCCTTGACATCCATCATGCTCATGAAAGGGTACCACTGAAACATCTGCATGGCATCCTCGTGATAACCGAGATGTTGCATGATAAGATGAAAAGCGCAAGGCAGGGACGAATCCTGGTGATGGTCGAAGTTGTGTCGCAGGGGATCGTATTCCATGCCGACATCAACCACATAGGTATCCCGATCCGCAAGATCCTCCGGCACGGGATCGCGTCTGAATACCTTGACATTGTCGTGGGTTGCCAGCAGCACACATACCGCCATGAAATCGTCACGGTGGGCATTTCCCGGATGAACGACTATCTGTTTCATGGATTATTCTTCAAACCTTTCCAATTTAAAACGGTGGTAAAATCAACACGTGCTGTCATCTTACCCCTTTTAAGATAAAATTTCAGCCTGCAGTCAAAGATCCGTAAAAATCGCCGGACGGCCCACGCCGCCAATCCGGCGCAATTCCACTGACGAGGGCGAGGGATCTTGGCAATGCCCGGTGCTGACCCGCACATATCAGGCAGGCTGCTGGCCGTCGGCGATATCCATGGCCAAGCGGAATTGCTGGCAAAGCTGCTCAAGCAGGTCGACCTCCAACCCGCGGATGTGGCGGTCTTCCTCGGCGACTACATCGACCGCGGACCCGATTCGCCCGGCGTCATCGACCAACTGCTCGAGCTGCAGGACCGGTTCCCGCAAACCGTCTTTCTCAAAGGCAACCATGAAGCCATGTTGCTGGACTACCTGGCCGGCCGCGAAACCCTGCTCTATCTCCTCAACGGCGGCGCCACCACCCTGGCCGGATACCATCGGGACAACCGGATCCACATCCCGCCACGCCATCTCGAATTTTTTCACAGCCTGCGTCTGTGGTACGAAACCGACGGCTTCATCTTTGTCCATGCCGGCCTCCGCCCCGGTTTGTCCCCGGAACAACAGAATCATCAAGATCTGCTTTGGATTCGAGAAGATTTTCTGGAATCGGATTTCGATTGGGGCAAAACCGTGGTCTTCGGTCACACTCCCTTGAAATCCCCCGCCTTTTCCGAGCACCGCATCGGCCTGGATACCGGCGCCGGACATGGCCGCGCCCTGACCTGCTGCGAGGTGCGGAACCGCAGGTGCTGGAGCGTAAATGGCTGAGGTGCAACCCCTGCAATTAATGGTAGATTTAGTACGGATTTTCACGACATAATGAGGTGCGAAATTCCACATCCGAACATACGGTTAATGCTTCATGTGACATGACGGGGGCCCATGGTCAAGGGTTACAGAAAAGATATTTTCAAGGTTTACGCCGTTATCGCCCTGAGTTGTGTTCTGCTGGCGCTATGCTTTTATCTCTTCGGTTTCCGCCCCCTGGTCGACCGACTGCACCAGGCCCACGGCCAGGAAATCCGGTTCTACCTGAACAGCGGTCACCAGCTCCTCCACGAAGTCCTGCAAAACCACCGCGACATCGCCCGCCAGATGGCCAGCCGCACCATCATTCGCAAAGAACAGATTCGTTATCTGCGGGGCGAGATCGATGGGGCGGCGTTGGCGGCCTTCAGCCGGGACAAGCTCGCCGATGGCCTGACTGCTCACCCGGAAATCGCCGGCATCACCCGCTTCGATCCCCAGGGCCGGCGCCTCTATTCGGCCGGAATTGCGCTGCCCGTGGCATGGGACCATGCCTTCGACCACATCCCCCAAACCGTCCAGATCGCAGGCCCCGCCACCATCGAAGGAATATCGTACCTGCTCTATGCATCCCCCATCGTCGACCAACAGTTCGGATTGGCGGGCTACGATATCCTGATGTTCAGCGATGAACGCATTCAGGGCATCGTCTCCGCTGCCGCCAAATCCTCCAGCCATCTGGCCATCACCCGGGGCCGGGATATTCTCTATTGGCCCGCCGACTGCCCCGACGCGGAAGCCAGGACAACTCTGCAAGCCTTTTTGCAGAATGGCACAGTCCATAAATTCTATCAATTGCCCCGCCTGCCGCTGGCCGACAGCGACTTGAAGGTTTTCGCCGTCGTTGACACGCGGCTGTTCTTCGCCGATCTCCATCGGCAAAAGCTGAACTTGATGGCCGCCATCATCACCGCCACCCTGCTCATCGTCGTCGCCACGGTGCTGGCCATGGGTCCCCTGATTCGGCGACTCCTGACCCACCAGAGCCTGCTGGAACGTGCTCGCCTGGATGGCCTGACCGGCCTTTACAACCAGACCTGGCTGGCCTCCATCATGGAAAATGAATTGGAACGGGCGCACCGCTATCAGCGCTCCCTGTCCCTCGTCATGTTCGATGTCGACCGGTTCAAGGAAATCAACGATACCTGGGGACACCTCGCGGGCGACCAGGTCCTGCAACGCCTGGCCGGGCTCGCCGGCGGCATGATACGTGCCGTGGATTTTGCCGCCCGCTACGGCGGCGACGAATTCATATTGGTTTTGCCCGAAACGGGCATCCAGGGCGCCAATGCTCTCGCCGAGCGGTTGCGGCGGGCCGCCATGGAAGAGAGCTTTTCAGCTCGGGAACAGGCTTTTCAGGTCACCATCAGCGTCGGCGTACTGGAATATGTATCCTGTGATCGTGTACCGAACTGGAAAAAACTCTTGGAGCAGGTGGATCAAGCGCTTTATGCCAGCAAAGCCGGTGGCCGTAACCGGGTCACGGCAACCGCCTTTGCCTGCTGGTAAATTCTGCCGCCCTTTAGGTTGTGCACACGGAGTATAGGCTGCTCCTTATCGTATGGCCGAGAGGATGGACTACCACTAATCACAACGAGAACGGATCCGTTAGCGCTTCGCTGACAACGAAAAATGCGCCTGAACATCCCCATCGGTTAACCGCCCCTTGATTTCCAACCACTCTGCCAGATCTTCACCAGTTGACCTCACTCTCCTACCCCAATTCATCTTTCCTTGGCTGCCGAAAAACTCCACACCCTGCCTTATTTTTAAGCATACAGGGGTCTTCACGCTTCCTGTCAATCTTATAAACTATCGTCAACACAAGGTTTTTGGTCCTTAATTAATGGCACAAGCCTTGCAAAATTGGCGTTTCTCGATCAAAGACGCATCTTTCCGGAACCCGCTTTCAGCCTGGTATTTCCAGTATCCCTCGTCAGGTGTTCGACCTGGGGGCCGACTACGCTGTTCCGGAAAATCCTGTTCAATTCAATGAAGAAGGGAGCAGCTACGATGAAACAGGTACTCTGGCAAATGCGCATGGTCCTCCTGGTCACCCTGGCATTTCTAGGCGGGGCGGCCCTTGGGTATGGAACTCTGTCGGGAGGGCTCGGGCCCCTGGTCACGGCTGTTTTGGGAATTACGGGTCTGGGGTTTGGCTGGTGGCTGATTTTTCTGGCCTGCCGCCCCCTGCAAAGCCAACAACAGGAATTGACGGACCTGATCCATGGGATGGGCCAAGGAAAGCTGCATTTCGCCATGACCGGCAATACCCGGAACGGCTTGCTGAAATACCTGGCTGCGAGCCTGGAGCGAGCGACGACGGCCCTTAACGGAACTCTGGGCGGCTTCATCCGCTCCGCCAACCGGGTATACCTGTCGGCCGCCTCCCTGGAGCAATGTGCCACCGCCGCCGCCGACAATGCCGGCCTGCAATCGGAAAAAACCCATCAGATCGCTGCCGCCGCCGAAGAGATGGCCCAGACCATCACCCAGATCGCCGGTCATGCCGATTCCGTGGCCGGCATGTCCCAGCAAGCCATGGAAAAGGCTCTACAGGAGAAAATCCTTGCTGAGCGGGCCCAGGAATCCGCCCGGGAGGTGCTGGCCTCAACCCGCCTGTTGACCGAATCCATGCAGCGCCTGGAAACCAGTTCCGTGGCCATCGGCAAGGTGGTGACCCTGATCCGCGGCATTGCCAACCAGACCAATCTGCTGTCCCTCAATGCCAGCATCGAGGCGGCCCGAGCCGGCATTCACGGCAAGGGCTTTGCCGTGGTCGCCGCCGAAGTCAAGAACCTGGCGGAAAGCACCCTGTGCGCCACCGAGGATATCGCCGCTCAGATCGGCCATATTCAGGCTGAGTGCCGCCATACGGCAACGGACCTGGACAGTACCTGCCAGGCCGTGACCCGGACCGGGCAGGATATCGGTCATTTCGGTCAAGCCCTGCAAACCATGATCGCCACTTTCGAAACAGTGCATCACCGCATTACCGAAATTTCCGGCGCAGTGCGGGAGCAGGCCGCCACGACTCAGGAGGTGTCCAGCAGCATCGAAGAGATGGCCGGTCTGTCCGGGGCCATGGAAAGCATGGCACGCCGGGTCAGCAGCGAGGTGCAAAGTCTGAATGGTGTCACCGATGAGTTGTTGCTGCTGCTCGACCGGTTCCGGCTGCATGCGCACGAAATGGCGCGCGTAATGGTCTCGGAACTCGCCGGCCAGAGCGACCTTGTCGCCATGGACCGCACCCGACAGGAGAACCGGTTGCGCCTGGCCGCCAAACAGGACCCCTGCCTTGAGCTGCTCTATGTCACCGACGCCCAGGGCCGCCAGGTAACCAGCAACATCTTCGCCGAAGAGGGTACCGCCAGCGCCTACGGCAGCAACGGTCACGACATGGATTGGTCCCGTCGGCCCTGGTTCCAGGGCGCCCTGCAAAACGACGGCTGCCACATTTCCGAACTGTACCGTTCGGCGGCCACCGGGCGTTTCTGCTTTACCGTCGCCTGCGTCATCCGTAATGAACAGAACCGGATTCTCGGTGTTTTGGGCGCGGACATCAGCATCCTCCGCCTGCTGGAAACCCTCGACGCAGCCTGACCCTCCCTGCCTTTCCGGATTCACCTTGACCTGAAACAGCCCAGCTTGTTAAATGAGGGGCGCAACCCTGCGCCCCGCTGCCGTCAACCCCCTGATTCATTATCCCGCTACCTGGCGCCTTCCTAAAGGACGAGTGAAAATGCTGTCTTCAGGTACCCTGGCCCTGTTCGCGTTTCTCCCCATCGCCCTGGTGCTGGTGCTCATGGTCGGGATGCGCTGGCCGGCCACCCGGGCCATGCCTCTGGCCTGGGCCCTGTGCGCGCTGCTTGGCGCCCTTATCTGGAAAATGCCGCCGGCCTTCATCGCCGCCGCCACCCTGGCCGGATTCGGCAGCGCCGTCAACGTGCTGATCATCGTTTTCGGTGCCATCCTGATCCTCTACACCCTGCAGGCCGGCGGGGCCATGGAAACCATCAGTGCGGGCTTCCTCCATATCTCCCGGGATCGACGGGTGCAGACCATCATCATCGCCTTCATGTTCGGCGCGTTCCTTGAAGGCGCCGCCGGTTTCGGCACCCCGGCGGCCATTGCCGCCCCCCTGCTGCTCGGCCTCGGCTTCCCGGCCCTCGCCGCCGTCTGCGTCTGCCTGATCTTCAATTCGGTGCCGGTCACTTTCGGCGCCGTCGGCACACCCATGTGGTTCGGCCTCAAAAACCTGCAACCGCCGGTGCAGCAAAGCCTGGCCGCCCCGGCAGGGCCCATGGGTTTTTCCAGTTTCGACGGATTTCTCCGGCATGTCGGCCAATGGGCGGCCATCATCCACAGCCTGGTGGCCTTCGGTCTGCTGCTGTTCGTGGTCTGCTTTTTGACCCGTTTCTTTGGCCGCAACCGTTCCTGGCGGGAAGGTCTCGGTGCCTGGCGCTTCGCCCTGTTCGCCGCCTTCGCCTACACCCTGCCCTATCTCCTGACCGCCTTTCTGTTCGGCGTGGAATTTCCGTCCCTGCTGGGGGGCCTGGTCGGCCTGGCCCTGGTCATCGCCGCCGCCAAACGCGGCCTCTTTTTGCCCGCGTCGACCTGGGATTTTCCACCGCGTTCCGCCTGGGGCGATGACTGGATGGGTCTCATCGAGACCGGCAGTGCCGAGCAAAAGCCCTGCATGACTCAGTTTTTTGCCTGGCTGCCCTATATCCTCATCGCCGGCATCCTGGTGCTGACGCGCATCGATGCGCTGCCCTTCAAAGCCCGCCTGAACGCCTGGAGTTTGGAGTTCCCGCGCATCCTGGGTTTCGAGACCGTCAGCTTCAGCATGAAACCCCTCTATCTGCCGGGCATCCTGCCCTTTCTGCTGGTGGCCCTGCTCACCATCTTCCTGCATCGCATACCGCGTGCCAAGGTCGCCAAAGCCTGGGCCGAAAGCTTCCGACGCCTGAAGAATCCCACCATCGCCATGCTGTTCGCCGTAGCCCTGGTGGAAATCATGAAGCAGTCCGGTTACAACGACCAGGGCTACAGCGCCATGCCCCTGGCCATGGCCGAATTCATGGCAGATCTCGCCGGCCGCAGTTGGCCATTGTTCGCCGCCTATGTCGGCGCCCTCGGCTCCTTCATCGCCGGCAGTTGCACCGTCTCCAACCTCATGTTCGCCGAGTTTCAATACGGACTGGCATCAGGCATCGGCGCCAGCCGGGAAATCATCCTGGCCCTGCAGGCCGTGGGCGGCGCCATGGGCAACATGAGTTGCGTGCATAACGTGGTGGCGGCCTCGGCCACCGTCGGCCTGGTCGGCATGGAAGGCCTCATCATCCGCCGCACCCTGGTACCTTTGCTGCTGTACGGCCTGGCGGCGGGCCTTATGGGCCTGCTGCTGAGTTATGTGTTGTTCCCGGGAACCTTCTGACCCCAAAAGAGACCCCCATGACCGACCCCACCGCCGCCTGCTTCCTCCCAGCCCTACCGGACTTTCTGCGGAACCTGACGGGCGCCATGAGCCATGGCTCACGCCCCGCCCCACGCCCGCAACAAGTCACCCCTTTGTCCGCACTTTTCCAAACAAAACTTGCCGCATGACACCTCGAATCACAGTGGCAAGGTACCGCAAGTCATTGATCAAAAGTGTTCCTCCCCCCTGTTGCCACTTCAGATGAAAAATCAACCGTGACGAAACCTTTACCGTAAATATTTGGAATCAACCATGGAGCCCAGCCATCAGAGGAAAAATTTCCTCTCGGGGGCATTTCAAAAATAGCTCTATAACAGCCTGAAACCGTCCGCGGTAGCGCGCTCATACCGATCCACTGGCCGACACTCTCTGCCTTGACAGCAACAGACTTCACGATATGGTATTAAGCAAGTCAAACCTATTTTTTATAGGCTTGTGGATTTTTCATATTATCAAAGAGGAAATCCAACCAATGTGCGGAATTGTTGGCGCCATTAATTTTTTCGATAATATTGAGACATCCATTGATACGATTTCACGGATGATCAATGTTATTAAATATCGTGGTCCGGATGAAAGTGGCGCCTTTTGCTCACCAAATATGTCCATAGGAAATGCCCGCCTTAGTATTATAGGATTATCAGATGGATGCCAGCCAATCAGTAATGAAGACAAGAATCTATGGATTGTTTACAATGGCGAAACATTCAACTATATAGAACTTAAGAATGATTTATTGTCAAGAGGTCATCATTTTACCACCAATACAGATACGGAAGTTGTTTTACACCTGTATGAAGAATTTGGGGAACGTTGTTTGGAAAAAATTAACGGAGAATTTGCATTCGCGATATGGGATGCAAGGCAACAGGAATTGTTCCTCGCTCGAGATCGGGTTGGCATCCGTCCGCTTTACTATCTCGCCTGTGATGGAAAAATGGCCTTCGCCTCCGAGGCCAAAGCCCTTTTCGTGCTCCCCAATGTAAGCAGGGCCATCGACCCCGCCGCTATTGATGAAATCTTCACATTCTGGAGCACTTTGGGCAACGGCTGTTTGTTTCAGGACATCCGCCAGGTACGGCCCGGACATTATCTGACCTTCAGGAAAGGGCAAGTCCGCGAGCAGCCATACTGGGTGCGGCCCCATTTCGAGGAAAACCGGCAGTGGTCCGGAAGTTTGGAAGAAGCCCAACAGGAATTGGCCGAACTGCTGCTCGATGCCGTACGTCTCCGCCTGCGTTCCGACGTGCCGGTCGGGGCCTACCTCAGCGGCGGGCTCGACTCCTCTATTACCACAGCCCTGATTGCCCGGTTTTTCGACAACCGCCTCACCACATTTTCCATGACCTTTGACCTGCCGGCCTTCGATGAAACCTGCTTCCAGCAGCAACTGGTCGACCATCTCGGTACCGACCATCGCAGCATCGCCATCAACCGGGAGGATATCCTTGAAAACCTGCCGGCCGTCATCTGGCACTGCGAATCCCCGCTCCTGCGCACGGCCCCGGTTCCCCTCTGGATGCTGTCCGGACTGGTCCGTGACAATCAGTACAAGGTGGTACTCACCGGTGAAGGGGCGGACGAGGTATTCGGCGGATACAACATCTTCAAGGAGGCCAAGATCAGAGAGTTCTGGGCTCGGGAGCCCGGCTCCAAACGACGGCCCCGACTGTTGGAAAAGCTCTACCCCTATGTGTTTCAAAATCCCGGAAGGGGACGGGATTTTCTGCAGCATTTCTTTGCCGGCAATTTGGGCGGCGGCCGGGATGCGCTGTTTACCCATCGTATTCGCTGGGAGAATTCCCGACGCAATACCACCTTTTTTGCCCCTGATTTCAAGCATAGGTTGCCCGAATCCGATAGCCTTGCTACCCTGGCCATGACCTTGCCGGAGGATTTTTGCCAATGGGATCTATTTTCCTGCACCCAGGCTTTGGAAATGGACATTTTCCTGGCCAACTACCTGCTTTCCTCTCAAGGCGATCGAGTCGCAATGGCTCACTCCCTGGAAATCCGTTTGCCATTTCTGGACCACCGGGTCATTGAGTTTGCCGCCCGACTGCCGGCCCATTGGAAGATTCGTGGCCTCAACGAAAAATCCATTCTAAAACGAACCTTTGGCCATTTGCTTCCCGCCACCATCGCTAAAAGAGTGAAACAACCCTATCGCGCGCCTATCGCCGAAGCATTTCGCACCGCGCACGGCAAATCCTACATCCACGACTTGCTCGCTCCGGAAATGCTTCAGCGGTTTGGATATTTCGATTCGAACAAAGTCGCTTTCCTGCTGCGGAAATTTCGTCGGGACGATGCCGCCCTGATCAGTGAAACACAGAATATGGCCTTGATCGGCATCCTTTCCACGCAACTGGCTCACCAGTTGTTTATTGAAGATTTTCCCAGGATGAACATAAAACCGGCTGTTCTGGATCGCCTGGTTCGCCAAGAGGGCCTTCAACCTGATTCCATCCAGTATGGAGAACAGCCATGACTGCCAATCGCAAATTTTCCCCCGAGTTGCTCGATATCGATGTTGCGGCAGAAACCGAAGCCATCTGCCAGGGGATCCGTACCCTGCTCAAGGAGCAATTGCGCCGTCGAGGCCTGGTGGTTGGCTTATCGGGCGGCATTGACAGCAGTGTCACTGCGGCATTGGCCGTCAGGGCTCTGGGTCCAAACCGGGTTTTAGGCCTCGAAATGCCGGAGCGGGATTCGGCGGAAGAATCTCTTGCGATGAGCGGCCTGGTGGCGAGGCATCTGGGTTTGAATACCCTGCGGGAAGACCTGACCCCGATCCTCGACGCCCTCTCGTTTTATGCGCGTTATGCGGCCGCGGTACGGCAGGTGATTCCGGAATATGGAAAGGGATGGCGATCCAAAATCGTTTCTCCGGACATCACCCAGACCGATGGTTATACCCTGTTCTCCATTGTGGCCCAGAGTCCCGACGGCCGCGTTTCAAGGTGCCGACTGCCGTTGCAGGCCTATCTCGAGATTGTGGCAGCCACCAGTTTCAAGCAGCGCACCCGCAAAATGCTTGAATACTATCATGCCGACCGGTTGCATTTTGCAGTGGCCGGAACACCGAACCGACTCGAATACGATCAGGGCTTTTTCGTCAAACAGGGAGATGGCGCCGCCGATATCAAGCCCATTGCCCATCTTTACAAATCGCAGGTCTACCAATTGGCCGAGTATCTGCAAATTCCTGAGGAGGTCCGGCAAAGAGCACCAACCACGGATACCTTCTCCCTGGAACAGGGACAGGATGAATTTTACTTTTCCCTGCCCCTGAGGCACATGGATCTCTGCCTCTACGCCAAGAACCACGCCATTCCGGCCTGCGAGGTAGCCGCGGTCATCGGTCTTGATGAAAGCCGGATTCAGCGTATCTTTCAGGACATCGACACCAAGCGGGCCACCACACGTTACCAGCACCTGCCCCCATTGCTGATTTCCGATATCCCGGAAATCAGGCTGCAAAAAGGGGGCGGCCTTTCGGCCATGGCATGGCCCCTGCCGACATAACCCTGTTACAATGGTCCTTCAGAAATTCGGCGCCCTTTTTCCAACCCTTCGGCCACCCGACCCAGGAGTTACCCTATGGCAGACCAAGTTCCTTTTTTCAGTCCCAAACACCTCGGCAATCTGAGAGCCCGGATTCGGGCATTTGTGGTGGACAATTTCCTGTTTGGTGACGAGGAAGGCCTGCAGGATGAAACGTCCTTCCAGGAAAGCGGCATTATCGACTCGACAGGCATACTCGAGTTGGTTGATTTTTTGGAAAAACAGTTTGGAATAGCTATCAGCGACGAAGAACTGATACCGGACAATCTCGACTCCATCGATAAAACGGCCTGCTTCCTGAATAAAAAGGTCGGCGCATCGGAATTATCTCAGGGCGTTGTGCAACTCGGCTGATAGCCGGTCTCACAGGAGGGACACACAACCGCATGAACGTTCATCGTTTTTTGGAACGCTCGGCACAACTGCGCAGCGATAAAACCGCCCTGATATGCGGAGCGGAGCGACTGAGCTTCGCTGAAATCAACCAAAAGGCCGATCTGCTGGCATGCTACCTGATTGAAAACGGCCTTCAGCGGCAGGACCGGGTGGTGATTTTCCTGGAAAATTCCTCCGAGGCGGTGATTTCCCTGTTTGCCGTTCTCAAAGCGGGGGGCGTCTTCGTGCTTCTCAATCCCGGCATGAAGGAAAGCAAACTCCGTTACATCCTCAACGACTGTCAGGCACAAATCATCATCACCCAGGCTTCGCGACTGAAAATCGTTGACCATGTTCTCCCCGACTGTCCGGCATTACAGCATATGGTCTGTTTTCAGAGCGCATCCCGTAACGAATCCGGTGAACTGGCCAAAATCCGCGCTCACGACATCCTGGCGACGGTCTGCGATGGGAAGCAGGCCATGGCGCGGGGAGCCCGCTCTTCGACACAAAAACCGGTTTCGGTCATCGATGTGGATCTGGCCGCGATTATTTACACCTCAGGCTCGACAGGCGAGCCCAAGGGGGTTGTTTCCACCCATGGCAACATGATCGCCGCCGCAAACAGCATCATCACCTACCTGGAAAACACCGACGACGATATCGTGCTCAACACCCTGCCCCTCTCCTTTGATTATGGTCTTTACCAGTTGCTCATGACCTTTCATTTCGGTGGCACCCTGGTACTGGAAAAATCCTTTACCTATCCCTTCCAAATCATGCAAAAACTGGTTGCCGAAAAGGTCACCGGTTTTCCCTTGGTACCGACCATGGCGGCCATGCTGCTGAAAATCGATCTGGGCCGTTTCGATTGCCGGAACCTGCGCTACCTGACCAATACCGGCGCCGCCCTGCCGGTGGCACATATCAGGAAATTGCAGGAGTTATTTCCCGCATCACGGATTTATTCCATGTATGGATTGACCGAATGCAAGAGGGTGTCCTATCTGCCTCCGGATCAGTTGAACATTCGACCCGACTCAGTCGGCATTGCCATGCCCAATACGGAAGTTCTCATCGTCGATAGTCTGGGCAAAGAGGTGGGTCCCCAGCAGATCGGCGAACTGGTGGTGCGTGGCGCCCATGTCATGCAGGGATACTGGAACGCCCCGGAAGAAACCGTTAGAACCTTTAGACCGGGACGTTACCGGGAGGAAGTCTTGTTGTTTACCGGGGATCTCTTTCGCAAAGACGAGGAAGGATTTCTATATTTTGTGGCGCGGAAAGACGATCTGATCAAAACCCGGGGGGAACGGGTCAGCCCCCGGGAAATCGAAAACGCCCTGTGTGCCATGGAGGAGGTGACGGAAGCCGCGGTTGTCGGCGTGCCTGACGATATTCTGGGATCTGCCATCATGGCATTCGTGGTACCCCGAGCCGGCTACCTCTTGACTGAGGTCATGGTTCAGGCTCATTGCAATAAAACGCTGGAATCGTTCATGGTGCCGAAATACGTCGAGTTCAGATCCTCTTTGCCGAAATCGCCAACCGGCAAGGTCGACAAAAAGTCTCTCTCCATCGCTCGGGAATAAAATTCTCGAATTTTTGAGCAATTTTCGAAGTCAACCCTTTCGAGTTACTTTTTGGTGTTTCGCCATGAAAACCCGAAAAAGTTATAGCTATCAACCAATTGATGAATTTGAAAGCCGATATTTAAGAAACAGTTTAATGATTTGATGTTTTTTCTATGAATAAATGAATAACAGATTGAATACGCTTCTTCTTTAGCAATTTTAAGAATCTGCATATTCAAAGTTGTGAATAATCCCAAATTACGATATTTTGGAAAAATAAACAAATTTTCTACACACACTTCATTTTTTGCCAAAATAGGCATGGTTCTATTGGTGTTTTTCAAGGTAATTTGATTGTCTCCCGGACGCAACAGCCATTGCATTGAAACAATTTCACCATGCTTGTTTTTTCCCAAGTAACAACCATGATATCCGCGTTTAAAAAACAGATACCCTGCAAGAATTTGTTTCCGCGACAGTTTATCAAACTTCTCAATTTGATTTAAAATTTCATAAAAGTCACTTATATTGCACTGGCTAATTTTAATATCGGACCTGACTCGCAGGTCTTCGCGCAGAGCGCGCAAATTCAGACAAAGGCAAAAAAATCGATCTACAAAAATTATTCTTTTTAAAAACAAAAAAATTGTGCGCTTAATTCCGAGATTATTCAGTACATAAAAGTAAAACCGAATGCAGGAATTTGGAAATTTTTTCCCCATACCGAATATTTTGAATAAATTTCTGCTTTCGGCAGTCAGCATAATCATATCCCCAGAAAAAATAATACTGCATATATTTTATATCAGAACCGGTCCCTTGCAAACAAATTATGGCAACCGTCAAGCTCCAGGGATGGGTCCATGCGGCCCTCGGGGCGGGCGGCGCCGACTCTGCTTTACGGATGCTGCATTGTTCCCGCCCGGATCAATTGACCCACATCACCCATTCGTTTTCGTCTGTTCGTGCCGACTGAGTTCGGGTTAGTCATGCACTTGGAAAGCATTCTTTTGCTTCGCCCAGGGAGATACCTATAAAAAAGCAGGCAATGGCCTGTCGTGAGAGACAGAGGTCGCCTCTTTCGGATTCCCCGCTATACTGGAAAAACAGCCGAAAGTTCGCCGACTCCTTTCGCGAACTTCTGCGGGAGATAGGTGAAAAACGCGACCGATTCCTGAAGGAAAGGGAGTACGGCGGAATCGAAGGGGAATCGTCATGAAAAAGGAGCAGTTCGTCTGTCTGGTCTGCGGGTTCAACATGATTGGCTTCCATCCCGACAACTGCCCCTTCTGCGGGGCGCCGAAGGCGCGATTCATTACCGCCGAGGAGTGTTCGACCCGTTACAAGGTGGCGGCCACCCCCGTCAGCGACAAGGTAACGCGGCTCAACTCCCGGCCGGCCCTCGGCCTGGAGCATGCCGCCTATCGCATCGAAACCAGCGCCGGACCCTGCTGGATCGACTGCCCTTCCTCTTTCGATGCATCGCTGCCAGATGTCGACACGATCCTGTTCACCCACCACCATTTTCTCGGCGCCTCAAACCTCTACCGAGAACATTTCGGCGCCCGGATAAACATCCACCAGGCCGATTCGCGCCATGACATCTGCCGTCCCTTCCCCTTCGACGGCACCTTTGAGGAGGACTTCACCCATCGCGGCCTCGAAGCCTTTCACATCGATGGCCATACCCCCGGCTTTACTTTCTACATCTTCGAGGAAACGCTGTTCATCTGCGACTATGTTTTTCTCGTTGACGATGGCATGAGGTTCAACCCCTTCGGTCCTGCCGACCGGACCATCGCCGGGGGCCGCCGCATCCGCGAGCACCTCGATGGACGGCAACTGACCACCGTCTGTGGCTACAACTACGTGATTGATTACCGCGACTGGCTGCGCAAATTCGAAGCCGGGCCCACTTTTGGCGGTTTCTGAGCAGGGCGGATAATCTCCAAGTTAGCGGTATAAACCGCCGATGGCGTCTACGATGCCTATTTCGGGCCGCTACGGTTAGGGTGCTTAAAAATACGAGATGCTAAAAAAACTCGCCATGCCTACCCCAAACTCCATCTTTAACCTATGGATTTGAACTTCTTCTTTCAGAAAAAACCCGGAAAACCAGGTTCGCCGGTCCCGGCCGGCAGCCGGCCTACTTTCTTTGCTCGTCCAATAGAAAGTAGGCA
>NZ_JAFCIY020000032.1 GCF_020194955.2 Desulfuromonas sp. CSMB_57 | reverse complement strand
CCGAACCACCCGAACCACCCGAACCACCCGAACCACCCGAACCACCCGAACCACCCGAACCACCCGAGCCACCCGAGCCACCACCGCCATCATCGCCGGGAAGAACCGCAGCAACCGGATCAAAGCTATTCGAAACCCCTGAACCAAGCTCTTTGACGGCCACCAGGGCCACGGCCGCGATCAATGCCAACATCACGGCATACTCGGTGGCCGTCGCCCCCCGTTCAGACTTCAGTTTTGAGCCCATGCGCAACGCTCCCCCCCAACAATCGTATGCAGCAATACCAGCAGTGAGAATTTAAGGCTAACCTTTGCGCGCGACAACAACAATTCCCGAATCCGTAACCGTATACCCTTTTTGCCGATCCGCATCGGCGTCATAACCGATCTCTTCGCCGTTGGCGATGACCATGTTTTCATCGATGATCGCCTTCCGGATCCTGGCGTTCCGGCCGATGGTGACGTTATCGAACAGAATGGAATCCTCCACCAGGCTGTAGCTGTTGATCTTGCACAGCGGCCCGAGAATGGACCGCCGCACGATGCCCCCGCTGGTGATGCACCCGCCGCAGACATAGGAATCGATATTCATCCCGCGACGATCGTCGTCATCGAACACGGTTTTCGCCGGAGGATAGTTACCCTGGTTGGTAAGAATGGGCCATTTATAGTTATAGAGATTGAGTTGCGGAGAAACATGAACCAGGTCCATATTGGCCTCGTAATAGGATTCAATGGTTCCCACATCCCGCCAATAGCCGCGTTCTCCGGTTTTCATACCCGGTATCAGGTTGTCGTTGAAGTTGTACGCCAATACCTTGTCGCCCCGCTCCAGCATCAGGGGAATCACATGCTTGCCGAAATCGAGGTCGGCAAATCGTTTCTTGCCCTCCCGCAAAACATCGATAAGTTTGCTGGTGGAAAAGATGTAATTGCCCATGGAAGAAAAGCAGGTGTCCCGTCCGGGGATGGTCTCCGGCCTGCTCGGCTTCTCCGTGAAGGCCGTGACCCAGTTGTCGTCATCCACGGAGAAAACGCCGAAACGCCGCGCCTCTTCGGCGGGCATTTCCAGGGAGGCGATGGTGATGTCGGCCCGGTTCATGCGGTGGGCATAGATCATCTGCCGGATATCCATCTTGTAGATGTGGTCGCCGCCGAACACCGCCACATAATCCGTATCCGCCGATTCCACGAAGCGCTGGTACTGCAGGATGGCGTCGGCCGTGCCCTGGAACCAGGCTTCGCTTTCGCTGCTGGTCTCAGGCGAAATGGGCACGTAGAACTCGCCGAGGCCGGTCCATTTACCCCAGGAGTCCCAGATATGCTGATTCAGGGAGCAGGCGCGATACTGGGTCAGGATGTAGACCCGCTTGATGCCGGAATTGAAGAGATTGCTCAGGACAAAATCGATGATCTTGTATTTCCCGCCGAAGGGTAACTCCGGCTTGGCATGACGCAGGGTCAGCGGGCTCAACCGCTCTCCCTTGCCCCCCGCCAGCACCATGGCCAAAGTATTCCTGCCGATATCGTCCATTGCATACATGCGGGAACCTCCTGAAAAAATGAATGAGAGCGAAATCGATTGACAACATGTAATAAACTATACCACGCAAACCCCTCGTAGCATCCTCCCTGGAGGATACATCAAAACCAAAAACCGGTTTTCACCCCCCTCTTCCCTCGAGGCACAGAGGACACAGAGTTACAATCTGAGAAAATCAAAACCTGAAACCTCTTTTAGCCGCAGATGAACGCAGATGAACGCAGATAAAACCTAAAAACCGCTTGATGGTTTAAACCCAAACCCAGTTTTAATGATTTTTACTCCTGTTTTTCCTCTGTGTCCTCTGTGCCTCGAGAGAGCGCAGCGAACGGGTGGTAGAAATAGATTTTCTGATTTTTGCCTTGTCTGCGTTCATCTGCGGCCATCTGCGACTAAAATGCCTTTGACCTTGATGTCAAAATCTTTGAGACGCAGATTTCGCAGATTTACGCAGATAAAATCTTAAACCCATAAACCTTTTTTCACCACCCGCTTCGCTCGAGGCACAGAGGACACAGAGTTACAATCTGAGAAAATCAAAACCTGAAACCTCTTTTAGCCGCAGATGAACGCAGATGAACGCAGATAAAACCTAAAAACCGCTTGATGGTTTAAACCCAAACCCAGTTTTAATGATTTTTACTCCTGTTTTTCCTCTGTGTCCTCTGTGCCTCGAGAGAGCGCAGCGAACGGGTGGTAGAAATAGATTTTCTGATTTTTGCCTTGTCTGCGTTCATCTGCGGCCATCTGCGACTAAAATGCCTTTGACCTTGATGTCAAAATCTTTGAGACGCAGATTTCGCAGACAAACCATAAAGCAAGAATCTTGTTTAAAAAAACCCGGGCCATGATGGCCCGGGTATCTGGAAAAACCGGCGTACCTGTGTATTTGTTCGAATACCACTCCCTTACTGCGGCAGCAACACCGTATCGATAACATGAATGACACCGTTGGAAGCAGCGATATCCGTCTGCACCACGTTGGCGTTGTTGACCTTGACCCCTGAACTGGTATCGATGGCCAGGTTTTGCCCTTGCACCGTTGTCGCGGTGGTCAATCCTGCCACATCGGCCGCCATGACCTGGCCCGGCACCACGTGATAGGTCAGGATTTTAACCAGTTGTTCCTTGTTCTCCGGCTTCAGCAAATCGTCGAGGGTTCCTGCCGGCAGTTTGGCAAAAGCTTCATCGGTCGGTGCAAAAACCGTAAACGGTCCAGGACCGGAAAGGGTCTCGACCAATCCGGCAGCTTTGACCGCCGCCACCAGGGTATTGAAGCTGCCCGCCGACGAGGCAACTTCAACGATATTCATGGCCGGCGCTTCCGCAACAGCCGGTGCAGCCGTTTCCGGAGCGGCCGCTTCTTCCTTTTTGCAAGCAGTCAGACCGAAAACCATCATTGCGCCGGCCACCAACAACGTCATAACCGCCTGTTTTTTTTGGATCAGCATGGTAGAATTTCTCCTTGGATGAGAGAGAGGCTTGTCCATTTTCGGTACGCCAAGTTTTTGACCAGACAGCATGGACCAAAGCTATCACTTTTCCAGCCGGTTGCAAGAACAGGCTTGAAAAATAATAAAAAAACTGCTGGATTCCCGACCATAAACACCTCGGGAATGACATTTTGTGAAATCATCAAACATTCAATGCCTTTTGCAGGAGCAACCATGGAACAGAATTTGGAGTCAAACATTCGGCAACTGCTCGCCAACCAGAATTGTGCCGTCCTGGCCACCAGCGAGAACGGTCGGCCCTATACCTCCCTCATCGCCTTTGCGGCCAGCGATGACCTGCGCCGCTTGCTGTTCGTTACCGCACGGGCGACCCGCAAATTTTCCAACCTCCGCCAACAACCGCAGGTCTCCCTGCTTCTGGACAACCGCAAGAATTGTGGTGAGGATTTTCGCGATGCCATGGCCGTCACCGTTCTCGGCGTCGCCGGCGAAGTTCCGGATGCCGAACAAGCCGAAAGGATGAATCTGTTTCTGGAGCGCCACCCCCTGCTTCAGGAATTTGCCGCCTCCCCGAGTTGTGCTCTGCTGGAGGTGAAGGTCCAGCGTTACATCCTGGTCAGTCGCTTTCAAAACGTCATGGAACTGGTTTTCGAGTCATGAAGTGGATTCTGAGCCTGACCGAGGCCAAAACCTGCGGATCGCAGGAAGTAGGTGGCAAGGCCCGGGCCTTGGCCGACCTGACCGCTGCCGGCTTTCCCGTGCCGCGTGCCCTGTGCCTGACCGTCGCCGCCTATGGTCGGTTCGTCCGGCAAACCGGCCTGCGGCAGCGCATCGCCATGGAACTGGGACGCAAGGATCCAGGCGAAATGCGCTGGGAAGAACTGTGGGACGCCTCCCTGAGAATCCGCAACCTGTTTTTGACCACCCCCTGGCCCCCGGGCATGGAACGGCGGTTTCGGCAGGAAGTCGAGGCTTATTTCGGCGCCAAGGCCTTGGTGGTGCGCTCTTCGGCGCCGTGCGAAGATTCCGCGGCGGCCTCCTTCGCCGGCCTGCATGAATCCATCGTCAATGTCCGCGGCACCTCGGCGCTCCTCGATGCCGTGCGCAAGGTTTGGGCCTCCCTATGGTCGGATCGCGCCCTGCTCTACCGACAGGAGTTGAAGCTCAATGTCCATGGCAGTGCCATGGCAGTGCTCATCCAGGAGTTGGCGTGCGGTGAGAAATCCGGCGTCGCATTCAGCCAGAGCCCGTCAAAGCCGGGGACATTGGTCATCGAATCGGTCTGGGGTCTGAACCAGGGCCTGGTCGACGGCGACATCGAACCGGACCACTGGGAACTGCAACGGGACGATCTGACAGCCCTTCGGCACCGCCCGGCGCAACGGGAGAAGCTGTTGCAACCCATTGGAGGCCAGGTCGCCGCCGCTCCTTTGGATAAATGGCAAATGGGGACAGCTCCCCTGAACGCGCAAGAGGTCCGGCAGGTGGCCAAGCTGGCCTTGCATCTGGAGGACTTTTTTGGCAACCCCCAGGATGTGGAATGGACCTGGCAGGGAAAGCATCTTTGGCTGCTGCAGTCCCGACCTGTCACGGCCCGCCAAAATGCCGGGAATGACGACCAACGGGGCTGGTACCTCAGCCTGCACCGTTCCATGGAAAACCTCCAGAACCTGCGCCGCCGACTGGAACAGGAAATCCTGCCGGGCATGGAAGCCGCGGCCGCCGGGTTGTCCTGCATCCCGCCCGAATCCCTCACCGACAGCCAACTTGCCGAAGAAATCATCCGCCGTCGAGGCATCCTGGCCGATTGGGAGGAGGTCTATCGCACCGAATGCATCCCCATGGCCCACGGCGTGCGTCTGTTCGGCGAGTTTTACAATGATACTTTGCATCCCGCCGATCCCTTCGAGTTCGTCCACCTGCTGGAGAATGCCGGTATGCGGGCGGTGCAGCGCAATCGACGTTGGCTGGAACTGGCGATGGCCATCAAAACCGATTCGGAGATTCAGACCGATTTTTTCAAGGACGCCAAGCTGACCGGACCGTTACAGGAGCGACTGGAGGAATTGGCGGAGGAAACCGGCCTGGAAAAAAACGTATTGAGAGGAATGCTGAACCGCATGGCACAAACTGCCGGCTTCAAGCCCGCTGCCAGGGAACCTCAAAATGCCAAGCACTTGCAGAAGGAATATTTGGCTCGATTCCCCCAGGAAGATCGAGAGCGCGCCGCCGAATACCTGGAGCTGGGACGGGCCAGTTACCGGTTGCGGGATGACGACAACCTCAGCCTGGACCGGATCCGCCGACAGGTAGCCGCTGCCGAAGGGGAAGCCAGGCGCCGTCTGGCACTGGCGGCAACATCGGAACTGCAAGCCCTGCTGAATCCGGAAAAAACCAAGGCCGGTGATGGCCGACAATCCGGTACGCACTGGCTTTCTTCCACGATGGAAATCAGGGTCCGGCAACTTCAGGGACAACCTGCCGGTCCGGGAGTGGTAACGGCGAAGGCGCGGGTGATTCGCGAGGCATCCGACCTCACCTCTTTCCAACCTGGCGAAGTCCTGGTCTGCGACGCCATCGACCCGGCCATGACCTTCATTGTTCCCCTGGCATCAGGCATTGTCGAACGACGCGGAGGCATGCTTATTCACGGCGCCATCATCGCCCGCGAGTACGGCCTGCCGTGCGTCACCGGCATCGCCAACGCCACGGACATCATCCAAAACGGCGAACGGGTGACGGTGGATGGCTATCTCGGGTTGATTGTCATTCACCGGGACTGAACAGGTATTTCTCACCACCCGCTTCCCTCGAGGCACAGAGGACACGGAGTTATAATCTGAGAAATTCCAAACCTAAAATATCTTTTAGCCACAGATACACGCAGATGAACGCAGATAAAACCTGGAATCATTCTTTGGTTTTAACCCAAGACCATGGACTTTAAGGTTTCCTCCCGCTTTTCCTCTGTGTCCTCTGTGCCTCGAGAGAGCGCAGCGAACGGGTGGTAGAAATAGATTTTCTGATTTTTGCCTTGTCTGCGTTCATCTGCGGCCATCTGCGACTAAAATGCCTTTGACCTTGATGTCAAAATCTTTGAGACGCAGATTTCGCAGATTTACGCAGATAAAATCTTAAACCCATAAACCTTTTTTCACCACCCGCTTCGCTCGAGGCACAGAGGACACAGAGTTACAATCTGAGAAAATCAAAACCTGAAACCTATTTTAGCCGCAGATGCACGCAGATAAAACATGGAATCGTTTTTTGGTTTTAACCCAAGACCATGGACTTTAAGGTTTTCTCCCGCTTTTCCTCTGTGTCCTCTGTGCCTCGAGGGAGCGCAGAGAACGGGTGGTAGGAATAGATTTTCCTGTTTTTGCCTTGTCTGCGTGCATCTGCGGCAAAAAACGCCTTTTCCTTTGCCGGCCTTCATCTCCGACCCAAAGACTTTGAACCAAAAGGCCAGGCATTGCCAACGACCCGAGAACTATTTTTATTATTTAATTAGTTGCCCAAAGAATTTCTTAAAATATTTCTATTTCCACCGCGCATCTCAGTTTTTAGCTCCACAACAAGCTAAACCCTTATTTCCAAGCAGGTTTATCACCATGAAACCGATTTTGCCCGCACTGGAAAAAATTGGAGGTTTACAAAAAGTTGACATGACAAACACCGATTTATCTGATACATACTTATTACAAAAGTTTCTTGTTATGCATTACACCGATGGTTTACGGAGAATCCCCGCCGCCGGACGGCGACTCCACCGCAGGCCCCTCTTGGCAAGGCCTGCTCTCGTGGGGATTCTCCCTGGAGGAGAACACCAGATAATGGTAAGCGACATAGTTCCACGCCATGCTGCCCGCCGTTGCGACCGCCTTCGCGAAATTGGCCCTGAGGATAAATTCCCGGTCGGCCAGAATTCCGCTTTGCATTACTCCATAGATCAAGCCCGAATTCACCAGCAACCCTACCAGGGATACACCCAGAAAAAGGGCATATTGTCCCACGGTCCCGTGCCGACTGTCCTTGAAGGTCCAACGCTTGTTCCAAAAATAGCTGTTCAGGTTGGCGGCAAAGAAGGCCCCTGCATTCGCCACGGCCAGCACAGCGGTGCTTTGTATAGCGAAGACCCATACCAACAGGTTCAGGATTCCGTAATCCACCAGGGTGTTGAATCCCCCCACCAAACCGAAACGAATTATTCTCATATCAATCTCTCCATGCCATGCCACAAAAACTTGGCCTCTATCGATGGCACATACTGGAATAAATTCCCCTTAAGTATACACGCTTCTGAAGGCAAATTTTCCTCAACTAAATCAATCGATTATGAATACCCTCGGATTTTATGGGCATTTTTTTAAAAGGCCGAATCCGCGTGTTCGAACACAAACATTATCCATGTTCTTGACAGCAGGCGATAGCAAGATATTCTGGAATCAAAAGAGATAGTTATCGACCATGGAACACCAGTTGTCAACTTTTTGAATTTTTTTCATGCTCTTTTTTTAGAGGTTATTGCAAGCCCCAGTTTTAATGGTAAAGTCACAGGCAATTTCACCCTTCGCGGGGATACACAATGAACTCCCCCCGATATTTTCTGGAAAGTCAGAGGGGATTTTCCGGAAACAAACACCATGACAAGGAGGCACGGAGATGAACAAATTCTGGTCGAAAATGAGGGAATTGGCAGTAAGTGAAGAGGGGGCGACGGCTACGGAATACGCGGTCATGCTGGCGCTGATTATTGTTGTGGCGATTGTCGCCATCACCAACTTGGGTGGGAAGGTAAATAATACCTTCGAAAACATTGAGGAACGTCTTCCTTAATATTTAATAATTATATTTAAAACTGGCCATCCTTTTACCTTGCTAGGTGGAAGGATGGCCTCAGAAAATTGCTAAGTCTAATATAGGCATTTTTCAAAAATGTATTGAATATCACCTGAGGCAAAAAGAATGCGTGGAAGACGGGCCTTTAAGATTTTAAATTTAATATTTACCGCCATGGCGGTAGTTTCCTGCTTACTGATTTTATCGACTAATTCAGCGAATCATGTCTTTCTTTTTGCCTCAACTTACTTGACTATTATCAGCCTGATCGATGCAAAACTATCAAAGATTCCAAACATAATTACCTTTCCTTTCTGCATTCTCGCCATCTTGTACAATACTATTTTTTCAGGATGGGAGGGGTTAGGGTTGGCCTTAGCAGGTACAGCTTCAGGACTGGGGTTACTGCTACCGATTTTTCTTTTAGGAGGCATGGGCGCCGGTGACGTCAAGGCACTCGCTGCGCTGGGAGCTCTTATGGGTCCCAAAGATATCCTGCAAATCTTCCTTTACATGGGAATCGTTGGCGGGGTTATCGGTTTAATGTATTTCGTGGTATCGGGACGCATGACATTTCTGCTGTCATATATTTCACAGAGATTTAAGGAATATTATTTTTTTAAAGATATCCAGCCATTCAAGGCCGGCAAGGGTGAAAGTGGAATCCGGTTTCCATACGCTATCGCCATCGCTTTTGGTTTTTCAATTTATGTTCTTAGGGGCGGCATTATTTAAAAAGACAATTTTTCCTGGCGACACTTTTCGCCTTGGGATTTAAATATACCCATAAACAGTAATTCTTAGTCGCTGTTTTTCAATTTTCCATTCAAAGGAGGCCGGGATGAAGAAATATGGCACCATAATCGCCCTGGGGCTGGCGGTACTATTTGGAGTATTGGCTGTTGTCCTCGTTAACAGGTGGATGAGCACCAAAGCAAGCGCTCCTCAGGAAGAAGCCAGAGGCCAGATGGCCCTGACCAAAATCGTCGTTGCAGCGGCCAATCTCAACATCGGCACGCGCCTGTCGGCCGACAACCTCGCCTTGGCGGAGTGGCCGAAAGCCAATGTTCCTCAAGGGGCTTTCTCCGAAATCAGCCAGGTTGAGGGTCGCGTGGTCGTTTCCAAAATGATTGCCGGCACTCCCATTCGGGCCGCCGAACTGGCCGCACCGGGTTCGGGTGCCGGCCTGGTAGCCACCATCAAGCCGGGCATGCGGGCCATGGCCATCCGCGTTGACGAGGTGGTCGGGGTCGGCGGTTTCATCATGCCCAATACCTTCGTCGATGTCATCGAAATCGACAGCCAAAGCCCCACCTCGCGAGCCCGCACCATTCTGGAAAAGGTTGAAGTCCTCGCCATTGCTCAGGAAACCTACAACGAGGATGGAAAACCGAAAATCGTCCGCACCGTAACCCTGGAACTGTCCCCCCAGGATGCGGAAAGAATGGCCCAGACCACCCATAAGGGCCCCATCCAACTGGTGCTGCGCAATCCGCTGGATGAAGTCGTCGAACCTCCGGCGCCTGCGCCAAGAGTGGTCGAAAGACGCCCGGCTCCGCGTCCGGCGGTCGCTCGACCCAGGCCTGCGGCCCCTGCTCCTTCGAGTTTCGAAGTCGAAGTTATTCGAGGGGAAAAACCGGCAGAGTCGTACAGATTTCAATCTAAATAATAAATTGGGATGAAAGGGAGGTCACGATGAAAACACGCCGACTCGTCAATCCGGCCATGTGTTTGTGGGGGATACTCTGCCTGATTTTGCTGGGCACCCCGGTTATCGCCGCAGCGGAAATCGAACACCGCACATTGGAAGTCAACATCGGTGGTTCCGAACTGGTGGAGATACGCGAACCCAGCCAGAGAATGAAGATTCTTATCTCTAATGCCGACATTATTGGTGCAAGACCGCTTCGGCCTAACTTAATCAGTATTTATAACCTTGGAAAAACAATCGGATTTTCTAGAGTTACCGTGTGGGATGAAGCCCAACGACAAGTGCGGGCAATCATCGACGTCAATGTGACGCTCGATCTGACACCATTGAAAAAGAAGTTGTTTGAACTCTTTCCTAACGAAAAAATAGAAGTCTATAGTTCTGAGACCGGGGTTGTTTTATCCGGCACAGTGTCCGGCCCTGAAGTTGTCGAGCAGGTCCTGCGTCTGACCCAGACCTTTATGCCTCAAAAAGCTGAAGCAAAAACCAGCGACGAAGGCACCGGAAAATCAGGGCAAGGCATCACTAATCTGCTGAGAGTCGGTGGTATTCAGCAGGTCATGCTGGAAGTGAAGTTTGCGGAAGTTACCCGCTCCTCCGGTCGCAACTGGCAGGCCGCCTTGGGATTGGTCAACCAGGGCCAGGATTTGAACATTATCGGCGGTGTCGGAGGATTCAACCTGGGTGGGGCTGACGGCATCACTCCTGAAGGTTTCAATGCCGGCAGCCTGTTACTGAACTTTGCCGGCCTGTCCGGAACAACTCCTGCCAACATCTTCTTCCGCCTGGACAATTTCACCTCGGCATTGCGGTTCCTGGAGGATGAAGGCTTGGCCCGCATCTTGGCAGAACCGCGCCTGGTCACCCTGAGCGGGCAGGAAGCCAGCTTCCTGGCCGGTGGCGAGTTCCCCATTCCGGTGCCCAACGAAGACGGTATCACCATCGAGTTCCGTGAATTCGGTGTGGCCCTGCGTTTCACCCCCGTGGTCATGAGCGACGGCCGCATCAGCCTGCGGGTGGCCCCGAGTGTCAGCGATATCGTGTCCACCTCCAGTTTCCCCGCGGCCTTTGCCGGCCAGGGTGGCCAGATCCTGGTTCCCAACCTGAGTACCCGCAAATTGGAAACCACCGTCCAGATGCATGACGGCCAGACCCTGGCCCTTGCCGGCCTCCTGCAGGACAATTTGCGCCAAACCGTGAGCAAGGTTCCCGGCCTTGGCAACCTGCCCATCATCGGCTCCCTGTTCCGGAGCACGGCTTATCAACAGGAAAAAACCGATCTGCTCATCGCCGTGACACCGCACCTGGTCAAGCCCGTACGTGAAGGCAGCCTGCGCTTCCCCGGAGAGTTCATGCAAACACCGAATCGCTGGGAATATTACATGGAAGGTCGCCTCGAGGGTCGACGCTCTCCTGAAAACGTCTCTGCGTTCCAGCAACACAGCTTTGCCGCTCCGGCCCCGGGTACCGGCCCCATGGGCGGCCTGGAAGGCGAATTCGGGCATGAACCGGTAACCGCTCCCTAATTACTTGAATTTTCAGGAGGCAAGCCATGAAAAAATACACCTTGGTACTATTGAGCGCGCTCCTGCTTTCGGGTTGTGCAACCATGCAGGAAGCCTACTATATCGATGAGGAGTTCGGTCAACTCAGCCAGGCCAGTTGGGACATGATGATCGCCTACCCCGATTACCGCTATGCGGATCGGGATACGGAAGGCATCGACGGAATCACAGCTGAGGAAATCATGAGTGTTTACAACCAGACTTTTGCAGAGAAACCTACCAAAACCGATGTTATTGAATTCGGCATCAAGGAGTAACTCTAGGTAAGCATTATCTGTATATAACTATTATTCTATTTTCAAAAGTTTTTGAGCAGCAGTTCATGGCCTAAGGGGAGCATGTATGGCAAGGCATAACCAAAATGGCGCGGCAGTAGTTGAGTTTGCGGTGGTCCTGCCACTATTGTTGCTGATTGTATTTGGAATAATTGAGTTCGGTTTTCTTATGTACAATCAAGCCATGCTGACCAACGCCAGCCGTGAGGGTGCCAGGGCTGGAATAGTTGCTAGAAGCCCCAGAAGGTCAACTGCAGAAATACGCACTATAGTCCAAACCTATTGTTCAGATTATTTAGTTACTTTTAGAAGTGGGGCAGACCCTGGCCCCCAAATAACTGTTAAAAAAAACGGCACAGTTGCGGATCCAAGCACAGCAGGCCTCCTTTCAGCTCAAGACTATCTTACGGTTGAAGTCCAATACGCTTATGATTTTCTCATAATACCTAGATTTGTCGGGAACTTGGGTCTCCAAAAGACTTTGTTTGCCAGCGCCACCATGAGAGCAGAATAAGGTAATTGAAAGGATTGCGCCATGAATTCCAGTAAAGCATTCCAGCAACTGAGCCTTTCAAACCAACGCGGTGCAGTAATTGTATTGGTAGCCTTATTAGTCTTTGTTTTCCTCGGCATTGCTGCCTTTGCCATTGATCTTGGTTACCGTCATGTTGTCAGGAACGAACTTCAAAATGCCGCTGATGCCTCAGCACTTGCTGCAGCAAGGGAATTGTCAAAAATATATCAAGAAATGAGTTATGCAGAACAACAGACTTATGTCGCCAACAGGAGCGACATTGCTCCAATAGCCCTACAGACTGCATTAAACAACTACGCAGGGGATGCAAAACAACTAATTGTTAATGATGCGGACGTTCTTATTGGAACATGGTCTGAATGGCGTACTATAGCCAAGTCATCTCGCGTCAACAACTACAATCAGCCAGACGCGGTCATGGTAACCACAAGACGCGAAGCCGGTGCAAATGGACCTATTTCGACATTTTTTGCAAAAATTTTTGGCATTAATACCCTTGGTGTCAATGCGTTCGCTACAGCAGCACTCTCTGGTCCGCCTGCCGTTCCTCCCGGAGAAATCGAACTCCCTATTGGGATTTCGAGGTATTGGTTCGAAAATAATGATTGTCGCGATATCATTGCGTTTTCACCGTCAAATGACCCTGCATCTTGCGCAGGCTGGCATACCTACACAAGCAGCCCCGCTAATGACGCAAAAATGCGCAACATCCTTGAAAATTTTATTAAAACTGGCAATTCTGGCAGTCCCGAAACAATTGCTGGTGATACAAGTTTTGTGTTTATTGGGGGTGAATTGAGCAAGAATACTTTTGAAAGCCTAATGGTAGCTTTTCAAAAAAACGGGTATGATATCAGCGGCGTTGATTCTGATGGCATTGGTGTTCCCATAACTGATAATGCTGGCAATCCCGTCAGAGATGCCACAGGATCTGGGCTTGAAATACCACTTTGCACTAGCACCACTAAAGGCATTGATGTTACCCGTTGTGATGCTCCTGACTCAACAGGATCTCGTGCTTACTATCCAGACGATCCCACGACTCCTACCAAAGAGAACGTAGCGAGAAATCTTCATCGCTGGCCAACAACTGTTCCAGTATATGATCGAAACGACTGCAGCAACCCTAACCAAACTATTAAAATTGTCGGGTTCGCTTATGTTGAAATTAGCGATGTTGGCGGTCCATCCGATAAGACTGTAAAAGGCCGAGTTTTATGCAACTACGTTGACTCAAATGATACGCGTGGAGGTGGAAGCGATTTTGGCTTAAAGGGAAGTATTCCTGGACTTGTTGAATAATAAGAAAAACTTTGCACAAGAAAGTAATTTTTCATGCCCAGTAAACTAAAAATTGCTATTGAAATATCAGACAATCGTCTGGTTGCACTCCTTCTAGAAAAATTGAAGGCCGTTCCCAACGTTGAAGCCTACCAATGGTTCAACAACGTTGCGGAAAAAGGCCCCATTGCCGTCAAGGAGCAACCCGATATCCTCATTATTGATGACTTGGCGGAAGGCGATGTCATCTTCAGAAGGCTGAATACCCTTCGGGGCCATTTCCCCAACGCGGCCTTTTTCGTCGTTTCCGCCAACCAGTTTCCCCAGCATATCGTCCAGGTCATGAAGGCCGGTGTCAGCGAGTATCTGGTCACTCCCATCAACGATCAGGTGCTCGCCAATGCCATCGAGGAGATTCGAGCCGGTCTGGCCAATTCGGGAAAAATTGCGCGCGGTTCCATTTTCAGCTTCATTAGCAGCAAAGGCGGTCTCGGAGCGTCGGTGGTGGCCGTGAATGCCGCCTGTGCCTTGGCTCTGCGCAAAGGCACCCGCACCGCTCTGCTGGACATGAGTTTTCAGTCCGGTGATGCGGCGGTTCTTTTGGACCTAGTACCGCAAACGACCATCAGCGACATCGTGGCCAACTTTCACCGCCTCGATGCTTCCTTTCTATCGGCGGCCATGGCGCGTCACAGCAGCCACCTGGAGTTTCTTTCGGCTCCCGCCAACCCCGATGACAGTAAAAAGATAAACGGCGAGCATGTTGCGGGCGTCCTCAGCCTGGCACGTAAAATTTATGATCACGTCATTATTGATATCCCTTCCATGTCTCTGAATGACTGCACCCTGCAGGCATTCAAGGCCTCGGAGAAAATTTTCGTCATTACCGACATGTCCGTCCCATCGATTCGCAACACCTCGCGCCTGTGTCAAAGCATGAAAAAATCCGGAATTCCCGATGCGAATGTGGAAATCTGCGTGAATCGATATATGAAGCAGGGCACCTTGTCCGTTTCCGATATTGAAAAAAACCTGGGCAAATCTATTTTCTGGCTCTTTCCCAACGACTTCAAAGGGGTCATGACTTCCATCAACAAGGGCACTCCCCTGTTGCAGTTTGCCCCTGGCTCGCCCTTTTCGAAAAATATTGTTGAATTCGTTGATAAAATCAAGGATCCCGCGGCAGCCGAATCCTACCGGGGCATTCGCGGTGTGTTCGGCAAAGCGATTTAGGAGGCGACCATGGCGATTAAGGACCTGTTCAGCAATAATAAAATCGATACGACCCCGGAATACCAACCCGGCCAGAATGGGCGAGACGGTTTTTTCTACGAGATCAAACACAAGATTCACAGCCGGTTTGTCGAAGAGGCCAACCTCTCGGCCCTCGACGGCATGGGGGCCGATGAAGTGAAGCGGGAAATCGGCAAGATTGTCGATTACTTTCTCAGCGAAGAACGCGTGTTGCTCAACGAGGAAGAAAAAACCTCTCTGATCATTGAAATACTGGATGAATTGACCGGTCTCGGTCCCATCGAGCCGTTTTTCAAGGATCCGACCATTTCCGATATTCTCTGCAATACCTATCGAAACATCTATGTGGAACGTCGGGGGATTCTGGAAAAGACCAGTGCCCGCTTCATCGACAATGCCCACTTGATGAACATCATCGACCGCATCATTTCCCGCGTCGGGCGGCGCATCGACGAATCCTCCCCCATGGTGGATGCCCGCCTCGCTGACGGCTCCCGTGTCAACGCCATCATTCCCCCGTTGGCCCTGGACGGACCGGTTCTATCCATCCGGCGGTTCTCCGTCAATCCGCTGATGATGAACGACCTGATCAACTACAAATCCCTGACCCCGGATATTGCCACCCTGCTGGCCGGATCGGTCAAGGCCAAACTCAACGTCATGATTTCCGGCGGTACCGGTTCCGGTAAAACCACCCTGCTCAATATTCTGTCCGGCTTCATCCCGGGCAACGAGCGCATTGTCACCATCGAAGACTCGGCGGAACTTCAGCTTCAACAGGAACATGTGGTGCGTCTGGAAACCCGCCCGGCCAGCATCGAGGGCACGGGCCTGGTCACCCAGCGGGATCTGGTCAAAAACAGCCTGCGCATGCGCCCGGACCGCATCATCGTCGGCGAGGTGCGCGGTTCCGAGGCTTTCGACATGCTGCAGGCCATGAACACCGGCCACGAGGGGTCGCTGACCACCATTCACGCCAACTCGCCCCGCGACTCCCTGACCCGACTGGAGTCCATGATTCTCATGACCGGGGTGAATCTGCCCGAGCAGGCCATGCGCTTCATGATCTCATCCGCCCTGGATATGATTGTTCAGGTGTCCCGCTTGACGGACGGTACCCGCAAAATCACCTCCATCAGCGAGGTGGTCGGCATGGAAGGCGACATCATTACCCTGCAGGACATCTTTGTTTTCGAGAAAAAGGGCATCGATCCTCAAGGCCGGGTGCTCGGTCATTTCCGCGCAACGGGCATCAGGCCCAAGTTTGCAGAAAAACTCGAAGTTGCCGGCATCGATCTCGCTGAAGATCTGTTTTTTGCCCATAAAATATACGAATAGCAACCAACCGAATTGAATGAGTTGCATTGGAAATTTATTATAGCCATGTGACAGGGAGGCCCCGTGAATCTACTTGACATCTTATTAATGGCTACGGTTTTCCTGTTCGTATTCTGCCTGGTGATGGTTTTTTACCTGGGTTGGACGGAAAGTAAACTGGCCGAAAAACAAGCCATCAAAAAGCGCTTGTTGTATATTTCCGCCGGTGGCAAACACGGGCAGGATAAAATCAAGAACTATCGGGACAAGGTTCTGCGTGATGTGGGTGGCTTCGAGCAACTCGCCCTGAAAATGCCACGCATCAGCAAACTGGACCGCATGTTGCTGAAGACCACCCTGCCCCTCAATACCACTACATTCCTAGTGTTGACAGTAGCCTTGGGCCTAATCGGCCTTTTTCTCGGATTAAAACTTCTGCCCCATTTTCTGATGGCTATTCTTGCTGGGTTGATTCTCGCCGCCCTACCCTTCGGGTATTTGAAACTTGCAGAATACAGCTATTACGCCAAATTCCAGGAGCAACTTCCCGAGGCCCTGGACTTGCTGGCCCGCGCCTTGCGCTCCGGGCATGCCCTGACCTCAGGGCTGGACATGGTGGCTTCGGAGATGCTGGAGCCTATCAAGTCCGAATTTGGCGCTACGGTCGACGAAATCAATCTTGGTCTCACCTTTCAGGACGCCTTTGAGAACCTGTGCGAACGAGTGCCGAGCACCGACTTGCGATTTTTCGCCATCTCCCTTCTTATACAAAGGGAAACCGGTGGAAACGTGGCGGAAATTCTAGACAACATCAGCCGTCTGATTCGGGAGCGCATCCAATTCCGCAGACAGGTCAAGGCCTTGACCGCCGAAGGACGCTTGTCCGCCATGGTGCTGGTCGGGCTCCCCATTGTCCTGTTCATTTACATCTATTTTGTCAACCACGACTACATCGCCCTCCTCTGGCAGGAACAAATAGGCCAGTACATGTTGCTGGGGGCAGTGGTCTTGCAAATTATCGGCGCTTTTGTCATTCGCCGGATTGTTGATGTGGAACTCTAAGGAGGCGGCCCATGCTTACCATTAAAAATCTCTTTTACCTGGCCGTTGAAAACATGAGTTATTATGCCATCTTGGCATTGACGTTTCTCGCGGCCTTCTTGGTCATTTTCGGGATTTATTACGCCTTTTTCCGCGAGCGCACAGAAGAAAAGCGGCTTGAAAAACTGCTGCCCGGCAGACCGGGGACTCTTACCGAAAAACCCAAGTTGCTGGAAAGCGAACCATCCAGTTTCGTAACGCGCTTTCTGCAGCCGCTCAACCCTATTGTATCCACAAACCCCAATGCTCTTGAAAATCCTAACCGTTTAAGACTGATACAAGCAGGATTTCGGTCTAATGCCGCTTTCTACAATTTCCTTGCCGCCAAATTCATACTGGGCATTTTTATTCCCTTGATCTATTTGATTACCAGCCTGTTTTTCAGCTTTACCCTGAAAAATCTCCTCGTCCTTTTGCTCATGTTTGTCATCGGGTTCGGTTTGCCTGACATCATCTTGGGCTTTTTCCTTCGAGCAAGGCAGGCGAGAATTACCCGTGCCTTGCCCGATGCCTTGGATTTGATGGTGGTATGCGTCGAGGCTGGACTGGGATTGGATCTGACTTTCCGCCGGGTCGGCGAGGAAATGCAGCCCTTGTGCAAAGATTTAAGTGATGAATTCAACCTGACCAACCTCGAAATTCGCGCCGGTAAAGCCAGGCCGGAATGTTTCAAGAACATGGCCACCCGCACCGGCGTTGCGGAAATCAACAACCTGATGACCATCCTAATCCAGACCAGTCGTTTCGGGACCAGCCTGGCCAAAGCACTGCGGGTTCATTCCGATGCCATGCGCATCAAACGTCGCCAGATTGCTGAAGAAAGGGCTGCAAAATCCACGGTCAAACTGATTTTCCCCTTGGTTTTTTTCATTTTTCCTGCCATCTTCGTTGTCTTGGTTGGGCCTGGTGTGATACGAATTATTCAGGTCCTGTTTCCGGCCATGTCCGGACAGTAAGAGCACACAATTTCATTTATTCATGATATGGCCTCTGGATGCCAAAAAGGAGAAAACCCTTGAATGCACAGCGCGCATTGAATTTGGGGAAGGTTTGCGTTCTGCCTCTGGTCTTAATCGCCTTTGCCACCGCCGGTTGCGGTGCCAAAAAGGATCCTTTCCAGCAGCAAGTTACAAGAATGGCGACCCCTGACCGCCTTCAGACCGATGTGTCGAAAAGTCAACTCGCCACCCTGCCCTCTGATGAATTGACCATGAAAGGCAGTACTTATTTCAGGCAGGGGAATCTTCAGTTGGCACGTCTGCACTTCGCGACGGCCTTACAAAAGGATCCCAACTACCGGCCGGCCATGGCGGGATTGGGTGATGTTCTGTACCGTCAGGGAGACATGGCCGGTTCCCGGGACCTCTTCACACGAGTTTTAAACGAAGATCCGGATAATTTCAGAGCCCTGCTTGGCCTGGGCCGCATAGCTCGTGATCGCGGCGAATATGAAAAGGCCATGGAATTCCTATATCAGGCCAAGGATTTACAGCCGGAGAGCGCTGAGGCCTTGACGGAATTGGCCATGGCTCACGATCTGCTTGGCCAAGGCAATCTGGCATTGGCGGAGCCCCTGTATCGCGAGGCACTCTCCTTGCAGCCCGACGATCCCAACATCCAAAACAATTTGGGATTCAACCTGGCCTTGCAGGGACGCTATCCCGAAGCCATTTCTTATCTCAGCCGGGCTTTGTCCATGGAACGTGACAATGCACGCATCAAAAACAACCTGGCTACGGCATTGCTTTTGAACAACCAGGAATCCGAGGCTCTGCAATTATTCGAAAACTCCATCGGCAAGGCCGCAGCCTTCAACAATATCGGCTACCTTTACATGACCCAGGGAATTTGGGACAAAGCGGAACAATCCTTCCGTAAAGCGTTGCAAACCAGCCCCACATTTTACCTGCGCGCCCAACAGAACCTGGATCGTCTCAGGCAGCTGCGCACCCAGGCAATTCAGGGTCCCCAAGAATAGCTTTCGACATGATGCGCAATTGGCAGCCGGCGCGGTTGTTGCCGGATATTGGCGGACTTTTCGCCCTGGTCACTTTCATTCTTTTGACCCTGTTCAGCGGTGGCCGTTCCCTTAACGATGGGGATACCTTCTGGCACATTGCCGCCGGGCAACGCATGTTGGCCGACCGTGCCATTCTCACCCAAGATGTTTTTTCCCATACCGCCCCCAATACCCCTTGGACAGCCCATGAATGGCTGGCAGAAATTGTCATGGCAGTCGTTCATGACTTTTCAGGACTGCCCGGGTTATGCATCTTTTTCTTTTTCATTGCGTCCCTGAGCTTTTGGATTTTATATGTGACAGTTAGAAAAGAGTCCAGTGAATGGCCCACCCTGGTCTTTGTCTCCTTGGCATTTATATTATCTCTTTCGCATTTACTGGCACGCCCCCACATCTTCACATGGTTGCTTGGGGGTTTATCTTTTTTTCTTTTAAAAAAACAACAAAAATATTTATATTTTTTACCAATAATTACCATATTATGGGTCAATTTGCATGGCGGCTTCATTCTAGGTATTGCACTGCAAGGAATGTTTCTTTGTGGAAAATATATTGAGGCAGGTTTTCCCTTTAAGCCGAGACCACTTAAAGACTGGATAAAAATTCAAAAAACTTCTGTTTTAGTTTTTTTTCTAACATTATTATCCGTAGGGATTAACCCCTTTGGCTATTCACTTTACCTTTTTCCATTTCATGTTTCCGGTGATGTTTTTGCAAAGGGCATCAACGAATGGCTTTCACCTAACCTCCAGGAACAATGGATTTTTCGATTATTTTTACTTTTCGTCATATTCCTACTTTCACTAAATAAATATCTGCCCACATGGCAGGAACGCCTCTTTCTCCTCTTCTTCATCAATGCGGCCTTGGTGCATCAACGTCACATAAGCGTGGCAGGTTATTACTTGGCGCCGGCATTAGCCAAATCCACCGAAACATGGCTCACACCCATCGTTCAACACTATTCAAACAAAAAGGCGAATTTCGAAAAGCCTTTGATTCTCTCTAAGTGGTCAGGTCCAGTAGGGACTTTAACACTCGCCATTATTTTCCTCGTTCTTTCATCTTCGTTTTTTCCGAAACCACAGCTATTTTTAAAAATTTTAATCCCAGTTCCAGAAAAAATTTTTCCTATAGAAGCAGTGGAATATCTTTCAAACAATCCTCCCAAGGGCAATGTTTTCAACCAATACGCTTGGGGAGGATATATGATTTATGCGCTAAGGCCTGAACAACCTGTATTCATTGATGGTAGAGCGGACATGTATGGTACTAAAATATTTAATGATTATCAAAAAATTGTGAAGGTCGAAAAGGAAATAAATGATCTTCTAGACAAATACCAAATTAAATGGGTCTTTTACCCAACAAATTCAAGCTTAATAAGATATTTAATATTAAAGAAAACCTGGCACGAAGTATATTCTGACGGTTTCGCTTCTATCCTCATACGAGATCATCCTAAATAATTTTTTTTTAAAAAAGAGAAATGGAACAAGCAATGCGTCATTATGATTCTATAAAACGTGTCATGGTAACAGGTGGTGCTGGTTTTCTCGGATCACACCTGTGCGAAAAGTTGTTGGCAAATGGACACGATGTCCTTTGCGTGGATAATTATTTCACTGGTCGCCGTGCTAACGTATCACACCTTTTAGAAAATACTAACTTTGAATTAATGCGCCATGATGTGACTTTTCCGCTATATGTTGAGATTGATGAGATATACAACTTGGCATGTCCGGCTGCCCCTATACATTATCAATTTGACCCAGTTCAAACAACCAAAGTTAGCGTCCATGGCGCAATCAACATGCTTGGCCTAGCCAAGCGAACCAAGGCAAAGATTTTCCAAGCATCTACGAGTGAAATTTATGGAGACCCATTGGTGCACCCGCAAACCGAAGACTACTGGGGTCATGTGAACCCAATAGGCTCTCGCTCATGTTACGATGAGGGAAAACGATGCGCAGAAACACTATTTTTTGACTATCACCGCCAATACTCCATAAAAATAAAAGTAGCTCGAATCTTCAATACATATGGACCTCGAATGCATGTCAACGATGGAAGGGTTGTTTCGAACTTTATTGTCCAAGCTTTACGCGGCCAAAATATTACTGTTTATGGAGATGGCTCGCAAACCCGAGCTTTCTGTTACGTTGACGACATGATTAACGGTATTGTTGCCTTAATGGACACCCCTAATGATATTTTAGGCCCAATCAACCTTGGTAACCCAGTTGAAATTACAATTAAACAGCTTGCAGACCTCATCATTGACTTAACCGGATCAAGGTCTAGCGTTATTTATAAATCTTTACCAAACGACGATCCAAAACAAAGGAAACCTGATATTTCTTTAGCAATTAAAAAATTGGATTGGATGCCAAATGTTGGAATAAAAGATGGTCTTTTACAAACAATTCTATATTTCGAAACGGAACTAAAAAACGGAAAAAGCATGTCAAAATAATTAAATAATGGATTAAATAATGAATATATCAAATAATATTGATATTTTATCTTCAAATCGTCGCACGCTAAGCTTGGTTATCCCCTGTTACAACGAAGAAAATACACTCAAGCCTTGTCTTGAGCGTGTATTACAACTTAAATCAAAAAATTTAAACCTTGAAATTATTATCGTTGATGACTGCTCAAAAGACAATAGTCTCGCAGTAGCCCATGACTTGGAACGCCAAAATCCTGAAATCAAGGTTATTTGTCACCAGGTCAACATGGGAAAAGGGGCAGCGCTACGGACAGGCTTCGTGCATGCAACAGGAGATTTCGTGGGCATTCAAGACGCCGACCTTGAATATGAACCGTTAGAATACAAAGAGCTTGTTGAGACTCTTTTGATTAATGAAGCTGACGTTGTTTTCGGCTCCCGCTACCTTCGCCCACAGTCCCGCAAGATTCTTTATTTCTGGCATAGCTGGATGAACAAGGCACTGACCTTTGTTTCTAACATGATGACAAACCTAGATATCTCAGACATGGAAACATGTTATAAACTATTCCGACGGGATATTATTCAGTCTATCGAAATCAAGGAAAACCGCTTTGGATTCGAACCAGAGGTTGTTGCGAAAATTGCCCAAATGCGCTGCCGAATATGGGAATGTGCAATTAGCTACGAGCCAAGAAGCTTTGAAGAGGGCAAAAAGATTAACTGGAAGGATGGTGTTAGGGCACTTTACTGCATACTGCATTACAGCTCTCATACGGCCCCGCTTCCTATGCAGTTGTTATTATACTTTGTTGTAGGTGGAACAAGCGCAATCGCCAACATTCTTCTTTTCAGCTTGTTATTATTTTCTGGTTTTAATATAACCATAGCCACTGTTTCAGCATTTTTCGGTGCAGCAGTAATTAACTACATTTTATGCATTTCAATTCTTTTCAGACATAAGGCATTCTGGAATACACCTTTTGAACTTATGGCATACTTGGTAACACTATTAATGATGGGCTCGTTTGATTTTGGTATCACAATTTTTTTTGGCACAATCGGAGCATCTCCAATTTTTAGCAAGTCCCTGGCGGCCCTTGTCGGATTTTTTGGTAATTTTTTTATGCGAAAATATATTGTTTTCCCCGAAAAAAATATATCGCAATTATGAAAGAACCGATATTAGAACCCATATTGCGAAAAATGCGTATCCGTCGCGTCTTTCAATACATTGCAAAGCAGCGAGATTGCCGCCTCCTTGACATTGGCTGTGGCTGGAATGCCAAGCTATTGCATGATATAGAACCTTACATCTCAGTTGGAGTTGGATTAGACCTTAAAGTGCCTGAATTTTCCAAAGGAAAAATTCGTACTGAGCAATTGGTACTTACAAATCACTTGCCATATGTCGACAATTCTTTTGACATCGTTACCATGCTTGCAGTATTGGAACATCTGGAGGACCCTGCTATTACCTTGCGTGAAATTCGACGCGTGTTAGTTCCTGGCGGAAAATTGTTAATAACAGTGCCGAGCAAAATTGCCAAACCAGTGTTAGAATTCTTAGCCTTCCGTCTTAGAATTGTCAGTCGTGAAGAAATTTTAGACCATAAAGTTTACTACAATAGGAAAAGTATTAAAATTTTACTTGAAAAAAATGGCTTTACAGTGGAGATTCATAGATATTTTCAGTTGGGCATGAACAACTTTTTGGTAGCAATTTCATAATTGAAACAGGTTTTTTTTGATTTTGAATTCCTTATATTGAAAAAACGACCAGGAGAACATTTTGGGCTTTTTTACAAAAAATTTTTCTTCAAAAGAGTTCTTAAAAAAAATCACGTATACTCAAATATATATATTTTTCATTGTCGCCCATATTGGTCTTATTTGGATCTTTCCGTATTTCCCTTCACAGGATGGACCAAGTCACATATATAATTTACAAATCTTGCATGATCTAATTTATGGTGGAAAAAAATGGGGCGATTATTTTACTTATAGCCTAGAGCCTACCCCAAATCTTGGGTTTACCCTTTTCACCTATCCTCTCCTCTTTCTTGTAGAAGGCATAACCGCAGAAAAGATATTTCTATCGTTATATGTTATTTTCCTTGGAATAAGTGTACCTCTTTTTATTTCTACATTTTCAAAGCCGTCATTTTTTTCCAAAAAAATTAAGCTTTTTGCTATCCCTGTTATTTTCAATTTTACACTTATGATGGGTTTCTATAGTTATGCTATAGCCGTCCCCTTCTTTTTATTTGCTATTTCATTAGTATGGATTAGCAAGAATTGGAAAGTGCAACTCAAATTTGTCTGTTACAACAGTGTTGGCATTTTTATCTTTTTCTTACACCTCATTCCTTTTGCATATTATATTTTGGCTTTAATGGTTTTTTCAGTTGTTAAGAATCAAAACCTAAGAAAAATGCCCATCTCACTTGTTAAATTCCTGATCTGCATCCACCCACTTATTGCATTAACCATTTTCTATATTTCAAACATGGCGCCCTCCTCTAATATCTTTAATTTTTCATATCTATTATCCATAGATCGTTCATATGAACTTCTTTCATCACTTATAGGTTTCTCTACCCTATCCTTTTCGCCTATGCAAATTCTTCCCATTTCTGCTTTATGGTTTTCAATGTTTCTCATACTCAAAGAGGGATGGAAAGATTTTTCGAATACACCAAAGAGAACTGAACAAAAATTTATTTTAATCTTAATTTCAATTCTAGCAACAATTTATTGTTTAGCTCCTTCTTCATTTGGTGGCGGAGGTTTTTTCAACAGCAGGATACCCTGGGTCATTCTTATTCTTTTACTTCCTTTATTTTCGGATGTTATTAAAAAACCAAATATAGTTATTGATTTTTGCATAATAGCTGCAGCAATATTTTCTCTGGCAATCAATATAATAATAATAAAAAATGAAACAAAAAATATATTGACCTTTGTCAGTGGCTTAAATTTTGGCTGCTCAAAGGGAGACTCAATTATGCTCTACAAAACAAGACAACAATTGTGGCCAAAAATCGACACAATTTTACACAGTCCCTCTTATTATGGCATTTCAAATGGTTGTGTAGATGTTGGAAACTATCAAGCTACAACTAATTTATTTCCAATAAAATTTAAAAAAAATATCACATCAGTTGCTCTTTTGAACTATATCGAGAACGATCCTATTTCAATAGATTTTTCAAAATACAATGAAATTTCGGAAGTTATTGGCTGGGATTTATCTCAAGAAATGCAAACAAATTTAAACCCGTTTTACAAAATGTATTTTTCTAACGGAAACCTTACGTTGTGGAGACGTCATTGAAAAAATTTATTCCCTTCCAGTGAAGAGGATATTATTTATGAAAAATTTCATTTTTCAAAAACTTTTTCAAACTATGGTCAGGCCAAAAAAATATCAGCAAATTTAATCAACGAAAACAGTTCATAATATGTTTTAGCGATTGCTTGGTCGGTTTAATTTAAGAATTTAATTATTTAATTTTGGATGCATTGGCTCTAAAACAGTAAATATGTAGGTTTTTTACAAACTTTCTATTGAATACATATGCTTCAATTTGTATTTTTCTATTAAAGGACAAATATAATGACTAAAAATAATAGTATAAATATACTTTTGATTTTTTTATCTTTAATTTTCTGTTACTTTTTTTCTGTATCCATGGCAAGGTCCACCAATACTACTGATTTTCCTTCTTATTATTATGCTGCTAGAACTGTTTTAGACAATAGCGTACCAGTTGATGATGTTTTTAAAATAGATTTGAATAATAAATATAACATACCTGAAAAAAGGCCAGGTTTTTTAATTTATCCATATTCCTTACTGTCAGCGTATATATTGGCACCATTAGGTTTAATGGATTATTATGATGCAAAAACTACAATGATTTTTTTAAATATATTGATGTATCTATGCGCAAATGCCATAGTTTTGAGTCTTGGTAATGCTTCCGGAAGAAGCTTTGTTTATCCATTAATGCTTTCTGTTTTTTGGATACCGTTCATACACAACATAGTCTTTAGTAACGTAAACGCATTAATGCTCTTCCTAGTATCAATCGCTACTTTTGCTCTGACAAAAAATCGACCCATCTTGTGTGGCACTCTCTTGGGTACTGCCGCTCTATTTAAGGTCTTTCCTTTGGCGATTGCAATGTCATTAGGGCTTAAAAACTGGCGAATATTTGCCGCCAGCATCGCAGTCGTTGGTGGTTCTTTAATTATTCCGGGGGCAATGGGGTGGTTTAAAGCCATGGGCCATGCTCACCAAGGCTTTTACATCCCCAGATCTCTATGGATAGAAAATTACGGAATATTCTTTTTCTGGTGCTATTCAGGAGCAATGGCATTAATTACTGCATTAATAATTTTTATAAAAAAGCAACTTGATTGGCCTCTAATTGTAGCTTTTGCAATTCCTGCAATGTTTTTGACAATGCCTGCTTTCCTTTATTATCATCTCACAATTCTCATGTTTACATATGCTTACCTATGGAGCACGAATCAATCAAACAAGGCAGTAATTACTCTTATGATCTTATCAATTTTGGTAATTTCTTTTTCCCATCGCTACAATCACTCAGTCATGACAATTTTCTCCTTGTTTCTATTGTGGATTATTTTGGCTTACAAAGTTGTCTTTTTTAGTGCTGTTTCAAAAAATAATTCATTTCGATAACGTAATATGCCGAGATGATCAATCATATCGGCCTGCATGGCGCGCTTTTGCAGTTGAGTGGTCAGTTGCTTTTGGGGCCCGTTACCCCTATGGGGTCTTCAAGATTCTTTTAATCCTTGTTCAAGATATCGAGCAGGTCTTGGGTATGGCGCCCATCGACTCCTCCTGTCGTCGAGGGTTGTAGCCGACTCCGGCCATTTGTCCAAAGATTCTTGCAGGGTTATTTTTCTTAGTAAATATTTTTTTCAATTATGTATGTAATTTTTTAAATATTTCTTTGCCTAGTCAATTCTACAAGAGTGTGCGATTCTTTTCCTATTTGGAAAGTTTGTCGAAATTCATATTTTTCAAAAATATACAGCCACCTTATAACAAATATTTCTTTGATCATCTGCAAGGAATGACCTATTGGATTTACCTTGCTTTCCGGCGAATTTATCCAACGCACTGGAACCTCGCGAAAAACCATCCCCCGCTTCCTTGCCAAAAATAGAATTTCTACATCAAAACTGAATCCGTCAATCCGGCTTGAACCAAACAGTTCCTTTGCGGCAGCTCTTTTGAAAATCTTGAACCCACATTGACTGTCCCAAACCCCAGGCAGAGCCATTAGCTGAACAATCTTGTTGAATGTTTTTCCCATCAACACTCTATAAAAAGGCTGCCGAAGTTCTATTTGGGATTCCTTCAGCGCCCGGGAACCGATAGCCAGGTCATACCCCTCATCCAGAACTTTTTTGAGCTTATCCAACTCCTCCATGGGAGTGGAAAGGTCGGCATCACTGAAAAGAACAATTTCCCCTTGAGCGGCCAGCATGCCGGTTCGCACCGCATAACCCTTGCCACGATTGGCACCGTAGCGAATAACCCGCACCTCGGGATGCCCGCTGTCGCCAAACTCCATCACTTTTTCCGATGTCCTATCCGAACTGCCGTCATCCACCACCAGGATTTCAAATCGTGAGAACCTGGCGGCCAAGGCATTCCAGATCACAGGCAAACTGACAGCAATTCGCTTTTCCTCATTGTATGCGGGGACCACCACGGATATTTCCAGGTTTTTTGGGGACATGAAGACTCCTAAGGAAAACAGCCTTTTTTTTCAGACTGATTTTTTCAACGCTTATTGGTTCACTCGCTGTTGATGGTTCCTCCATTGTAACGGGATTTTGAAGAAAGACCAGCCATTTGGACCTTTTTTATACTTCAAAACTAAAAGCGTCATTAAATTATTCAATTTTAAAATATATATGTAGGTAAACATTTTTTTCCTGTTCATTTCCCTTGGTGTAAATCCATAAAGAGAGTTTGACCTGCGGTGTTTTGCCATTATACTGGGCACAACATCGCTAACGCCAAAACGAAGGGAAGTTAAACATGGTGATGTGTTATGCAGTGACCCTTTTTACAAGTGCCTTGCTGCTCTTTCTGATTCAGCCGATGGCCGGAAAAATGCTGTTGCCTTTTTTTGGGGGCACCCCTGCGGTCTGGAATGTTTGCATGGTATTTTTTCAAACATTCCTACTACTCGGTTATGGTTACGCTCACTTCTGTACCAAGATAAGGCAATTTCGTCGGCAAATTTTCCTGCATTTTACTCTTATGGCCATTGGCTTGGCCGCTTTGCCGTTTTCCTTCGATACAGAACCTCCCGCCGATGCCATTCCAGCCATTTTTCTTCTCATGCAATTATCCATAAATTTGGGTCTGCCTTTTTTTATCGTTTCCAGCAGCGCTCCTTTACTGCAAAATTGGTTTTCCCGGACGAATCACCCCACTGCACAGGACCCCTATTATCTTTACGCAGCGAGCAACCTTGGCAGTCTCATAGCCCTTTTTGGTTATCCTCTGCTTGTTGAACCGGCCCTGCGACTTAACAACCAGAGCTTGACGTGGACTCTTGGGTATATTTTGCTCATAGCCTTGATCGGTACCTGCGGGCTCTGGGCTTTCAGAAGCAGCCAATCCAAGGCTACGGTTCGACCGATCCCGGTTGGAGAGATGGATGGCGGTCTGGATCCGTTGAACAAACCTTCTGTACGACAAAGGTTTTTCTGGATATTTTGTGCTTTTGTGCCCTCCAGTATGATGTTGGGTACCACCACCTACATCACCACCAACGTTGCCGCCCTCCCCTTGTTATGGGTTTTTCCCCTGGCTTTGTATCTGACCACCTTTATCCTCGTTTTTGCCAGAAAAAAGTTGATATCTCAGGCTGTTCTGGCACGAATAGCGCCCTTTGCAGCCATCTCGTTTGCGCCCTTTTTCTTTTTCTCCATACGCATCTCCGAATTCTTCCTGATTTATTTGCATCTCGGAATGTTTTTTCTGATTGCATTGGTCTGCCACGGCCAGCTTGCTGCACACCGCCCGCATCCGCGTTATTTAACCGGTTTTTATTTCTGGATGTCGGTTGGCGGAGTTTTAGGAGGTATTTTCAATACCCTGATTGCCCCATTGCTGTTCCTTCAAATCATTGAATACCCGTTGGCACTCCTTTTGGCCTGCATGGTGTTCCCAAAGGTTGTTACCGACCTTGAACATACCCAAAAACAGAAAAAGGATTTGGGTCGGCTTGTCATCTTGAGTGCGGCATTGATGGGTCTTTTCTTTTTTAAAAACCATATCCCGTCAGGACTTCAGCACCTGGTATTTTTTCTGGTGTTTTCTGCTTCCGCCCTGGTTTGCCTCAGTTGCAAGGAAAGGCGTTTGAGTTTTGCCCTGGCAGTGGGAATCTTGCTTTTGGCGTCGGCGCATCTTGCTGTATGGGACCAGGGGCAGCGAATTTATTCTTCCCGAAACTTTTTTGGGGTCAAGCAGGTGGTTGCCGACAGAGAGTCGGGAATTCATTACCTTTATCATGGGACCACGGTCCACGGTGCGCAACGGATAGATTCCCATGGCGAAATCACTCCCTTAACCTACTATCACCCCTTAGGCCCGGCCGCGGATATCTTCAATATCTCCCGTTCATCCAATGTTCAAAGAAAAGTTGCCGTTATTGGTCTGGGAGTTGGGTCCCTTGCCAGTTATGCACGCCCCGGGGATCACTTTACCTTTTTTGAAATCGATCCGGAAATCGAGGGCATTGCCCGCAATGAGCGTTTCTTCCGCTTTCTGAGCACCATACAGGGAAATTTTGAGGTGGTTCTGGGAGATGGGCGCCTGACCATCACCAAGGCAAAATCGGGGGAATTCGATGTGATTGTTCTGGATGCATTCAGTTCCGATGCCATCCCGGCCCATCTTCTGACCCGGGAGGCGGTGGCCATTTACCTGGATAAACTGGCTCCGGAAGGGATTCTATTGTTTCACATCTCCAACCGTTTCTTAAACCTGGAACCGTTGATGGCCGGACTGGCCAAGGAATTGGGACTGCGTTGCCTGATAAGGGATGACAACCGGATTGCGAAAAGTCTTGAGAAAACGGGTTTCCTGCCTTCTACCTACGCTGCCATGGGCCGCCCTGAATCAAAAATCAGGCATTTGAAGGACAATCCGCATTGGAAGGAAATCCACCCGGCCGTCAAGCCCATGGTCTGGACCGATCAATTTTCCAACCTGATTCAACTGCTGAAGTGAGGACTCAAAAAAAGCCCCGCAAAACGGGGCTTTCATTTAAACGGCCAACCTCTCCACTGCACGTCGGTCTTCGCCCCAGTAGGGCTCAACGGCTCTCTGTTTGCGGATCGGGTCACGACCGACCAGTACAGGCCCGGAGGAGCGCCAGAACAGCTCAACCTGATTGGTTGCAAGGAGGTGATCGAGACTACTCGCCTTAACCCGATCGTAACTGCCATCCCGATAGCGTACTGCAATCATCATGGCCCGTTCCCCTTTCTGCCTGCTGCGGCGAACCGCAACAAATGGCGGATACGTGTTTGCGGCAGACAGACGGCGACCCTCCCGGCACAGTGGGCGGGAGGCCGTCGTCTTTAATTATACACCGATCGCTGCAATCTCCAAACTCCTCCGTAGGACGCCGTTACGCTTCAACAACCACCAAGCCGGGTTCGTTACGGGCCAAACCCAACCCCAGGCAGACCTTGGTCGGATTATCGGTTTCCAGGGTCGCGCCACCGGTGTCGCGAAGTTGGCGAAAAAGTTCGCCGGTGAATATATTTTCCTCGCCGATCAGGAAGACCGGGTAGCCGAAAGAGGACGCGCAATACTCCTCGGTGCAGTTAATTTCAACAACCGACTCCAGGCCGAATTTTTCGGCCACGGCCGCATCGGCAATTCGCAAAATGACTTTCATCGTTTCCTCTCCTGCATCGACTTGCATTAATCATCCAACTTGATATGGTCGCCGCGGTTTTTCAGCTGTGCCAGTTCCGGATAGATTTCTTCCATGTTGCGGAAGAATTTCTCTGAATTGCGGAACACGGCCTTGATTTCGTGATGCCAGAGAATCTGCATCTGATGTCCGCAGTGAGTGCAGGTATCGATGGCCTTGTCGCCTTGGGGAAAAACTTCGTAAACGGTGTAGTATCCGCACCCGGGACATTTCTGGCGATGCAAAAACGGTTCGATTTCCTTGATGATTCTGGTCATGAAAGATTTCTCCAGGGTTGGCGTTCTAGAAACGGATATGGTCGCCGCGCTCTTTGAGTTGTCCCAAAACGGGGAAATGCCGTTCCAGGGCCTGGATGTCGCGTTCGCCATCCCGAATCAGGATTTCGGCTTCGCTGTTCCACTCGATTTTAGCGGTTGCCTGGCAGTGGGTGCAGGTCTGGTCGGCGCGTTCGCCATCGATTTTGAGCTCAAAGATGGTCCAGTAGTCACAGGCCGCACATTTGTTGCGAAAAAGCATTATCCTTGCCTCCTGTCGATAAAGTTCTGCCCGATTATGCAGGGCGGTCGTGTCGCTCGAAAAGCGCCCGGCGTCGAATTCAACCGGAACCAACCACGAGTTATCCCGGAGAATCGCCTGCGGGCCATGCCTGGTGCAGTGGGAACATGATAGAATTTAGCAGATTTGACGGGTTGCGGGCAATGGGAAAGCTTCGGCGATGGTTGGCGGCTTTTCTTGTCGCTGCGCATCGATTTTCTTACCAGGTCCTCATTCATGCCCCAACTGACCGCCCAGGGAGTTTCAATGCCTCAATACCGCCGTCATCTTGATCTCACCAAACCTTTGGACAACAACCTGGACATATATACCTCGGCGGATTACGTCGATCCGCCCTTTGAATGTCACGACTGGGCGGGTATTACCCAACAGGGCTTTCGGGTTGCGCGCCTGACTCTCGGCACCCAGACCGGTACCCACATTGACGCTCCGGCCCATTTTCTGGATGGAGGCGCCACCCTGGAGGCGTTGCCGGTGGATCGGATGATGGGTCGCTATATGCTTCTCGACCTGCCCGCCAAGGCTTCACCAGGGGATTTGGAGCGCCCGCTCAGGGTCTACCGGGACCAAACGATACTTTTTCTCCAGACTCCCCAAAACGGCCCGGCGGTCCTGACAGGACCAGCCCTGGAGCGACTCATCGCCCTGCCCCCGACCGTCTGGGTGCTGGCCGGGGAAATCGAGGTTTTCGAGTCTGAACCCTTCGAATTCCATCGCATGTTGGCGCGGGCAGACAAATATCTGGTTGAGGATTTGGACCCCAAGCCGGCCCGGGAGGTGGAATCGGGCGGGGAAATTTTCGTTCTGCCCCTGCGCCTGACGGGCACCAGCGGAGCCCCGTGCCGGGTGGTGGTGAGATATTAAAGGGGCGCCCTGCCGCCCGGATGCTATACTTGGCAGACAGGGCCTTGCGATCAGATCCACCGCAACGACCGGTCATCCCTGAGCGTTGGGCCGGTTCGGCTTGAACCGGTCTCCAAACCAGATGGAAAGGAGCTACGCCATGGCACCGGACAAGATGGTCAACGGTATCAATGTCGATCAACTCGTAAAAACCATCGAACTGATCAAGGAAAATCCAAAAATCGCCGAGTTTCAATTCCGGGCCCGCAACACCTGGGTCGACGGCACTCACAACCGGGCCAGGGTGAAGGATTTCTTCGGCGCTCTGCAAGAGGACGATTCGCGGCCGGCCATCGAATTTGAGATCGACGAACCGCCGGTCCTATGCGGCCGGAACCTGGGTCCCAACCCGGTGGAGTACCTGCTGGTGGCTCTCTCCGGGTGCCTGACCACCAGCCTGGTGGCCCATGCGGCGGCACGGGGGATAGCCATCAGGAAGGTCGAATCCAGGTACGAGGGGGATCTGGACCTGCAGGGCTTTTTGGGCCTGTCGGAACAGGTTCCGGTGGGCTACAAGAACATCCGGGTGTTCTTCAAAATCGATGCGGATCTGTCGGATGAGCAGAAGGAGGAACTGGTGCGGATGGCGCAGAAATATTCGCCGGTTTTCAACAGCATTGCCAAGCCGGTGCCGGTGGATGTGAAATTGGAGAAGGCATGAGGATGCTGGGACCGCCGGCTTCGGGCCGGCGGTCCTTGGTTGGAAGCCCCCCCTGTGTCAGGATAGGATTAAGGTCCCACATGGCAGGTCCTACGGCCCCCTCAGGGACCATGGGCGCCACAACCCGGGTAGACAGCACTTCCAGCATGTCATCCTGAAGATCCAGCAGGAAAGCAATCCCCTCATCCGCTCTTCGGTAAATATCGAATTGGGCCATCATTAATTTTCCGTTCCTTAGCCTGCCGCAAAAGATCACTTCGAATACTTAAATTGGCCGGTTGTTTGCGCGCTGTATTGCCCACGATTCCTCCTATACGCTTTGCATGCGCAAATTATGGCCGCACATCTTGTCTTTGACCTTGGATACTATCAAATTCTAACCCAGAACCAGGTTCGCCGGTCCCGGCCGGCAGCCGGCCTACTTTCTTTGCTCGTCCAATAGAAAGTAGGCAAAGAAACGACGTAAGACCGGCTAACGCCCTATGGCATTCGCGTGGAAACGGTGTGATTTCAGACCTTTAGAGTATTGAACGGGTGGCGCGTCTGCGAGGATCGCTCTTGCCGACGGCGGCGGTGCGCCATCCTTCCTGCCCCCCTGTTGCCAACACCGGCGCTGCTGGGTGGATGGAAGACAAAATCACAAGCAGGCCAGGGCCTGCGGTAGGGAAAATTTCGTTTTCACCGCCTCCGCTGCCAACGGAGCACCGCCGGACCAATTCTGCCCATCTGAACTTGTTCAGCTGGGGCCGTAGCCTCTCGGTGGATCGAAGACGCCATCCGGTCAGCTGCTGGACCGGCGAAAAAAGACGCCGCCTCCCGCGAATGCCATGCCCTCCGCAGGAGAAAGGCCCTTTTTGCTTACTTTTTATGGCCGCTTGGATAAA
>NZ_JAFCIY020000020.1 GCF_020194955.2 Desulfuromonas sp. CSMB_57 | reverse complement strand
GGGTTGGGGTTCTGGTATCTGTCGGGGGTGGCGGTGGTGGCCGGGCTGCTGGCCTGGGAACACCATCTGGTGCGGCCCCATGATCTGAGCCGCCTGAATCTGGCCTTCTTCAATCTCAACGGCCTGGTGAGTGTGCTGCTGCTGTTGTTCACCCTGGTCGATGTTCTGAACATGAGGCACCCATGAAAAAATCCGTCCCGAACCAGACCCTGGTGGCCGTGACCGGCGCTTCCGGAGCTGTTTACGGTTTGCGCCTGACTGCCGAACTGTTGCGGGCCGGACAGACGGTCACCCTGCTGACCAGTGCCGCCGGGCGCATCGTGCTGGCCGAGGAGACCGGTCTCGACTGGTCCGGCAGTCCGGAACGGCAGTTGCGCTGCATGCGGCAGTATTTCGCCGCCGGCGAGGAATTGCGCCATTATGCCGAGGACGATCTGCGCGCCCCTGTGGCCAGCGGATCCTCGGCGCCGACGGCCATGGTCATCGCCCCCTGTTCCATGGGCACGGCGGGGCGCATCGCCGCCGGCATCAGCGGCAATCTCATCGAGCGGGCCGCCGACGTCATGCTCAAGGAGGGACGGCCGTTGCTGCTGGTGCCGCGGGAGACGCCTCTGTCCACCATTCATCTGGAAAATCTGCTGCGCCTGGCCCGCGCCGGCGCCCGCATCCTGCCGGCCATGCCGGCCTTTTACCAGCGCCCGGCAACGGTGGCCGAACTGGTCGATTTCGTGGTCGGCAAGGTGCTGGACGGACTCGGCGTGGAGCATGACCTGTTCACCCGCTGGGGGGACGGTCATGGCAACTGAAGCGGCTGTCATCGGCCAACGGGTCCTGGCCGGCGAACGCCTGACCGAGGAGCAGGCCCTGGCTTTGCTGCGTGCTCCCGATTTGCTGGCGGTCGGGGAATGGGCGGCCCGGTTCAAGAACCGCCGCTTTGGCAATCAGGTCTTTTTCAATGTCAACCGCCACCTCAACTACACCAACTGCTGCATCCATCATTGCGCCTTTTGTGCCTTCCGGCGTGATCCGGAGGCGGTTGACGGTTATCTGCTGTCGCCCCGGGCCGCGGCGGACTTGGCCGGTCAGGCCGCCGTCGACGGCGCCACGGAACTGCATGTGGTCGGCGGACTGCACCCCGAACTGGGACTGGCGGAGGGGTGCCGGTTGCTGGCCGCCATCCGCGCTGCCGCGCCGGGTCTGCACCTGAAAGCCTTCACCGCCGTGGAATTGGATCACATGGCACGGCTCAGTGGCTTGCCCCTGGCCGTCGTCCTCACCGAATTGCGGGATGCCGGACTCGATTCCCTGCCCGGCGGCGGTGCCGAGATTTTCGCGCCGCGGGTGCGTCGGCGGATCTGCCCGGACAAGATCTCCGGCGAACGCTGGCTGGAGGTCATGGCGACGGCCCATGAGTCGGGGCTGCGCAGCAACGCCACCATGCTCTTCGGCCACCTGGAGACCCTGGAGGAGCGGGTCGAGCATCTCGCCCGCCTGCGTCGCCTGCAGGACCGCACCGACGGTTTCCAGGCCTTCGTCGCCTTGCCCTTCCAACACCGCAACAACCCCTTGGCCGACCTGCCTGGGCCGACGGCGGTGGACATTCTGCGCACCCTGGCGGTGGCAAGGCTGTTTTTGGACAACATCCCCCACATCAAGGCCTACTGGGTCATGCTCGGTGTAAAATTGGCCCAGGTGTCCCTGGCCTTCGGCGTCGACGACCTCGACGGCACCGTGGTCGCCGAGCAGATTGGCCATGCCGCCGGCGCCGAGGCTCCGCAGAGTTTGAGCCGCGCCGACCTGGAGCGGCAGATCCGGGTAGCCGGTTGCCGGCCGGTGGAGCGCGACAGCTTTTACCGGCCGGTGACATCGGGGATGAAGCATGCTTGAGGCCATCGAGGGAAAACTGGACCGGGGCCAGCGCCTCGACCGCCGCGACGCCCTGTATCTGCTCACCGAAGCGGAACTGCCGGCCCTTGGCCGCTTGGCAGCCGATGTGCGCCGCCGCCTGCATCCGGGCGACCGGGTCACCTACGTGGTGGATCGCAACGTCAACTACACCAATATCTGCCTGAGCCGTTGCCGCTTTTGTGCTTTCTATCGGGAGTCGGGGGCGGCGGGCGCCTATCTGCTCAGTCATGACCAGATCCTGGCCAAAGTGGCCGAACTGGATGCCTGCGGAGGTACCCAGCTGCTGCTGCAGGGCGGCCTGCATCCGGAGTTGGAGCTGACCTGGTTCGAGGACCTCTTCCGAACCATCCGGCGCGACTTTCCCGGCATTCGGATTCACGCCCTGTCGCCGGCCGAGATCGACCATTTATCCGCGTTGGCGGGCCTGGACCTTGAGGACTGTCTGCGCCGCCTGCAGGCCGCCGGTCTCGGCTCTCTGCCCGGCGGCGGCGCCGAGGTGCTGGTCGATGCCGTGCGCCGGCGGGTGTCGCCGGCCAAGATCGGTTGGCGGCGCTGGGCCGAGGTGATGGCCACCGCCCACCGGTTGGGGCTGCGCGGCACCGCCACCCTGGTCTTCGGGCTCGGCGAGACCCCGGCCGACATCGTCACCCATCTGCTGCGGGTGCGGGCTCTGCAGGCCGCCACCGGTGGCTTCACCGCCTTCATCCCCTGGAGTTTTCAGCCCGGCCATACGGAACTGGGCGGAGCGGAGGCCACCGGCGTCGACTATCTGCGGGTGCTGGCTACCGCCCGCCTGGTGCTGGACAACGTCCCCCACCTGCAGGCCAGTTGGGTGACTCAGGGACCGCATCTGGCCCAGGTGGCCCTGCTGTTCGGCGCCGACGACCTGGGCGGCACCATGCTCGAGGAAAATGTCGTCGCCGCTGCCGGCACCCGCTTTCGCCTGCCCGTGGAGCAACTGCTGCGGCTCATCCGCGAGGCCGGATTCCGGCCGGTGCAGCGGGATACGGATTATGGGGAGGCCAAGGGCTGGAAAGCAGTCCGAAGGCTGAAGACTGAAGGTTGAAGGGTGAAGCTGGAGGCTCTGCTTGCGCTGGACGGTGTTTTCCATTAGGGTAGCGGCTGCGTAATTACCATCGATTTTCCTGCGGAGGTCCCATGATTCGTTTGCGTCCGAATATCGAGGCCATGGCCGGCTATGTGCCCGGTTTTCAGCCCCGGGATGCCCAGTCCTATATCAAGCTCAACACCAACGAAAATCCCTATCCACCCTCGCTGCAGGTGATTGACGCCATCCTGGCAGAGGTCGGAGAGCGCCTGCGCCAGTATCCCGATGCCGCCAGCCGCGCCGCCCGCGAGGAGGCCGGCCGGCTGTACGGCTTCGATCCGGAGTGGGTGATCATGGCCAACGGTTCCGACGAGGTGCTCAACAACCTGATTCGGGCCTTTGCCGGGGAAGGGGAGGAGATCGCCTACGTCCATCCCTCCTATTCCTATTACGCCACCCTGGCCGAAATCCAGGGTGCCCGGGTTCGCACCTTTGGCCTGACGGATGATTTCCGCATCCGGGATTTTCCGGCTTGTTACGAAGGGCGGCTGTTGTTCCTGACCAATCCCAACGCTCCCCTCGGTTTCTGCTTTCCGCCGGAGTACATCGAGGAACTGGTCGGCCGGGTGGCCGGCACCCTGGTGGTGGATGAGGCCTACATCGATTTCACCGACGGCCACTCCCTGGACCTGGTGCGCCGCTACGACAACGTGGTGGTGACCCGCACCCTGTCCAAGAGCTACTCCCTGGCCGGCATGCGCCTCGGTCTGGCCGTGGCCCGGCCGCAGGTGATTGCCGCCCTCAACAAGATTCGCGACCACTACAATCTGGATCGGCTGGCCCAGGCAGCGGCCGTCGCCGCCCTGGCCGACCAGGAATACTTCCGCGGCTGTGTAGCGAAGATCCGTCAGACCCGCGATTGGTTCAGCTCCGAGTTGCGCCGGCTCGGCTGGCAGGTGATCCCGTCCCACGGCAACTTCGTGTTCGCCAGTCCTGTCGACGGCAACGGCAAGCGGGTCTACGAGGCCCTCTACCAGCGGCATATTCTGGTGCGGCATTTCAGCGATCCCCAGTTGGCCCACGGCCTGCGCATTTCCATCGGCACCCGGGAGGAGATGGAACGCACCCTGGCAGCCATGGCGGAGATCGGCTGAGGATGGCCGACGGGCGGTACGCCGCAGTGGTCCCCGAGCGGACGGCGCAGCGGTTGCTGGCCTGGTACGGCCGCTCCGGACGCGATCTGCCTTGGCGAAATACCCGCGACCCGTACCGTGTTTGGGTCTCGGAAATCATGCTGCAGCAGACCGGGGTGGATACGGTCATCCCGTATTATCAACGCTTTCTGAGCGCTTTTCCGACCGTGGCCGACCTGGCCGCCGCGCCCCTTGAGCGGGTGCTGGAACTCTGGGCCGGGCTCGGCTATTATTCCCGGGCCCGCAACCTCCATGCCGCCGCCCGGCAGGTGATCGAGGAGCACAGCGGCAGCTTTCCCGCCGATGCGGGGGCGCTCATGGCCTTGCCGGGGGTGGGTCGCTCCACCGCCGGGGCCATCATGTCCATCGCCTTCGATCGTCCGGTTCCCATTCTGGACGGCAATGTGCGGCGGGTGCTGTGCCGACTGTACGGCATCGACCGGGATCCGCGCCGGCGAGCGGTGGAAAACCAGCTCTGGGAGTTGGCTGCCGCCCTGACCCCGGCCGACCGGCCCCACGATTACGCCCAGGCCATCATGGATCTGGGCGCGACCCTCTGCACGCCGCGCCGTCCGCTTTGCGACCCCTGCCCGCTGGCTTTCTGCTGCGCCGCCCGTGCCTCGGGGCGACAAGCGGAACTGCCGGTCCGGGGACCGAAAAAGACCGTGCCCCAGGTGGTGCAGGTGGCTCTGCTGCTGTCCTGTCGGGGGCGCTACCTGGTGTGTCGCCGCCCCCTGGATGGCATGCTCGGCGGCCTGTGGGAGTTTCCCGCCGTCACTTTGCCGGATGGCGCCGAGGCCGCCTCGGCAGCGCAACGACTGCTGCAGGAGAGGGGCTTGCGGGCAACCCTGCGGGAGGCGGGGCAAGTCAAGCATGCCTACAGCCATTTTCGGGTGGAAGTCCGACTGTTTTTGGGCGAGGCCGACGATCCGGCCTGGGTTGCGGAAGGGGACCAACGCTGGGTGTCCGTCGAGGCGCTGCGCGACTGGCCCCTGCATGGCGCCCATCGCAAGGCGCTGACCGTGCTGCCCCCCGAACTGTAATGGTAACCATGAGGTAACTGCTCGGCAAAGTGGCTCGCGTCCCCCACGCCGCGAGGGCCGCATGAACCCATCCCTGGGGCTTGGCCGACGTCCACCCCTATTGAATATTGTCATCAAGAAATACGGCCCCTGGGCCGTTTGCCAAGGAGAACCTGATGTCGCAAACCCCCGTCCTGGTCGATGTTGCCGCTCTGGAGCGCCTGGCACAGAAACTGCGCACCGAGTCGTCCATCGCCGTCGACCTGGAAGCCGATTCCCTGCATTCCTATCGTGACAAGGTCTGCCTGCTGCAGATCTCCACGCCGACCGAGACGGTGCTGGTCGATCCCCTGGCGTTGGCCGATCTTGCTCCTCTGGAACCGATTCTCGCCGACCCCGCCATCCGCAAGATCTTTCATGCCGCCGATTACGATATCCGCTGCCTGCACCGGGATTTCGGCTTCGAGATCCGGGGTCTGTTCGACACCATGATTGCCAGCCAACTGCTCGGCGAGGAGCGGGTCGGCCTGGCCGACATGTTGCAGAAATACCTGGAGGTCAGCCTCGACAAGCGCTACCAGCGGGCCGATTGGTCGAAACGACCCCTGGAACCGGGCATGATCCGTTATGCCGCCGAGGATACCCGCCATCTGCACCGCCTGGCGGCTTTGCTTGAGCAACGGTTGCGGGATGCGGGACGTCTGAGTTGGGCCGAGGAGGAATTCGCCCTGCTGGAGCAGGTGCGCCACAGCGAGCAGGCGCCGGGCCCCATGTTTCTGCGTTTCAAGGGGGCAGCGGGCCTGGACCGCCGACAACTGGCGGCCCTGGAGTTGCTGCTGCAATGGCGTGACGGCGAGGCCTGTCGGCGCGATCGGCCGCCCTTCAAGGTTCTCAACAACGCCACTCTGCTGGGGTTGGTGCAGGCCGCGCCCCAGACCCTGAAGGCCCTGGAAAGCATCGACGGGATATCTCCGCGCCTGGTGGAGCGCTACGGGCGCCGCCTGCTGGCCCTGCTGGAGGACGCTGCGGCGCTGCCCGAAGCAGAACTCCCCAGCTTTCCCCGCGGCGAGCGGCGGGTGCGGGAACCGGAGGTGGAGGCGCGGGTGGCGCTGCTCAAGCGCTGGCGGGGCCAAATCGCCGAGGAACTGGCCCTGGATCCGGGGGTGTTGATCAACAATGCCCTGCTGGAAGAGGCCGCCCGCTTGCGGCCCCGGCAGGTGTCGGAGTTGGCCGCGTTGCCGTTGAAAAACTGGCAGCGGCAGGTGCTCGGGGAAGGGCTGGTCGCCGCCTTGGCGGAACAGGCGTGATTACCGGGGGCGCCCACCTGGGCGCCCCGTCCCGATTTTATCGGGTTATGCCCGGCACGCCCGGTTCGGTCATGGGCCGCGGGTCGAGCAGTCGCCGCAGTTCCTCTTCCGGCAGCACGCCCAGTTGCCGGGCCACTTCGCGTACCGTGCGGCCGGAGGCGTAGGCCTGCTTGGCAATTTCGGCCGCCCGGTCGTAGCCGATCACCGGCACCAAAGCGGTGCACATGGCCAGGCTCTGCTCCACCAGGCTTTCGCAGCGAGCGCGGTTGGCCTCCAGGCCCTGTACGCAGCGTTCGTTGAACTGCCGCACCCCGGCCGCCAGCAGATCGATGGACTGCAGCAGGTTGTGAATCATCACCGGCATCATGACATTCAACTCGAAGTTGCCGGACAGTCCCGACAGGGTTATGGTGGCGTCGTTGCCTACCACCTGGGCGCAGACCTGCAGCAGGCTTTCCGCCATCACCGGATTGACCTTGCCGGGCATGATGGAACTGCCCGGCTGTACCGCCGGCAGATTCAGCTCACCGAGACCGCAACGCGGACCGCTGCCCAGCAGACGGATGTCGTTGGCGATCTTGAACAGGGCGCAGGCCGTCCGTTTGAGGGAGCCGCTGGCGGAAACCACCCCATCTTTGCCGCTCTGGGCTTCGAAATGGTTGACCGCTTCGCGAAACTCCAGTCCGGTGGCGGCACTGATGGCCGCGATGACCCGGCCGGCGAACTGCGGATGAGCGTTGAGACCGCTGCCCACGGCGGTGCCGCCCAGGGCGAGTTCCAGCAATTCGTCCTGAGCCGATTCGATGGCGCGGATGGCCAAGGCGATTTGCCGCGCATAGCCTGAGAAAACCTGGCCGAGGCGCACCGGGGTGGCATCCTGCAGGTGGGTGCGGCCGATTTTGACGATGTCGTTGAAGGCCAGGGCTTTTTCGCCCAGGTTCTCCTGCAGGGCGAACAGGGCCGGCACCAGGGTGAAGCGCATTTCCACCGCCGCTGCGATGTGCATGGCCGACGGGATCACGTCGTTGCTGGACTGGCCGAGATTGACGTGATCGTTGGGGTGCACCAGGCGCGAACCGATGGTTTGGCCGAGCAGTTGGGCGGCGCGGTTGGCGATGACCTCGTTGGCGTTCATGTTGGTACTGGTGCCGGAACCGGTCTGGAAGATGTCCAGCACGAAGTGCTCGTCCAACTGGCCGTTCATGACCTCTTCCGCCGCCGCCATGATGGCTTCGGCGCATTGTTCGTCGAGCAGACCGAGGTCGCGGTTGACCTGGGCGGCGTGCTGCTTGATCATGCCCAGGGCCCGCAGGAAGGGGCGGGGAAAGCCGGTGCCGGAGATGGCGAAATTGGCTTTGGCGCGAGCGGTCTGGGCGCCGTACAGGGCCGCGGCGGGGACCTCCATGGTGCCCATGGAATCCTGTTCAATACGTGTTTGGTTCATGCAGATCTCCCACTGGAAAATCGGAATAACGGGGCATGGCACTGCTGTCCGGGAAAAGAGTCCGGGCAGCCTGGTACTGCCGGCTACTGAGGATAGTTGAGCCTCTTCATCCTGTCAACGATGTCCGCCGCATGCCCATGCAGGCAAGGGGAAGCACATGAAAAATCTGGCCCACTTTTTCTTTGAGGTCGGCATGTTGAAGCGCACGCCTCGCACCGGATTCCAGTTTTTGGGCTCCGGCGCCGAGTCGGTGGCGGAGCATTCCTTCCGGACTGCCATCATCGGCTTTGCCCTGGCCCGTCTCGACGGCCAGGCCGATGTCGCCCGGGTGTTGCAGCTGTGCCTGTTTCACGATCTGCCCGAGGCGCGTCTCGGTGATCTCAATTACGTCAACAAGAAGTACGTGACGGCCGACGAGCAGCGGGCGGTGGACGATTTGGCCGCTACCTTGCCCTTCGGCGACGAATACCGGGCCACTCTGGGAGAGTTTGCCGCCCGCGAGACTCGCGAGGCGCTGCTGGCTCACGACGCCGATCAACTGGAGATGATCCTGGCCCTGAAGGAATACAAGGATCTCGGCAATCGCTACGCCGATGAATGGTATCCCTTCGCCGTCCGGCGTCTGAAAACCGACCTGGCCCGCAAGCTGGCGGAATCCATCTGGAGCACCGACTCCACCCGCTGGTGGTTCGACGAGGACCAGGACTGGTGGGTGAACGGCGGCCGTCCTTCCATGCAGGATTGATGAGGCCGGCGTGGAATGGGTTGACTGCACTGCGGATAAGTGCTAGAAAACGGCCTTCGACTTGGTGGTAAGAGGGGGGTCCATGCTCGATCTCAAGTATCTGCGCGACAATTTTGCCAAAGTGGAAGCAAGTCTGGCTACGCGAGGCGGTGCCATCGATCTGTCCCCTTTCACGCAGCTGGATGTTCGCCGGCGCGAATTGCTGGGCGAATCCGAGTCCCTCAAGGCGGAGAAGAACCGGGTTTCCGCCCTCATCGGCAAGACCCGCGATAAAAGTCAGGTGCAGGGCGAGATCGCCCGCATGAAAGAGGTTTCGGCCCGCATCAAGGATCTGGAAGAGGAACTCCGCCAGGTGGAAGAGGACTTGCGCGGCCTGATCATGGTGCTGCCCAATATCCCCCACGAAGACTGTCCCCGCGGCGCGTCCGAAGAAGACAACCGCGAGGTGCGCCGCTGGGGAACACCGCGCCAGTTCGATTTTGCGCCCCTGGCCCACTGGGACTTGGGTGAGAACCTGGGTATTCTGGATTTCGAGCGGGCCGGCAAGCTGACCGGTGCCCGCTTTGCCCTCTACCGGGGCGCCGGCGCGCGGTTGGAACGGGCCTTGATCAACTTCATGCTCGACCTGCATACCGAAGGGCACAATTATGTTGAAATTCTTCCGCCCTTTATGGTAAACAGGGAGGCCATGACGGGGACCGGACAACTCCCCAAGTTCGAAAATGATCTTTTTCACTTGGACGATCCGGATTTCTTCCTGATCCCCACGGCGGAAGTGCCGGTAACCAATATCCATCGGGATGAGATACTGTCCGGGGATCTGCTGCCGGTCAGTTATGTGGCCTATACGCCCTGTTTTCGCAAGGAAGCGGGCTCGCACGGTCGCGATACCCGCGGGTTGATCCGGCAACACCAGTTCAACAAGGTCGAACTGGTCAAGTTCACCCGGCCGGAAGACTCGGATCGGGAGCTTGAAGCCCTGCTCGGTCATGCCGAAGAGGTGCTGCGACGCCTGGAATTGCCCTATCGGGTAGTCGATCTGTGCACCGCCGATCTCGGTTTTTCCGCGGCGCGGACCTTCGATATCGAGGTCTGGCTGCCGGGGCAGGAGACCTATCGGGAGATTTCTTCCTGCTCCAACTTCCGGGACTTCCAGGCGCGTCGCGCGGGCATCCGTTTCCGGCGCGAGGAAGGGGCCAAGTCCGAACTGGTCCATACCCTCAACGGCAGCGGTCTGGCTGTCGGCCGGACCCTGGTGGCGGTACTGGAAAATTATCAGCAGGCGGATGGATCGGTGCTGATTCCAGCGGCTTTACGGCCCTACATGGGCGGGCTGGAGCGCATCACGGCATAGGATAGTCACGGCAAGCCACGGAGGAGTGGCCGAGTGGTTTAAGGCGGCGGTCTTGAAAACCGTTGTGCGAAAGCACCGTGGGTTCGAATCCTACCTCCTCCGCCATTAACGTTGTAAGGATTCGAAGCGAAGCAAGCTGCTACAACTGAATATGTACCACGGAGAGGTGGCCGAGTCGGCTGAAGGCGCTCGCCTGCTAAGCGAGTGTACGGGGTAAACCCGTACCGAGGGTTCGAATCCCTCCCTCTCCGCCATTTTAACCAGGCCTCCCCTTGGGGAGACGGAAAAATAGTTGACAAAAATTTTGGAATCGGCGATAAATAGCCTCCCGATACGCGCCGCTAGCTCAGCTGGATAGAGCGTCTGACTACGGATCAGAAGGCCGGGAGTTCGAATCTCTCGCGGCGCGCCAGTAAAATTGAAAAGCCTCAGACCTTTACGGTGCTGAGGCTTTTTTCGTTGGGGTGCAATCATGGTGCTTGGCTTTTGATTCAAGGGTTTTGTGTTAAACTCGCAAGGTTGTGCGCAAGTCGGCCGATTCGAATCCAAGCATCTTCCTCTTCCGGAGCATTCATGACCGACGAACACCTGTCCTTGCAGAATCTGGTGGACATTGCCGAACTGCAAAAGCTCTTTGAGCATTTCTCCGAGGCGACCGGGTTTACCACCGGCCTGGTCGATCAAAAAAGCGGAAAAATGTTGGTCCGCAGCGGATGGCGGGAAATCTGTACCGGGTTTCATCGAATCAATCCGGAGTCGGAGTGGCTGTGCATTGCCAGTGATTTCGAACTGTCCAAGTGTCTCAACGAAACCGGTCAGATTCGTTTTGCGCACTGCGGCAACGGCCTGGTCGATGGCTGTACCCCGGTCATCATTCAGGGCTGCCACCTGGCGACCCTGTTTGCCGGCCAGGTCTTGCTGGAACCTCCCGATGTGGACCGGTTCCGTCGCCAGGCCCGACAGCTTGGATTCGACGAAACGGCCTACCTCGAGGCCTTGGCCCAGGTTCCGGTCATCAGCGAAGAACAGCTGCTCGGCATGCTGCGGTTCCTCGCCCAGATTACGGCCATGATGGCGAACTCGGGCCTTGCGCGGCAGGAAGCCAGAGTTGCGCAACGGGAGTTGGGTGATCAGAAGGCGCTGTTGGACAGTTTGATCAATTCCATCCCGGATCTGATTTTTTACAAGGATTGCCAAAGCGTTTACCTGGGTTCTAATGCTGCCTTTGAAGCATTCTCGGGCCAAAGCCGGGAAAAACTCGTGGGCCATAATGACTTCGATTTTTTTCCCTACGAAACGGCCAGACAGTTTCGGGCCCGGGATCGGGCGGCTTTGGCTGAGGGCAAGCCTTGCCGCAATGAGGAATGGGTCACCTATGCGGACGGTCGCCGGGTTCTGCTCGACACCCTGAAGACGCCTCTGATCGGTCCCACCGGGGAGGTTATGGGCCTGGTGGGCATAAGCCGTGATATTACCCGCATGAAAGTCATCGAGCAGGAATTGGCCGATGAGCGGGAGCGGCTGCTGGTGACCCTGCGCAGCCTCGGCGAAGGCGTCATGACCACCGACAACGACGGCAAAGTCGTTCTACTCAATGAAACCGGAGAAAAACTGACCGGTTGGGGGCAAGAAGAGGCCAGGGGCTGCTCTGCGAAGCAGGTGCTCCAGTTGCTGGATGATTCAACCGGGCAGCCGCTTGGCAACCCCGTTTTCCAGGTGTTGGCGGCGGGGCGGTCCCTTGGCGAGGATAAACATGTGGTGCTCGTCGCCAGGGATGGGAGACGGCGCAGCCTCAGCTATAGCGGGGTTCCCCTGCGCGATCGTCAGGGTAATATTGTCGGGACCGTCCTGGTGTTTCGCGATATTACGGCCCAGTTGCGCATGGAACAGGAACTGCGCCGCATCGAGAAACTTGAATCCCTGGGGGTCCTGGCCGGCGGCATCGCCCACGATTTCAACAATATACTGACCGCCATCGTCGGCAACGTCAGTCTTGCCATGCAGCTTGTCGGCGCAGGCCACCGCGCCGAGCCGCTGCTCGAAACTGCGGAAACGGCCTGCTGGCGGGCACGCGATTTGACGCAGCAACTACTGACCTTTGCCAAGGGCGCAGAGCCGATGCGCAAGGCCACCGCCATCGACGGCATCATCCGGGAAGCCGCGGGTTTTGCCCTTCATGGCAGTACCGTGGCGTGTCATTTCCACCTTCCCGACAACCTGTGGCTGGTGGACGTCGATGCCGGTCAGATCGGCCAGGTCATTCAGAACCTGGTCATCAATGCCCGCCAGGCCATGCCGGAAGGCGGCTGTATCGATATTGAATGTGCCAATATCGATGATATTTCGGCAGAGGGATGTCCGCATCTGACAAACCGGGATTACGTCAAGATTGTGGTGCAGGACAACGGTCCGGGTATCGGCCGGGAACATCTGGACGACATTTTCGATCCCTTCTTTTCCACCCGCCAGGGCGGCAGCGGCCTCGGTTTGGCCATCGTGCATTCCATCGTCCGCAAGCACGACGGCTATATCCGCGTCAATTCCGAGCCTGGTGCAGGCGCCATCTTTGACATCTATCTGCCGGCCAATCGCACTGCGGCCGTTTTACAGGACGGCCCGGCGCCGGTTCCCGGGCATGGCAGCGGTACGGTGCTGGTCATGGACGATGAAAAGATGATTCGGGACATGGCCAGGCTGTTGCTGACCCATCTGGGATACGATGTGCTGCTTGCCGCGGATGGTCATGAGGCGGTGCGGATGTTCCGTGAACTGCGTGAACGGGGGCAGCCCGTGGTGGTCACCATCATGGATCTGACCATCCCCGGCGGCATGGGAGGGCAGCAGGCCGTCAAGGAGATCCTGGCCATCGATCCTTCCGCGAAGGTGATCGTCTCCAGCGGCTATTCCGATGATCCGGTGCTGGCCCACTATCGGGATTTCGGATTCCGAAACGCCATTTCCAAGCCCTTCAGCCTGCCGGAATTGGGCCGGGCGGTCAGCGAAGTTTTGGCCGAAACTTCGGAGCCGGCATGATAGGATGGTCACCGCACAAGCTGAAATTCCTTGTAGCGGCAATCCCTTTCATGTTATCAACGCCCTCCGGGCCGGCCGAGCAGAATGGCTGTGCCAATCGTGATTGCACTCGGGCAAATCGGATGCGGAAGCCGTGAACGCTGAGCAAGGGCAGGACCAAGTTTTCATGGCAGCGGCCCTGGAAGAGGCGCGCGCTGCCGCCCGTCGGGGAGAGGTGCCCATCGGCGCCGTCGTCGTCAAAGACGGCGAGGTGATCGGCCGCGGCCACAACCTGCGCGAAACCAGCAACGACCCCACCACCCACGCCGAGATGATCGCCATTCGCGAGGCCGCAGCCCGTATCGGTCACTGGCGGCTGCTCGACACCACCCTCTACGTGACCCTGGAGCCCTGCGTCATGTGCATGGGCGCCATCATCCTGGCCCGCATTCCGCGCCTGGTGTTCGGGCCGCGCGATCCCCGCGCTGGTGCCGTCGGTTCCATCTACGATTTGTCCAGGGACGATCGTTTCAATCACCGGGTCGCGGTCACCGAAGGGGTGTTGGCCGAGGAATGCGCCGAACTTTTGAGCGGATTTTTCCGTCAGTTGCGGCAGGAGAAAAAAATGGCCCGCAATAACGATATTGGCAGTTGAACAACGGGCCGGAAATTTGCTAGGATAAACAGCCTTACACGGAGGGGTGTCCGAGAGGTCGAAGGTGACAGACTCGAAATCTGTTGTACCGCAAGGTACCGTGGGTTCGAATCCCACCCCCTCCGCCAGTAAAAACAAGCACTTAGGGGAAACTTTCCTGAAACTTTCCTGGAAAAACGGCCGCTCCGAGCAATCGGGGCGGCCGTTCCCTTATCATTCTCCCCAGAAGTCCTCACCGTAAAACTCCTTGATCGCCTTCCGGTCCTTTTCAAGTCCATTGACGTACTTCCCGTACCTGCGGTTGATCATGTCTTTGTCTGCATGACCCATAAGGCCGATGATGCGCGGCTTGTCGATACTGCGTTCGGCTGCGGAGCCGGCATACAAGGAGCGCGGGCCGGGTCACGTCCTGTCAAGTGGTGTAAGAAGCCACCGGGGTCATGCTCCGGTTTAACTTATGCGGCTGAGGGAAGAGCTTGGGAGTCTTCAGGCTCTTCGGTTTTTGTTATTTGCTGGCCCTGGATCGCTTCTGCGATGGATTCCAGGCTCATGTACCGGCGACTGACTGCCTATTCATCGTTCTGTTCGGCTAGGACCGAACCGACCAAGCGAATGCTGGCCGTGCGGTTCGGGAAAATGCCCACCACATCGGTGCGGCGGCGAATTTCCCGGTTGAGTCGCTCCTGCGGGTTGTTGGACCAGATCTGCCACCAGTGTTTCTGCGGGGAATCGGCAAAAGCCAGCAATTCCGGGCCGGCATCGATCAGCAAATGGCCGGCCTCGGCAAATTGTGGCAATAGCCGCTCGACAATTGTTTTCACCCTGCTTTAATGCAGGCGAACACCGTGTACTCATCCTCTCCCGGAGAGTACCTTCCCTCATGCACCTCGAAACCCGTTTCGCGCAGAACCTGTCTCCAAGTTTCCAGGGGAAATATCCCCATGGTCCAGTGGTCGGTCTCAATTCGCAGGCGGCCGTGATCGCGAATCAGGTAGAGGACCGTCGTTTCATACTGTTCATCCGTGGGGTCGGGGTCATAGACGTTCTCGACGAAGACAACGTCCAAGCCGTCCCGTGTGGCCGAGGTGGTGCTGGTCCTGTTCTGCTGGAAGGTCTCGGTGGTCACGTCCGGTGTGGCGACCAGAACGCCGCCGGGGTTCAGATGGGCATGGGCGGTGCGGAATGCTGCCACGAAGTCCGTCAGGCAACTCATGTATGAGATGGCATCGTCCATCAGCACGGCATCAAAAGTCCTGCCGAGCCTGCAGGTCCGCATATCGCCCTGGACGAAGGCGCACTCCGGATTCAGTTCCTTCGCCTGGGCAAGCATGGCGGCACTCAAATCGACACCCGTAACGTCGAACTGCCGCTTCAGGTTCAGGACGTTCTTTCCGCCCCCGCACCCGATGTCCAGCAAGGTGGTTGTCGGGCGCTTGGCGTACTGATGAATCAGAGCCGTGACGTGCCGGCAATAGTGCGCGTATTCAGTGGCGGCATCGCCCCACAGGGGCCACAGCCATGCCAGGTCCGTGTAGAGGTGACAGGTGTCTTTCATTTCCAATACGAACGATTCATGTTGTTAACCTTCCGGGGCCTGGGCGGCGTGCGACGAAGAATTCATAGCCGTAGTAATCTGAGTATCTGCGGTGCATTTCGGGCTCCAGCGCTAGTTGGTCGAGTATGGCAAGCGCGTCGGCATCGTTGTCATACTTGCCGCGTAACTCCTTGAGTCGCAGTTCCATCGGCGAGTAGAAGTCGCCCCACCAGGCATCATCCGGCAGGGTGAAGCGGCCAATAAACTCAAAGCCGCGGTGCTGGATGGCCGCCACCACATCAGTGGCCGTGCCCATGGTTGGGTAATCCAGAGCGAAGCTTGCCTTGACCTCGCATGGCGGGTTTTCCTTGCGCCAGACCGCGTCGGTGAAAGCAAGATAGCCGCCGGGGCGCAGCAATCCATGGCAGATACCCAGGGCGTTGCCAAGCCCGATATTGTAGAGCGCGCCCTCTGACCAGATCAGGTCGAAGCTTTCCGGGGGCAGGCCGGGATGCGCCATATCGCCAACCTGCGCCTGGACTCGTTGCGAAAGACCTCGCACAGCAATTGTCGTCTTCAGCCGCTCGATGCTGGGAGGATGGCTGTCGATGGCCACGATGGAGCCCGTCGTCAACTCGGCGAGGTGCATCGTCTGACCGCCGACCCCGCAGCCCAAATCCAAGATCACAGGTGCAGAAGGAAGTCCCTCGCAAAAACGGAGAGCTCGTGCGTCGCAATCACGATTACCCGGCCCTTGCCTGGGCAAGCTCTCAAAAACCTCAAAAAATATCTGCCAGAAACGGGGGTCGGACTCATTCATGAGGGCTCCCTTTATCCCTTTGCTGGACAACCACAAAGCCCTCCCAAATAGGAATAAGCTGGAAATTCCCCTGCAGCATCTTTACTTTACCCTCTCTCCTGCAGGAGAACCCGGAAATGGTGTAACTTTTTTTCGTGGCCTTCCTTTAAAGACCACCGCTCGATTTCAACAAAATCGATATCAGAGGCGCATGCAACCAGGAGAGTCTGTTCCAGGCACTGACGATCATTCCAATGGAAATAGGTGGCCAATCGATCCTTGACGCAGTCCGTTGGCGATAACGCCGTCAATTCCCCTGTCTCAAAACCCAAGACGACAATTTTTTGCGGCGCCTCATCCCCTACCGCCAAGGAGCCGGCAGGAAACTCGAGAAAATATTTGGTTTCCGGATAGATATCTCCAGAGGAAACTGGCACTTTCTTTGCCTTCAACCTTCCATTCTATGCTTGTCATTTTGACCTGTCATTGCTGGAAGCCAGTCCTCTCGGTTCCCCTCCTATTGTCTGATAAGTCTTGGATAATCTGACAACCACTTTGGGAAAAAATATAAGACGGCCCAACCTATGGGAAACAGGTTGGGCCGTTCGATGTTCTTAAGAACGTGACCTGCGAAAAAGGGCCGCTTCACCAGAGGATGAAAACGGCCCTTTTTCGTGTCTAAAATATCCGCAGATTGAAAATGGGGGAAACTGTTCAGGGAGCAGTAGGTTGTCGGACAGGGTTGTTGGTTTTCCTTAACGACCCTTTGAACCTATCGTAACCCGTCGCTGTTGTTGGCTCATATTTGTGCTCTTACTTAAACTCTTTCGACGCTGCATTCATGGAAGATGAACGGAACGTTATTTTTTTTATGGGCATCTTGTCTTTAAGAAGTTCGTAAAAAAGCTCGCAAAGATTCTCACAAGTCGAAACTTTCTTTGTGACAACTATCCTGTATTCCGGGTAAGACCAAGCAAGTGCGTGGTCAATCTTTTTAAGAGGAACACAATGCTCTGGATCGTTATTGATGCCTTCCTTTTTGTATACGGCAATAACCGCGTCAAGAAGCGGATCGCCTTCTTGAAATAATGTGGCATGGTGGAAATGATCGCACACCTCCCATGCCTTCTTGAATCCATCTTTACAAGAGTGTGCAAAGCCGGTTACCGGGTCGACACTGTTTTCAAGTTCAATCGTTAAAAGACCTGAGTGCCCGTGGAGGTGCTTTGCTTCTCGCGGCCATTTCATAAACCTATGGGCGTACTGGAAGTCAAGGTTTACAATTGATGTGTACTTTTCCATGTGATCTCCTCATAGATTGGTTTTACCGACTGATAAACTTTCCAATGGACAAACCCAACACACTTAGACACACTTTATCCCATTCAAACCTCCTTTCGTATTGCGGACTTTCCGACCGGCTGCGCGTGGTACTTTCCTGTCGCCGGACACTTCATTTCGCTGCTCATGGTTTCTCTCCTGTTCGACCTTCAGTCTTCATCGCTTTCTGTTTGCACTTCCGACAGATCCCTCGCAACTCGACATAAACCCCTTCGACGCTGCCCATCTCGGACACCTCCTGAGGCACCGGAAACTGATCCATTGCGTCGCTGTAAAAGTCGCCAATCATCTCGCACTCCGTGCAGACGAAGTGGTGGTGCCGATCCGTGTTGGCATCAAAACGAGCTCTGTCTCGCATGGAGCCCACGCGGGCTATGACGCCGCTATCTTCGAGCAGTCTCAATGTTCGATAAATAGTGTCGACCGAGATGGTAGGGACCCTCTGTCGCACACGGGTGAGGATCGTCTCGGCATCGGGGTGTTCCTCGCTACCGGCCAACTCCCGAAGAATCTCGGTTCGTTGATGAGTTGCCTTGACGCCCTGCCGACGGCAGATCTCAAGAGAATCCGCAACGCGTTTCTCTACCTGTTGTTTTGGTATCACCAGAGGAAACTCCATTCGTAATAATTACTATTTAGGAATCATACCTCGTTCAGGCCTGGCATGCAAGCACTGTTTCTGCAAATTCTTTTCTGATTAACCCTGAAATTTAATTCCCACCTGAACAAAAAAAAGACGCACTGGGTTGGGGCGTCTTTCTGGTACTAATTGCTTTTCTTAGAGATTTTCATGGAAAATTTTAAAAATTTTATCTTTTCCCATATTCCCTTCAATGCGAAAAAAGGGCCACTTCACCTGACGGATGAAATAGGCCCTTTTTTCATGTCTTAAAAGTCGGCGCCACCGAGGCGGCTAGAATGCGCATACTATGCGCCGGGCTATTGCATATCACGTAGCGGGATATGGCGAAACCGCTCATACCCCGCCGCCCGGTTGAGTTCGCGAGTCCAGTCATTGACCTGGGTCAATGGCACGCTGTAGCGTTCTCCCAACTGCGTATCACCGAGGAAGGTCTGATCACGAAATACCTCGGTCCAATTGGCAGCCATCCGATCCTGGGATTGCTGCCGCTGGGCATGGGTCTGCTGAATGATGTTGCCGATCTCCCGCATATCGGCCGCCGCTTTGTTCATACGTTCCTGGTGAACGTGGTCGGCGACCTGCCAGTTTTTCCAAATTTCCATCAGCATGGGCAAATTCTGAGAGAACAACTGGCTCGGCGCCGAGACGATGGACAGATAAAACGTCCATTGACCATAGCCCGGCATGACGCCAAACAGGGCCAGGCTGGTATGGTTCCGGGCCTGATTGCCCTGCCCCTGTTGCCAGTCAAAATGGATAAAGGCCGCTTGCCCGCCGTGGGGCCAGGGGGTGGGGGCGCTCTCGATCAAGCGCAGGATCCGTTGCGGTGCCTGGTAGCCGAATTGCGGAAAAAGGTTTTGCAGTGCGGTGACCGGATCGGTGTAAGGCGCAACCGGCATACGTACGGTGGCACCCGGCATCTGGCTGTAGACCTGGCCCATTTCCGGTGTCAATACCGGACCATGAATACCCAGACTCACCATGCTGCCGTCGGGCCCGACGGCGTCCACCATACCCTTGCTGGCCCCGACGATGCTCCAATCCGATGGCAGCAGCATGCTGCCGCTGCCATCAGGCAGGGGGACCCGCTGCCAGGCAATCGGCCGGGACCGTGGCGGTTCCGGCATGGTCATGGCAGGCAACTGTCCGGCTGCGGCCTGCACCATGGGTTGGAAGGAGGCCGGCAGATCCGCCGGAGTATCGAACAGGCAAACCGAAACGAAACCGCGCTCCTTACCGGCCGCAACCAACAGCCCCCGCACTTCCCTGCCGCCATGACGGGCGCTGAACAGGGCCCGGGTCTCCCGGTCCCCGGCGTCGCCGATGATGGCATGCAAAACCGGCCGTTCCTGAAAAACATCACTCAGGCGGCTTACCGTTTCAAGCAGAGCGCGCCGCGAAGAATTGTTCCCGCCTTGATCCCATACCCACACTTCACCGCTGCCGGCCCCATGCCGCATTCGGCGGAAGCCTTGCGGCGGCGTCAGAGCCCCTGCCGCCCCATGGTTTGGCGTGTCGGAAGCTGCCGACCAGCGACCTTGCGCCGCATTTTCGTCTTCATGGCTTTTGTCACGATAGGGCCTTCCCTTGAATATCACCAGCCCGACCGCGATAAGAATGACCGCCAAAACAGCAATCCCGAAAACCGATCTAGGTCGACCCATGATCGCCTCCATCAGATCCAAGGTCACTTACCAACTTTTCCGGAGCTATCCACCAAACAAAGGCTGCGGTGAAGCAACGCCGCCGTAAATGGTTCGCCGAGGTTGGGTGCCGATTACAGGCTGCGGCGCGGGTTCGCGGCCGTCGTTTATTTTCGGAAGCCGCATTCAATGGTAAAGAATTGCGGATTCAACTCCGCCAGGGGGCCACGCAGTTTGTCCAGTTCGTCGGCCGGGCCATGAATTTCCAGGCGGGTGATTTCGGCCAGTTGCAGGGCTTCCTGCAGCAGGGCGCCGACGTTGTCCAGATGGGCGAGCAGGCCGTCCGCATCCGCGTAGCCTTCTCGGCAATGCACTTGGTTACCGTCGAAGGAGAAGCCGTAGTAGAGGCATTTGACTTCCTGCGCCGTCGTTTCGACGAACCTGGCGCAGAGGTCTTTGAATCGGACCAGATTTTGCGCCGGCACCTTAAAATAGGGCGCGATCGAACAACAGGTATCCTGCTTGGACATTTCGAACTCCTTTCTGTAGATCGTTGGCCTGTGACACAGGAAGCATCGCGGGTTATGAATAGAGGGTCAGGGCTTCCTTGCCTCGCACCACCCGGGACATGAATTCTCGGGCGTGCATTTCGTTGGTGATCATGACCACTTGGTCCTTGAACATGCAGGACTGGAATACCACCCGCACATCCTCGATGTGGGGATGGGGGTTGAGGGGGTCGACAAAAAAGATGACCACATGGCACTGGTCGTAGAGAATCGCCGTGGCGATTTCGATATCGCCGCCCTTGGGCCCCGAATGATACCGGACCATCTTCTTTTCCATTTTGCGGCCGGTGGCGGCGAGCACTTCGTGGCCGGTGGTGCCGGTGGCAAGGATGCGGCCGAACTTATACAACTCCCGCTCGTGGTCGATGGCAAAATCGATCATGCGCGGCTTCATCTCGTAATGGGCGATAAGAGCGACGGTCATGTCCGCGAACGCCAGAGGCCGCCCCTGCCATTCGATCCGGGGTTGTGTGCCGTCATGGCAGATGAGCGGTTTGCGGTAGGTAAAGGGCAGGCCTGGTCTTTCCTCCTCGTCTTCCTCCAGTCCCAGACGCAGGGTCGGTGGACAGGGCTGGAGGTTGCGACTCGCGTCGGCCTCCGCCTCGTGTTCGAACCAGGTCAGGACCGAGCCCCGGTTCATCAGGCGCTTGGCGTGACAATGGTCGGCCAACCGCTGAAAGGCTAGAATGTCCGGGCGCAGCCAGTGAGTATCGAAGGGATCAAAAAAAGGCCAGACGATACTGCACTGCCGGTTGCTGATAAAGTTGGAGAGCACGATCACCCCTCCCTCGTTGCCCCCCGGCAGCCGGGTCACTCCGCAGGCGTCGTCCTACAACCTTAGCAATTTTTTCAAATATTTGATTCGATTCTTGATTTCCTTCAAATTCCCTTCTTTTTTACGGCGCTCGTTTATCTGCTTTTCCAGTTGTTCCGCCTCACCTTCCGGCACATGCCTGTAAACACTCTTAGAACCGTCTCGAAGCTTGAGATAATGATAGACGAATTCCTTTTTCTTGTACCGCATTCGCCGTTTGTGCAGCGACCCCTTTGGCAACTCGGAAATAGCCTCCTTCAGGGAGTTCGCCAAACGCTCACAACGCTCCATTTCATCCTGGAGCATCCCGGACAGCACTTTGTCTTTTTTCACCATATTCCTGCAGATAATATAACTTAGTGGTGTAAAAAGGGAAGAATGCTTACACCACTAGAAAGTATTTAGGTTGCGTATGTGGTGTAAGCAGGCGAACACATTTTCCGCCAGTAAGCACAAAATGGTGCGGGCTGATGTCGCGCGGCTGCCCTTTGTGGATGCCGCATTCGTGATCATCAATGCCTTGCATCATTTTGGCCGGCAGACGGAGAGCATGGCGGAGGTGGCACGGATCCTCGCCCCAGGCTTCAGTAAAACCGAGATGGATGTGCACTATGGCATCAGCCCTTCGTTGGTCTTCCGGGTGGCAGTGAAATTTTAAGCGAACCTTCTCCCCAGCCAATCGATGAGCAAACGGTTGACCTCGTCGGGCTTTTCGAGCTGGGTCCAGTGACCGCATTCGCGGATCAGGCCTTTTTCCAGGTCGGGAACATATTCCTCCATGTTCTCTGCCAATTCCGGCGGTAAAAAGATGTCGTCTTCTGCGGAAAGCATGAGGCACGGCACCGTTATTTTATCGCTGGTGCCTGCAAGAACCTGGTTATTCCTGTGCAGGTTGCGGTACCAGTTGATGGGGCCGGTCAATCCCCCACCGGAAAATGCCTCGACATAGACGTGCAAATCTTCCGGCGACATCAATGGATTGCCGGCCGGTTCCGGGGCAAGGGCGGAGGCCAGAATGAATTCCCACTCGAGATTGCGGACCGCCGCGGGCGCGGCACGAAATTCAGCCATGGTCAGAGGACGGACTCTGAACAAGCCCCCGAGAAATCGGGGCAAAAGCTCTGCCGGCAGTTCATTCTCGATTCCCTCCTGCAAAAAGGCCAACCGGTAATTGCCGGCGCTGAAATGATTACGCACCCAGGTCTCCGGGTCTTCGCCCATGCGCCGAAAATAGCGATGCGGCGTATTGAGTCCGATGACTCCGGCCACCCGCTCAGGATGTAGTATCGGCATTTCCCAGACCAGATGGCCGCCCCAATCATGGCCGCAAAACACCGCTTTTTCCAAACCCAGAGCATCTAGCACAGCAATCAAGTCGGCCGCCAAGTGCGGGATGTCGTACTCCGCTACCGAATCGGGCTTACTGGACCTTCCGTAACCGCGCTGGTCGAGGGCAATGGCCCGAAATCCAGCGGCCGCCAGCGCCGGCAACTGATAGCGCCACGAAAAAGCCAGTTCCGGAAATCCGTGGCAGAAAATCACCGGAAACCCGCTGCCCTGTTCATACACGGCCAAGCGAATGCCGTTCGATCGGATAAAGTACGGTTTGGGAAAATCGGTACGCATAGAAGGGCTCCTTCCTGGTTTTTTTAATGGAACTATAACCCAAACAAAGGTAAGGCCCCTGGAAGAAGGCGAATACCGGAATTTTTATTTCTGCGGATCTGGCAACTTGGGGCAAACCGTAACAGCGCCTTGAACTGCTCAAGTAGCGGCAAAGGCTTCGTCACCGCTTGAATACGGCCCCGGTTTTTCCCGCGTTGAATGGTTTTTGTCACCGGGACGCGTTGGTTCCAGCGCCAAGCCGCCTCAGAGATGTAAAGAGGCAGATGGCCGTTGCTCATCCAGTGGTAAACGCCCTGCTTGGCTCGTTCCAAAAGAGCATTGTACGACTCGGCGGTGTTGTTATGTACGAGACCACGAGCAAATTCTTTCTGACCATGGCTGACGGTATCATGGCAGCAAAATCCCGTCCGATGATGCGATATGCATGGAGTTCATCGCTCATAAGATGGGCCTGGTCGCTGACAACTCTCTGGATAAGGGGTTGCAGCACAGAGACACTGTCACCGGCAACAGGTGTGGCCCGCACCGGCCCGTGACGTTGTACGGCAACGGCAATACCGCCCTTTTGGGTGCCACGGCCGCGCTTATGTTTGACGCCTGACCGATAACGGGGTTTGCCACCCAAGTATTTCTCATCCAACTCGACAATGCCCTGCAATTTAGGCAGAGCAGCTTGATGGACAACCATGACCGTGCGCAACGCGTGCAGCATCTTCCAGGTGGATTTCTGGGATATCCCCAGCCACTTGGCAATAAATACCGATGAGGCCCCTTTGCTGGAGAAGATCAACGAGTACCTCGCCTGCAACCACAGCCATAAGCTCAGCTTGGTCCCGTGGAAAGGCGTCTTGGTCGTGACCGTAAACTGCTTGCCGCATTCGGCACATTCGTAAAGACCTGCCTGGGTTTTGGGGCTGCGGAGCTTCCAGGCTTGATCCCCATGGCAATGGGGACAAATAGGTCCGTCAGGCCAGATCACGGATTCAAAAGAAAGCCCGGCTCGGTCGGGGAACCCCATATCTGCCATGATTGCCGGCAATCCCCGAATTCCTGCCGTGCGGTACGGTTCCTTTCTGATCTGTGGCCGATGCTGGACGCTGTCCTGGTCAAAGCAGGTTACAAGCCGGTTTCGCCGGCAGATCTAGAGGGCGGGCAACACTTCACCTAACGGCCAGCAGCGCGGCAATCTCCGCTGTGATGGCCTCAGACTCCAACAGTTGTTCAAACCACTCCTCCACCGATTTTCCGCACGCCAGGCTGACAATGACCCCCAGAACTGCCCCGCGGTGGACGTTATCGCCGCCCAGGTTGGTGTTGGCCAGCAGGGCCGTTTTGGGATCATCCAGGTACTTGTAGGCGAGATACAACACGCTCGGCCAGGAATCGGTGATATAGCAGGCGGTGGAATACCGTCCGCCGACCACATCGCAGTCAACACGGGCGCGACGCGCCAAGCTTTCCAGATCCAGATCCAGGGTCTTGCGGGCGGCGCTCTGCAGCAAAGGTTTGGGATCCTCATCCGGTGGGCGATTCAGCAAGTCGCCAAGCAGCGCCACATAGCCCGCGGCAATCCGGGCCAGGGTTTCGTCCGGATGGGTCAGAAACAGATGGGTGCGACAGGTCGCCCAGACTTGGGGACCATCCTGCTCCTGCAGAAATTGATGAATGGCCAAAGGGCCGAGAGGGACCAGTCCCCCCATGGAAGGGGTGTCGTGAGTGACGGCGCCGCATTGGCGGGGCGGTTTTCCTGCCACCAGATTGGCGAAGAATCCGCGGTGCCAGGACTCGGCGTAGGTATCATTGTGGCGGGGCGGAGCGGCGGTCATGAACTCGATGTAGGCCGCCAGGAAATGGTCCGGGTCATAGCAACCGTCATGGGCGATGAGAGAGCGCATCAGCACCCGGGCGCAGTGGGCATTGAGAGTGTTGTCACCGGCCTGCATGCCGTGATGGTAGTGCCGGTTGGGCTGATCCCACAAGTGTCGACGGCCCTTGAGGATGACCTCGCCGACAATCTCCGGATTTTTGACTCCTCCTTGCTCCCCCCGACCTGAACGACCCCCTTGGCGGGTGGAGTGCAGGGACATGATCGAGGTGGGATGAAAGATGGGCGCGGCTTCCAGTTTCCGGATGCCGCCGCCAAAGGCCCGTTCAATATCGCCGGGATGGTAGTACCAGTGCACCGGCATGGCCAGAGCGTCCCCCACAAACAAAGAGGCGAGGGCCGCCCGGGCGCGTTGCCTCTGCAGCACGCGAAAGGCGCCATTGGGGTCGCTGGCCAGGGGCGTCACCCTCCCGCTCCGAATGCGGAGAGAGCCCGGTAGGCGGCCCAGATTTTGGCCGGGGTTGCCTGGCCGACCAGACAGACGACGCCGGCAGGGACAAAAACCTCATCGTGCCGGATCTGGATTTCAAACTGCCCGCCGCCCTGGTTGATGGCCCGGACGGCGGTTCCATCTTCCGTCGTGAACTGGGTTACGCCCTGAAAAATGACGGTATCCTTCACGTTGCCTCCTGTCGCACCTTTATTTGTTCGATGCTGTCGTTCCGACGACGATGGATATGTACGTCACGGATCGAGATTCGTGCCCCCCAATTAACCCGTTAATCGAACCAATCAGGTCGGCCGGAATTTTGACAAATAGGGAAGTGAAACATGAAGCCTTTTAATTTTCATCCATTCGAAGGAGTTTTTCAGAGAACTCCGGATAGAGTTCCTGCACACATTCCGGGCAAATGCCATGGGTGAATGTCACCTCGGACTTGTTACTGATGTACGATTCAAATTCGTGCCAGCGGTTATCGTCGTCCCTGATTTTTTTGCAAGCCGAACAAACCGGCAAAACCCCTTCCAGACTTTTCATGCGACGCAACATCCTTTGGGTATGATTCACGATATACAAACCGACCAAGAAGACAAACATACCGTCCAGAATCAGTTTCGTAATAAGATTCGATGCCAGAGGGTCATCAATCAGTAAGTTGTAGAAACTATAAACTTCATTGAGTAGAATAAATATTATGATGGACATGAAGGCGATGATCTGTTTGACGACGATTCTTTCCGCCCAGAAATGCCGGTTGTCGGTGTTCATAGCAGGACCTCTCTTGACGCCGTACATCGTGAAGGCAGAATACTGAAAAATTATTTATAAAAAATTGATTGCCTTGCATTGAATCGGCCTTTAGATCTTATCAAGATTCCTCGTAAATTCCATTCTCTTAATCGAAAAACAGGAATTGAAAGGATCTTCCTGTCCTATGACTTTTGCGGAGGAACGAGCCGCACTCTTAGACTCGAGAGTCGGATTTCTCTGCTTTAATCCGGAAGGGTGGTTCTTTGCACAATGAAAGATTGTTAGAGTTTAATGCTTGGCTCGTCAATAAAACTTCCTTAAGATAAAAGGCCTGTTCCGCCGTTGTGTGTTGCCCCGTAAAGACTTTCGTATGGACGGGGCCTTATGCCGCCACCTTTGGTCCCCGATCCGCAATGGCCGGATCGGGGCGTTGATTTCCGGCGGGCTCTCCGCCGTGCTTGGCATGGCGGGCCTTCTGATCGAGGCGCCCACAGTGCGTCTGCAATGGTAGAGGAGGCTCTCGCACCGTGGGGTTCGACCGTCTTGGAAAAAAGTCCGGCTTTACAGGCGGTCCCATGGACCGATTTGGAAAATTGGCAGCGCTACGACCCGCGGCCGGCGCTGGGGGCGTTCTTGAAAAGCTGCCAATCCCTATCCAGATGGGCCGCTTGGGCGGGGGTCTGTGCCGAAGCAAAGCGACACGAAGGGGCGGGGCCTGAAGAGGTAAGGCGCTTCTTTGAACACTCGTTTTTGCCACATCAGGTTACTCAGGAAACCGGTGGGGTGCATGGACTGGTTACTGGCTATTACGTGCCCGACCTAAAAGGTTCCAAGGAGAGGACCCCACGGTATCGGTTTCCCATTTTCGAGCGTCCCAGCGATTTGCTGGTGGTCGATCTAGCCGCCATCTATCCGGATCTTTCCAAGTATAACCTGCGCGGGCGGGTGGAAGGAAAGAGGTTGGTGCCCTACTGGACCCGGGACGAGATCGACAGCGGCATGGCAAACTTGCCTGCCCGGGTGTTGTGCTATGTCGAAGATCCGGTCGAGTTGTTTTTTCTTCATGTTCAGGGCTCGGGCCGCGTCACCCTGCCGGGAGGCGAGGGCCTGCTGCTGGAGCGAGGCGAGATGACCCGGCATCAGGAAGTAGGCAGCCGCAAGCCGCCGGGGGCACAGGGGATTCCCTGGACGGCCGGCTACAGCCTGGAGGTGGATTCGCGCACCACACCATTGGGCGCGCCGGTATTCCTATCGACCACCTGGCCTAACAGTACCGAACCGTTGCAGCGCCTGATGGTCGCCCAGGCCACGGGTGGGGCCATCAAGGGTGCGGTACGGGCCGACTTCTTCTGGGGCATGGGCGATGAAGCCGGGGCTCTGGCTGGGCGCATGAGACAAGTCGGCTGGATGTGGGTGTTGCTGCTCAAAGAAGCGCTGTCGATGGACTGATTTTTTGTATGCTGAAAGGAATCGGGGGCGCCGGACTAAGTCAAAATCCTCAAAATTGGCCAAGGGTTTCCCCAAAGCTTATCAGGCACCGAGCGTGGGCCCCATTCCGGCCATATTCAGATAGGAGCCAGTATCCAACAAATCAGGGGGCCCGTTTACAAACCCTTCGTTCTTTGACTATACTTTTGGCAAGCAATTCAGTCCCATTCGGCTCTACTTCAATGCGGAATCCTGGATGCCTTTCTCCGACCTTGCCCGCAAGGTCACGATTTCGGTGGCCGGATTACTCCTGCTGTTCTTTGGTGGGTGCACAATGGACCACACCTTTATTTTCTTTCCAACTCGTGACATTGCCATGACGCCTCAGGGAGCGGGCCTGACCTACGAAGATGTTTTCTTTACCGCATCCGACGGCGTCCAAATACACGGCTGGTTTGTCCCCGGCAAGCCGCAAGCTCCGGTCGTCCTGTTTTTTCATGGGAATGCCGGCAACATTTCCCACCGTGTTGATAATCTGTATCTGTTCCACCAGAATCTGGGAGTTTCAGTATTTATTATCGATTACCGCGGCTATGGCCACAGCAGCGGCAAGGCAAGTGAAGAAGGAACCTATGCCGATGCTCGGGGTGCTCTGGCCTGGCTTCATAAAAACAGCTGGGATAATGACCAGATCATCTATTTCGGCCGCTCCCTCGGGGCGGCAGTAGCAACCCAGCTCGCCATAGAAGAACCACCGGCTGGTCTGGTCCTCGAGTCCCCCTTTACTTCGGTTGCAGCAATGGGGCGCCGGCACAATCCGATCCTCTTCTTCCTTCTGGGCTGGCTGCTGAACTCCAACTATGACACTCTGGCCAAGATCGACCGGATCAAAGCCCCTTTGCTGCTCCTCCATGGGTCAAAGGATACTCTGGTTCCCCCGGCCATGTCGGAGCAACTGTTCGACCGTGCCATTGAGCCGAAAACCCTGCACCTGATCCATGGCGCCGGTCACAACGACACCCTGTCCCACCGGCAAACCGAATACTGGCAGACCTGGCGCAGATTCATTGAGGATTTGCATTCCGCGCCAACCGCCAGAGCCACTCCCTGAGCCTCTGTGGTGTTTTCTCTCATCAATGTTCATATGGTCACAGCTTCTTTTTTGGGGGTGGTTGGGTGGGTTCCCACAAGTCATTCATTTCAGGAATATTCTTTTCCGGATCACCGCACCGAATTCTCCAGGGCTGGAGAAACGGTCGGGTTCAATTGGTTCTTACTCCGGAAATTTTAGAGGAGTACCGGCGAGTTGCCGAGGCTTTGCATGAAAAATTCCCCCCAGTGGATTTAATTAGACTGCTGGAACTGCTGCTCGTCCAGGCAGAAATGTGTCAACCAGAGCCACTGCCGGAGCCCGTCAGCGCCGATCCGGACGATGACAAGTTTATTGCCTGTGCCCTGTTCAGCGGCAGCAAGTTGATTGTCAGTGGCAACAAACACCTTCTCGATGTCGATGGCTACCGGGGGATTGAGGTTCTTAAGCCGAGAGCGTTTCTTGAAAGGTTTTTGGCCGACTGATTTAGGAACTCGGCAGAGGGTAGGCCAAGCGGAAATCTCACAAGGAAGGGATTATAGGAACCGTTATCAATTTACCGAGTGGGCACCTTTCAGGAAACCAGAATGACTTGTGAGACATTGACAGTCAGTTTGGAGGATGGCCCCCTCTGTGTTGTTGCCCCCAGTGGTCGCTTGGTGGACAAAATAACTCCTGCAGGAGCAGGGCCTTCCAGATAACTAGAATGCCGCTCTACAAGTGTGCTCAGTCCTCCGAGGGGAGATGATGGAAATATCGGTTATGGATTGGGGCCCAAGAATTGCCACAGTCGACACCCAACATCTTTGAACGCTATTATGGATCACAGATAAGTCGAACTAAAGAGGGGACAGGACTCGGACTTTATATTACCCGTCTTCTAGTTGAGGCCTATGGTGGGGAAATATGGGCTGGAACAATTTGGCGGGAGAGGGATGCACCTTTACCTTTACTTTGCCAGTTGCCCGCTTAATGCTGCTTTCAATCGGGGCGGCCAGTTTTGCCAGGAAGGCCGGGTTGGTGGACAGGCGGAAAAATCAACACTCCCGAGGAAATTACTTAGACATCCCGTCTGGCTGATTTTGAATAGTCACATCCGGAATGACCGGGTCGCATATATACCTGGTTTTGGAAGTGGGCTGATCTTTATGAAATATTAACGCCAAAACTCCCATTTTTGACACTTCCTTTATAGTTCTTATTGCTATCCTCTTGTTGACGAATAGGTGGTGCATCATTGGATGCTCTATCTCGAAGTCCTCGCTGGTTTTTTGGCTCGCTTGGGCTTTGGCAAAGCTTCTGGAACGCATTTAGGGAGGATGGGATGAGCGCCTGGTACTGGATCGGCGGAATTGTGGCTGCCGGCGTCCTGGTTTATCTGGTGATAGCCCTGATGAAACCGGAGATCTTTTCATGACCGCGAACGGATGGGAGCAAATCGGGTTCTATCTAATCGTTCTTGCCCTGCTGGTCAAGCCGCTGGGCATTTATATGGCACGGGTGTATGAGGGCCTGCCGTGCGGAATGGACCGAGTCCTTGTCCCAGTCGAAGGATTGCTCTACCGGCTCTGCGGCATCCGACGAGAGGAGGAGATGAGTTGGCAGGCTTATGCGGGTGCCTTGCTCCTCTTCAGCCTTGCCGGCATCGTTCTGCTCTATCTGTTGCAGCGTCTGCAGGGGTTCCTTCCCCTGAACCCGCAAGGTTTCCCTGGCGTCTCCCCCGACTCGGCCTTCAACACGGCGGTGAGTTTCGGCTCAAACACCAACTGGCAGGGGTATGGGGGCGAAACCACCATGGGATACCTGACCCAGATGGCGGGCCTCGCGGTGCAGAACTTTCTTTCGGCCGCCACGGGGATGGCGGTGCTGGTCGCCCTGATCCGGGGTTTCAAGCGGCGTACGACGCAGACCATCGGCAACTTCTGGGTTGATTTGACCCGCACCACGCTCTACATCCTGCTGCCGCTTTCCTTTGTGCTGGCCCTGCTCCTGGTCTCCCAGGGGGTGGTGCAGAACCTGAGCCCTTACCAAAAGGTACCTCTGCTTCAGGCGACGTATGACGCAGAGGGTAATGCGGTCGTTGAACAGATCCTCCCCTTGGGGCCCGCTGCCTCCCAGGTTGCCATCAAGCAACTCGGCACCAACGGTGGCGGCTTTTTCAACACCAACTCGTCCCATCCCTTCGAAAACCCCACCCCCTTCTCCAATTTCCTGGAGATGCTGGCCATTCTTCTCATCCCGGCGGCTCTCTGCTACACCTTCGGCCGGATGATCGGCGACGTCCGCCAGGGCTTGGCCTTGCTGGCGGTCATGACGCTGGTCTTCCTCCCCCTGTTGTTTTTCTGCTATTTAAGCGAGTCTCGGGGGAATCCATACCTTGCCCAATACGGGATCGAGCAGACCCTTGGCAACCTGGAAGGCAAGGAGGTGCGTTTCGGCGTCGCCAATTCCGCACTTTGGGCCGCCGCCACCACGGCTGCCTCCAACGGCTCGGTGAACTCCATGCACGACTCCTTTTCCCCCTTGGGGGGTATGGTCCCGATGTGGTTAATTCAGCTTGGGGAGATTGTATTTGGAGGGGTCGGCTCCGGGCTTTATGGGATGCTGACCTTCGCCATAGTCGCGGTCTTCGTCGCCGGGTTGATGGTGGGACGAACCCCTGAATACCTGGGAAAGAAGATCGAGGCGTTCGAGATGAAGATGGCCGCTCTCGTCATTCTCATCCCCGCGGCACTGGTTCTGGTCGGTACGGCCGTTGCCGTAACGTCTCAGGCGGGAGTCGCGGGGGTGGCCAACCCCAGTCCCCACGGTTTCTCCGAAATCCTCTATGCCTTCTCCTCGGCCGGCAACAACAACGGCAGCGCCTTTGCCGGGCTTTCGGTCAACACACCTTTTTATAACACCCTTCTCGGCCTGGTCATGCTCTTCGGCCGCTTTGGGGTCATGGTGCCGGTGCTGGCTATAGCCGGCTCCCTCGCCGCCAAGAAGCAGGTGCCGGAGGGGGCGGGCACCTTGCCGACTCACACCCCCCTCTTTGTCCTGCTGCTGGTCGGAGTGATCGTGCTGGTTGGGGCGCTTACCTTCCTTCCGGCTCTGGCGTTGGGTCCGATTGCCGAGCAGATGCTGGCGTTACGATAACCGACAGAGGATCGAACCGTGCGAAAAAGAAACCAGGCAAGACCCCTTTTCGACTCCCGCATCATGCGCCGGGCGCTGCTCGACGCTCTGATCAAGCTGGACCCGCGACATCAGGTGGGCAAGCCGGTCATGTTCGTGGTCGAGGTGGGGAGTTTGCTTACGACCGGTCTTTTCATCCATTCCCTCCTCGCGCAGGGAGAAGAGTCGCCGGGTTTTATTCTGGCCGTCTCCCTCTGGCTCTGGTTCACGGTGTTGTTCGCCAACTTCGCCGAGTCGATGGCCGAGGGGAGAGGGAAAGCCCAGGCCGATAACCTGCGCAGTTCGCGCAAGGATATCAAATGCAAGCGCCTCTCCCGACCGGAGCGGGACGCCTATGTCACCATCGTATCTTCGTCGCAATTGCAGAAAGGGGACTTCGTTCTGGTGGAAGCCGGCGATCTGATTCCCGGCGACGGCGAGGTGGAGGTTGGAGTCGCTTCGGTGAACGAGGCCGCCGTCACCGGAGAGAGCGCGCCAGTGATCCGGGAGAGCGGCGGCGACCGCAGCTCAGTGACCGGCGGCACCCAGGTTCTTTCCGACTGGCTGGTGGTCCGGATCACCGCCAACCCCGGCGAGGCTTTCCTCGACCGGATGATCGCCATGGTGGAAGGAGCCAAGCGGCAGAAGACCCCCAACGAGATTGCTCTCGATATCCTGCTGGCCGGTCTCACCATCATCTTCCTGCTGGCGACGGTGACCCTGCTTCCCTTCTCCCTTTTCAACGTCGAGGCGATGGGGCAGGGGAGCCCGGTCACCCTGACGGTTCTCTGTGCATTGCTGGTCTGTCTCATACCGACTACCATTGGCGGGTTGCTTTCCTCCATCGGCATCGCCGGGATGGACAGGATGATTCAGGCCAACGTCATTGCCATGTCGGGACGGGCGGTGGAGGCGGCCGGCGACGTTGACGTGCTGCTGCTGGACAAGACAGGTACCATTACCCTCGGCAACCGGCAGGCGACAGCCTTCGTTCCCTGCGGCGACGTCAGCGCCAGTCATCTGGCCGATGCCGCCCAACTCGCCTCGTTGGCGGATGAGACCCCGGAAGGCAGGAGTGTCGTGGTACTGGCCAAAAAGCAGTACGATCTTCGGGAACGAGACATTCATGCTCTCGGTGCGAAGTTCGTCACTTTTTCGGCGCAGACGCGGATGAGCGGCGTCGATCTGGACGGAAGGCAGATCCGCAAGGGGTCGGCGGAGGCTATGGAGGCGCATGTGACCGGCAACGGCGGGAGCTTCCCGACCGAGGTCCGGGAGGTGGTGGACAATATCGCTCGCCAGGGGGCGACGCCGCTGGTCGTCGCCGAGGGGCGGCAGGTGCTTGGCGTCATCCGCCTCAACGACATCGTCAAGGGAGGGATGAGGGAACGTTTCGCGGAACTGCGCCAGATGGGGATCAGGACGATCATGATCACCGGCGATAACCCCCTGACCGCCGCGGCGGTCGCCGCCGAGGCTGGGGTCGACGACTTCCTCGCCCAGGCGACGCCGGAGGCGAAGCTGAAATTGATCCGCGAGTACCAGGCGGGCGGGAAGTTGGTCGCCATGACCGGGGATGGCACCAACGACGCTCCCGCCCTTGCCCAGGCTGACGTGGCGGTGGCGATGAACAGCGGCACCCAGGCGGCCAAGGAAGCGGGGAACATGGTCGACCTGGACTCCAACCCGACCAAACTCATCGAGATCGTTGAGATTGGCAAGCAACTCCTCATGACCCGGGGAACGCTCACCACCTTCAGCATCTCCAACGACGTGGCCAAGTACTTCGCTATCCTGCCGGCCGCCTTTGTCGGCATCTATCCCCAACTGGGCGCGCTCAACGTCATGGGTCTTGCCACGCCGCGCAGCGCCATCCTCTCGGCCGTCATTTTCAACGCCCTGATCATCGTTGGCCTCATCCCTCTTGCCTTGCGCGGGGTGAAGTACCGTCCGGTGGGAGCGGCGCGGCTGCTGCGCAACAACCTGCTCATCTACGGCCTTGGCGGCCTGGTCGTGCCCTTTGTCGGCATAAAGGCGATCGACCTGATCCTTACCTTGCTTCACTTCGTGTAGGAGGAGAACGACCATGCTCACCATGCTCCGTCCGGCCCTCGTGCTCCTTGCAGCATTTACGGTTATTACCGGCATCGCCTATCCTCTGGTGGTGACCGGTTTCGCCCAGGTTCTTTTCCCGTTCCAGGCGAACGGTAGCATTATCTCTAAGGACGGAAAACCTGTCGGATCCGCCCTTATCGGCCAACTCTTCGACGATCCCCGTTACTTCTGGGGACGGCCCTCGGCCACCACGCCGTTTCCTTACAACGGCGCCGCCTCCAGCGGCTCAAATTTCGGACAGGCAAACCCGGCGCTTCACGAGCGGGTGGCTTCAAGGCTGTTAGTCCTGCGGGTCGCCGATCCTTCAAACACAGAGCCGGTGCCGGCCGACCTCGTCACCGCTTCGGCAAGCGGCCTCGACCCGCACATGTCTCCTTCAGCCGCCCAATTCCAGATCGGGCGGGTGGCGCGGTCCAGGGGGCTCGACGAGGCCAAGGTCCGTGCCCTCGTTGTGGATCACACCGAGGGACGAACCTTCGCCCTGCTTGGAGAGCCGAGGGTCAATGTCCTGCGCCTGAACTTGGGCTTGGATGAACTGCGGTGAGTTGCTAGACTGTAAAGAATTGGCCCTTTTGGACCGGTTTCAATTGCCTGGAGCGTGTTCATGGAAGAGCGTCGTCCTGATCCGGACCTCTTGCTTAAGGAGGCGCAGCGGCAGGAAGAGCGAAAACACCAGGGTCGTCTGAAGATTTTCTTTGGCGCCGCCCCCGGCGTCGGGAAAACCTATACCATGCTGGAGGACGCCTGGCGTCAGAGGCTGGACGGTAAGGATGTGGTTGTCGGTTATGTGGAAACCCACGGCCGGTTCGAAACCATTTCCCTCCTGTCGGGGTTGGAAATCATCCCCCGGTTGCAACTCGAATACCGCGGGATAACTCTGCCGGAGATGGACCTCGATGCAGTTCTAGCCCGTAAACCCCAGATTGCCCTGGTAGATGAGTTGGCCCACACCAATGCCCCGGGCTCCCGCCACAAAAAGCGGTGGCAGGACGTTTTCGAACTGCTCGACATGGGGATCAACGTCTACACCACCCTCAATGTCCAGCATCTGGAAAGCCTCAACGACGTCGTCGCCCGGATTACCGGCGTCGTCGTTCGCGAAACCCTCCCTGACTCCGTTCTCGAGCGAGCCGACGAAATCGAATTGGTCGATATCCCTCCCGATGAACTCCTTACGCGGCTCAAGGAGGGCAAGGTTTACGTGGCGGATCTGGCGTCCCGGGCGCGGGAAAACTTTTTCCGCGTCGGAAAACTGCTGGCGCTGCGCGAACTGGCCCTGCGTCGGACTGCCGAGCGGGTCGATGCCCAGATGGAGCGGTACCGGCTCGCCAAGGGCGTGCGGGAAGTTTGGCCGGCCGCCGAGCGGATTCTGGTCTGTATAGGTGCCAATCCCCGGTCCATTCGCCTGATTCGCGCCGCTAGACGGATGGCGACCGGGTTGCATGCCGAATGGATTGCCGTCACGGTCGAGGCCCCCGCCAAAGTACGCCCGTCGCCGAGCGATTTGGAACAACTCGCCGAACACATGCGCCTGGCTGAAAGCCTGGGGGCCGAGACGGTTACCCTTTCCGGACATCGGGCGAGCGAAGAGATTCTGAATTACGCCCGGTCCCGCAACGTTACGCGAATCATTATCGGCAAGCCGACTCATCCCCGGTGGAAGGATAGATTGTTCGGCTCGGTTCTAGACGAGGTGGTCCGCGACAGCGGCGACATCGATGTCTACGTCATCACCGGCGACAGCGGTGAGGCGGTGCCTGCTCCGGCCGTAAGATCCGGAAAGCGTCCCCTGCGCCTGGGCGAGTGGCTGACGAGCGTCGTCGGTGTCGCGCTTTGCACCTTTGTTGCCAGCCTCATGTACCCGAACTTCACACTTGCCGATCTGGTCATGGTTTATCTGCTCGGCATTGTTCTCACTGCCGGGCGCCTGGGCCGAGGTCCGACTCTGCTGGCCACCTTTCTGAGCGTGGCCGCTTTTGACTTCTTCTTTATCCCGCCGTTTTACACCTTTACTGTCGATGATGTTGGTCACTCCATCACCTTTGCGGTCATGTTCATCGTTGCCTTCGTCATCAGCCGACTGACCCTGCGGGTACGGGGCCAGGCCGAGGCTGCGCGACAGCGCGAATGGCGCACCACCGCGTTGCTGCGTCTCAGCCGGGAACTGGCCCACGAAGAGGGGCGGGAGCGGCTGAGTGCCATCGCCGTCCGACATCTCAGTGAGGTCTATTCCTGCCAGGCCGTGGTGCTCGTTCCGGACGATCGGGGGAGCCTGACCGTGCCGGCAACCGCCTTTGCCACCCATGCCCTGGACCGGGGCGTCGCCCAGTGGGTCTTCGATCACCGGCAACGGGCCGGGTTGGGAACCGACACCCTGCCTGGCGCCAAGGCGCTCTACCTTCCCCTGATTGCCGCCGCCAAATCGGTCGGTGTAGTTGGCATTCTTCCAGAGCCGGCCGCCGAACCCTTCTCCCCGGAGCATATCCATGTTCTGGAGAGCTTCGCGAACCAGACCGCAATGGCACTGGAGCGTGCCTTTCTTGCCGAGGAGGCCCAGCAGGCCCTGATGGCTGCAGAACGGGAGAGCCTTCGCAGTACCTTGTTGAGCTCCGTCTCCCATGATCTGCGCACTCCGCTGGCCGCCATTACCGGAGCCGCGACCACCCTGTTGCAACAGGACGAGGTGCTTGACCCGGTCGACCGCGGCGAACTGTTGCAGACCATCTGGGAAGAGGCCGAGCACCTGAATCGGATTATTCGCAATGTCCTGGACATGACGCGCCTGGAATCCGGAGCCATTCAGGTAACCAGGGAATGGCAGTCCCTGGAAGAAATTGTGGGAGCAGCGACGAGCCGGATGTCCGGTCAATTTCGCGACCATCCTCTCACCATCGTGTTGCCGCCCGACCTGCAGCTAATCCCCTGTGACGGTCTATTGATCGAACAGGTGCTGCGCAACCTGCTGGAGAACGCCGTCAAGTACACCCCGGCCGGTACTGCGATCACCCTGTCCGCCGTTGCCGGGGAGCAGGAGGTGCTGATCAAGGTGGCGGACCAGGGACCGGGCATCCCACCGGCGGATATCGAGCGGATTTTTGAAAAATTCGTTCGAGGCAAGCATGCCGGTGGCGGAGTCGGGCTCGGTCTGGCCATCTGCCGGGGGATTGTCGCCGCCCACGGAGGCCGGATCTGGGCGGAGAACCAACCGGGGGGCGGGGTGATGTTCACTTTTACCTTGCCGACCGGCCAGTTGCCGCCGCCCATTGTGGAGGAACCTGAGGAGACGATCGCATGAGTATGCAGCCGAACCGATGGGAGAGTCATGGATGAATGCAGAGAAAGAACTGATTTTACTCATCGAGGATGAGCCGCAGATGCGGCGGTTTTTGCGGGTGACGCTGCAGAGCCGGGGATATCGACTGATCGAGGCGGAAACCGGCGAGGAGGGACTGATTCTGGCCGCGGGGCGCAATCCGGCAGTCATTGTGCTGGATCTTGGGTTGCCGGATATTGACGGGCTGGAAGTAACCAGGAAACTGCGGGAGTGGACCAACGCCCCGATCATCGTCATTTCCGCCCGAGAACTGGAGCGCGACAAAGTCCGGGCACTTGACGAGGGGGCTGACGATTACCTGACCAAGCCCTTCGGGGTCGACGAACTGATGGCTCGCATCCGGGTGTCGCTGCGCCATATAGCCAGTCAGGAAAGCGGCAAGGAAGAGCCGGTTTTTCAGGCTGGGGAATTGCAGGTCGATTTTACCAGGCGGCAGGTCATCCTCGGTGGGGAAGAGGTTCATTTCACACCTATCGAATACCGGCTCCTGACCACCCTGATCCGCTATGCCGACCGGGTTGTTACCCACAATCAATTGCTGCGCGAAGTTTGGGGACCCAGACAGGCCAACCAAGTTCAGTATCTGCGGGTCTACATGGCGCAATTGCGGAAAAAGCTCGAAGCCGATCCGGCCCGACCCCGATTTTTCATTAATGAACCGGGTATCGGTTATCGGTTCAAATCCGGGAATGACGGGGACTGATAACTCAAGGAGAGTGCCCGATTGCTCCTCCCGACTTCCTAGCACGTTTAGGCTGTCGAAAAAGGTTGTCCTACAACTCACCATTTTCAGAACGTCGAACAGCGCAACCAGGTTTTCAATGATTGGGGTTTCTTGTGTTATGTTCTAAATTTAGTTCTGGATTATCAAGGATTTATCAGACTGTTTCCATGGTCAGAAAGGGCGGATGGCTTTCGGTAATAACAGGTGGGTGGACTTGGAGGATAATCGGTGGACGGGGTAGCTTCAGAACGGGTGGTGGGTTTGGAAGATCAGACTGATCACTATCCTAGGATTACTCTTTCTCACAGGAGCGGCCACGGCCATGGCAACCGAAGAAGCCCCCTACACTGTTTTGAAAACGGACGATATCTTCGAATTGCGTGAATACCCGCCCCAGATCCTGGCTGAAATCCTAGTTGAGGGAGACCTGAAAGATGCGGGGAACAAGGCCTTCAGGCCCCTGTTTCGTTACATCTCCGGTGGCAACAAATCACGCAAAAAGATAGCTATGACGGCTCCTGTTTCGCAGGAACAGAAGGGAGAGAAGATTGCCATGACCGCTCCGGTCGGTCAGCAGAGGATGCAGGGAAAGTGGGCCGTCAGTTTTATGATGCCGGCCTCATACACCATGGAAACTCTGCCAATTCCCGAGGATTCCAATATCACGTTGCGCCAGGTCCCTGCTCGCCGGGTAGCCGTAGTTCGTTATTCCTGTGTCTGGAGAGAGGAGAACTATCAGCTCCACAAAGAAAAGTTGGAAAAATGGATTAGAGATAACCGCTTCAACGTCACCGGTGAACCGATCTGGGCCCGGTATAACCCTCCTTATACTCCATGGTTTTTGCGGCGCAATGAGATCCTGATCCCGATAGCTGGGGGTGCTAACTGACTTCTTCCCAGGCGGCGAACATGTTGGCAGCATGGAACCCTGATATCGGGCATTGCGGCTGGCAACGGCTACGATTGGTTGAGCCCTTCGTTCTGGGTTCAAAAAAGAGGGAAGGCGAACTCGGGTAGTTCACCTCCCCCCTTTCATGTCGAATGGTCGACGGCCTGTTGATGCTTTGTCCATCGCGCCTATGAATGTCGATTACAGGCTGCGGCGATAAGTGATGGCGCCGGAGATGTCCGGGTCCTGGCCCTGGCTGGCGCCGCTCAAAGACAGACCGACCATGGAGGCCTGGTCGATGCGGTATTCCAGTTCCCCGCTGCCTCGCACCCAGGTGCGGTCAATCTTGTCCCCCGGCAGATCGAAGGCGAAGCCGAAACCCCCGATCTCGCGACCGGACAGGGAGGGACCACGGCCATCGAAACGGTGTACGCCTTCCAAAGTCAGGCGCAGCCGCAGGGAATCCGTCAGAGATTGCACTCCGGCCATGCCGAGACGCATTTCCAGAGCGTCGTGCTTCTGAGTGTCGAAACTGGCCGGCACACCGCCGCCCTGTTCCGAGTAGCCGTCCACCCGGGTGTGGGACAGGGTCAGGCCCAGATAGGGATTGAGGTGCAGGTTGCCGATGCAGGCTGCGTCCAGCCAGTCCGCCTTCAGACGCAAGGCGAAGCTCTGCACGTCGGTATCGCCCCGGGAGCGCTCCACCTCCGACCCGTTCAGGTAGCCGCGTTTGACCTCGGCGTCCCACAGGCCGTAGAAGCCGGTGGCCGAAAGGATGAGTTTGGTGGCGGACAGGGCCTGCCAGTTGACTTCTCCGATTACGTAGCCGCCATCCAGGTCGGCGGAGCCGGAGAAGGGCAGATCCTGACGCTGGCCGGCATAGCCCAGACCGAGGCCGGCGCGAACCCGATTGGCGGCATAATCGTTGTACAGGCCGATTTCGGCGCTGCCGGCGGTGGTGTTGCGGCCGTCGCCATAGCCACCCAGATCGCCGGTGACCCAGAAGCCGGGTCCGGGACCGATGAGGTCGTAGGTCATCAGCGGCCGATGGTGGCTGCCGTGCAGGGCCAGGTTGGCCAACTGTGTCCCGGTGTGGAAGATCTGGCGGGAACCCGAGACGGATTGCATCCACTGGACGGGGTCGATGAGGGCGCCGGCGCGGGCCAGCCATTCCCGGCAGTACCCATTGGCGTCATGGGCGTGGCCGATGATCACTTTTCCGTCATCGGATACTGCCTTGGCACTACTCAGTTCCAAACCTTCCACCGAGACGCCGTATTCTGCCAGCCAGTCGGCCACCGACAGCATACCGGTGCTGGCATGCCAGCGAAAAGCCGTGGAACTGGATTCCGTCGAAGCATTGCCCACGATAACAGAGCCATCGGAAGACATACCCTGGGCATAGCTGTAATTGCCTCCCAGAGTGCCCAGGTCGGCCATGACACCGTTGCTCCAACGGAACGCATGATAATTTCCGCTTCCTGTATCAGCATGACCCACAACCACCGCCCCGTCCGCGGAGACGAATTGGGCATAACTGTAGTTGCCACCGAGGGTGCCCAAACTCGACATTACCCCGTCGGCCCAGCGGAAAGCGTGGTGATAATTGTTGCCTGGATTATAGGAATACCCGACAACAACCTGGCCATCGGCAGAAACATCGTAGGCGTAACTGTAGTTGCCGCCAAGGGTGCCCAGATCCGACATGACGCCATCCACCCAGCGGAAGGCACGGTTATCACCGTTGCTCAGGGCGGAATGACCCACAACCACGGCCCCGTCGGCGGATACGGCCGTGGCATAGCTCCAAGTGCTGCCCAAGGTTCCCAGATCGCTCATGGCGCCGTTGGCCCAGCGAAAGGCGCGATGATAGTTGTTGCCCGACAGGGTGGAGTAGCCGACCACCACATTGCCATCATCCGAGATATCGTTGGCATAGCTGTAGGTACCCCCCAAGGTGCCCAAGTCGGTCATGACCCCGTCGGACCAGCGGAAAGCATGGTAATACCCGTTTCCCGTATAGGCGTGGCCGACGACCACCGCTCCATCAGCAGAGACGAATTGGGCATAGCTGTAGTTGCCCCCCAGGGTGCCCAAGTCGGTCATCTGCCCGCCCTGAAGCAGGAAGGCCCGGTGGTAACCATTTTCATCATCGGCATAGCCCACCACCGTGCTTCCGTCTCTGGACAGGTCATAGGCATTGCTGTAATTGCCCCCAAAGGTGGGGATCACCGTAAACTCGCCCGCCTGGGCCTGGCTGAACCCGCCCAAGACCACGACCAACAGCCCCAGGGCTGGAAGCCGCTTAATCGCCTGTCTCCATCTCACCATACCTTGCCTCCTCTTCAAATTAAATGGGTGGTCACATCTCCGCATTGCATGTCAGCAGGTGGCCGCGGCTCGCCATACCTCTGGGCTGTGAATAGAGCATTGCGAACCCTAAAGTGGGCCGAAAGTCGGCAATGCCCCAAGTTTGGAATGCGCACTTCTAGATCTTCGGAGCAGTATTGCCAAAAATTCAATCTCCTGTCATGTCGACTTTTTGTAAACCTTTGCATTTTTATTGTTATTTCAGGGCCTTTTTGTGGCTGGCAACGTCGACGTGGCTTGAAAACCTCTGCCACTTGGCATCCCGAGGAACGTCTTCCCGCGGGTGAGCCAGGTGCTCTTCTGCCGAACGGGATCAGTCTGCACCAGGGGGTGAGCGTCGGGGATGACCGGGTGGTCGGTCGTTCCAGCGACGGTTCGGTTGTGGCTGCTCTAAAGGAGGAGGCGCGCCAGCCGTGAAGAAGGATGTGGGGTGATGTTTTTGCGAATCCGGTACCACCGTAGAGGTGGCAGCGAAGGAGGATGCATCGAAACGTACCATAGGATTATAGAATACGTTTGGTTGCATGTTTCACTGAAGTCAGCAGGCTTTCCCTCCTCAGTTTTTTCGCAATGCACCCCATCTACCAGGATGGTGATGCCCTCTAATAATGCCTGTTCGGGCAAACATTAGAAATCTTGACAACTTCTACCACTTTGTCGATATTTATGAAAGCTTGTTAGTCGATGTTCTTTTGGGCCAATTCTGGGGCAATTTTCTTTTCGAACTGCTTTTGACACCGCCCAACGCAGCGGTTCACTTCGATATCCAGGCCGACCGTGTCAATGCGGTAACAGGGCACACCCGAACGCGGTTGACCTGAGAACGCTTCGCCGGCCGGCATAAATGCCAACCGTAACCATGGAGGTTAGGATGTTTACCGACCTGGCGGAGAAGATCCGCGACAAGGGCAAGGTGATCAAGGAGGTTCTTTTTAAGGATCGACAGTTTCAGTTGCCCGACGCGCTCGTCAATGAGGTTCTGAAAAGGAACCTGGACAAAATCAGCGCTTCTGCCGGTGTTGAATTCAGAGAGATGATACTGGTTTCTGGAAGAGAATTTTTTACCCTTGAAGGAAGCATCGCCCACAGGGGCATTGCGGCGACCGTCTCCATCAGGGTGCTTCCCTCGGAAATCATCTGGCACACGAATACCCATGTCATCCGTTTCGAGATTCTGGAAAAGAGCTGTGCGATCCAAAAGGCGGGTCTGCGCGGCATGCTGGCCGCCTTGGTCATGACTGTGGTTAAGACTTTGACCGGCAAGGACTTCTTCGATACCAAGCTGGCCTCCCTCGGAGATGGTGATGGGAGCATGGCCTTTTCTCTTGACGGTGTGAGCCAGGAGCTTGATCTGGCCGTCAGGGTATTGCATCTGAAGAAGATTGAACCTGGCGATGGCGGTATTATGGTGACCGGTGCTGTGGGTTGGAGTGGTGTGAAGGATTGACCACGTCATTTAATATGGGGGCGGCTTCAGTGAAGCCGGACTCTGGAACTTCCTCTTTGCTTGCATTTAGCAGACGGGACAAAGGACCTCCTATGGCCGCCAACCAGTACCGCCACTACATCGCCTTCGTCGACGGAGGCTGCACCAACAACGGCCAAGCCCATGCGGAGGCCTACGGCTCCTTCGTGGTGTTTGACATCACCAACAAGGAGCAGGACATTCTCGGGGGTCCCAATGGGGCCCCCATAGCCGAAAAGGTGCAGGAGCTGTTCCCTCTGCTGGAAAGCCGACGGTTTCGCGTCAACGGCCTGTTGGAAGGGCAGTTGCGCCCCACCAACAACATGGCGGAAGCCGCCTCCATGTACTCCCTGCTGACCAGCATGGAGAAAACCGGCATCTTCAAGGAGGCCAACGTCGACATCTACTGTGACTCGGAGCTGATCGTCAAACAGATGAAGGGCATCTACCGGATCTCCAACAAGGTGCTCCAGAAGATCCACCCCCATATCCGTGCCGTCATGCTGCAGATCATGGCGCAGACCAAACGCACGGCCACGGAGATGGTGGGGCTGCACCATTATCCCGGAGACCAGATGAAGAAGGTTCTGGGGCACTAGCTCGTTTTTATCCGAAAACCAGTTGGCTCAAGGAAAGCGAAGGAAGGCTTTGGCTAAAAAACTACGTCCACCGTGATTTGTTGTCCGATCTTGGCCTTTATCCCACCCCCCAACCCAAGGAGTAAGTAATGTCTGTTGCAGAAGGGTACGAAAAGGAGTTTTCTGATAGCGGCTTCTGGGACAAAATCGTAAAATATGCAAAGGCTGCTGGCGAAGAAGTTATTGAAAAAGCTCTTTGGCTTTACTACGCAGCCCAAAACCCTCAAACACCAAGATGGGCAAAAACCACCATATACAGTGCACTTGGCTACTTCATTTTGCCATTCGATGTGATACCAGATTTCATTCCGGTCGCTGGCTACGGTGATGACCTTGGCGTACTTGCAGCGGCAATTGCAACTGTATCTATTTATATAACCGAAGAAGTAAAAGCTCAAGCCAAGAAAAAACAAAAAGAATGGTTTGGCAACTGACCTTCTAATCGGGTAGCTGGGGGTCTCTAACCCCCAGCCCCATACACCACCCAGTATGCGGGTTCGCACCGGGCGGCTCTTCGAGTTCCGGGACCCAAACTGTGTAATGGGTCGGCCCCCACCGCTCTTTGGCAGATACGAGGCCTGGCTTCTTCAGCCATTGACTGATCACCGCCAAGGTTTTGCTAGACAGTTGACGCCTACTCACGCCTCAATATTGATGACCTTGGCAACTTGCCCTTGCAAAATTCGCTGCAACTCCTCGGACCAGCGCTGCATAGCGGCCATTTTTTCCCGGTCGTAATCATGCTGGTTGTATGTGCGTTCCAATTTCCCCAAGGAGTGATTTACAATGCGCTCGCGTACCTCAAACGCGACACGTAGACGCGCCAGGCCGGTCAAAAAGGTACGCCTCAAATCATGGGGGACAAAATGGTCAACGCCGATCCGGTTGATAACGACTGGCATTTCGGCTTTTCTGGCGGCATAATGGCGCTTACGGCCTGCCAGCCCTTTAGTTTTCTTTACGACATTTTTCCCAAGGATATTGCGTCTCAAGCTTAGCGCCAGTGCGTTTTCCGCAATCGGCTTCCCTCCGGCAGGTGAAGGGAAAAGGTATCCCTCACCCTCCCCGAGCAGTTCCATCGCCAGATCGGACAAATAAACCCGATGAGCACTTCTTCTGGTCTTGGTACGTTCCTTGGGTATGATCCACCAGCGGCCATCGATTTCGCGCCGATGCATCCCGATCACTTCTCCAGGCCGCTGCCCCGTCACCAAAATCAATTTAAAGGCAAGGCGCAACGGTGCTGACATCACGATATTCTCACTGTCCAAAGCCTCCCATAGGGTTTTTATCTCGGCATTGGACAAAACCCTGTCACGTTCCGGACGGGGGGCTGGGCGTGGCTGTCCCGCAAAGGGATTGGATTCGATATGCCCCCAAGTCATGGCGAGATTGAACATCTTGCGGCACTTTTCTAAGATATTGCAGGCCTGCACGGGAGCGCCCCGAGCCACGATTCCCTCAAGCAGCCTAACGACATCAGCACGGCGGATATCTTTGACTTTGCGCTGCCCCCACTCCGGGGAAACGTCCTTTTTCAAGGCCCGCTCGTCTTCTTCCCACCTTACCTTGTGGCGCTTGGCATAACGTTCGACATACTCCGCGATCAGCCGGTCCACCGTAATATCCTGGCGTTCACGCTCCTGCCGCTCAAGCTCTTGCGCCTGTTGTTTCTCCCGTTTTTCACGGAGAGATCGGTCCCCTTCACCCAGCCTGGCGGCGCGCTTGAGTTCGACGAGCTTTTCGTTGGCCAGTTTGTCGGTCCAGCCTTCGCTGGCCCAACCAAGCCCCTCCTCGACCCGTTTCCCCTTGTGCTGGTAACGAATACTAAAATAGCGATCTGGATTGATGCCATGTTTACGTTCAGGATGTTCGTAATAACGTACGCCCGGCGAAGCTGAGGCCTTCCATTTAACCGGCATGCTGCCCCCTTTTCTCTCCCCACCCTCTCCCCACTTTTATCGTGACGGAGAAGTAAATTCCGTGAAACACCGGAGACCAATATACAACTTATATCATTTGTTTTCAATATCTTATGTGATGTCACATGATGCTCAGGGAAATGTCTTTTTTGTGAAAAATTACGTTCGCAACGCGTAGGTCGACGGTTCGATCCCGTTCAGCTCCACCAATGATGACGCCGGAAATCTC
>NZ_JAFCIY020000004.1 GCF_020194955.2 Desulfuromonas sp. CSMB_57 | reverse complement strand
AAGCGATGCCACAGGTCGCCAGAGATACGTTCACGATCACTTTGCCGCTTTTGGCCTGCTCGGCCGCAGCCTGCAGTTCCTGGCGTTTCTTCTGCAGTTCCGCCATGCTCGAAATCTTGGTCATTGCTTTATCTCCCCGTTATTATTGGAAATCCGCGATGATGTTCTTGACCTGGTCGGGGGTAACGTTGGCATAGACCTTCTCGCCAATCATGACCACCGGCGCCAGGGCGCAGGCACCGACGCAGCGCAGACAGTCGATGGAAAATTTACCATCCTTGGTCACTTCGCTTACCGCGACGCCAAGCTGCTGCTTGAAGGCATCGGTAACCTTGTCCGCACCCTTGACAAAGCAGGCGGTACCCATACAGATGCTGATGGGAAACTTGCCCTTGGGGACCATGGTGAAGAAGGTGTAGAAGCTGACCACGCCATAAACCTTGGCCAGGGAAACACCCATCTGATCCGCAACGAACTCCTGGACTTCCCGGGGCAGGTAGCCAAAAATGGCTTGTGCCTTGTGCAGGGCGGTAACCAGATGGCCTTCCTTGGTCGGCAGCGTAGCGATAAAATCCGCAAGCTGCTTGTAGAGATCCTTGGGCAGCGTGGCACGATCTGGAATCCTGCAATCCCCGGTCATCTGACATGTTGACGTTTGCATACTGTTCTTCCTCTCCTTTTGATTCGCCAAATCGTCATTTGGCGTGGGTTTACGGAAAAAATCTAGAATTTTCTTTAACATTATGCCCCCTCCTTGAAACTAAAATCACCCGCTCATTCAATCATGTGGCTGCCAAAACTCGATTCAGGAAACCACCAAATGGAAACTTGACCTCTGCTCAACAGAGCCTGCACGGCAAGCTCCGACTAGTAAACCATAATCCACGGTTCCGATCCACTATCCAAGGCCTTGTTTTACCGAATCTTTCAGAAAATTTCCGATAATCGGGCCAGTCATTTCAGCCAGCCCCCCTACTGCCCGACAAATCCCCGCCAACCAGGGAGCGCACCCGCAAAGGGACAAATATCAACTCTAAACTTGGAGCACAGTGAAAAAAGCAACGAAAAATCGAGATAAAACAGCTCGGACCAGGGAAAGGCCTTCTCCTCCGAAAAGCTGTTTTACGTATACGTAGTGCTGTTTGCCAGTATACAGAAGAAGTCACGTCAGCTCCGCCGAACAGCAGTTAGTTTCCCGAAGGCATCGGGTCAATTCTGACGGCGGTATATAAACATTTTTCCGCAGCAGGGTCAATCGTTTCTTTTCGTCATTTTTGGTTTTCCTTCGTTTTTTTTAGCTTTAGCCTCGGGAAGGCAATAATTAAAATACCGTTTCAGTCAGTTATTATCACCTACCGTTAGACCTGCATCAGTATGCTGTCGGGCCGTCCGGAGAACTTCTCCGACAGACCGGAGTTTGGTGGCCTCCCAAACCTGGTATCCCCTGCGGCTAGTCGTGAATTCAAATTCCGGCCTTTTGGGTCCCTGGCTGCGTTCCGCTTTCTCTGCTCAACTCTGGCCAGGCTGCGGCAGCGCCTTGGCGGCAACCAAAATCTCTCGGAATTTCTTGACACGACTAACCGCACGGGATACTGGGTCATCGGAACCCTCGCATAAAAAGAACTGGCCTTAACGGACCGATCCTGCTATAAGCGATGTTCCAATTTCCTTTATAAATAGCGGAGGTTATGCATGACAGTTGGAAGAGCGTTGAAGGGCAGTCAGATCCGTTTCCTGCGGGCCAAAGGTCACCATCTCAAACCCATCGCTCTGGCAGGAAAGGACGGCCTGAGTGAAGCGTTTCTGCAAGCTGTGGGTACAAGCCTGGAATGCCATGAGTTAATCAAGGTGAAATTGCTGGAAACCTGTGCCATCGACCGGCACGAAGCGGCAACGGAACTGGCTGAGAAGACCGGCTCACATCTGGTGCAGGTTCTTGGACGCTCCATTCTTCTTTACCGGGCCGGAGAAAAACGGATCATCGAACTGCCCCAATAATGAATTGAGACATTGCCTCTGGCGGGTTCAGGCGCCGGCAATGGAGGCAAGCTTTGGGGAAGATTGATTCACGGACCGTCAGGGTTCGTACAATCGCTTGTACTCCTCCATCGCATAACGGTCGGTCATGCCGGCAATAAAATCGCAAACCACGCGTTCCTTGCCGAATTTTTCAAAGCGCTGCCGGTAGGAATCCGGCAATAGACGAGGATTTTCGATATAACTGGAAAAAATGAGACTCAGGAAACGCTCCGCCTTGACCCGCATCCGCTCCACTTTGTAATGGCGATAGAGTCGCTCCCGCAGAAACTGCTTCAATTGTCTATTCTGTTCCTGAATGATTTCGCTGAAGGCCACCAGGCGCCTTCCCTGTCCGCGCACACAGCCCTGGGAACAGATATTCAAAAGTCGCAGGTTGGCCGCCGTCGTGTCGACCACATCACTGATTAACTGACCGATGAGATGGCTGATGGTCTGGTAGATATGGCGTTCCCGATCGGCCATGGGGTATTTTTTTCCAACCCGCTCAAAGGCCGCCTGCCACAAGGGCACGCCCTGTAATTCTTCGAGGTTGATATAGCCCGCTTTGAGGCCGTCATCGATGTCGTGATTGTTATAGGCGATTTCATCGGCCAAGTCGATGATCTGGGCCTCCAGGGTCGGCTGTTCGCCGGGCAGATACTCCCCGGCTTCTTGGGGATATAGAGTTCCATCACCGGAGTGTTTGATGATGCCTTCACGGGTTTCCCAGGTCAGGTTCAGCCCCTGGAATCCGGGGTAGCGCTCTTCCAGAACTTCGACGATGCGCAGCGATTGACGATTGTGCTCAAATCCCCCATATTCGGCCATCAGACGGTTGAGGACCTCTTCGCCCGTATGCCCAAAAGGAGTGTGGCCGAGATCATGGGCCAGCGACAGGGCCTCGACCAGATCCTCGTTGAGCAACAGTCGGCGGGCGATGCCGCGGGCAATCTGGGCCACCTCCAACGAATGAGTGAGCCGGGTCCGATAATAATCGCCTTCGTGGTTGACAAAAACCTGGGTCTTGTATTCCAGGCGGCGAAATGCAGCACAATGGATTATGCGATCGCGATCGCGGGCATATTCAGAGCGATCGTCCTTATAGGGCTCTTTATGGCGCCGACCGCGGCTGTCGCTGCCGCGCGCCGCATAGGAAGCGAGATCGGGTCTTTCCATGTCCTGGCCTTTCCTGAAATAGCCAAGTCATCTTGACCACTTCGACAGCGGTATGCTAGTGTCCCTACACTTGATTGCCATGTCGATACAAATTGAACTCTGACCTAAGTTGCATCAAGAACGCAGGTTGATTCCAGTGAGAATAATCAGCGGCTCCGCCAGAGGTAAAAAACTGGGATCCTTTGCCGGGACCGGCATCCGCCCCACCGCCGATCGGGTTCGGGAAGCCCTGTTCAGCATCCTGACCAGCCGCCTCGGCAGTCTGGCCGGATTGAAGGTTCTGGATGCGTTTGCCGGAACCGGGGCCCTGGCCCTGGAGGCGCTGAGCAGAGGCGCGGCCGGCGCCGTGCTCATCGAACAAAATGCCCAGGCTTGCGCCCTGATTCGCCGGAATGCCGACCACTGCAGATTGTCCCACCACCTTACCCTGCTTCGCGGCAGCGCTCCAACCCTGCTGTCCCGGCTGATCGACCAGAAGCCCTTCGATTTGATCTTTCTGGATCCTCCTTACGGACGGGGATTGTTGCCCCCTGCCCTCACTGCCGTCTCCGAACAGGCATTGCTGGCACCGGAGGGCTTGATTTGCGTCGAATCGCCCCGGACAGAGTGCTTGCCGGAGCGGATCGGCGATCTGACGGTTGTTGATCAGAGACATTATGGCGATACGACCCTGACCTTTCTTACCCTTTCTCCCCGGAAAGCTCCGCAACCATGAAAAAGCGCATCGCGGTTTATCCAGGCTCCTTTGATCCCATCACCAACGGCCATCTCGACATCATCCTGAGAAGCCTGCAAATTTTTGACGAGCTGATTGTAGCGGTTGCGCACAATGTGGCCAAAAAGAGTCTGTTTTCCATCGAGGAGCGCCTGGCGCTGATTCGGGAAACGGTTACAGCCTATCCGCAGGTGCGGGTGGATACCTTTCATGGCCTGTTGGTGGATTATGTGTGCGAGCGCGGCGCCTGTGTGGTTATCAGGGGATTGCGAGCCGTGTCGGATTTTGAAAACGAATTCCAGCTTGCCCAGATGAACCACAGCATGAACCCCCGATTCGAAACCCTCTTCATGATGACTTCGGTACCCTACGGCTACCTGAGTTCATCCATCATCAAGGAGGTGGCCTCGCTGGGCGGCAACATCGAGGATTTTGTTCCGCCCGGCGTTCGCATCGCTCTGGAGAAAAAGTTTTCCGACCAGCAGCAAGACTGATCTCCCCTACTCCTGCCAGTTTTCAAAGGTGGTCACGAAACGATCCAAGGCCGCTACCACCAAGTCTTCAATCCGCCGGCCTTTTTCGGCGCTGGCCTGGCCCGGATCGCCCCATACGCCGCCCGGCCAATACCTGGTTTTGTTGCGGACCAGGATCCCCGGGGGAAAGGAGGGGAACTCCCGCGGCGCCGTCCCCCTGACCCACTGCGGACAAGAATTCAGCATGCGCGAGGTTTCTATTTCTCCGGCATGGGAGTCCCCGGCCGTCTCCACCAGCCCCCTGCCTTCACCGGCCGCCAACTGATACTCGGTCAAAACGGCCACCCGGATATCATCATAGGCTTTCAGCAGTTCCTCGCCGGCATCGATCAAGGCGGCATTGTGGGTGCCTCCGGCATGCCCGGTGAGCAGAATGAAGTTGCGCAGGCCCTGTCCATAAAGAGCATCCACCACATCGGTTACCAGAGCCTTCAGGGTGGCGGTACGAATGGTGATGGTACCCGGGTGGCAGGATGTGGAACGGCATACCCCATAGGGAATCGCCGGAGCGATGAAAATCGGGCGCAATTCAGCCAGACGCCAAGCGACATCCCGCGCCTGGAAGGTGTCGGTGCCCAGGGGCAGGTGCGGTCCATGCTCTTCCGTAGCGCCTATGGGCAGCAAAACCGTGCGCGTTTTTTCTAATCCATCGACAAATTCAGGGGTAGTCATCTGTTCGACAATCATGGCATCCTCCCGACAGGCACGCCCGCTCTCACAGCAGGTTCAAAAATACATGAGTCTGGGGAATGACCCGGATCAAAGGATGGTGTCCCGCGGCCAGGCACTGCAGGTCCATGAGCCATCCGAACCGGCGATCGGTCGCCCCCTTGCGGGTAACCGGTTGCAGAATCACCGGCACGTGGGGAGCCAGGGCCTGTACCATGCGCACCGCTTGAACGACTTCTTCGTCCGGGGTTTCCTCGCCCACCACCAGCTTAACGCTCCAACCCGTCGCACCGGCATGGGCCAAAAAGGCTTCATGGGCCTCCCAGGGCGTGGCCGCGCCGGTCATGGATTCCAGCTTCACGTCCATGGACACCCAGTCCAAATAGGGCAGCAATGGTGGCAGTGCCGCAGCCAGAGTACCGTTGGTTTCCAGGTGAATGGGCAACATACTGCATAAAACGGGCAGCCAGGCTGCCCAGACGGAAGCCTGCAGCAAAGGCTCGCCGCCTGTCAGGCTGATGGAGTGGTGCATGCCTGGTGCCTGCCGCAGCCAGGTGTCGATTATCGCCGACAGGGTTTCCAGAGCGACGGGATTAGGCAGGTTTCGAAACAGCCCGGCACCCGGGGCCTCTTCCATGCGGCAATGACTGCGCGAGGCAAAATCGGTGTCGCAATAGGCGCAGGTCAGGTTGCAGCCCGCGGCACGAATGAAGATCTGCCGGCAACCGATGAGCAATCCTTCGCCCTGAATGGAAGAGAAAATCTCGACCAGATCGGCCTCAGTCGGCGGTGTAACTGGCACAGGCATTGTCCGACTCCCAAACCTTCACGCTCTCCATCCGAACCTGACGTTCGGCAAAGCGCTGAACCAGGCTTTCATAAAGAAACCGGGCAATATTTTCCGATGACGGACTGACCTCCCGAAAGAACGGCAACTCATTGAGATACTTATGATCCAACTGGTCCAGGATCTGATTGGTTTCCCGTTTGAGAATCTTGAAATCGATACCGAGCCCGGCGGCATCCAACTCCCGGGTGGCTACGGTAACTTCAATCTTCCAGTTATGCCCGTGCAGATGCTCGCAGTCACCTTGATAGTTCATCAGTTTATGCGCAGCGGCGAAATGCGTCTTAATAGTAAGGTGATACATGAGATTTCCTCTTTAGGTATTTGATTTTTAGTATTTTTCAGGATTCATCATCATTTGAAAACTCCTCCGCCGGTTCTTCCGCGGGGACCCGGTAGCGTTCATCCACCCAGGCCCCGAGATCCATGAGACGACAACGCGGGGAACAGAATGGGCGGTCAGGGTTATGGTCCATCGGACTGGGTCGGCCGCATTGTGGACAGGGAAAAATGCGGATGGTCGAAGGTGTGTTTTGAGTCATCCTAGGTCGCCTTGCATGGAAAAAAACATTTGGATACAGGCTAGCACAGGCCTGGCCTGACGAGCAACGTCCGGGCATAAAAAAACTCCGACCCTCATGCAGGAATCGGAGCTTCAAATAGGTAATTGGAGCGGGAAACGGGATTCGAACCCGCGACCTTCAGCTTGGGAAGCTGACACTCTACCACTGAGTTATTCCCGCTTGTCGAGACGCAAATTATAGGAACCGTCAGCCAGGTTGTCAAATGTTTTCTTTTTCAATGAAATCAGAAATTTTCGGGCCTCCTCCAGGTTTTCGACCTGGCCGCGGATTTCGGCATCCGCCAGGGCTTCCTGCAACAGTCCGACCTGTGGCCCGGATACCAATTGGCAATGCTCCTGTATCCATCGGCCATCAACCAGGGGGGCAACGCGCCCTTCTACCTGGTGAGCCAGGTAGGCCTGCAGTGCCCGCCCAATCAATTCGCGGGTCAAGGCTCCGTCGTGGTACCAGCGACTCAAACCGAGCAGACTGCCGAGGGCATCTCCAGGCAGTTTGGCTACCCAGAGAGCCAGTCCCCGCTCCTGACAACGCAATGCCGCCAGACCTGCGGCCAGTTCGGGTGTCGACTGCATGTATCCGCCCAGCGCCCGAACCGATCTGCGGCCCAGTCGCCAGCGTCTGGCCAATTGTTCACTGCCGACCGAAGGCCCGACGCCAAAGAATGCCGCCATTTTCAGCAAAGCCCGACGAGTGAGGCGCTCTTCAAGTTCTTCCTCGAGGAGGGTGGCAATCGCCTCGGCCCCCGACCCGTCGGCCAAATGCTTGAGCCCGGCCTCAACCTGAAGCACTGCATCCCGGCAATGTTGCAGCATGGTCGGGGAAATAGGTCGATCCCACAGGACAGGAAGAATCCCGGCATCTCGTAGCAACTCGAAATGGTCTCCCAAGTCCTCGACATGGAAGATTTCCCCCACCTCACCACGGATGCGTTCGGGCGCGACTTGAGGGAGAAGGTGCACCGCCTGCGCCATTTTTTTCAAGGTTTCCGGAAGCGCTTCCAACCCGAGAGACAGGCAATGCCTCACCCCCTTGAAAACGCGCAAAGGGTCATGCAGAAGCACATCCGGTGAGCAGACCCGCAGGTGCCCGCCGAGCAAATCAGACCAGCCACCAAGAGGGTCGATCAACTCGACGGACTTGGAAGCTGCCCCCAAAGGGATGGCCATGGCGTTGATGGTGAAATCACGCAGGCGCAGATCCTGCTGCAGGGTTGGCGCCCGCAGCGGAGAAAAGTCGAAGGTATGAATCAGCCCCTTGCGCTTGATAACAACCCGATGCTGGCGCCGGACCGGATCGAGGGGCACCCAGGTACCCTGGCGCAACTCGGCAAAATCCCGGGCCAGTTGGGTGGGGTCACCGGCCAGGACCAGATCCAGATCCCGACTGGGGCGCCCCAACAGGGCATCGCGGATACTGCCGCCGACCAGGTGACATGGCGCATAATTTTGCAGAATGTGCTGCAGGGCGCATAAGTCCTCCTGCTGCATCAGTTCCTGCAGAGCAACCGGGATGGTCATCACCAACTCCCTTCGGCCGGGCTTCGGGATGTACCGGGATGCCGCCGGGCCAACCGGTAACCCCGGCTCAGACGGTCAGATCCCGTACCGCCTGATGAATCAACTGGAACAGTTCGGGAATATCCTCCTCCTCGATGCAGGAAAACGCGATACGCAGATCCGTTGCATTGATGGCGATGGTGCCCACGCCATAATTGTCGAGGAGATGCAGGCGCAGGCGCTCGGCATCCACATTTTTCAGTTTCAGGCACATGAAGTAACCCGAATTGAAGGGATAATATTCCCACGCCTGTTCAAAACCGCCGGCATCCAAAACTGCTTTGGTTTTACGGGCCCGGCCCCGGAGAATCTCGAATTTCTCCAATTTTTGAGCCTCGTAATCCGGCGATTTGAGAGCATCGATGACAAACGTCTGGGATGGATGGGGACAGTTGGAGATAGTTCCTCGAATGATCCCCATGGTCTTGGTTTCCAGCGCGGTCAGAACCTCGGGCTGCGGGCTGTCATGGCCATCGGCAAAGGTGATGAAGCCCGTGCGGAATCCCCAGGCGAATTCTTCCTTGGTTGCGCCATCCAACTTGACGGCCAGCAATCGCGGATGGCGGTTGGCCAGGCGGGCAAACAGGGATTCCTTCAGGACCTCCTCATAGAACAATCCGAAGTAGGCATCGTCCGTCACGGCAACCACGTTGCAGCCTGCCGCCGCCTCTTCATATAAGGCCTGTACCAAGGCATCGGCTTCGGACTCGGTGGGCGTGTAGCCACTCGGGTTGTTGGGGAAGTTGAGCAACACGACCGCCTTGCCTCGAGCCGCCGCGGTTTCCCGCAACGTCTGCCGGAAGGCGTCAACATGGTATCCGCCCGCTTGATTGAAGGTAACGTGCTTGCGCAAAATCGCTCCCCGCCGGGTAGCGAAAGTGAGATTGTAATTGCCCCACAGCATATCGGGCAGAATGATGTGGTCACCGGGCTCGACGAACAGATCGGCGACGATGGCCAGGCCGTGGGTCAGAGCATTGGTCACAATCGGGTTACTGAATTGTTTGCTCCGCAGCCCCGGATTGTCCCGCAACATTTTCTCCCGCCAAAGGCGGCGCAACTCGGGCTTGCCGGCCGGCGGTGCATAGGGGAAAATATCCTTGGGCGCAAAGGCACTCAACTTGGCCCCCATGCAAGGCAGGAACATGGGCTGGCCCTTTTCCGTGGCGATACCGATGGTGGCATCGAAGCGGTGGGCTTTTTCCTTGGCTTCCGCCGACTGGCTGAGAATCCCCTTGGGGAAAAACAGCTCCTTGCCCAGGGTGGAAAGCATGGCCAAAACGGCCGGACTGTGCTGCTCCAACTTTTTGTTGAGTTCGATTGCCAGCGGATTCACGCCTTTTCCTCCAAGGTCCGTTGCGTCGTCAAGTCCTGTTCGGAACGGGCTTTTCCCGGGCCGAATCGGGCCGCATTAAATCAGGATTGCGGTTTTTTTTCAACGGAAATATCCGTAGCGAACGGGCTCCCGCCAAAGCTCTTCACACCACCTGAAACGTGATTTTGCCCACCCCGAAGGCAGAAGCCTGCCAATTCATGTAAAGGGTTCACGCCGACCATTGAACAATGCTATTCCCAGTTCTCCTTGCTACCAGGTCCTGGCTGGGAAAGTGTCGATGCCGGCATGGTATCCCACTGCCTTGTAAATCTTGACCCCGTCCCAAGGACGTCCCAGGATGCCGTCATGAATAGCCCAACTCCGGCCGCGTACCGTGCGTTCCATGCCCGGTTGCCGAAAGGGCGAAGTACCGTCCAGCCGTCCAAAAAGGACGCCTCCAGGCTGAAACTCCCGATCGATCCAGAGCATCAACTGCTTGCCGGTGATATAGTCGAATCCAAGCTGTTCATATTGAATCGCATTATTGTAGGAAAGAGGTTCCGCAATAATCGTGTCCCGACCCAACTGCCCGACAAAGGCTTCGAATTCTAGAAAAAAATCCCTGAACAACCCTAGTCCGGGTCGCACCTGGTGAGGACAGAGACCCGCCTGCATGGCGAGGACCTCCGCCTCCAAGTTGCGGCGCACCGTGGCGAAAAGATTGTCACGCCCCGAAGCATCCCGGTCCACGTCGAAACGGGGTCCCTCCGGCGCATTGATGATGCAAAAAGCCAATTCGATTTGTCCGTAAGGAGTATCCAGCATCTCCAGAAAAAACAGGCAATCCTCATCGTCCGGCCGAAGGCGTACTTCGATGCGGGCCAAGCCCAACCCTTCGGGACCGACGAACAGCACGCAACCGGTTTGCTCAAGGGAGTATCGCTGAAACAGACGGGCAGGTATCAGGCGACGATACCACGCTTCCTTTTCCCTAATCGGCAGGGCATTGATATCCCTCAGGCTGTTTGGCGCCATTCCCGGCATATCGATAGTCGATTTCCGATCGATTGCCATTACTAGCCCCTGGAAGGAATTCCATGCAGTGGAAACAGGCGCCGCTCCAGAAAGGCCACATGGCGTTCCAGAGAATCCTGGGCCCGGCAAAAGTCGTCTGGATGAGCCAGATGCGGCAAGTCCCGCAAACGACCGGAATGATATCCCAAAGAGGAGGCCAAGCGATTGAATCCGGGGGGCAACAGATCGGGTACCGAACAGCCCGTCATGATGGCCCAAACCAGGGACCAACCTCTGGCCACATTGATCTTATCATAGCCGCCACCGCCAAGGGCCACCCAAGGCAACCCGGTATGCAGAAAACAGCGGGCGGCATATTCCACGGAGCCGGTGGTCAACTCCAATCGGGTCAACGGATCGGTACGAAGCACATCCATACCCAGTTGCGTGACCAGGATATCCGGACGATATGCCGACAACAAGGGCAGCACGACACGCCGGAAGGCCTGTTCAAAAATCAAATCGTCGGAATGGGCCACCAAAGGGACATTTGCCGCATAGCCATAGCCTTGACCGCGTCCCATTTCCCTGGGAAACCCGGTATGCGGAAAGAAATCCTTGCCGGTTTCATGCAGGGAAATGGTCAGCACCCGATCCGTGTCGTAAAACGCCTCCTGGACCCCGTCGCCGTGATGGGCGTCGAGATCGACATAGGCCACCCGGCGCCCTTTGCGCACCGCCTCCTCAATGGCGATGACGGCATCGTTGACATAACTGAAACCGGATGCGCGGGCGGCATGAGCATGATGCCACCCGCCGGCAATATTGAAGGCGCGCCGGCACCGCTGATCAAGAACCTGCCTGACTGCTTCCAAGGTACCGCCGCAACCCAACAAAGCCCACTCAAAAAGACCTGGAAACACAGGATTTTCAACATCGCCCAGACCAAACATGAAGTTGGCACGGCCGCCCTCGCCCTGACTGAATTCCCTCAAGGCTTGAACGTAGTCCCGACGATGAAAGACCAGCAGATCCTCTTCGCGGGCCGGAGGGCATTCAACTAAATCCACGGACTTTCCATCCAGCAACCCCAATTCCTGGCATAATTGGAAAGTCAGCGCCAGCCGCTGGATCTTGAAAGGATGGTCCTGTCCAAACGAAAAGGCGTTGAACCGGTGCGAATAAATCCAGGCGACGCACTCATCCATACAATTCTCCACCGAGCCACGGCACCTAAAACCCTTTGGCGCCGGGCCATTTGGCCATCAATCAGCGTGCGGTGGTTCTCATTGCCATCCAGTCTGCCAAAGAACCGGGTGCAGAGATGTTGGGTAAGTCATCCCACGCCGCAAGACCGGTCTTTTGTTTTGCTACAGCTTCGGCAGCAGCCTCTGGGAGGGGGTAAGACCCGAGTTTTTCCGTATCAAACCACAAGCCATAACTCCCGGACGGTTCGACGGCAATGGTAAAAGTTCCATGCGAGCAGTAAAAGTACCACATGTTTGCCTCCTGCGGACTGGTTTGAATATAGCCGGCACAGAGAGCCGGCGTTAGGCCGTGAGCCCAAACGTAGAACAGAAACGTATGAATTCTAGAAACTTAGCATTCTTGCTCGAAAAGCGCAAACAGAGAAAATCTAAATTCCAAAAGAGAGGCAATCTATTTTTTTATAATTAATTATACTGAATTTTTTTGCTACAGATCTTTTATAATAGAAAACACATAGTAGAATGGTAGCAAACATTCCTGCCTACACATTCTTGTTGAACTTTTAGCCCAAATAGGAGAATTTTCAAATATGAAGATTGCTATCCATGGAGCCGATGGTGACTTTTCTGAAAGATGGATTGAATATTGTGAAAAAAATCATATAGATTTTCAAATTGTTGATTGTTTTGATTCGAAAATTATTAAAACACTCGAAAATTGCAAGGTATTGCTATGGCATTGGCGGTGGATTCAGCCAGAAAGTCAAATTGTTGCAAGGCAAATCATTGCATCTGTTGAAAAAATGGGAATACTTGTATACCCAAACCTTGATACATGTTGGCATTACGATGACAAAATTGGGCAAAAATATCTACTGGAAGCACTTGGTGCACCATTAATTACAACAGATATCTTTTATTCAAAAGAAAAGGCCCTTGAATTTATTAAAAACGCTCATTTCCCTAAAGTTTTCAAGCTCAGATGTGGATCTGCATCAACCAATGTAAAATTGGCAAAAACTCGCAAGGAGGCTGAGCGTCTTTGCCAAAAGTCTTTCTCTTCTGGATTTAAACCAATGGGTGAATTTTTTGCTGACAGCAAAATAAAAATTAAACATACAAAAGACATGTCACATTTTTTCGAAAAAATCAAAAGAATGCCCAAATTTTTTATTAAATACTACTATGCCAACAGAATAATTCCCAGACAAATTGGTTACATATATTTTCAAGATTTTTTGCCGGGAAATGATTTTGACACCAGAATTACAATCGTTGGCGATAGAGCGTTCGGGCTTATAAGACACGCAAGGAAAGATGACTTCAGGGCCTCCGGCAGCGGATCTGTTGACTACGATCATAAAAAAATAGACAAAAGATTTCTAAATATTGCCTTTGAAATCACCGAAAAAATCGGTGCCAGAACCCTGGCTTTTGATTTTCTCCTTGATGCATTCGGTGAACCGAAAATTTGTGAAATAAGTTACTGTTTACCAAGTTTTCGAATCTTCGAGTCTGAAGGATATTGGGACAAAAACCTGGTATGGCACCCTGGGAATTACTATATAGAAGATCTCATAATTCAAGACATCTTGCAAGAATTGCAGATTAAAAGATAACTTTACCATTGGAAAAATATTGGATGTTTCTGGTATCCAAAATTTTCATTCGCTATCTGATAAATGCTTACGTCAAGGGACAGAATTTCAATTGCATTGTACCAGCAATGCAGAATCGTTTAGGTCATTCCCTCAAAAAAAAGCCGCCCAATCAATTTTCGGGGCGGCCCTTCTAGTTCAAAACAACTTTCGGCATCTACTATAAAAAAAGGGCCACGGAAATGTCGTGGCCCTTTGTAGTGTATGGCTGGGAGACTAGGATTCGAACCTAGGTTGACGGAGTCAGAGTCCGTAGTCCTGCCGCTAGACGATCTCCCAAAAACGAGGACAACTTTTAACAAAGTCAGGTTTGACTGTCAAGGAAAAATCGCAGCATTTGTGTTCTGAAAAGCACCCCGTCGCCAATGAAAAAAATGTCTTGTCAAGGACAAACCGGCTGTGCTAGGTTACCCAAAATTGTAAATTTGTGCATTGTAGCGTCGACGAAGAAAGCCTGCCGCACGTCTTTCGAAGACGGTGCGGCTTTTTGTTGGGTCGAACTGCTCTGCACCCCTGAGAACTTGGTTGAGCCAAGAAAAGGAGCAAGACGTGGCAGAAGGCACTGTGAAATGGTTTAATGACTCCAAGGGCTACGGTTTCATTCAGCAAGACAATGGTCCGGACGTATTTGTCCACTTCTCAGCCATCCAGGGCGAGGGTTTCAAATCCCTGGCCGAAGGGGAGCGGGTGCGTTTCGACGTGGTACAGGGTCAAAAGGGTCCCCAGGCTTCCAACGTCACCAAGCTCTAAGCCCCATTCCATCCCCTCGTGATTGACTACAGGCTCCGCGGCGCTGAAACCGCGGAGCCTTTTTTGCAGGCCATTTTCGCCCCTTTGACCTTCAGGCCAGCATCCCTATGGCTTGCCGCAAACGCGCCAGGGTCCGCTCTTTTCCGAGGAGAACCATGATCTGACAGATACCGGGTCCGGCACTACCTCCCGTGAGAGCAACACGTACCGGCTGGGCCAATTTGCCGAATTTCAGGCCGGTTTGATGCAACACCTCTTCGAAGGCCCGCTCAAGGGTGGATTCCTGCCAATCCCCTTCCCCTTCCATGCGACGCAGAAGAGTTTCAAATGCCGATCCCAGGGCAGGAACCAGAAACTTTGCCGCCGCATCCGGATCGAAAACCACTTCGGAACGATAATAACAGGCCGCCTGCTCAGCCATTTCCAGTAAGGTCTTGGCACGTTCCTTGAGAGCATCCACAACGGCAGCAGGAGCCGGCCCGTCGCCCACCTCAATGCCTTTTTGGACCAGATGTCCGGTCAGCAATTCGCCGAGCCTTTGGGAGTCGCCGTGCTTGATATAGTGGGCATTGAGCCAAAGTAATTTCTCCGGGTTGAATACACTGGCCGATTTTCCGACTGCTTCAAGGCTGAACTTCTCGATCAATTCCTGCATGGAAAAGATTTCCTGATCGCCGCAGGACCAACCCAGGCGTACCAGATAGTTGACCAAGGCTTCAGGCAGGTAGCCCATATCCCTGTAAGCCATGACGGAGGTGGCGCCATGCCGTTTGGACAAGCGGCTCTTGTCGGCACCCAGGATCATGGGGACATGGGCAAAATCCGGCACCGGATAGCCCAGCGCCTGATAAAGCAGGATCTGACGCGGCGTATTGTTGATATGGTCATCACCGCGTACAACAAGGCTGATGGCCATCTCGGCGTCATCCACCACGACCACGAAATTATAGGTCGGTGTGCCATCGGACCGCTGGATAATCAGATCGTCAAGTTCCTCGTTCTGAAAGGTTATGGGGCCCTTGATGCGATCCTCAAAAGTGGTGGCACCGGAACCTGGAGCTCGAAACCTCACCACGAAGGGTCGCTCTGAAAAAGTCCCCTGCAACGCGCGACAGGTCCCGTCATACTTGGGCTTACGGCCCTCCTGGAGCGCCTGCTCACGCTTGGCTTCCAGTTCCTCCGCAGTGCAATAGCACCGATAGGCCAGGCCTTGGTCCAGCAACTGCCTGACCTTCTGTCGATAAAGATCAAAGCGGGCCGATTGAAAAACCGGCCCTTCATCGCACTGCATTCCCAGCCATTCCATGGCCTGCAGGATGGCATCCACCGACTCCTGGGTGGACCGGGCAACATCCGTATCCTCGATGCGCAAAATGAAGGAACCGCCTTCCTTGCGTGCCAGCAAATAATTGAACAAGGCGGTTCTCGCGCCGCCGATATGGAGATAGCCGGTGGGACTGGGGGCAAAACGTACACGCAACTTCGACATGCTCGACTCCTGTCAGGAAGAAATCCATGCAGAGGTTCATTCCTGAAATTAAATACTGAAATTGCAACATTCTAAAACGGATGGTTTGGTGTGAACATTTGGAATGCGGAAAAAGGAAGGGGCTGTCCCTGACAGCCCCCCCTCTTATACTGCAATCCTGCCGGCTTGACAAGTTCTTTTGCCGCTCCCGCTAATCAACCAAAACGCCTGAATAGCCCACAACTTCGGCTTGGTCGCCGGTTACGTCACCCGAATTGCCGTAGCGAATGACCGTTCCCTGGCGCCCACCCAACTCCTGCGCGGCGGCCAGCATGACCACGGCCGGAACCACCCCGCACATGCTGATATTATGCTTGACGACCGTGGAGAAAAGACCCTCCGCGTCCAAGGCACAGATGTGGTCCAAAGCCAGTTGGTCCTTGCGGCGAGCGGTGGCGCCGGGTTCGTAATGGGTCATATCGGAACTGGCAACCAGCAAAATCGGCTCGGTATGGGCGCTGATCACCCGAGCCAGTATCCGGCCCAAGTCAAGCAGTCGTTCCAGGGGAACGGGGGCGAGGCAAATGGGGACGATCCTGGCCGTAGCAGCCAGAACCTGAATGAAGGGCAGTTGCACTTCCAAAGAATGTTCGAAACGATGGGCCAGGGCATCGTCGGTCAAACCGCTATCCGCAGCCAGGATTTCACCGGCAAGATCGGCATCGATAGAAGTCTCGCCAAGGGGCGTCACCCATTCCCCGGCTGCGGCCACCGCCATGGGCTTGCCGTGTCCAGTATGGTTGGGGCCAAGAAGAATGATTCTGGGAGGCAAAACTGCCGCAGCAAAGGTGGCTCCGGCAATGGCGCCAGAATAGAGATAACCGGCATGGGGCACCATAAGACCAATGGCCGGTCGAGGCGCCACAGCGGTGGTCACATATTCTTCCACCAGCGCCCGCAATTCAGAAGATTTGCCAGGATAAAACTGACCGGCCACCGCCGGCGCACGTCGCATGGCTGACCTCCCCGTTCTGTTTGCCCGCTCGGCGACCTCACGCAAAAGGCAAGTACGAGGTTCTGCCATCCGGACAAAAAATACTTGTCGCCGCAACAGTTAGGACGACTATGCCAAATCTAGCATGAAAATGCCGTCTAGCAAGAACGGTAATTGGGACGGTACAAAAAAAGCCGGCTGGCGCCGGCTTTTCAGTTTGATTTGGAGGCCCCGACCAGATTTGAACTGGTGATGGAGGTTTTGCAGACCTCTGCCTTACCACTTGGCTACGGGGCCCTTCAAAAGCTCGATATTGATAACAAAATGGGCCTTGAGGTGTCAAGGATAAAATTCAAAAACCGACCACTTGGCGGGAATCGCCGGCCATGAACTGCAGCAGATCGGACAGAACCGCGGCGGCTTCCCTGGCGTAAGGATCTTTTTTCAAGATGCTGGAAAGATCCCCGTTTTTCGTGCCCCTGCCGCCGAACCACCCCGGCATTTCCGCTCCCTCATCAACGTTGCGCAATTCCGCCATTTCCTGCACCATTGCGGCGAGACGCAGGGAGCGCAGGCTGTTTTTGCTGCGTTCCACATTGCGCCGGTTTTCCGTTTTTATGGCGGCGAAGTCCGCATCCCTCGATACCCTGGCCCGACTCTGCCGTCGCAAGGCCTCCAAATCGGGCCGTGGCTCGGACCAAGGCTCAAAGGACACGGCCGCCACGGTATCCCAGGGCAGGGGGTTTTTGCTGAACTGTTCGCCGCTTTTCAAAAATTCCAGGCTGTCGGGCAGAACAATGTCCGGCACCACTCCTTTGACTTGCGTCGAGGCACCGGTGATGCGGTAAAATTTCTGCATGGTGACTTTCAAAGCGCCCAGCGGGCCGAGGCCTCGCAGGGGCCCATATTCCAGGGCCTGATCGAGACTGAACACTCCCTGTACGGTTCCCTTGCCATGGGTACCGTCACCGCCAACCACCAACCCCCGCCCATAATCTTGAATAGCTGCCGCAAGAATCTCAGATGCGGAGGCACTGAACCGGTTGACCAGGACCACAACAGGGTCGTGATATACAATCCGCACATCCTGATCATTGAAAACAGTCATGTCGCCTTGGCCGTCGCGAACCTGCACCATAGGTCCCTGGGGCAGGAACAGCCCGGCAATACTGATGGCGTCGGTCAGTGCCCCGCCACCATTGTTGCGCAAATCCAGTACCAGACCGACCACACCCTGGTCCTGCAGCTGTTTCAGTTCCCGCTCGACATCATCCGTAACATTCCGGGCCACCCGGCCATTGCGATTACCCTCAAAATCCCGGTAGAAGGAAGGAATGCGCAAATAGCCGATTTTAGCGGACCCATCTCCGGGCAGCGGCAGCACAGCAGATTTGACGAACCCTTCCTCTATTTCCACCACATCTCGGATCAGGGGAATGACCAGGGTTACACCGGTCGGTTTGCGGACCGTCAAACGGATCTCGGTCCCTTTTCGGCCACGGATCAGGCGCACCGCCTGGCGAACCCGGGTATCAGTAATATCCACCGGTTCGCGCTTGCCTTCGGCCACCTTCAAAATAATGTCTTCGGGTTGCAACTGCCCTTGCCGGGCGGCCGGACTGCCCGGCAGAATTTCCACCACCCGAATAAAACCTTCGTCCTCTCGCAAGGTCGCACCGATGCCCTCCAGCGACCCCTTCATGCTGATTTCAAAATCTTCCATTTCGTCAGGAGCCAGATAGTTGGTATGCGGATCGAAGGCCCTGGCAAAAGCATTAAGGTAACGCTCCAGATGTTCCCGCTCCGACTCGTTCAGCAATCGCGTCAAGAGATGCCGGGTGCTGGACAGGGTTTTTTCCCTTGCCTGCCGCAACAGGTCTTCATTCAAGGGTTTTGCCGCCAGCGCCGCCGGATCCGCCTTGGCCTGCTGGTCCAGAAGCAATTCAGCATAGTGCAGCAGAACCTGGTATTTCAGCATCCGGCGCCAGCGCTCGCGCAGTTCCTGCAGAGTGCCGCAATAATCACGCTTGGCCGGATCGGTCTCAAAAAATTCCTGCTTTTGAAAATCTTCTTCCTTGGCCATCAACTGGGGCACCATATCCTGCACCGCGGCAATGCGCAGGCGCAGCAACCGGGAACCGGCACGTACCAGCTGGATGTCGCCACTGATCATTTCATCGTCGATGCGATCGGCATAATGCCGGAGTGACTCCACATCCTCCCGGAGCAGAAAACGTTTTTGAAAATCGAGTTGTTCCAGATATAGCTCGAAAGCCGCTCGGGACAAGACGTCATCCACGGCTTTGCCGCTGTAGTGGTTTTCCGCCAACTGGTTTTGGATCAGGTGGGCCAGCAGTCGGGTACGCAGGGCTTCCGTATCGCCGGAATCCTTGGCCAAGGGAACCGCCCAGAGACCGAAAGCACCGCAGGCGACCAGAACCAGAGCGACGAAAATGACAATATTTCTGACTTTGCGGACCATTTTTGGATCATCTTTCAAAAAGTGCAGTCCGATTTGACCGGTACCTGAACTCTGAGCATACCTTGCGCCTGTAAGTCAGGGAATCTCTGCCTGCAAAGTATGCATGGACCTGACTCGGAGAGCAACCCGGGCTTCTGAATTTGCAGGAATGGCGGAGAGGAACGAAAGACAAGATGGAAGACCAGCGCCCTAATCCCGCGCCAAAGGTTGGTCTAAAGCGGTGGCCCGGGACCTTGATGCGGCCCGTTCCCCGGGCCTTCCTCGGCCACAGCCCCTATGACTCATACCATGTTTTGGAGGCGAGGACAAACAATAAAAAAGCTTTCCACCCCCCCGGAGCAGGGGCGAAAAAACAGCCAAGAGGTGGCAATAATTATCCATCAACAATCTGAGAGGGGGAGAAAAATCCAGGGCCGTTCATACCCCCTGTACCGTGCCTGGACCGGGAAACGCGGATCCATGACGAGGAAATCGGCTGGTGATTCACTCCTTGAACGCCCGCAGCAGATGCGGTAGCAACTGCTTTTTGCGAGACAGAACTCCTTTCAGTTCGAACAGGTTGTTTTCCTGCATCGGAAAACCGATGCGCCGGGTCAACTCGCGAGCCCCGGCTACCAGTAAAAGGCTTGTCTCCCGGACGATGTCGGTCACCAGCAGGGCGCCGAGATCGATACCGCGTGCTTCCACCAGGCTCTTCAAACTGTGTGCGATATCCTCTTTGCGCGCATCGAATTCTACGAAATTGACCACTTCCACCTGCCCTATGCCAAACAGACGGTTGCCGATACGGTATTCCTTGAAATCGGCCAGAATGAGCTCTTCCGATGTGGCATAGGCGCTCAGCACGCTGCCGGCGGCAAACAGCTTTTCGCCCAACTCCATGGCATCCACCCCGGCCAGTTCGGCGAGCCAGACGGCCAGTTCCCGATCCAGGTCGGTAGTCGTCGGCGATTTGAGAATCACGGTATCCGACAACAAGCCGCTCAGCAACAGGCCGGCAATCGGCCGGTCAGGAACCAGGCCGGCCTGCTGATACAGGCTGGCGACAATGGTACAGGTGCTGCCCACCGGCTGATTGATGAATCGAATCGGCAAATCGGTATGAAAATTACCCAGCCGATGATGGTCGACCACCTCGAGGACCTCGACCCGCTCGGCCCCCGGCACCGATTGGCTCAATTCATTGTGGTCGACCAGGATCAACCGGATGGGGCACGGCGCCAGCAGCGTGCTCTTGGTGCCAACGGCCTCCACCCTGCCGTCCTCATCCAGAACCACAACGCCGGGCAGACCGCTTTCCAGCAGTTTGAAACGCAGCTCATCCAGCGGTTCATTGATGCCGACGGAGGCCCATTCCGGTTCCAGCAATTCCGAAACCGGGGTGGACAGCCGCGCCAACCAGGTGGCGGTTGCCGTATCGAAGGCTGTTCCCAGCACGGTAACACCCTTGTCCCGGGCTTCCGCCAAGAGTTCCTCGGCGACCGGTTTGCCGCCGGTGACAACCAATATTCTTGCTCCCAGGCGGATGGCGTATTCCTGAATTTCGCGCCGATCCCCGGTAAGCACCAGCAGGCGACGGCAATCCGTGCCCTTCAACCGCTCTCGGAAACTGGCGAACTCCATGGCGCCGACATACAGATCAAGGTTTTCCACATTGGCGGCTTGAACCGCGTGAAGAACCTGCGCCTGCAATGCTTTAATCAGGCCGTCGACCGTTGTACGCACCTGTCGCAGCCCCTCATTCTGCCCGGCCACCAGAAAACGTTTGGCAACCTCCTTCAGCAGCAGCAAACCCAGAGGCGCTCCCATGGCATCGAGCACCGGCAGCAAGCCGATGTCATGCCTGTGAAACAGATCCACGGCCCAGGCCAGAGGGGCATTCTCAGCAATGGTTACCGCCGGCCGCCGGACCAGATCGCCGACCCGCGGCACGACATCCGTGAGCAGTTCGGGTTGCGGTACGCCGAAGTATTCGAGGGCGAATTCCGTCTGACGATTGATGTTGCCCGCGCGCGCCGCCATTACCTGGGTCAGCCCCTGCATCCTGCGCAGCTGCGCATAGCCGATGGCACTGCAGATGGAATCCGAATCAGGATTTCGATGTCCGACTACATAAATGCGTTCCACTCCCATGTTCCTCCCGTAAACCGGTCCTGCCGGCCTAGGTGCATGCAATGCCAACTGCATAGGCCCCTGCATCCGGATTGGGGCGTTCTCGTTCGTGGTCTTCAGAGGATGGACGGCGACCGATCAGGGGCGCAAGGTGCCCCGCACATCGCCAAAACCGACCACATTTTTCACTATCACCCGTGCCGGCCGTCCCTGGGCGTCAAACCAGACATAGACGGTGCCGTCCCCCGTATCGAAGACCTCCGGATCCATGTTCACCCGAATCGCCAGACCATTGGATGGCAGCCTGGCCCTGAGGGCCTCCTCCGACGTCAGCACCCGAACCTTGATTTCCGATTCCTGCCCACGGGCAAAGGTGGGAATCCGGAATTGGGCACCAACCGTCAAAGGACCAAATGCACCGGCGCGAAAATTGTAAAAGCCGGCCAAAAAATCAAAAGGCATGGGACCATCCAAGGTAAACACCTCTTCGGGGTTCCGATTGCCGTTGCGCACCACCTGCTGGATGATTTTCCGTCCTTTTGCATCGTAACGGAGATGTTTCAAACGACTGCGGGTCGCTCCCCGTTTGGTGGAGTGGGTGTCGGAATCATGTTTCAGGGTGCGCAGAACCCCCTTCTCATCCTTCTGTACCAGACTGACGAAACGCTGTCGGCGATCCCCGGTCGCCCAAGCGCTCAAACCGAGGGTTTTAGCTTCGAGCTCCACCCGAAAACGCCCGTCATGGCCGTCGGGCTGTAGGGATATTTGGGCTTCCGCAGCCCGGTTCAGCCATAGAAAGGAAATATCGTAATGCAGCTTTTCCGCAACGAGGGTTCCTCCAGCCACAGTGGCCGGCGGTTCCTGGGCAGCAGACTGTAGTGTCCCTGCCTGCCAGCAAAACAGCAGTGCTACCAGCCCAATCAGATATCGCATAGCCAATTTCCTTTTTTGTCCAGTCGGTTAATTCCTTGACATCAGCACCACCTGCCAATAATATTCATATATTCAAATCAATTTAAAAACACCATCGGATTTTCATCATGCCAACACCTGTTGAGTTCAACAAAAATTGCGAGTACCAGCGCGAAGCGGATATCCTCAAGGTATTGGGCCACCCGGTCCGCCTGAAAATCGTTGCCGGACTGCTGTCCGGTTCCTGCAACGTCAAACATATCTGGGAATGCCTGGGCTTACCGCAGGCGACCGTATCCCAGCATCTGGCTTTGCTCAAGAACAAAGGCATCATCGAAGGTCACCGCAGCGGCGTTGAAGTTTACTATTCCGTGGTTTCCGACCATGCCAAGGCGATTATCCAAGCGCTCCTCGGAAAAGCGGGTCCGGCATGATTCGTCTGCATCTTCGACCCGGCCATGAGCGTCGGATACGCAGTGGTCACCCCTGGGTATTCAGCAACGAAATCCAACGAATCGAAGGATCCGTGGAACCTGGAACCGCAGCTCAGGTATTGAGTGCCGGCAATGAACTCCTCGGCACCGCTTATTATAACCCCCATTCTCTCATCGCCGCCCGGATCCTGTCACGGGCAGCCGCGGACATCGACACCGCCGATTTTTTTCTGGACCGCATCGGACATGCCCTGGCGCATCGCCGCACCCTCTACGGAAATGCCGGCGCCTTGCGCCTGGTCCATGGCGAAGGCGATCATCTGCCCGGCCTGGTGGTGGATCGCTACCAGGATGTGCTGGCGGTTCAGTTCCTGACCCTGGGCATGGAGCACCGTCGCGACCTGATCCTTGCCGCATTAAAAAACCTGTTGCAACCTCGGGCCATCGTCGCCCGCAATAATGCCGCCGTACGCGAACTTGAAGGGTTGCCGCAGCAGGTGGAATTGCTTTATGGCAGCCTCCCGGAGCCGGTGGAAATCATCGAGCACGGCCTGCGTTTCCGGGTCGATATCCTGGGCGGACAGAAAACCGGCCATTTTCTCGACCAGAAGGAAAACCACCTGGCGCTGCAGAACCGGGTCGAGGACCAACGGGTGCTGGACCTGTTTTGTTATTCCGGCAGTTGGGCCATCCATGCGGCCCGTTTCGGCGCTGCCGAGGTTCTTGGGGTGGACATCTCGCCGACGGCGGTGGCGCTGGCCGAAGCCAATGCCCAGCTCAATTTCCAGGAGTCCACCTGTCGGTTCGTGCAGGCCGATGTGTTCGAACTGCTGCGCCGGTTGCGGCAGGAAAAACACCGGTTCGGAACCATCATTCTGGACCCGCCGGCATTTGTCAAAAGCCGCAAGCGCCTGCCCGAAGCCATCAAGGGCTATCTGACCATCAACCGCCGGGCCATGGAATTGCTGGCTTCGGGGGGATACCTGTTTACCTGCAGCTGTTCCCATCACATGGATCGGGATACTTTCCTGCACACCATACGCCATGCGTCCCGTCAGGCCGGCAGGGAAATGCGTCTGGTGGAAATGCGCGGGCAGTCCTTCGATCACCCGGTGCTGCTTTCCTGTCCGGAAACCGAATACCTCAAATGCGCCGTTCTCCAGGCCTGCGACTGAAGCCCCCCCCTTTTCAGCGATTGTTGCCTCAGACGCATCAGCCATACGGAGGTTTACCGCTTTTCCGCCAAACCGTAGATGACCTGATAGGTTGCCGGAATTCCCCGTTCATGGCCAAACCCGCGCCGGTAGCGCGCTTCCAACTCCTGCCAGAATCGGCGGGAGGTCAGACCTCCCGCTTCGCGACCACCGGCGGTTTGAGCCCCGATCTGTTTCAGGGAACGGACCAGATCGGCGACACTGTCCAATTCATCCTGCTCCTTCTGTTGCTCCAGTTGGCGGATGGTCAAGCCGGCGTCGGACAAACTCCGTCCTACCTCCGCCATGGTCGGCAGGGTCAGCAGGTGATTCGGCAGCGGCCGACCGCAGGCCCTGGCTGCTTCCCCATAGGCCTCGCGCAGCTCCCAAAGGGTTTCGCGCCCGAACAGGGCGAAGGCAAACTGGCCGCCGGGGCATAAAACCCGCTGGGCCTCGCCAAACGCCGAAGGGAGTTCGGGTATCCACTGATAGACGGAAGCGGCGCAGACCAGGGCCATGGAACCGGTTGCAAGCGGCAGGGCGCGGGCATCGGCGACCACCGCACCATCCTTTCGCAGTTCCCGGTCCAAAGCCCGGATCATGTTTCCCGCCAGGTCCAGGACCAGCATCCGGCATTGCGGAAGCGCCAAACGCAGCAACCGGGTCAGGTTGCCGGTTCCGCAGCCGACCTCCAGGATCGGCCCGGCCGGCAGTGTCAGCCCGGCGATACCCTCGGTCAGTTGTTGCGCCACCCGCTGCTGAACCCGGGCATGGTGATTATAGCTGACCGCACCGGCCTCGAAATTGCGCCGCACCCGGATCCGATCCGGTTTATTCCCGGTCATTCAACAAGATATTCCTGCCACAGCCGGGCACAACTCTGAGGCCGGCTGAGCATGGGGGCGTGACCGCAGCCGCTCCACAATTCCAAGCGGCTGCCCGGTAACCGCTCGGCCAGAAAACGGCCGGCGGCAACTGGGATGACGACATCTTCAGCTCCATGCTGGACCAGCACCGGACAGGCCGGTACCGGCAAGGATGTGCGCCAGTCATTGCCGGCCAACATCCGCAACCCGGCCAGAGTGGCGTCCTCTCTTGGCGGGTCGGCTCTGCGCAACTGTTCGCTCCACAAGCCCTCCAGGAGGTCGTTGGCCAGGGTCTCCCCCTGAAACTGGCTGCGGAAGAATCGTTCCAGACCACCAAGAAAATCCCGCCTTAACTGACGCTCCAGAAGGCGTAGCCGGCCCACCGGCTGTCCGGCCGCCCAACAGTCCTTTTGGACGAAACAGGGAGTGCTTGCCACCAGCAGCAGCGCCCGCATTCGACCACCGAGATGCCGCACCATTTCTAAAGCCAATTGCCCGCCAAAGGACCAGCCAAGCAGTACCAGATCCTGCACATTGAGTTCATCCAGCCATTCCAGGAGATCCTGCGCCACCAACGGCAGTTCGTAACCCCGGCCCGGCCCACTGTGGCCATGCCCCGGCAAATCCGGTGCCAGCAGGCGCCCGGGACCGTTCCAGCAGTCCCGCACCCTTTCAAAGGCCACGGATGAATGACCCCAGCCGTGCAGCATGACCAGTGCCGGGCCATGTCCCGAGTCCCGGTAGGCAAGGCGTCGACCGCCCATGAGCATGGCGAATTTCAGCATACATCACTCCTTACTGCGGCGGCGATGCGAACCGCCGCCTGTTTCAACTCTTCTGCCCGATGCGTGGCCATGACCGTGGCCCGCAGTCGACAACACCCTTCCGGAACGGTGGGCGGCCGGATCCCCTGCACAAAAAAACCCTCTTCGAGCAATCGGGCGCTGGCGGCCATGGTCGCAGCCGGTTCCCCCGTCAGGATGGGAATGATGGGGGTCGATTGCTCCATCACCTGGAGACCGGCCGACTTCAAGCTCTGAAGGAACCGAACCCGGTTGGCATGCAGCGACTCTCGCAGCGCTCGTCCTTCCGCTCCGGCCACCAGATCCAAAGCAACCAGGGCGGTGGCAGCCACTGCCGGCGGCAGGCTGGTGGAAAAAATGAAGGAGCGGGCCCGGTTGATGAGCAGGTCGACCAGCGGGCGGGAGCCGGCGACAAAGGCCCCGAATCCGCCCAGGGCCTTGCCCAGGGTCCCCATATGAATATCGATCTGTGGCAGGCAATCCAGATATTCGGCGGTGCCGCGGCCCGTTTCGCCCAGGACTCCGGTGCCGTGGGCATCGTCGACCATCAGCAGACAATCGAAACGCTCCTTGAGACGCACCAGTTCCGGCAAGGGTGCCAGGTCGCCGTCCATGCTGAACACACCGTCGGTGACCATCAGCCAGAGCCCTTTGCGCCGGACTTGTTCGGCAACCATCATCCGTTCCAGAGCCTCCACATCACCATGGGGAAACACCAGGGTTCGCGCCCGGCTCAACCGGCAACCGTCAATAATGGAGGCATGATTGAGTTGATCGGAAAAAATGACATCATCAGGGCCGAGCAGAGCTTGAAGGATCCCGGTATTGGCCGCATACCCGGAATTGAACAACAGCGCCGCCTCGGTGTGCTTGAAGGCGGCAAGCCGGTCTTCCAGGTCGGCATGCAGGCGCATGCTGCCCGAGATCAGCCGGCTGCCGCCGCTGCCGGCGCCGTAATCCTGCAGGGCGCGGCAGCCCGCCTCGACCAAAAGGGGATGGTTGGCCAGGCCGAGATAATTGTTGGAACACAACAGCAACACCTCGCGATCGCCCAGGGTGATCCGGGTGTCCTGGGCGCCATCGACGGTACGCAAAGTGCGCAACAGGTTCGCGGCGGAAAGCTGCTGCAGTTGTTTGCGCCAAAGTTCCATGATTCATCCTTGCCAGTCCATGGGAGGGTGGATCCGCCCCACCCTGTCGAATATCCAGACCGATTTTTCCAAGTGCTCCATAACCGCGTCCAAACAGCATCCCGGCCGCACAAAAAAGGCCCGCCCCCCCAACTCATCGCCCATGGGCTTGAGATGACTGATACGCAGGTAACCGTCCCGAGGGGTGGCCACATAGCCGGTCACATACCCGGGATCATCGGACCAGCACAACTCGGCCACCAACCCCGGGGTTGCCAGAACCTTGGCCGCCAGAACCAGGGCGTCGCGCACATGCTCGTTGTCCAAGGCATACGGCGCCAGGCGCCGGCGCAACTCCTCCTCGGCTGCAGGGTCCAGATCCATGTGGCTGGCCCGGATGCCCCGGGCCGGATCCGGTTCCATTCGGTGACCGTCACGAGCATCCACCAGCATGGCGCCACGCATGCAGCCGCCATCCGGCGCGGCACCGGCAGCCAGGCGTTCGATGGCCTGGCGGGCAGCCTGCATCCGGACACCGGCCCGCTCCAAAAGCACCAGGGCGGCCTGACGACCCTGTCGGAAGTTGGCGACCCGCAGGGTATGGACATCGGGCAGATGACCCCGGTTCAGGCGCCCAGGTGGAATTTCTTCGATGGTCAGCTGGATTTCTGCGGCGGCACCCCGCGGATGTTGCAATGCGCGTCGCACCAAAAACCCTGCCAGGCCCTCAAGTTCGCCGGCCGGCACCAGACGCTCGGCGCCGGAAATATGGCGTCCGTCGCGGGCTGACCGCATGCGAATACTGTACAAAGTCTGACTCATGGGCGAAAAACTAGCATTCGGTCCAGGGGAATGTCAACCAACTTGTCATATTGAGTTGACATGCTTGGACGATGATAAAAAACCGGTTCCTTCACGCGGGAGATGAGGGAACCGGTTTTGACATCAGGCAGACGTAAATGGATTTCAGGAGGCCTGGCCGGGTGCCGCCGAGGGCTCCAGAAAAGCCCGAACCGAAGCGGCAATCCCCTTGGCATCGAGTCCGCACAGTGCCCGCAGTTCGTTTTGGGTGCCCTGTTCGATGAAATGGTCGGGCAAGCCGATGCGGAGCACCGCAGCCGAAATATTCTCATCGTTCAACATTTCGAGCACGGCGGAACCGAAACCGCCTTGCAGGGCATTTTCCTCAACGGTGATGACCCGGCCGGTGCGACGTGCCTCGCCAATCAGCAATTCCTTGTCCAGCGGCTTGAGGAAACGGGCATCGACCACCGCCAGGGACAGTCCCTCCTCCTGGAGGAGTTCGGCGGCGGCCAGGGCGTCGTTGGCGACCACGCCCAACGCCAGGATGACCCCATCCTTGCCATCCCGCAACTTTTCTCCCTTGCCAACGGGCAGCGGAACGGGCGGTTCATCCATGGACAGCCCCAGGGCATCACCCCGCGGGTAACGGTAGACAAGCGGTCCATCGACGACCAGGGAGGTTGCCATGGCCCGCCGCAGTTCCACCTCGTTGCGCGGTGCCATGATGGTGAGGTTGGGGATGTGCCGTAAAAATGAATGGTCGAACACGCCGTGATGCGTAGGGCCATCGGCGCCGACCAGGCCGCCGCGATCGATGGCCAGGGTCACAGGCAGCTTCTGCATGGCGACATCGTGCAGAACATTGTCGTAAGCACGCTGCAGGAAGGTTGAATAGAGCGCCACCACCGGGCGCAGTCCCTGACAGGCGAGCCCGGCGGCAAAGGTAACGGCATGCTGCTCGGCGATGCCGACATCGAAAAACCGGTCCGGAAAACGCTCGGCAAAGGCCTTGAGACCGGTCCCCTCGACCATGGCGGCGGTAATGGCCACCAGCCGCGAATCCTGCTCGCCCAATTCCACCAGGGTACGGCCGAACACACCGGTATAGCTCGCCGCACCGCCCTTCACCGCCTTGACGGCCCCCGTCTCCCGTTCAAAGGGACCGACACCGTGAAACAGCGAAGGCTGCTGTTCGGCCGGGGCATAACCCCGGCCCTTGCGAGTCACGACATGCACCAGCACCGGTCCCTCCAGGTGGGCGAGATTTTCCAGAGCCGGCAGTAGCCTGTCCAACCGATGGCCATTGAGGGGCCCGACATAATCAAATCCGAAAGCCTCGAACAACATGCCTGGAGTAAAAAAGCCTTTCAGGGATTCCTCGGCACGTCGGGCCACTTTCAACAGGTCCTTGCCGATACGCGGCACGTGACTGAGGAAGTTTTCCGCTTCCCGCTTCAGCCTCACCACCAGTTCCGAGGTCATCTTGCGGTTGATCAGGGCTGAGATGGCACCGACGTTGGGCGAAATGGACATTTCGTTGTCGTTCAGGATCACTACCAGGTTCTTGCCCAGATGGCCGGCCTGGTTGAGGCCTTCGAAAGCCAGGCCGCCGGTCAGGGAACCGTCGCCGATCACGGCCACGATTTTTTCCTTTCCGCCACGCACGTCCCGGGCCGCGGCCATGCCCAGAGCCGCCGAGATGGAGGTACTGGAGTGACCGACATCAAAGGCGTCATAGGGGCTTTCGCTACGCTTGGGAAATCCGCTGATGCCGCCGAACTTACGCAGGGTGTGAAATCGTTCCAACCGGCCGGTCAGCAATTTGTGGGCATAGGCCTGATGTCCGACGTCCCAGACAATTTTATCCGTAGGTGTGTTAAGTACCCGGTGCAGGGCGATGGTCAGTTCCACTACACCAAGGGAACTGGCCAAGTGGCCACCGGTTTCCGCAACGGTATGGATGATCTGCTCCCGCACTTCCGCTGCAAGAACTTCAAGCTCCGGCACAGAAAGCTGCTTTAACCCATCGGGAGACTTAAGATTTTTCAAAATACTCACGAGTATGTTCTCCTCGCTTAAAAAGACCGGTCAACAATGTAGTGCGCGATCTGCCGCAGAGGTTCGGCCTTTTCGTCGAAGCCGTCGAGGGCCTCAAGGGCGACGTCACGCAACTCCCGGGCCCGCTGCCGGGCCCCTTCCAACCCCAACAGGGCCGGATAGGTCGCCTTGCCGCGCGCTTCGTCGCTGCCGACATCCTTGCCCAGCAACTGCTGGTCACCGACGATATCGAGAATATCATCCGCAACCTGGAAAGCCAGTCCGATGGCCTGGGCGTAACGGGTCAAGGCTTCCTGTTCGGCAGGCGAAGCACCCCCGATCAGGGCACCGGACTGAACCGAGGCCAGGATCAGGGCTCCGGTCTTATGGGTGTGGATGTATTCGAGGGTAGCCAGATCGATGGTTTTGCCCTCCGAATCCATGTCCACCACCTGGCCGCCGACCATACCCTTGGAGCCGGCGCAGCGGGCAATGGTATGGACCACCTGGCAGACCGTTTCCGGCGCAACGCCTTGCTCCCCCAGTCGGGACATCAGGATAAAGGCCTCCGTCAGCAGGGCATCGCCGGCCAGGATGGCCAGGGCTTCCCCATATACCTTGTGGCAGGTCGGACGACCGCGGCGAAAATCATCGTCGTCCATGGCCGGGAGGTCGTCATGGATCAGGGAATAGGTATGAATCATCTCCATGGCGCAGGCGGCCGGCATGACCCGCATCGAATCTCCGCCCACGGCGTCGCAGGCCGCCATCATGAGGATCGGCCGGACGCGCTTGCCGCCGGCCATGACCGCGTAGCGCATGGCCTGATGCAGACTGGCCGGCAGCATGTCCTCGCCGGGCAGATAATTGTTCAGAGCAGCATCGACCAGCGCCTGGCGCTCTTTGAGATAGGCTTTCAACTCCATTTATGGTCCTCCGATCAAACCAAAATAAAAATTTATTCCTCGAGCTTGCCGACACCAAAGGTTCCGTCCTGCTGTTTGAGCAAGGTTTCGACCTGCAGTTCGACGGCTTTCAGCAGTTCCTGACAACGCGCGGCATGCTTCACCCCCTGCTCAAAACAATTCAGGGAGTCTTCCAGGGACAAGTCCCCGCTTTCCAACCGCTCCACTATCTCTTCCAGGGCCCGCAACGCGGTCTCGAAAGACATTTCCGACATGGTCATCTCGCTCCAATGTTAAATGCCAATTATCACCGTCCGGTCCGCGATCAGTCAAGGCTTTTTGCCGAGCCGGGAACCTGGGCGGTGGGAGAAGGGCAATCCAGGGGACCATCCTCAAGAGGTTGCACAGCCTCCACCCGGCTGCAGAAGCGACCTCGCGGCAGGCGTATCCGGACCTGCTGGCCGGGCGTCAGCTGTGCCGCATCCCGAATCACCGACTGACCTTGGGCGTCGAAAACGATGGCATAGCCGCGTTGCAACGTGGCCAGAGGCGACAGGGCATCCAAACGGCCGCAGGCCAGGCCCAGACGATTGCCGGCCTGCCGTTGCCGTTGCGCCATGGCGCTCTGCAGGCGGCGCTGCAGATCCACCAGCTGACGGCCGCCCTGCCGCAAGCGCTCCTGGGGCGAACGCAGACGCCGCCGCAGGCCGTTCAGGCGTTCCCGCAAGACCACCAAACGGCTCTGCATGGGCCCGGTGAGCCGCAGCAGAAGATGATCCACGTGTCGCTCCAACTCCTCCCGTCCCTTGGCCACCATTTCCGCGGCCGCACTGGGCGTGGGCGCCCGCAGATCCGCCACCAGGTCGCTGATGCTGACATCCACCTCGTGCCCAACGGCGGAAATAACCGGAATTCGGGATGCATACACCGCACGGGCCACCGGTTCCTCGTTGAATGCCCAGAGGTCTTCCGTCGAACCGCCGCCGCGCCCCACGATCAAGACATCGGCCTGGCCATGGAGGTTGAGGTCGGCAATGGCTTCGGCGATTTCCAGGGCGGCGCCGTCGCCCTGCACCCGCACCGGCCGCAACAGCACCCTTACTCCGGCACCGCGTCGCCGCAGCACCTGGAGTATATCGTGAATGGCGGCGCCGGTCGCAGAAGTCACCACCCCGATGGTGCGGGGGAAGGTCGGCAACGGCCGTTTCCGCGCCGCATCGAACAATCCTTCGGCAGCCAACCGGGCTTTCAACTGCTCGAAGGCCACCTGCAAGGCGCCCTGCCCCTGAGGCTCCATATGATCGACAACCACCTGCAGTTCACCGCGCTGGGAATAAAGGGAAACCCGTCCGGCACACAGTACCTGCATGCCGTTTTCAGGACGAAAGCGCAGCAACCGATTCTGCGTCCGGAACATGACCGCCCGCAGTTGGGCGTTGTCATCCTTGAGGGACAGGTAGAAATGGCCCGATGCCGGAGCGGAAAAGTTGGCGATTTCCCCCAGGATCAGCACCTGCATGAAGTTTTCTTCCACCACATCCTTGATCAGCCCAACCAGCCGGGAAACACTCAACGCTCCCGCCCCATCCGGAAATTTCATAACCTGTCCACTTGTCGAGTTATTGACAACCGTCCGCCATTCCCCTATACATGAAACGCCCACCACGGAGGAAGGTCAGACCATACCATGCTGAAGCCTTATATCGTCACCGTCTCGAGCGAAAAAGGCGGGGTGGGAAAAACCACCCTGGCCACCAACCTGGCTATTTACCTCAAAGCCCTTTGCGAGGACTTGCCCGTCACCCTGTTCAGTTTCGACAACCATTTTTCGGTGGATCGCATGTTCCGCATCGGGCGCAGTGCGCCCAACTACGATCTGACGGATATGCTGAAGGGTATCCCTTTGGATCAGGTCCTGCAAGTCGGCGAATACGGCGTCCAGTATATTCCTTCCAGTCGGCATCTGGACAGCGTCGCCGAAGGACTGGCAAAGGTCGATGCCCTGGCATCCATCCTGGCGGCTTCCAGTCTGGAAGGAATCGTGATCATCGACACCCGCCCGACCCTGGATGTTTTCACCCGCAATGCCCTGTTTGCATCGGACCGGGTCATCATTCCCGTCAAGGACGCACCTTCGCTGGAAAACTGCCGCAACCTCTATGCCTTTTTCGATGCCTGGGGTCTTTCCAAGCGGCCGCTGCGGGTTTTGCCGTGCCTGATCGACAGCCGCATTCGTTATGAAGGGCCCTTCAAAAATGCCCAACAGTTGCTGCGCGGCTATGCCATCAATCGCGGCTACCGGTGTCTGGATGGCTTCATCGCCAAAAGCCCCAAAGTCGAATCCCTGAACACCAACCCCGAAGGCAAAATTTATCCGATCCTGACCTATGGACGCGGGACCACGGTCCACAGTCAGTTCGCCCATCTGGCCCGCCAGGTCTTCATCGGCCTGCGGGAGTCCACCGAGCGCCGCCTGGAGGAAATATCCAGCCGCCAGCAGCACGACCTCGAACTGCGCCAGGCGGCCCGCCGGCAACGGCATGCCGAGTTAATCCGGGACTGTCTGATCTGCGGCCAGTCCCTGGCAGACGAAGACCCCTTCCCGTTGCCCGGATTTTTTTGCCAGACCTCCGACGGCACGGTGGCCGGTTTTCTGGAAGAAGAGTGTTTTGCCGCTCTCGTGTTCCGCTACTTCTACCAGGCCCAAAAAGAGATCCCGGCGGGCGATCCTCTGCGGGAACTGTTCCGGGAATCCGCCCGGCGTTCCTATTTCGTTTTGCGTGGTCACACGGCGGTGGCCGGCACGCCGCAGTTGGAGTTCTTCCGGTTTGATGAGGAAGGCTTTGAAATTTCCCGAAAAACCCTGGACCTGAAGGAATTTGAGAGCCGTTTTCTGTCTCGGGAAAAGTCCCGCCTCTATGAACTGGCGGCCCGGACGCTGTTCACCAGCGACGGGTTGGCGTGCGAACGCTTTTTGCTCGTCCGCCGTATCAGTGAAACGGATCAGGATATCCTGGCCGAGGAACCCTACCGCCGCTTTGCCGCCATGATGCAGGCCATTGCCCGCAAACTCCCCTTGGAGCAGGCCCAACAAGACTGACGGTTCGCCCCTCCATCAATCCGTTGTTGATTTCACCGGGTCTTTCGCATCGGCATCCGCCGCTGCAGCCAGGGCCTTGGTCCGCTTTGGAGCCTCCTTCAGCAACGCCGAAACCGGCACCACCGTAATCCCCTGGCTGCGAATCCAGGCCGCCTCTTGCGCCAGAGCAGCCACCGTCTCCGGATAAGGATGACAGATGCCGATGGCCTGGCCCTGGCGTTGGGCCCTGGCCGCCAGTTTCCTGATCTGGGCCCGAATGGCCGCTACCTCACGGTCGTTATCCAGAAAAACATCTCTGCTGCGCACCGGCACCCCGGCCGCAGCCGCGCTGGTCGGGCCGACAGAGTCGGGACTGGTGCGGCTGTCGATGAAGAACCAGCCCCCCTCTTTCATGGCGGACATCACGGCTGCCATGCCCTCCGAGTCGGCGGAAAACCGCGACCCCATATGATTGTTGCCGCCGACGGCATGGGGGACCCTGCTGAAATAGCCGGCCACCCGCTGACGGATCTCCGCCGCATCCAATCCGACCATCAACGCGTTGGGGCCGGGATCGTGCTCCGGAAACCGGGTCGGTTCCATGGGCATGTGCACCAGGATTTCCCGTCCTGCCCGATGGCTCAGGATGGCCACCTGCTCGGTATGCCGTTCCTCCGGCATGATGGCCATGGTCAGTTCCAGATCCAAACCCAAAAGCTTGCGGGCGACAGTCAGATCCTGGCCCATATCGTCGACGATGATGGCGATACGACCGCCGCCGGCTACCGGTGGAGGCAACTTCGGCGGCGCCATTGGTTCCGGCTCCGGCCCCTGAAAATGCAGATAAAAGAGCGGGACGCCTCGGCTCAGAATCACCACATCGCTGCCTGACTCGCCCTGACGCGCCGCTCTAAGAGCGGGGTCTTGTCGCCCCAGGGTCTGCTGCAGAGCCTCCAGCCATGCCTCGCCGGGAAAGGCGGCCGGCAAATCGTAGTGCAGGACCCCCGCTTCCCGCCTGGGCTCGTGACCGTCCAAGATAATGCCGCGACGTCCCAATGCCTGTTCAAGCTCTTCCTGCAACATCGCCCGCAAGTCATGGGCGGCAGGCGGCACTTCTGCCACCCCGGGCGGACCCGGGACCGAAGGTTCGCCAGACGGCCCGGGCACCGGAGGGGCACCCATCCGCGAGCGATGCCAATAAGTCAGCGCACCAAGGGCCCCGACCAGAAAAGCGACCAGAACAAGGCAGATCAGAAGTATGTTCACAAAGCGCCGATTGCCTTTGGCAACCGAGCGCCGACGACGTGGTGGTTTTTTTTCGGCCATGGCACAAAAACAGGGGGGATGACGGGCATCCCCCCTTGGCAAGCAAAAAGATGATGAATCAGGCGGCGCGCTTCAAGCTATTGAATATCTGCCAACCCTTGAGCAGATCCAGAGCCCGCAGCAGTTGATAATCCTTCTGGTCCTGATCCTGAAGCGCAGCGTTCCCCGGTTCCTCCCCGGGAGCAGGCGCCGGCTTCTCGCTCGGCAGCTCCGGCGTATCGATGTGGTTGCGAAGATCCTGTTCCCGCACGGTCAATCCTTCGGCCGCCTCGCGAATTTCAAGGGGCTTGACCTCGATATCGGGACTGATGCCTTTGGCCTGAATGGAGGTTCCCTTGGGCGTAAAATAACGCGCCGTGGTCAGACGCAGCCCGGAATCGTCGCCGAGAGGAATCACCGTCTGCACCGAACCTTTGCCGAAGCTCTGGGTGCCGAGCACCACCGCCCGACCGTGATCCTGCAGGGCGCCGGCCACAATTTCCGAGGCGCTGGCCGTGCCGCCATTGATCAGCACCACCATGGGATAAGCGGGTTCCGTATCCCGGCTGCGTGCCTCAAAACGCATCTTGCTGGCGGCTTCGCGACCGTCCGTATAGACAATCAATCCCTCGTCCAAAAAGGCATCGGCGATCTTCACGGCCTGATCGAGCAACCCACCGGGATTGTTGCGCAAATCAAGCACCAGTCCCTGCAGGCTGCCCTGATTTTCCTTGCGCAATGCTTTCAGGGCGGCGCGCAGGTCGTCGTAGCTCCGCTCCTGGAACTGCGCCAGGCGCACATAACCGAACCCTTTTTCCAAAGTTCGGGCCCGGACACTGCGTACCTTGATGATCTCACGGGTCAGAGTGTATTCCCTGGGCTTTTCAAACCCCTCCCGCATGATGGTCAGGGTCACTTTGGTACCCTTGGCGCCGCGCATGAGTTTGACCGCTTCCATGATGGTCAAATCCTTGGTGAAGCGGTCGCCGATTTTGACGATGATGTCACCGGATTGCAACCCGGCGCGGAAAGCCGGGGTGTCTTCGATGGGAGCGACGATGAGCAGTGCCCCGTCGCGGATGGAAATTTCGATGCCCAAGCCGCCAAACTGGCCCTTGGTATCGATCTCGAGTTCGCGATACATGTCCGGCGGCAAATAGCCGGAATGGGGATCCAGCGAACTCAGCATGCCGTCAATGGCACCCTGAACCAGATCCTTGAAGGCCACTTCATCAACATAGCTTTTGCGCACGATGGACAGTACATCGGTAAACCGTTGCATTTCCTGATACATTTGTCCGGGTTCGGCGGAATGTGCCCGGCACAGCAGCAAGCCGACGGTGCCCCCGCCGAAAAACAGCCCGGCCAGCAGCACCGCCAGCCCAAAGCGTTTGAAAAGCATCATGTTCGATTCTCCCAGAAACAGTTGTTTTCAGCGCGGCGCCAGCCAATGCAGCGGATTCAGGGGCGTGCCGCGATGACGGATTTCAAAATAAACTCCGTTGCCTTCATATCCGGAGGTGCCGAGAACCTCCCCGGCACCCACCTTGTCTCCCACTCTGCGCTCAAGCCGTTGTGCCTGGGCATAGAGGGTATAGTAATTGTCACCATGATTGAGAATGATCAGGTTGCCAAACCCCTTGAAGGGGTTGGCAAAAATGACCTCACCTTCAAGGCAGGCGCGAATCGGGGTGCCGACCGGAGCCGCGATTTCAATGCCCTGGCTGTCGAACAGGGTGTCGGTCTCCGGGTGGCGCTGTTGCCCATAGCCGACCCGCACCGCACCCGGCGCCGGCCAGGCCAGCTTCCCCTTCTGCCGACCGAACACCCCCTTTGCCATAGCGGTTTGCGGTGCCGGGCGAACTCTTTCCTCCCTCCGGCCGTCTTGGGGCTGACCAGCCGTTTGGCGAGCCCGCGCCGCCTCCCTGGCCCGAGCTGCCTCGCGGGCGGCCTGTCGGGCCTGCTCCGCTTCGAGCCTCCGCAACAGACTGCCGAGCCGCACCGCCCGCTCCTTGAGCTGACCGAGCTCCTTGCTCATGGCGGTCCGATCCTGATCCAGGCGGGTAGCCATTTGGGCCTTGACCTGACGCCCGCGAGCCAGCACGCTCTGCTGCTGCTTCAAGCGCTGCAGGTTTTCCGCTTCCTGCGCGGAAATTGTTTCCAGGCGACTCTGGGCGGACTGCAGTTCCCGGACGTTTTCCCGGAAGGCCGCGAGCAGTTCCCGATCGCGCCGGATGACGCGGGAAAGAAAAAAGCAGTTCTGCGCCGCCGAGCCCGGATCGTCGCCGAGGAAAATGGCCTGCAGCAACCGGGTTTCGCCCTGGCGATAAATGACGCCGAGGCGCTTGGCCACCCGCGCCTCCCCAGCGGCGATCTGCTGTTCCAAAGCCTTGACTTTACGATCCGATTCCTCTCTTTCCCTGCGCAATTCCTGCAGCCGGCGTTCTCCGCGACCGACGTTGTCCGTCAGACCCTTCAATTCTTTTTCCAGCTGTGCCAGTTCTTTTTGAACTTCTCCCTGCTGGCGGGTTTTTTTCTGCAACTCGGCCGCCAGACCTTCTATGCGACGCTGCATCTTTTCCAGGTCGCCCCGTTGGCGGGCCAGATCGTTGGCCAGGGCCGGAACCGCGCCGATCAGGGTCAGCCAAAGGCAAAGCATGCCAGTCCAGCGATGGATGCGGGCCAATCGCTTCATGCCTCAGATCCTGACAAACTTGCGTAGGGAAGCTGCACTGCCCAGCAACCCCAGGGCGGTACCGGCTGCAACCAGCAGAAGCTGCTGCGGCAGGGACAGAAACAGGATATGGCCGATTCCCGAAATGAGCAGAAAACCGGCCAATCCCTCCTTGAGCAACCATTGAAACAGGCCGAAAGCTCCGGCCACGGCCAGCAGGCCGCCGACCAGACCCTGCAAGGCGCCTTCCAGCAAAAAGGGGGTTTTGATGTACATGGACGAGCCGCCGACCAGACCCATGATCTCGATTTCATCGCGACGGGCATAAAGGGTCAGCTTGATGGTGTTGGCGACGATGAACAGGGCCGCGAACAGCAGAAAACCGCCGAAAATGACCCCTCCCAGCTTCAGCAGGCCGATGAAGGCGTCAAACCGGGTCAGCCATTCCTGCTCATAGGTCAGATCGCTGAAATTGGCATCCTGGCGCAGCCGCCCCACCAGTTCGCCGACCCCGGCCTGGTTCCGGTACGGCGGCTTCAGGGTGATTTCCATGGCCGCCGGCAGGATTTCGGGACCGAATCCCTCCAGCAGTTCGGCATCCGGACCCAGGCGTTTCTGAAACCGCCGAAAGGCCTCATCCCGGGATACGAAGACAACTTTTTCCACTTCCGGCATGGCCTTGATTTTGGCGGTCCAGGCCTGGATCTGCGAGGCGCTGGGCGATTGTTCCAGGTAGGCGATGACCTGGATGTCCTGGCTCCATTGCCGGGTAACCTGCTGCACGTTGAGAACCACGATGCCGAAAAAGGCAATAATGGTCAAGGCGACCGCCACGGTACCGATGGCGGCGGTGCACAACACCGGACTCTGTTTCAGGTTGCGCCAAACCCGGCGCATCAGGCAACGGACACGATCCAGCACGATATCAACCTCTTACATGGATGGAATAAACGAAACACCACGGTGCTCCAGGCAGGATTATCCGGCCGGATGCACCCGGGCCTCAGGGCGTGTAATCCTCTTTGAGCCTGCCCTTATCGAGCAACAGCACGCGGCGCGGAAACTGCCGAATCAAGTCGCGATTGTGGGTCGCCAGGATCACCGTGGTGCCGCGGGCGTTGGCACCCTTGAACAACTCCATGATTTCCTGGGTCACTTCGTCGTCCAGGTTGCCCGTCGGTTCGTCGGCCAGAAGAATCATGGGATCGCCGACCAGGGCCCGGGCAATGGCGGCACGCTGCTGCTCGCCGCCGGACAACTGCAGGGGGAAGCGATGCAGTTTACCGTGCAATCCGACGTGCTTCAGAGCCTGGTAGACCTTGGTGCTGATTTCGAAACGCTTGCGCCCCTGTACTTCAAGGGGAAAAGCGACGTTTTCAAACAGGGTTCGGCTGTTGAGCAGCTTGAAATCCTGAAAAACGATGCCGATTCGACGTCGCAGGTGGGGAATCCGGCTTGAGCGCAGGCGGGTGATGTTCTGCCCGTCGATGAGAATCTGGCCGCGGGTGGGTTTTTCGGCCCCATACAGGAGCTTTAGAAGGGTCGATTTACCCGCCCCGGATGCGCCGGTCAGATAAACAAAATCGCCCTTGGGGATCCGAATGGTCAGATCGATCAGGGCGGTGGAATCCTTCTGGTAGGACATGGATACGTTGCAGATCTGTATCATGGTAGGTTCTTATGCCGTCATTTTGCAGGCTGAGGGAAAAAATCCAAATCGAGCACTTTGAGCCGTGCTCCCGACCGCTACCATTCCCGATAGGGCACCCCGTCAAGTCCGACCAGATCGCTGCCGCTGTGCACATCAAAAATGCCGCCAGGCACGACCTCGCCATCCTCCGTGGCTTCCGGTGCTAAGGTGTACCATGTTTCCGTGCTTTGCGTAAAGGGGTCGCGCGGCAGGCCACGCAGATAGCGCCGCTCCACCAGCTCCTCCAAGGTGTCCGGATAATGGCCTCGATCGGCAAAATAGGCATCGATGGCCTGTCGCATCTGGTATAGATTCTCGCGCAGCACCGATTCCCGGGCGCGAATCACGCTGCGTTGGTAGGAAGGTACCGCAATGCTCGCCAGAATGCCGATAATGGTCATGACGATCAGCAGCTCAATGAGGGTAAACCCGACTGTTTGCCGGAGCCTACCAAGTATTGTAGGTGCTGCCGTCGAGGGCGGTGGCGGTACTTTGCGAATAGACATCATATACGTCCTTGCCGTTCCAGGACAGGGCGTCGGGTTCGTCGGTATATCCCCGCAAGCCCCAGCCAAGCTGGTCGCGATCGAAGGGATCCCGGGGCAGACGCCGCAGATATTTGCGGGCAAAGGGATAGAGTTCTCCCCAGTCCACGCCATGGACCAATTCATCCAGGTTTTTGGGATAGCCCGTCTCATCGACATCGGCCGTGATGGTCTGCTCCCTGACGGCGCGATCGAAATCGGCCTTGTAGGCGTCAATGGCGCTGCGCAGCAACCGCAGGCTGCGTCGCAGTTCCAGTTCCCGGTTGCGCTGCACGCTGACCTGCGCCAGAGGCAAAACCGCACCGGCCAGGATCCCCAGTATGGTTACGGTAATCAGCAACTCAACCAGGGTCAGGCCGCGGCAGGAAACGGCAGACCATCGGCCCAAAAGCCTCATGCTTTCAACGCACCTCCACAAAAGACGCTTCATCCCGCACTGCCAAGGCGGCTCCGGCCGAATTTCGGAAATCGGGGTCCATCAGTTGCACCTGACCCTTACCGGGTGCCATGGCTCGGAAGCGCAAGGTCAACAGATTGCCGAAACCCGAAGCACCTGTTTTATCGCCGGTCTTCTGCAGCCGCAGGGTTACCGTTCCGGCGGCAGCATCTTCCTCGCTGGTCAGAACGACGGATTTGTCGGGACCGCTGAACAGAGTGCCCGGTTCGGCGCCTTCAAAGGCGACCAGCTGCTGAGGATAGCGCACCGTCAGGGCAATCTGCCGCAAATCGTGCACCGCAGATAACCCGACCTGCACCACCAGATCCTGGCCGACCGTTGCCGGCGGAACCTGCAACGACAGGCTCGCGCCGGGCGGCCCTACCCCGGCTGCCGGGCCAGGGCTGCGCCCGGTCCCCGGCAACAGAGGTTGCTGCAGGCTGCCGGGGGTATTGCCGGGCTGGAACCGCTCTCCGGCAAAGGTTATGAAGCGCGGTCCGGCCTGGAGATCCTCCTCCCCGCTGGACCAGATGGTGGCCAGCTCCGCATGCGGCAATTCGATGTTGCGAACGATGTAGGGCGTGATGGACAGGAGAATTTCACGTTTCTGCTTGCTTCTGTTGCGCCCGGTGACCAGGGGCCCCACCAGTGGCACGCGGCCAAGGCCTGGCAGCGTATCGCGGGTTTCGGAAATATCGTCGCGGATCAGGCCGCCGATGATGGTGCGCTCGCCGTCCTTGAGGGTCAGGGAGGATTGGGCATTGGTGGTGCTGATACGCAGGGCTACCCCGCCACCGGCAATGACCTGGCGTTCCAGCACATTGCTGACTTCCAGAGCCAGGTTGGTCACTACCGTATTATCGAGTTGGATGATGGGTTCCACATCCAGTTTTACGCCGACGTCGACATACTGGACATTGGTCGAGGTGACGTCCGAGGTGGTGGTGCTGATGTTGGTGGTGACGATGGGCTCCCGGGTACCGATGTGCACCTTGGCTTTTTCGCGGTTTTTGACCCGGATTTTCGGGTTGGCGAGGATTTCCGTGTCGGCCAGGGTCTTGGCGAAGTCGAAGGTTGCCGAGGGCAAAGTATAGAAGGATTCAAGACCGCTCAATCCCCGCGCCAGACCGGTCGTAGGGACGAGAGGGGGGGTGCCCGGAGCGGCAATGAAGGTATCCGGCACCAGGTTTTCCGCATTGGGCCCCTGACCGAAACCGATACCGACGCCGTAACGACTCAGGCGCGGGCCCAGATTCAGATCGTCACGATGGCTGACTTCCACCAGTTCCAGGTCGAACACCACTTCCGAATCGGCCCGATCGGCGGCTTCCAGGATCTGTCGCGCCAACTTGACCACATCGGGCTTGTCGCGCATTACCAGGGCATTGCGCTCTTCATGCACATACAACTTGGTAATCTGCAGCATGGCCCGCAGCATGGTAATGGCCTTTTTCGCGTCGATGTTGGACAGGTAAAAGACCTGGATGATCTGATCTTCGTATTGTTTGACCTTGGCGGGGGTCTGCGGATAGATCAGGATGGTTTTGGCATTCAGTACCCGCCGCCCCAATCCGTTGAGCTTAAGGAGAATCTCCAGAGCCTGGGCAAAGGACACCTTTTTCAATTCCAGGGAGATGACCCGTTGCGGCACCTCTTCATCAAAGATGAAATCGATGCCCGACAGCCGCGCCAGAATTCCGAAGGCCTGCTGCATGTCCACGCTTTCCAGCCGCAGAGTGATTAACTGATCGGAGGCCAGTTCCAGCTCAAAGCCGTCGATGACGGTCTGACCGGTGCGTTCGACTTTCTGCAACAGTTCCAGCGCCTGGGTATTGCCGGGCTGCAACTGCAAGGCCCGCTGCAGGCTGGCCCTGGCTTGGTAATACTGGCGTTGGACAAACAGCCGTTCGGCAGCGGCTGTCAGCACCTGAGCCTGCTGCTCAGCCTGGATGCCCCGCAGTTGCTGGCTGGCCAGGGTCAGGCTGCTGTCCAAGGCCAGGGCCTGTTGAAAAGCGGCGGCCGCGGCCATGGGATTGCCGCGGTCCAACTCCTGCCGGCCCAGGTTCAAATAATTTAAAGCCGCGCGATTACGCGCTCCCAGCCATTTCATCCGATACTCGTGACGACCCGGATCTTCGGCAATCGCCGCCTCGAATCGCTCCATGGCCCGTTCATACTCTCCGGCCTGAAGCAACGCCTCCCCTTCACGAAAGGCCGTCGTCCCGGCCGCGCAGCCCATGACGCAGAACATCAAGCCGACCACCAGCCAACGTCCCTTGTTAATCGTCGATGATTTCATCCGGCGACACCTCCTCTCGGGTTGCCCCGTCATTGGCGGGTAATACCGGTTCGGCGCCATTCGTCACTGGCGGCCCGATATCCTCGAGGCCGACCCTTGGCGTTTCCGGAGCAGCACCGGAAAGCACCCAAACTGGGCGCTGGTCGACGGCAATCAGGTGCGGCTGGGGCCGACGTCGCTCTTCAACCACCAGCAACTCGGATCGTGCCTCGCGCAACCGGTACATGCCATCGGGACCAAACCTCTCCCCCACAGCCACAATAAATACATCCCCATTCAAACCGAAAAAGATCTTCTGCCGGCCCTGCTGGCGCAAAAAGCCCAGAAACCGGGGTCGAATTTCTTCTACTACCACCGCTTCATCATCCAAGGGCTCTTCCGGCGGCGACTCCACGCCTGCCGCCAGATCCGCAGTGCCGTCCAGGGGCGCAAACAGGTTGTGCCGCACCTCCACTCCGGGTTCGGTTTCCCGCTGCAGGAGATCGAGCCGGACACGCCCGCCAGTCCGTACCGGGATCTCCGGTCTTTCACTGCGCGGCACGAAGGGAGTCGTGACCCGCCGCCGGCGGGGGCACTGACTGATGCCGAAAGCCAGGGCCAGGACAAACAGGGCACTGAGTATGAGCAACAGACGAACCTGGCGTGTCATGTTTTGTCCATCCTGAAAAAGGTGGCGAGTTGCATCTGGACGCTGACCCGATCATCCACGGCGCTCTCTCCCTTCAGGGTCATACTTTCCAGCACAAACAGTCTGGCGGCGTTTTCGACTTCATGGATGAATCGCTTGACCTGATCATAGCTGCCGGTGACGGCAAAGGACAGACCGTAACGCAACAGGGGCCGCGGACCGAATTCAGTCGGACGATAATCGATGCGACTGATGCTCAAACCATGACTGGCGGCCAGGGCCGGCAGTTCGACCACCAGAAACGGCCAAGTGTCCTCGGTGGGCAGCAGTTGGTAGAATTGATCCAACTGGTTGGCCAGTCGTTGTTGTGCCGCGGGATCCGAGCCCTGTACCTCCCCCCGCGCATAGCCCTGGCGTTCCAACAACAGATTTTCCTGCTGCTCCAGACGCGGCAGCAGATAACTGTTCAGCAGGATCAGCCCGCCGACATTAAGCAACAGCAGAATTGCGCAAATCAGCGGCGCGATGCGGCTGATTTTCCAGAGGGTGACCAGAAAGGGCTCTTTGGCCATCTCACAATCCTCCCTGCAGTTCCACGCGGCATATGAGTGCCGGCGGCTGATCCGCTGCCGGGGCCTGCAGCATCTGGCTGAGCAGCCGAACCTGACTGTTCGGCCCATAGCCCTGAAGACTGGTCAAAAAGGCCGCCAAAGCCTCCGGATCCCGAGCCGCCAGTTCCAGGCGCAACTGGCCGCGCGGGAAATCGGGCGTCAGGCTGCGCAACTGGATGCCGGGAACCATGAGCTCTTCAAGACGATCCAGCATGCCGACCCAGCGCGGTTTGGCCATTTCGAGAATTTCATTGCTGGCGGCGATTTCCGCAGCCAGGCGCTGCGGATCGATCTTCCGGGTCGCCGGCAGGGGTTCGCCTGCCCCGCTGTTCGACTCCAACTGCCGCAATTGATCGGCGGCCACAAAGGACCGATCATGGGCGATGACCATATAACGCAGGGTCGCAAACAGCCAGGCGGCCAGCAGCAGCATGATGATGCCGTAACCGACCAGCACCGGCCGCCGTCCCAGATAGATCCTTCTGGCCAGATTGACACGAATCTTCATGCCCCCCTCCAGCACAAGGCTGCCGCAACGCCGCGCACGGCATCCATTTCGCGACCGGGTTCCTCGAAAACATCTGCCGCGGCCGCCGGAGGATGCAACGGAATGACCTCCCGCCCGAACAGGGATACCAGGCCTTCGGACAGTCGTCCCGCCTCCGGTTGTTCCTGGTGGAAAAACAGGGATGCCCTTTCAAAGCCCGGCACGACTTGCCGGCAATGAACGGCCAGACGGTGAATCTCCTGCAAGGCGCGGGTTTCGCCATCCGTCGCAGTACGGGATCGGTAAAACTCCAATTGCCCGGACCGGAAAAACTGCAGGGCGACTTCCTCGGCACTGACAGCCACCAACACGCAGTCACCGAGAGTGTCCAACTGCTGGCGGTAGAAGCGGTAGAGGTCGAGGAAATGAAAGGAGACCAGCACAGGGCAAAAGCCCATGGCTCCCAGAAGCTGTTCGTACTGGGTCAGAATGCCGCCCGCAAGGGCCACCACCAAGGCCCGCGAACGGCCTACTTCCCGGGTGTCCAGCAACTGGTAATCGAATTCGAAATCATCCAGTTCCGCCGGCAGAAGCTGTTGCGCCTGCCACCGGAATATCGCCCTGCCTTCCTTGCGGGAAGGCACGGCGACCTCCGATTCCACCACCTGCACCAGTCCGCAGTGGTCCGGAAGGGACAGGGCCAGACGGCGCTCTGAACCCGCTAACGGCAGCAGCACCTCTTCCAGCGCCTCGGAGAACGGCTTTTCCTCCCGCACCTGGGCCTCACGCATATCCGAGTTGAACAACCCCTCAGGCAAGGGCACGCTGCGGCTGGCCACCACCGCAAAGTCCTGCGAGTGCCTTTCAAGGGCCACCGCCCGCAGCATACGGGGGCGAATGTCCAGACCAAGGTAACGACGCCGTTTCATGTTTTTGGCTCCTGGTCCACAAAGGTGACTCGATTGATTTCCGTCAGACTGGTAACCCCCTGCACCACCTTTTCCAGAGCTGCTTCGCGCAGAAAAACGGTGCCGTTGCGACGCGCCTCCTGGCGCAGCGTGGCAACGGGAGCACGGGCGATGATCAGTTCCCGCAGGGCATCGTTGAGAACCAAGAGTTCGATAATGGCGCTCCGCCCCACGTAGCCCTGACCATGGCAATGTTCACAGCCACGGCCTTGAAAAAAAACCACATCCTTGAACCGTTCCGGCTGCAGTCCGGAAGCCAGCAGAAACTCCCGTTCATAACGTACCGGCTCACGACACCCATCGCAGATTTTGCGCACCAGACGCTGGGCCAGAACCCCATTGAGACAGGACACAAACTGATAGGGCTCCAACCCCATGTGCAAAAACCGTCCAATGACATCAAAGACGTTGTTGGCATGCACTGTGGTGAACACCAAGTGACCGGTCAGGGCCGATTGCACCGCGATCTGCGCGGTTTCCGGGTCGCGAATCTCCCCGACCATGATCTTGTCCGGATCGTGTCGCAGCACCGAGCGCAGCCCGCGGGCGAAGGTGAGCCCCTTTTTTTCATTCACCGGAACCTGCACGATGCCCCGCACCTGATATTCCACGGGATCTTCGATGGTGATGATTTTTTCCTGCTCCGTGTATATTTCCGCCAGGGCGGCGTACAGGGTGGTGGTTTTACCGCTGCCGGTGGGCCCGGTCACCAACACCATGCCATAGGGTTCATGAATCAAACGCCGAAAGCGTTTCAATTCGCGTTGATTGAAACCCAGCGCCGTCAGGGTCAAGCCACGCAGATCGGCGTCGATATTGCCCTTGTCGAGAATGCGGATGACTGCATCCTCGCCGAAACTGCTGGGCAGGATGGACACCCGGAAGTCGATGGAGCGGCCGCCGATGCGCGCCTTGAAACGACCGTCCTGGGGGATGCGCCGCTCCGAAATATCCAAATCGCTCATCACCTTGATGCGGGAAATAATCGGCCCCTGAAAGCGCCGATCCAGCGGCTCGGTAGCCCGAAACAGTACCCCGTCTACCCGGTATTTGATTACCACGCCGATGGGTCCGGATTCGATGTGAATGTCGCTGGCACGTTTTTTGAGGGCATCCACCAAAGTGGTGTCGATGAGTTTGATGACCGGGCTGGTTTCTGCATCGGCCTTTTCCGGCGACAGCAATTCTTCGCCGCCCTCATCTGCAGTCAGGATGTGAGGCCGCAGGTCTTCGGAGGCTTCCTGAAGAGCCTGACGGGAAACGGGCTGTCCCTGCTCCAGCCAGCGTTGAATTTCCCGGGCGGCGGCGACGCGCAGGGTGATGGGCGCCGCCAAAGCCGCTTCCACCTGTGCCAGGGCGTCAAGATTGGTAGGATTGGCAATGGCCAAAACCCAAAGGTCGCCATCCCGGGCCAGGGGTATGACGCCCAGTTTGCGACTCAAATCGGCCGGAAACTGCTCCTGCAGAGCGAGGTCCGGAGTTTCCACGTTCAGGTCAACGAACTCGAGGTTATACTGCCGAGCCAATGCCTGAGCCAGATCCCGCTCATCAAAACAGCCCAGTTCCAGACCCGTATCGCCGAAATTGCGACCACTGGTTTTCATCTGCTCGAGGATCAGGGTAACCTGGTCCGGCGCCAAAGCGCCGGCCTCGACCAGTAATTCTCCCAGTTTTTTCCAGATCTGCGGCATACCTGCCTCACGCCTTTTTGAACTGCCCGCCCCGGAAACTACCCTTGCCCTTCGTTCAACGAACGGTACCCGCCAATTGAAAGATGGGCAGGTAAATGGCGACGACAATGACTCCTATCAGCAGCCCTACTACAATCATCATGGCCGGTTCCGCAAATCCTGCAAGCCGCCCCAGGCGATTTTCCACCGCGGCCTGATAAAATTCCGCGACTTCTCCAAGCATGCTGCTAAGGCTCCCGGTTTTTTCCCCGGTTGCCACCATCCGCACCGCCAAGGAGGGGAACACGCCGCTCTGCTGCAAGGCTTCCGCCAGGCTGCCGCCGCCACTAATCTCACGCAGTACGCCCCGCAGGCGCCGCTCGAGAACCCGATTGTTCAGTACCCCGCAAGCCAATTCCGTGGCCGGAAGCAATGGCATGCCGCTGTTGAGGACGGTACTCAGGGTCTGACAGTAATTGACCAGACCCACCTCCTGCAACAACGGCCCGAGACCTGGCAGACGCAATAGCCAGCCATCGAAACGGAGCCGCCAACGGGGACGCTGCAGAGCACGCCGGAAAACAAAGGGTGCCAAGGCCAGAGCCAGCAGCAACAGCGGCCAAATGCGCCCGAGCAGACCGGCCACGGCCATGAGCGCCCGCGTTACCGGCGGCAGTACCACCTGAGCATCGGCGTATATCTGGGTAAAAGTGGGTATAACGTACAGGAGCAGGAAAACCAGCACCCCCGCCGAAGCGAGAATCAGCAGGCTTGGATAGATGGCGGCGGAACGAAGTCGCTCACGCAGATGCCGAAGATGCTTTTGATAGGAGATGAAACGCTCCAGAACAATAGGCAAGTCTCCGGTCTGTTCGCCGGCGCGAATGATGGAGCAATACAGAGAGGGAAAATATCGCGGATGCCTGGCAAAGGCCTCCGCCAAGGCACTGCCACCCGCGACGGCGCTGCGCACAGAGGTCAGAACCTGTACCGTTTCCTGGTCCCAGCCCTCCTGCAATACGGCATCAAAAATATACAGGATCGGCATTCCGGCCCGTACCAGCGCCAAAAATTCCTGATTGAAAAGGAGAAATTGCTCCTTTTCCCAGCGTCGCGGACCGCCCTTGGACAGCAGGCGTGCCTGAATCCACACCCGTCGCATGGCAAAAACTCGACATCCCTGTTGTTCGAGTTCCGCTCGAAGCACGGCGCGACTGCGGGCCTGAAACTGCTGCTGAACGAGACGTCCGTCCGGCATGCCGATTTTGCAGATGAATTGGCTCATGGTAGTGGAATTTTACCATAGCCAAGGGAAATAACGAGATTTTCTAAGGCAACAAAAGGATGATTGACGGAAAATTGAAAACCGGAACACCATGCTTGGGGACAATAGCGACCGCGATCTCCATGTACCGGAAAAAAACAAGGCACCGCCCGTGGGCAGTGCCTTCAATGATGGCGGGGCTGACGGGACTCGAACCCGCGACCTCCGGCGTGACAGGCCGGCGTTGTAACCGACT
>NZ_JAFCIY020000010.1:50000-51108 GCF_020194955.2 Desulfuromonas sp. CSMB_57 | reverse complement strand
TTTTTGGTTTGACTTGTTGCCCGCAAACCTTCTCTTCACGTCTGCTATTTAGTTTTCAAAGACCAGCTTTTTACCCCCGCTCGGTGCGGGCGGAAGATAACTCTATCGAATCGCCATCAGCCTGTCAAGGCCTTTTTCTTTTCTTTTTTCCAGCCGTCCCGCCGTCTACTCCTCCGCGCCCAAGGGCGCGCCTTTCGACAACAGGCGCCGGTTATAACGGACTCGACCGGCCCTGTCAAGACCTTTCGGTCCAACAACGGGCCAGGAAAACGAAGGCCTCTTCGAATTTCGAAGAGGCCTCGTCGAATAAATTTCGGCGGCGACCTACTTTCCCACACAGCTACCCGTGCAGTATCATCGGCGCGGCAGGGCTTAACTTCTGTGTTCGGGATGGGAACAGGTGTGACCCCTGCGCTATAGCCACCGAAAACCGTAAACTGGTTTTCAATTGCTTAAGACTTCTACGATACGCATCGAGCTTTTGGCACCTTGCGCAATATGAAGGTCGGGGCGAGGCGAACCTCGCCCCTTCCTTACGAAAAACTTTTTATGGTCAAGCCTCACGGTCAATTAGTACCGGTTAGCTGAACACGTTACCGTGCTTACACACCCGGCCTATCAACGTCGTCGTCTACGACGGACCTTCAGGGGATTGCTCCCGGGGAGATCTTGTCTTGAGGGGGGCTTCCCGCTTAGATGCTTTCAGCGGTTATCCTTGCCGAACATAGCTACCCTGCGAATGCCACTGGCGTGACAACAGGAACACTAGTGGTTCGTCCATCCCGGTCCTCTCGTACTAAGGACAGATCCTCTCAAATCTCCTACGCCCACGGCAGATAGGGACCAAACTGTCTCACGACGTTTTAAACCCAGCTCGCGTACCGCTTTAATTGGCGAACAGCCAAACCCTTGGGACCGACTACAGCCCCAGGATGCGATGAGCCGACATCGAGGTGCCAAACCTCCCCGTCGATGTGAACTCTTGGGGGAGATAAGCCTGTTATCCCCGGAGTACCTTTTATCCGTTGAGCGACGGCCCTTCCATACAGAACCGCCGGATCACTAAGACCTGCTTTCGCACCTGCTCGACGTGTCTGTCTTGCAGTCA
>NZ_JAFCIY020000010.1:0-45000 GCF_020194955.2 Desulfuromonas sp. CSMB_57 | reverse complement strand
ACGGTGGGGATGTCCTCAGGAATCTCTTTTTTCTTGAACTGCTGAACGAAATCCTGCTCGGCCTGGCAGGCCTGAGCTGCATCGTAAAAACGCGCCACCAGCTCACGGGCCAATGCCTTCTTGCTTTCCATGGGATGCAGCCCTCCGGTCCGCCCGGCGATACCATCGCGGACCTGCTGCAGATGGGCCAGGTCGACATCGGACAAGAGCTCATAATAACGCACCATCAAGTCGTCGCTGATGCTCATGACCTTGCCGAAAATCTCCCGCGGCGGCTCGGTGATGCCGATATAGTTGCCCAGGGATTTACTCATCTTGTTGACCCCGTCGAGACCTTCGAGCAACGGCATGGTGAGCACGCATTGGGGCTCCTGCCCCTCTTGCTTTTGCAGTTCACGGCCAACCAGCAGGTTGAACTTCTGGTCGGTGCCCCCCAGTTCGACATCGGCCCGCAGGGCGACGGAATCGTAACCCTGCACCAAAGGATAGAGAAACTCGTGGATGGCAATGGGCTGCTGGCCGGCGAATCGTTTGTGAAAATCGTCCCGCTCCAACATGCGGGCGACCGTATAACGGGACGCCAGGCCGATGAGATCGGCGGCACTCATGCCGCCCATCCAGGTGCTGTTGAAAACCACCTGCGTCTTGGCCGGATCGAGTATTTTGAACACCTGTTCCTTGTAGGTTTCGGCGTTCTGCAAAACCTGCTCCCGGGTCAGGGATTTGCGCGTTTCGTTTTTTCCCGTCGGATCGCCGATCATGCCGGTAAAGTCGCCGATGAGAAAATAAACCTGATGACCGAGGTCCTGAAACTGCTTGAGCTTCTGAATCAGGACCGTATGGCCGAGATGCAGGTCCGGCGCCGTGGGATCAAAACCGGCCTTGATTTTCAGTGGCACACCGGTGGCCAGGGATTTCTCCAACTTCTTTTCCAGCTCTGCTTCCACCAGAATCTCCACCGCGCCGCGGCGAATGATCGCTAATTGCTCCGGAACCGACAACATAGGGTGTCCCTCCTCATTTTATTTCAGCCCGCAGGGCGCATTGCATAACGGCACCGGGCATTATCCTCAAACTCAGGCGACCGGCGCCACAATCCTGCGAATAGCGCTGGCCCGCCCCGACTGCTCGTCCACGGTCACCACCACCCCGCACAGGGCCGCGTCCTTTTTTGCGACTTCGAAGCGAACCGGCAACTGGGTAAGAAATTTTTCCATGGCCAGTTCCTTGCGCATACCGATGACCGCATCACGGCTGCCGGTCATGCCGGCGTCGGAAATATAAGCCGTCCCGCCGCCGAGAATCTGTTCATCCGCCGTCTGAACATGGGTATGGGTGCCGATGACCGCCGATACCCGTCCGTCCAGATAGTAGCCAAGGGCCATTTTTTCACTGGTCGCTTCGGCATGAAAGTCCACCAGAATCACGGAAGTTTCACGGCGCAGCTGGTCCAGTTCGCGGTCGGCGACCCGGAAGGGGCAATCCAGGTTGTTCATGAACACCCGGCCCTCGAGATTGAGAATACCAACCTTGCACCCTGCAGCGGTGGTACAGAAACCAACGCCGCGACCAGGCAGTCCCGGTGGATAATTGGCCGGCCGCAACAGGCGGGGCTCGCGTTCCAGGTAATCGTAGACTTCCCGCTTGTCCCAGATATGATTGCCCGTGGTCATGAAATCGATGCCCATTTCAAACAACTCAAGGGCAATGGCGGCGGTCAGGCCAAAACCGGCCGCGGCGTTTTCACCATTCGCCAGAACCAGATCGACCTGCCAGGCATCCACCACCTGATGCAGACAACTGGCTACGGCATGCCGCCCGGGGCGGCCTACGATGTCACCAATAAAAAGAATATTCAACAGTTCTCGCCCCTTCCAGGGTCTCCTCCGGATCGCGCCGAACAGCCAGGCAGCGGGCCGCTATTTTGCGTATTCAACCGCGCGGGTTTCGCGGATGACATTCACCTTGATCTGACCGGGATAGGTCATTTCCGCCTCGATCTTCTGGGCCACATCCTTGGCCAGGACATGGGCCTGAACATCGGAGACATCTTCGCTGGAAACCATCACCCGGATCTCCCGACCGGCCTGGATGGCGTAGCAACTGGTCACGCCCTGGAAGGAGGTGCCGATACGTTCCAAATCCTGGAGGCGCTTGACGTAGGTTTCCAGCATTTCGCGGCGGGCGCCGGGCCGAGCCCCGGAGAGGGCATCGGCGGCCTGCACCAGGACCGCCAGCACAGTGGCCGGCTTTTCATCCTCATGGTGGGCCGCCAAGGCGTGAACCACCTTGGGCGATTCGCCAAACTTGCGGGCCAGGTTGGCGCCGATGACGGCATGAGACCCCTCGATCTCGTGGTCCACGGCCTTGCCGATATCGTGCAACAGACCGGCACGCTTGGCCTGCTTGACGTTGATGCCGAGTTCGGCCGCCATGATGCCGCAAAGAAAAGCCACTTCGATGGAATGCTGCAGCACGTTCTGGCCATAGGAGGTGCGGTACTTGAGGCGGCCGATGAGTTTGATGATTTCCGGATGAATGCCATGGACACCGACATCGAAGGTTGCCTGCTCGCCCGCTTCGCGAATGGAGTTGTCGACTTCCTGAGCCGCCTTGGTGACCACTTCCTCGATGCGCGCCGGATGGATGCGGCCATCGGTAATCAGGCGCTCCAGGGAAATGCGCGCCACTTCACGCCGCACCGGATTGAACCCGGAAATAATGACCGCCTCCGGGGTATCATCGATAATCAGATCGATGCCGGTGGCCGCCTCGATGGCACGGATGTTGCGGCCTTCCCGGCCGATGATGCGCCCCTTCATTTCGTCCGACGGCAAGGGCACCACGCTGACGGCACTTTCGGCCACGAAATCACCGGCGTAGCGCTGCACCGCCAAAGCGAGAATTTCCTGAGCCTTCTTGTCCGCCGACTCACGTGCCTCATCTTCGATCTGCTTGATCCATTTTGCCGATTCGTGGCGGGCTTCGCTCTCCATCATGGCCATGATCTGCTGCTTGGCTTCGTCGGACGAGATCCCGGCCAATTGCTCCAACCGTTCGCGCTGGGCGACGCGCAATTGCTCCACCTCAGCCTCGCGGCCCCGGATCTGCTCTTCCTGTTCACCCAGGCGCGTTTCCCGGCGTTCGAGGCTTTCCTCCCGGCCATCCAGCTGCGTCGTCTTCCGGTCGATAAGCTCCTCTCGCTGCAACAAGCGCTTCTCCTGGGACTGCAGCTCCCGGCGCATCTCACGGGCCTCTTCCTCCCACTCCGCCTTGGCTTGCAGCAGTGCATCCTTTTTTTGGATTTCCGCTTCCTTGCGAAGAATTTCCGCGTCCTTGTTGGCTTCCGCCAGAATCTGCTCAGCGCTACGCCGAGCAGTTGCCAGTTCGTTTTCCGCCAGACGCCTGCGCACCAGGACGCCGCCGAGGGCGCCGGCCAGCAGTGCCACCCCTACCTGCAACCATGCGATTTCTATACTCAACGCCTTATCCTCCTCAATGTTGGCAACTGTCCAGAGCGGAGACCGCCGGCCCGAAGGCGTAGCAGCGCTCTTCCGTTACCAGCAGATCGAGACATACATCATGCTCTTCCGCAGGCAGACGCTGAACCAGTTGAAGTTCGTAGCACAGACCGATAACCTGGCTTGGGCGGCCTTGGCGGCCCAGAGCCCGGTCATAGAACCCCTTGCCGTAACCAAGCCGATGACCGCAAAGATCGAAGGCCACCCCGGGAACCAGCAACACATCCAATTCGGAGGCCGCCACCAGGTCTTGGCCTTCGGGTTCCAGGACACCGAAGGCTCCCGGCACCAGTTCCCGACGGGATCTGACCTCGACAAAAACCAGGTCCTCTCCGTGGACACGGGGGAAGACCAGCTTCTTGCCCTCCCGACGGGCGCGATGGAAAATCTCTTCCGTAAACACTTCATTCAAAATGGGGCTGTACAGGGCCAGGGTGCCGGCATCCCGATACACTGCCATCGTCAGGAACCGTTCCTGAATTCTCAAACTGTGGCTCAGACAGATCTCCGCGGCCAAGTGCTTGCGCCGCGCCAGCATGTCAACGCGTATCGGCTTTTTCGGCATGGTGAGAGATCCCCGAGGCAGCCCGGCGATCTCCGTAGGAAGTTGTTAGACGGGAAAGGATGGGTTATTCGTCTGGCCGCTCCACCTGAGCACTTGGCAGACAGGAGAAAAAACGGGCACCTTCAGCTGTTTTCCACCGTTTTATGCACTCTTTCGCACTATCCGGCAGAAACACCTTGGCCCTGAGCCTGGGCGGCATGCTTTGCATGCAAATCAGGGCACCCGCTCGGGGCCTTGGCCGCCATTTCGACCAAACGAACAAAAAACGCAAGCATGACCTGCGCTTTGGAAAGCAATCTTCCAGCCAATCTATCTAAAATCTTCTTACAGAAATCGACCGGCGCCGAAGCACCAACTGCATCATTCTGCGAAGAAAATATCGCCGGCATCCCGTTTCTTCTCGGACGGTTCCGGCCCTCCGGCACAGGCCCCTTCAAGACGTTCCAGCAGTCGGGCCAAGCGCATCGCCGCAATGCCGGCTTGTTCCTCATGCTCCTCGCGCAACCGCAAATAGGCCTGGCTGATGTGCAACAGTGCCAGCACCGCGGTGTTGAGGGAGTCGACGGAACGACTGCCCGCCATGATATCGGCCAGTTTCTCGTTGACGAACTCCGCTACCCGATGGATCTCTTCCGGCGCAACGCCGCTTCGGATTGTGTACTGTTGCCCCAGAATCGTGACCTGAACGGCATGCTTCAAGCCAGTTCCTCACCCAGCCCATCCAGCTTGGACAAAACCCTATCCAGCTCGGCGAGAAATTGCTCCCGCTCCTGCAGCAGGCGATCCCGCTCGGCTCCCAACCGTTGACACTCCTCTTCCAACTCCCGCTTGCGGGCCAGGAGCAGGTCAACCTTTTCTTCAAGATGGAGAATAACTGATAAATCCACGACTTTCCTTCGCTCGAATATGTTGGAAGTCTAAGAAAAAAACAGCATCAAGTCAAGGTATTATGCGGGCCTCTCAAACAAGGCCCGGACAAACTGGTCGGGATCGAAGGGACGCAGATCCTCAATCCCTTCGCCAATCCCGACAAATCGCACCGGCAACCCAAGTTCGGCGCCGATGGCGACCAGCATGCCGCCGCGTGCGGTCCCATCCAGCTTGGTCAGAGCCACGCCGGAAACGGCTACCGCTTCCTGGAACAGCCGCGCCTGCACCAAGGCATTCTGACCGGTGGTGGCATCCACCACCAGCAGGGTTTCATGGGGAGCGCCGGGCAATTCGCGATTCAGCACCCGGCGGATCTTCTTCAGCTCTTCCATGAGATTGGCTTTGGTGTGCAACCGGCCGGCCGTATCCAGCAACAGCACATCGGCGCCTCGAGCTTGCGCCGCCTTGATGGCATCGTAGGCCAAGGCGGCAGGATCGGAGCCGGCGGCATGCCGAATCACCTCGACCCCGGCCCGCCGACCCCAGATTTCCAACTGCTCCACCGCCGCGGCCCGAAACGTGTCCCCGGCGCCGATCAACACCTTTTTGCCCTGACCGACCAGTTGGTTCGCCAACTTGCCGATGGTCGTGGTTTTGCCGACACCATTAACGCCGACGACCATGATCACGAAGGGCCTGGCCCGCTCCGGCGCGAGGGGTTGCGCCTCCAACCGCAGTCGCTGCCGTATTTCATCCTGCAGAATTTCCCGTACCTGCTCCACCTGGCTGCCGTTGCTGCGAGTCAAACGCTGTTCCAATGCCGTCATCAACTCCCGGGTGGTTTTCATTCCCAGATCGGCGGTAATCAATATCTCTTCCAGTTCTTCAAGCAATGCATCGTCCACGACCTGACGACCCCGGAGCAGAGTATCAATGCGCCCCACAAGAGAGGCCTGGGTTTTGGCCAATCCGGCCCGCAGCCGAGAAAACAGGCTGCCCGGTTTGGGGGCCTGAGGTGCTTCGACCTGAGGTGCTTCGACCTGAGGTGCTTCGACCTGAGGTGCTTCGGCCTGAGGTGCATCGCCTGCGGTGTCTTCCGCCACCGGCAGATCTGACACTTCGACCTCCTCAGGATCCTGGGACACCTCTTCAGCGGGCAGCTTCTCTGGCTGGGAACCGGGTCGAAACCCCTCTTTCAAGCGCTGCCACAGACTGAAGTCAAACCCGCGCTCGAACCGCTCCTCGCCGGGTATGACGGCGTCCCTCCCGACCCCGGCGAACTGCCAGGCGGGATCTGCGAAGCAAACCGGATTTTCTAATAGATTTCGTAACAAACGCCAGAAACAAACCATGATCATCTTGCCATCCCCACTTATGCGGTCTGCTGCCAGACCTTGGAAACACCATCGAGGGTGTTCAGGAAAACTCCGAACGCAACTGCTCCACACAACTCCGGGCCGCGAACAGCGCCCGACCCAGCAAGGCCTCCCGCAATCCGGTCAAAACCAGAAAGTAGTCGGCGGTGATGGGCAGCACCACGGTTCGGGTGCGCTCGGTACCGATCACCACCTCCTGCAAATCATCCCCGCTGGAGCGCTGCAGGGCGATGCGCAGGTTGTTGAGAATGATGCCTTTATAAGCGCCAAGGACCTGCAGATCGAAGGCTTCCATGCAACCGACCTGATCCACGGCTTCTCCTTCCCAATCGGCGATGATAGCGCCTTCGGCCCCGGGCACCGAGGCGAGAAGTTCTCCGAGCACGACCTTAAACGGCATAACGTCCCTCAACTGTCGTTCATGCGCACGGAAACCAGCTTGGAGACGCCCGGCTCCTCCATGGTCACGCCGTACAAGGTATCGGCCATCTCCATGGTGCGCTTGTTATGGGTAATGATGATGAACTGGGAACACTGCGACATTTCCCGCACCATCTCGTTAAAGCGATAGATGTTGGCTTCGTCCAGGGGCGCATCCACCTCGTCCAGCACACAGAAGGGCGACGGTTTGATCAAAAAGATGGCAAAAACCAAGGCGATGGCCGTCAACGCCTTTTCACCCCCGGACAGCAAACCGACGCTCTGCAACCGCTTGCCGGGCGGCTGCACGACAATTTCGATGCCCGTTTCCAGCAAATCATGCTCATCGGTCAGAACCAGTTCGGCCCTTCCCCCCAGAAACAACCGCGGGAAGATGGCCTGGAACTGCTGGTTGACCAGATCAAAGGTTTCCCGGAACCGTCGCCGGGTGGTATGGTTGATCTTGGCGATGGCTTCCTGCAATCCCTCCAGGGACTGCTGCAGGTCCTGTTCCTGGGTACAGAGAAACTGCCAGCGACCCTCCAGTTCCCGGAATTCGTCGATGGCGGTCAGATTGACCTCACCCATCTCCTCGATCTGCCGGACCAAATCCTGCAGCCGTCCTTCGGCTGTCGCAGCCTGAAACTCGTCCAACGGCAGGGCTTCCTGCTGCAGATCGAATCGGTAGCGTTCCAGCACGGTGCGATGCAGATGTTCATACTCCAGCTGCGACTGGCGCCGACAAAGGAGTAAATCGGCCACGGCGTCCCGCAACTTCTGAACCGCGCGCCGCTGCTCCTTGAGGGCTTCCTCAGCGGCCTCCAACCGGGACTGGAGCAAACCATGCTGCTCCTTGCGGCGGCTGAGCAGAAGCTGTTCCTCATCGCGCCGACTCGCCAGGAGCTCCATTTCGACCAACCTTCGTTGTCCGGCCCGTCCCAGCTCATCCCGTTGCCGTTGCAATTCAGCCTGTCGCTGTTCGTTCAGGTGCTGCCGGCGTTGCAAATCCTGCTGCAGTTCGACCAGACGCTGCAGGTTGCGGCGGCAGCTTTCTTCACGTTCCCGCAGTCCGGCCAACTCAACCTTGATGGCGGTGGCCCGCTCACGCCGCTCGGACTGCCGGCGCCGCGACAACAACAATGCTTCCTGCAACTGTTCCGCCTGCATTTCCGCTTCCGCCCTGGCCGATTCCTGGCCATGGAGACCTTCCACCACCTCGGCATGCTGCTTCTGCAGCATGCGATACTCCTCATCGGCCTGGTCATCTTCCAGCGTCAGGACCTCGAGGCGTTCGGCGAGTTGGGCCAGGGCACGACGGGCGGCAGACAGCAACTGCTCGGCTTCCGTCCGGCGCAAGGCCAGCCGCTGGATTTCGGCAGCCGCCTCGGCCTGGCTGTGCTCGGCCAACCCATGGGCCTCCTTGAGCGCCAGGCGTTCCTGATGCAGTTGGGCAGCCCGTTCTTCCAGCTGCTCCAGCAGCGCCGCCAACTCCTTGATCTCCCGCTTTTTGGACAGCAGGCCATGGCCGCCGCCGGCCGCGCCGCCACCGATGAGAATGCCGCGATGACAAAGGGTTTCGCCTTCCGCTGTTACCAGCATGGCACCAACGGGCAGGCTCTGATCAAAACAGGCAGCGAGATCCTCGACCAGACAAACTCCGGACAGCAAATCCCGGACCAGAGCCTCCGCACCCGGACGCGGCACAATCAGATCCACCAGGGGCCGCCCGACAACCGGCGGCAGCGGTGCCTGGCAATCGCGATTTCGCAGCAGCAGCAACCCTCGACTGCCAGAACGGCGCAGGGCCGCCAGCGCCGCGCGGGCCGCCTCCGCATCGGCAGCGATCAGAGCCTGCAGCCGTTCCCCCAAGGCCGCCTCGACGGCGACCTCGTAGCGGGCGGGCACTTCCAATATATCCGCGGTCATGCCTTGCAGGCGCCCGCGCAGGGATTCATCCGCCAACAGTTGTCGGACACCCGGACCGTAGCCCTCGAGGTTGCGCTCCAGTTGTTGCAGGGACTCCAGCCGCGTTCGACAGGCACCGAGTTCCTGGCGGGCCAGCAACAGAACCTGTTCGTTGTCTTCCAACCGGCGGCGACCGACGGCCAGGGCCTCCAGCGCCTCCTGCAAAAGGCCATTCGCGGCCGCCATCCCGATTTCCAAGCTATCCAGCGTCTGCCCATGGGCCTCGGCCTGCCGGGCCAATTCCGCCTGCTGTTCGCCCAGGCGCACGGCTTCCCGCCGCTGGTGGGCCAAACGCTCATCCACAGACCGCCGGCGGCGCTCGATGTCCTCCCGGCGCAGGCGCAAGCGGTTGACATCGCTCACCATCGTCATCAACCGGCGGCGATTTTCTTCCAGACAGGCCGCGTCGGCCTCTTCCCGACCGGACCATTCGGCCAGTTCGGCCTCCTCCCGCATCAACCGATTCGCTTGTTCCTCCCCTTCCTCGACCAGGGACGCGCTGCTGCTGCGCAAATCCTTCTCTTCAACCACCGCCGCCCGCAACCGCTCCTGGATTTCCTGCTGTTCCTCCGCCAGACGCTCCTGTTGGCCCGCCAGGCTCTGCAGTTCCCGTGCATCGTTGTCGCGCTGCAGTTCCAGGCGCTGCAGTTGGCTGCTGAATTGAAAGACCCGTTCCTGAACCAGCCCCAGCTCCTGTTCCTCCGCCGTCTGCTGCAGCCGCTGTTGTTCCAAACACAATTCCGCAGCCGCGAGCTGTCCTTCGAGCCCGGCCAACTGCATGCTCAGGGACTGCTCCCGGACGGTTTGCTCCCGACACTCATCCGCCAACTCGGCAAACCGCACCTGGGCGAAGCACAGCTCAATCTGCCGCTGTTCCTCCCGCAGCCCGCGAAAGGTTTCGGCCTTGCGGGCCTGCCGTTTGAGACCGGCCAATTGCCGCCGCACCTCGCCGATGATATCCTGCAGCCGCAACAAGTTGTGGCGGGTCGCTTCAATCTTGCGCAGGGCGGTCTTCTTGCGGGCTTTAAATTTGCTGACGCCGGCCGCTTCCTCGATGAGAAAACGGCGGTCTTCCGGCTTGGCATTGAGCAGCATGCCGATTTTGCCCTGCTCGATTATGGAATAGGCCCGGGCGCCGATGCCGGTGTCCATGAACAATTCGGTAATATCCAGCAGGCGGCAGGGCTTCTTGTTGAACAGGTATTCGCTTTCGCCGTTGCGGTACAACCGGCGGGTCACCATGAATTCGGCATAATCCCGTACCGCGGCCGGACCAAGACCCTGTTCGTTGGAAAAGATCAGCGATACTTCGGCCATGCCCAGGGGCCGGCGACGTTCGCTGCCGCCGAAAATGATGTCCTCCATGGCGCGTCCGCGCAGATTCTTCGGACTTTGCTCTCCCATGACCCAGCGCAGGGCATCCACGATATTGCTTTTTCCGCAACCATTGGGCCCGACAACCGCGGCGATGCCCGGGCCGAATTCCAGGGAGACCCGGTCGACGAAAGATTTGAAACCGACGATTTCAACCTGCTTGATTTGCATGGGACCGACACTGATGACAGGAATGGCCGCGGCCGGCTGCCGCTCCTACGAGAATTCCCGATGGATACTAACAATCTCCCCCAGGCATGTAAAGCACTTTGCCAGCAACGAAAAGTCCCAACCGCCAGGCAAAGGGCGGCTTGCCTTGCAGGCGGGTGAAAGGTATGATGGGCGACCATGCATGAATTGCGATTTTCTGAACAGGAACAGGGCCAGACCCTGCTGCAGGCTCTCCGGCAGCAGCTTCCCGCCGCTCCCATCGGCTATCTGCGGCAACTGCTGCGCCGTGGCCGCATCGCCGGTCCGGGTCCGAATCCGGGCGAGGACAGCCTGGTCCAGGCCGGCGCTGTTGTCTGGCTGCCGGACAGCGGCAGGATGCGCGATATCCTTGCCCAGTCCCTGACCATCCGCAGCATCCTGCTGGAGGACGAATCCTGCCTGGTGGTGTATAAGCCGGCCGGACTGGCGGTGCATAGCAGCCTCGGTCACGATCAGGACAATCTGACCGATCGCCTGCGGCGGCTCATGGAAGAGCGCGGCGTGGCTTACAGCGTTGCCCCCGTCCATCGCCTGGATATCGGTACCTCGGGTCCGGTTCTGTTCGGCAAGGGCCGTCACGCCACCCGCATTCTGGGCCGGATGATGATGGACGGCCGAATGGAAAAGCACTATTTGGCCCTGGTGGCGGGTCGTCCTCCGCAACACGGCCGACTTGAACAACCGGTGGTCGCCAAAGGCAAAGTCCGGGAAGCGGCGACCATCTTTGAGGTGGCCGCCTACGGCCAGGATGGCGCCCTGCTGCGCCTGCAACTGGTCACCGGGCGCAAGCACCAGATCCGCCAACAGCTGGCGGCCGCAGGCTGGCCCCTGGTCGGCGACGAGCGTTACGGCGGTCCTCCTCTGGATGGCCTGCAACGGCAGTTCCTGCATTGCTGCGAACTGGTCTGGCCAACCTTCGAATCCATATCCGGCGGCCGGGTCTGCTGCCCCTTGCCCGCCGAATTGAGCGCCCGGTTGCCGCAGTGGGGCATTGAACCGCCGCCGGGATCGACAAACCGCTCCCTGCCAGGCGGCTGAGCCGCCGCCTGCCCAGCCCATGGACGCATTCTTTAAAAAAGCTCTTCCAACCGACCGGTCAACCGGTTTTTTTCGAGGAACGGCATGGCCACCCGACGTCTGCTATTGATTGCCTGCGGCACCCTGCTGCTTGCCGCTGTCGCCGGTTCGGCCCTGGTGCTCGCCGGCCTGGATACGGCCCGCTACCGCGCGGCACTCGAATATCAGCTGAGCAGCGCCTGGCAAACCACGGTACGCATCGGGGACCTCCGCCTGGCTTGGCACCGGGGCCCGGTGCTCCAATGCAGCGAGCTGGAAATCGGTACCGCACCATCGATCCGCCCGCAATTGCAACTGCGCCAACTCTATCTGCAACCCAAGCTGCTGCCCCTGCTTTTCGGCCGACTGTCCTGTCGAAGACTGATTCTCGACCAGCCCCGTTTTCGCCAACCCTGGCCGCCGAAGAACGGTTCCGCACCCGATTTTGGAGAACTGTTGGACAAACTGGTTCGCAGCGTCCGGGTGAGACACCTGTCCATCAGCGACGGATTGGTGGAACTGGTCGACGAACATGGCGAATCCATGGATTTTTCCCTGTCCGGTGTGGAGTTGCAGGCCCGCAACCTGTTTGAATCTTCTCCCACCAAACTCCGCGTCAGGGCAACCCTGCAGCGCTCCGGACAACGCATCCCCCTGGCCCTGGACGGCCGCTTCCAACTGGCCGAGGACCCGCGGCACTGGCGCCGGACCGAAGGCCGCTTCACCTTGCACCTCGACGCCTTTGAACCGGGTCGTTTATGGTCGCCGGCAAAACACCTCCCCAACCTGACGGGCCGCGCGACCTGGCATATATCCGGCGAAGGGTCTCCGGCCACCGGCCTGCACCTGAACCTGCAGATAAAGGGCGAAGACCTGCGGATGGCCTGGCCGGATCGACCCCGGGATCCGGCCGCTTTGAGTATGTTGTCCCTCAGCACCCGCTGGATTTCCACTCCAAGCCTCGACCAGTGGCAGGATCTGTCCATATCCCTCGACAACCAGAAATGGAGCGGCCACCTGTCGCATCAGCACCAGCAACCGGAGCCCCGGGTGGCCGTCCATCTGCAAAGCGACTGGCTGGATTGGGCGCAACTGCGCAGGTGGCTGCCGGAGCCGAAAACCTGGCCGCTTTTGGCCCGGCTGCGCAACGACCTGCAGGCCGGAAAACTGCAGCTGCAGGCGAGCCTTGACGGCCCACTTGCCCGGCTGCAACCTGACACCCTGCATGAACATCTGGAAAGCTCGCTGGAGTTCCGCGACGGCAGCCTGCAGCTGACAGGTTCGACCCGCCTGGAACAACTGCGGGCTATCCTGCGCTGGCAGGAAGGCCGACTGGCCTTGACGGAGGGCAGCGCCAGGCTGCTGGACACCCCTCTACAGTTCCAAGGAAGCCTGGCCGCCCTCGACCAGGCCGTCCCCACCCTGGCCCTGGCGGCAAGCTGGCTGGCGCCGTCCGGCAAACTGGCGGCCCGCCTCACCGACCATGCCGAAATACGCCGCGCCGTTCAGGGAATTGTCCCCATCAACCTGTCTCTGCACGGCCCCCTGGATGCTCTGGCCGGCGAACTCGACGCGGATCTGGCGGCCTGCCGGATTCAATGGCGCAACGGGTTCGACAAATTTCCCGGCACCCCGGCCACGCTGCGCGCCGAGGTAGCCGTGCAAGGCGAACGGATAGCCCTGCGCAACGGCCTGCTGCAACTGCCGGACCTGGACCTGAAACTCCAGGGCTGGATCACCAAACGCCTGCCGGGTCCCCTGAGCCTGCAGGCCGACCTGACGGGCAGCAACCTGAAATCCCTGCCAATTCTGGTACCTGCCCTGGCCGATTTCCCGCTGGCCGGCAAAGCGCGGTTGACAGCGCAACTGAGTCGCACCGCAAGCCCCCCTCTCACCCTGCAGGGAAACCTTCGTCTGCAGCAGGTCCAGGTCGCCATTCCGGGACTGCGGGCCCCATTGCACCACCTCAACGGCGAACTGCGCCTGTCCGAAACGGGCCTGGAATTCCAACAACTGCAGGGGCAGCTCGGCCGCTCCAATATAACCCTTGGTGGTCTGCTGGATTTTCGCCCGGGCCGGGAGAGCCGACTGCAGGTTGCGGCTCCGGCCATGAATGCCGGGGATTTGCTGTTTCCCTCGACAACCGCGGTGCTGCGCGACCTCAAAGGCACGGTGCTGATCAAGGCGGACCGCCTGAGTTACCAAGACGTCCGACTGCGCCTGAAAAATTCCAGCCTGATCCGTGTGGACGGCCACACCCAACTCACCGCCAGGCCGGTCACGGACTTGACCGCTCGCGCGGAACGGGCCGTCATTGAGGAAGTCCTGGAACTGTGGGAGGGCGAGCCGGAAAGCGATGGCGAAGAGACCGACCAGGCCGGGCGGGTTACGGTCCGGGCCACGGTCGATGAGGCCCGCTTCGGTCCTTTAAATTTTCAGAAAGTGTCCGGCACGGTTCACCATACCGGCCAACAGCTGAGCATCCACCCCCTCGAGTTTCGTCTGGGACCGGGCCGGGGTCATGCCCAGATTCTGGTCGACGAGGCGCAACCGGCGGCCAGCCGCCTCAGTGTTTCAGGGCATCTGCAACAGGTCGACGCCGAAATTCTGCTGCGGGATCTGCTACAACGAAGGGGACTGGCGACGGGCGCCCTGACGGCGGATTTCTATCTCAGCGGGCCGGTCTCGGCATCCGTCATTGAACAGGGCAACGGCCAACTGCGCCTCCAGATCCGGTCGGGCGTCCTGCGCCAGTTTCCCTTTTTATCTAAGGTTTTCTCGCTGCTGAATGTCGCCCAGCTGTTTGCTCTGCAATGGCCGGACATGGCCCGCGACGGCATGCCGTTTCAGGAAATCGGAGGGAGCTTCGAATTGCGGCAGGGTCGACTGCGCACCGAAGACCTGCTTGTCAAGAGTCCGGCCATGAATCTTTCCCTGGTGGGGGCGGTGGATCTGCCCCGGGACGAGCTCGATCTGGTGCTCGGCGTGCAGCCCTTCGGCACCCTGGATAAAGTGGTGTCCCGCATCCCCGTGGCGGGATGGATCCTGGCAGGCAAGGAAAAAGCCCTGATCACCGCTCATTTCCGGGTCACCGGCAACAGCGCCGACCCGGATGTAGACGCCATCCCCATCACCTCGGTATCGGAAAAGGTGCTTGGCATATTCAGGCGGGTTCTGGGCCTGCCGGGCAAGATGGTCAGTGACGTGGGCCAGCTGTTCCAGACCGCGTCACCGCCCCCTCAGAAAGAGCCCCGAGGGGAGCCCTGACCGCTCCCATTCATCGCACAACTGTTTCGCCGGCCATGAAACAGGCCCACCATGCCACCCATGAAGGCTTGGTGCTCCAGTTTTTCAAAACCACCCGCCGCCAACTCGGCCAGAAAAAGTACCGGGTCCGGAAACGCCTGCATGGAAGCAGGAAGATAACGGTAGGCGTCCCGCGAGGATAGCAGGCCGCCGATGCGCGGCAGCAACCAGCCCCCGTAGCAGCGGAAGATCCTTGCCATAAGGGCGGAGCGGGGCTGACCGAGTTCCAGAACCACCAGTTGGCCTCCTGGCTTGAGTACCCGCCGAAACTCGGCCAACGCCGCGGCGCGCCGTTGCACATTACGAATCCCGAAGGCGATGGTCACCGCATCGAACATCCCCTCGCCGAAGGGCAGCGCCTCGCAATCGCCCTGCACCAGTTGAATCGCCGGCCAAGCTGGCCGACGCCGCAACTTGGTGTAGGCAAGATGCAGCATGGCCATCGATTGATCGAGGCCGACCACCGTCACGCCCGGCATGGCCCGGGCCACGGTCAGGGCTACATCGCCGGTGCCGGTGGCGGCATCCAGAACCCGGGAGGAAGTCGTCAACTCCAACTCGCCCACCGCTTTGGCGCGCCAGTAGCGATCCAGACCACCGGACAGCAGCAGATTGAGCAGGTCATAGCGGCGAGCGATGGCATCGAACAGGGGCCGGGTATCCTGGCCGGGAAGAAAGGGCTGCGGCATGGCAAAGCTTCCTGCATCAAAAACGAAAATTCTGAACCTGTTCAATCAGTGAATGGCAAGCGCAGAAGGATCTCGGTGCCTTGCCCGGTCTCGCTGAACACCTCGATGGCGCCGCCGTGGCGCTCGATGATGTGCTTGACGATGTTCATGCCCAGACCCAGCCCGCGCACGCCGTCGCAGGCCCCCGGTGCGCGGTAGAAGGTTTCAAACATGCGCTGTCGTTGTTCCGGCGTCATCCCGATGCCCTGATCCCGCACGGACAGCCGGTAAATTCCGCTTTCCGCCCGGCCGCTGATGCAAATCAGGCTGTCTTCCTCCGAATATTTGACGGCATTGCTGAGCAAATTCTCCAGTACCTGCTCCAGCTTGGCACGGTCCGCATGCAACTCATGCCGGCCTTGGGCGGCAAATTCCAGTTCGAACCGATGGCGGGGAAACTGCAACTGAAAATGCTCCACAACCTTGGTGCAGACCTCACGCAGATCCACCCTTCCCATCTCCAGAGGAATGGGCCGACCGGAATCGATGCGCGCGATATCCAGCAGATCGGAAACGATCCGTTCCAGAACTTCCGCCTTGTCGTAGATTTCAGCCAAAAACTCGTGTCGTTGTTCCTCACTGAAACCGCCGAAATCTTCCGGATGCAGACAGAATTCCAGATAGCCCATGATGGAGGTCAGCGGCGTGCGCAACTCGTGGGCGGCATTGGAAATGAATTCCTTCTTGACCCGATCCATCTCCCGCTCCCGGGTCACATCCTGAAAAATGAGGATGGCCCCGGTTGCCTCCCCCCGGGGATTGCGCATGGTCGAAATCCGCGCCTGATAATGACGCGGCGTGGCTGTTTCCCGCCCGGGCCACACCAGTTCGACCTTTTCCACACCGCTTTCAATACCGTTCACCAGCCCGCGCAACTTTTCCCGGATCTCCTGCGATACGCAGAGTCGGTCGAGGGGTTGCCCCACCCATTCGTCGGCAGCAACAGAAAAGATGGCCGCCGCCTTGGGATTCATCATGGTGATGCAACCCCGCTCATCGATGGCGATGAGGCCGTCCCCGATGGAACGCAGGATGCTGTCGATTTTGTCCCGAGCATCCTGAGAATCGGCCAAGGCCCGCTTCAGCCCGGCCTCGCCGAATTTGCGATCGGTGATATTCTGGGCCACGCCGCGGTAACCGGCGAACACGCCCTGCTCATCCTGGCGGGGCAACCCGTTGAGCAGCAGGCAACAGGGCTGCCCGGCCTTGTGCAGGGCCCAGTGCTCGGCATTTCGAAACGGCCTCTTGCCATCCGTCAGTTGCCGACACAGGGCCAGCAGGCGCCCGGCTTCCTCGGCGACGAAAAATTCATACAGGGGCTGCCCAAGCATTTCCTCCGGCTGGAATCCCAACACGCTGGTCACCTGTTCCGATATGTAGGTCAGGCGCCAGTCCGGCCCGGTTTCCCAGATAATGTCGGCGATGCTCAAAGCGATATCCCGAAACCGGGACTCGCTTTCGCTCAGCAGGCGTTCAGCTCGTTTGCGATCGGTGATATCGATGGCCAAACCCAGCAGGCCGTCAAACTCACCGGCCGGATCGAGCACCTTGGTCTTGACGATTTGATAGTCACGAAACCGGCCATCGGCACCGAGCAGTCGCTCCTCGGCGGCGATATGCCCCTCGGCGCCAAAGGCGTAGGTGTCGGAAAGCATACACTTCAATGCCGTTTCCGGCGCCATCACCTCGGAATAATGGTCCGCGGAGAGGAATTCCTCCTCGGAGATTCCGGTGGCGGCGCAAAAATTCCGGTTGGTGAAAACCATTCGGTGTTCCCGGTTGAGCATCCAAAGGCCGATGGGCGCGGTTCGGAATATGGCATCCAGAACCTGACCCCGACGAAATTGGGAAGCCTCCCCCGCCGTCACCGGGTCTTCGACACCAACCGGTCGGGATGCCACCGGGGGCCGCTGCATGGAATAATAGAAATTGCGGCACACCACCCCCGACTGGATCACAAAGGGATGGCAGCCGATGGCCTCGCAGACCAGTCTCGCAGCCCCCATGCTGGGGCAGAAACTGTTGAGAAACAATACCGGCTCACCCTCGCCGCAGCAGGCCAGCAGGCGAACGAAATCTTCGATTTGGCCGATGCGCATCCCTTGCCGGCTCAGCCAGGCCATGTCGCAAAGCACCCGCAGCCCGACGCCACCCTTCGACGCCACGCGGCCCGCCAAATCTCGACAATACTCCAGCAACCGTCCGGCCCGGGCCGCCTGCAAAGCCGGCCGGACCGTCGTGTCTCCGCCGGCTTCGGCAATAACCGGATAGCCGAGCCGCGCCAGCCGACGATCGAGCACCGTACGGCTGGATTCGACCAATAGCGGCAGGCAGTGTTCACGCCGATCCCCGGCCCAGGCGAGATAGGCGGTAAACACCTCCATCTGTTCGGATGGATCTCCGGGGACCAGACAGAGGTGATCGTGAAAGCCGATGTGTCGCAACTGCTCGATCAGCTGCATGTGCCTGGGTATATGCTTTGGTTCCATCCATGGCTCCGGATTGTCAATGGGCCTACGGCACCCGCTTCTGCTCATCAGTTTACCATAAGCGTCTGCCCACCCCGGCGCTTTTTAATTCGGCATGAGAAGCAGTGGATTGTCGGCCCGCAAACGTGTTAATAAGGGGCATGAACTTCACCATGAATCCCATCGGCATCATCCAGTCCTGTTTCAAGAGCAAATTCGGCATCCCCCGACAGCCCGGGTTGTCGCCGTCCGCCCGGGCCACCCTGGAATTGCTGCCGCCCTATAACCGACCCGAGGCGGTGCGAGGCCTGGAGGCCTTTTCCCATCTCTGGTTGCTGTTCGTCTTTCACGACCACCTGGGTCAGACCTGGCGGCCGACGGTGCGGCCTCCGCGTCTCGGCGGCAACCAACGCCTGGGGGTATTCGCCACCCGCTCCCCGTTTCGACCCAACCCCCTCGGATTGTCGGCCGTCGCCCTGGAAGGGATGGACTGTGGGGCCGGCGGGGTCGTTCTGCACCTGGGCGGCACCGATCTGCTGGACGGGACGCCGGTGCTTGACATCAAGCCCTACCTGCCCTATGCCGACGCCCGGCCCGACGCCCGTTCCGGATTTGCCCCGGAAGCGCCGGCCGAACAACTCCGGGTGCGCTTTCCGGAAACGGTGGAGCTTGCCTGTCGGCACTGGGAAAACCAGGGCTACCCCGAACTGCGGGAGCTGATTCGAGAAATCGTCCGACTTGACCCGCGCCCGGCCTACCTGCCGCGCAACCTGCAACGGGATCAGTTCGGCACCCGCCTGCTCGACTTCGAGGTCCGTTGGCAGGTTGCCGGTGCCGAAGCTACGATCACGGAGGTCCTTTTTTTACACCAAACGCCTCTGCCGCTCCCATAAAAAAAGTCCCGCAGCCTGCGCCGCGGGACTTTTTTTCCTGTTGCCAACTTCTTTAGAAGCGACCGAATTCGCTGTCATCGAGGGCGATGACGTCTTTCGGGGCGGGTTCACGTCCGGCCGCCGCCTTGGCGGCAGGCACGGTCCCGCCCCAACCCAAGGCGGGGGGAGCCGCAGTTTCCCGCCGCGCCGCCCGTGGTTTGGCCGCCGCGGCGGGCTGGGCGGCCCGACTGGTTCCGCCGACTCTGAACTGGGCGACCAGCCGCTGCAGACGCGCCGCCTGATCGGAGAGATCCTGGGCCGATGCGGCGCTCTCCTCGGCGCTGGCGGTATTGTTCTGGGTGACCTGGTCAATCTGGCCCAGGCCTTGGGTGACCTCATCCAGGCCGGACGCCTGCTCCTTGGAGGCGGCGGCGATTTCCGCCACCAGCCCCGAAACCTTGGCGGCTCCAGCGACGATGCCCTTGAGGGAGGCGGCGGTCTTTTCGGCAATTTCGCTGCCCTTGTGGGTCTTCGCCGACGAACCTTCAATCAGCAGGGCGGTTTCCTTGGCGGCTTCGGCGCTGCGGGCGGCGAGGTTGCGCACTTCCTCGGCTACCACCGCGAAACCCTTGCCGTGCTGTCCGGCCCGGGCCGCCTCGACGGCGGCATTGAGGGCCAGCAGATTGGTCTGGAAGGCGATTTCGTCGATGACCTTGATGATCTTGGTGATATCCTGACCCGACTGCTCGATGTCGGTCATGGCCTGCACCAGTTCCTGCATCAGCTTGTTGCCGTGCTCGGCGGCATTCTTCGCCCCCGACGACAGGCTGTTGGCCTGCTGGGCGTTTTCGGCATTCAGGCGGGTTTGCGAAGCCATCTCGGTCATGGAGGCGCTGATCTCCTCCAGGGAGGCAGCCGATTCGGTCGCGCCCTGGGACAGGGTCTGGCTGGCATCCGCCACCTGCATGGCGCCCCCGGCGATGAGATCCGCGCCGCTCTGCACCTGGGTCACCAGTTCCCGCAGTTTTGCGACCATGTTCTGCAACGCCTTGCCCAATTGATCCCGATCGGAAGCCAGCTTCACCTCAACATCCAGTTCGCCGTGGGAAATCTTTTCCGCCAGGGTCACCTTGTCCGCCAGGCTGACGGTCATGGCATCCAGGGAACGGGCCAATTGGCCGACTTCGTCCGCGCTATTGTGGGTCATGCGCTGGGAAAAGTCGCCGGCCTGGATGTTTTCCGCCAGTTTGGCCGCCGCACGAATGGGACGGGCGATGCCGCCGGCCGCAAACCAGAGAAACACGATGGCGCCGGCAGTAACCAGCAGCCCAACCCCGACCTGCATCATGGCGCCGACGCTGCCGCGCCGGCCCAGATCCTGATCCAGGGCCGTGGCATGGGCCAGCACCACCCCTTTGTCCACCCCGATCATGACCGCCCAGGGCTTGCCGGTGCGGCCCAGCTCAATGGGGGCGAAAGCTTCCACGCGGCCGGTCTGCTCGTTGACTTCCGCCACCGCCTCGCCCGCCTGAATGGCCGCCAGGGTCTTGTCCCAATTGGCATTGCCGGCGGCGCTGAAGGGTTGGCCGATAAGCTCGGGCCGCTCGCTGTGAGCGACGATCAGGCCCATGTTGCTGACGATGGCCACCTCGCCCTGGCCGTCAAACAGTTGGCCGTCCACGGCCTGGCTCAGTTCCTGAACGAAATCAAGGTTGTAATCGGCTCCGGCGACCCCGTAAAACCGCCCGTTGGCCACCACCGGCACGGACAGGGTGGCGAGCCACACCTGTTTGCCCTGGACGATGTAGGGGATGGGATCGAGGACACTCTCCTTGAGGGTATCGCGCGGGCCGATATACCAGCCTCCCTTGGCGACCCCGTTGGGGTGCTTGTCGTTGCTGTCGTATTCCACCAGCGCCTGCACGGCGATGTTGCCGGCGGCGTCACGGGTCCAGTAGGGAGTAAAGCGGCCAGTCTCGTTGTTGTTGCCGTCCCGACCGGTGCGAAAATCGGCATCCCGGCCATCCAGGGCGTTGGGCTCCCAGCAGGAGTAGGTGCCGTTGAATTCTGGGTTGTTCTTCAACACGTTGAGGAGAATGGCGTTGATTTGGTCGCGGCCCAGGTTGACGCTGCGGCCGTAGGCATCGCTCTGTTTGGCCAGGGCGAAGGTGTGGGCCATGGTGCGGGCCGCGTCCAGCGCCACATCGAACCGACTTTGAATCCGCCCCGCCTGCATGCCGGCCAGGTTTTTCAGGCTGTCCAGGGTGCCCTCGGAAACCATGCCGGATACCCGCTCGCCCACCAGGCTCTGGGTCCGCTTGCTGGCCACCAGCCCGTACCCCACCAGGATACAGGCTGCCGCCAGCAGGCAACAGCCGGCAATAAGGGAAATTTTCATCTGAATGGAACGAATTTTCATACACTTCCTCCTTGAAAAATTGAATCGGCTCAGGCCCCGCAAAGACTGGGTCTGGTCTCGACATGTGCACGCAAGGTCCCGGGTAGGGACCGTGTTGCTCATTAAAAGCAAGGTTCAAGCCAATGCAGATCAGGAAAAGAGAGAATCCCTTATGATGAATAAATATTCAATGATTGGAGCCAGTTGGACACCCATTCAGCCGCAGCCAAAAGGCGGCGCTGCATTCGGAAAACCGGCGGCAGCCTGGGCCTGGAAGGCTGCCGGCCGGTCTCTTGACAACTGTCATAAGGTTGGCAGAAGGAAGGTTAGGAAGGAATCCGATACTGGCGGCAGAAACGCAGCAGACCGGCGGTGGAACTGTCAAACTTTTGGTCCCTGGCATCGTCCCGCAAGGCCGGCCGGATGGAGTCGGCCAGTTGTTTGCCGAGTTCCACGCCCCATTGATCGAAGGAGTTGATACCCCAGACGGCCCCCTGCACGAATACCTTATGCTCGTACAGGGCAACCAGGGCTCCCAGGGCACGGGGGGTCAGTTTGGGATAGAGGAAGGTGTTGCTCGGCCGGTTGCCGGCAAACACGCGATGGGGCAGCAACCTGTCGATGGTCTCCGGCGGCAGCCCGGCGGCCTGCAGTTGCCGGCGGGCCTGCTCCGGGGTGCGGCCGGCCATGAGGGCCGCGCTCTGGGCCAGGCAGTTGGCCAGCAGCAGGGTATGATGCTCGCCCAGAGGATGGTGGCTTTGCGCCGCGGCAAAGAAGTCGGCCGGTACCAACCGGGTGCCCTGGTGCAGAAGCTGGTAGAAAGCGTGCTGGCCGTTGGTGCCCGGCTCGCCCCAGACCACGGGGGCGGTCGCGTAATCGACGGCCCGGCCGTCGAGGGTCACGCTTTTGCCGTTGCTCTCCATTTCGCCCTGCTGCAGAAACGCCGGCAGGCGGTGCAGATACTGATCGTAAGGCAGAATGGCATGGCTCTCGGCGCCGAAAAAGTCGATGTACCAGATGCCGAGCAGCCCCATGATGACCGGGATGTTGGCCTCCAGGGGAGCGCTGCGGAAATGCTCATCGACGGCATGGGCGCCGGCCAGCAGTTCCTCGAAGCGTTCCATGCCCACGGCCAGGGCGATGGACAGGCCGATGGCCGACCACAGGGAGAAACGGCCGCCGACCCAGTCCCAGAACTCGAACATGTTGGCCGGATCGATGCCGAACTCCCGCACCCGCTGTGCGTGGCTGGACATGGCGACGAAGTGCCGCGCCACATGGGCCGGGTCGCCGGCCGCCCGCAGCAGCCAGTCGCGGGCGGAGCGGGCGTTGGCCAGGGTTTCCTGGGTGGAAAAGGTCTTCGAGGCGACCAGGAACAGGGTGGTGGCCGGGTCGAGGTCCCGCAGGGTTTCCAGCAACTGGCTGGCATCGACGTTGGAAACAAAGTGCACCCGCAGGCCGGGCCGGCCATAGGGCCGCAGGGCCGCGCAGACCATCTGCGGACCGAGATCCGAGCCGCCGATGCCGATATTCACCACGTCGCGCACCGGTTCGCCGCTGAATCCGCGCCAGGCGCCGGAGTGCACCGCGGCCACGAACTCCCGCATGCGCGCCAGCACGCCGTTGACCTGGGGCATGACATCGCGACCCTCCACGGTCATGGGCCGGCCGCTGCGGTTGCGCAAGGCCATGTGCAGGGCCGGGCGCTCCTCCGTGACGTTGACCCGTTCCCCGGCAAACAGCCGGTCGATCTTGTCCTCCAGGCCCTCCTGGCGCGCCAACCGACACAGCAAATCGAGGGTTTCGGCGGAGATGCGGTTCTTGGAATAGTCGAACAGGAGTTCCCCGAAGTGCAGGGAAAACCCTTCGAATCGTTCCGGATCGGCGGCAAACAGGTCGCGCATGTGGACTTCGCGCATTGCCGCGTAATGTTCCTTCAGGGCCTGCCAGGCACGGCTTCCGGTCAACACGGCCACCTCCTTTGCAAAACCGCTGTCAGGCGGACTCAGACTCCACCTCCAGGCAGCGTTTGGAAAAATATTCGATGCCGATGGCACCGATGGGCGCAGTAATGAGAATGGACAGCACGGCAATGGCCAGGATGACGTCCCCCGACGGCACCCCCATGCTCAGGGGAATGGCGCCGATGGCGGCCTGGACCGTGGCCTTGGGCAGATAGGAGACGATACAGAAAAACCGCTCCCGCGAGGTCAGGGGTGTGCCGAAGGTGGAGAGCACCACGCCGACGCTGCGCGCCGCCAGACCGATGGCGATGAGCAGCAGGCCGGTAAGGCCGGCATCGAGGGCGACATGGATATTGACCTGGGCGCCGACCAGCATGAACAGCAGGATTTCCGCGAACAGCCAGATGCGGTTGAATTTGCCCGCCAGCTTGGCCGCCACTTCGGGCATTTTTTCCAGCAGGATGAAGCCGATGGTCATAACGCCGAGGAGGCTGGCGATCTCCACCCGGGCCTTGAGAGTCTTTTCGACGGCGGTCAGAAAGATGGCCACCCCCAGTATCATCATCACCTTCTTGGTGGATCGGATGTAGTAGGTGGTAAACAGGCGCACCAGCACGATACTGACCACCAGACCCAGACCGATGCCCAGCACGATAGAGAGGGGGATACCGAGCAACTGCAGGCCGATATTGACATGATGGCCGCCGTAAAGGCCGAGAAAAGCCGAGAACAGGGTGATGGCGAACACATCGTCGATGGAGGCGCCGGCCAGAATCAGGGTCGGCACGTTGTTTTTGGCACCGACCCGACGGTCGATGAAGTTGAGCATGGGCGGCACCACCACGGCCGGCGAGACCGCCGCCACGATGAAACCGAGGATGCCGCCTTCGATGAAGCTGAAGCCCAACAGGTAGATGGATACGAAAGCGATGGCGAAACCCTCACACAGACCGGGAATACAACTCAGCTTGAGGGCGGTCACCCCGACCCGGTTGAGGGCTTCGCGCTTGATGCCCAACCCGGCCCGCAGCAGGATGATGATCAGAGCCAGCAGGCGCAGATCCCCGGACATGCGCAGCATATCGGGATCCAGCCAGTTCAGCACATAAGGACCGAGCAGCACCCCCAGCAGCAACATGCCGAGCAACCCCGGCAACCGCATCTTCACGAACAGGGCGTTGGCCGCCATTCCCAGGATCAGCATCAAGGCCAGACTGGTCGTCATTTGCTTCCCTCCGCTTCCAAATGCAACATATCATCCGACCTCCGGCCGCTGCTCAGGCTTCGCCTTCGGCGCCTTCCTCCTCCACCAGGCGCCAGGCCTCGGCCACCAGGGCATCGGCCAGTTCCTTTTCCGGCACCTTGCGCACCACCTGACCGCGGCGAAACAGCAGGCCCATGCCCTGGCCGCCGGCGATGCCGACGTCCGCTTCCCGCGCCTCGCCCGGTCCATTGACCACGCAGCCCATGACCGCCACGGTGATGGCCCGCGGCAGGTTTTGCAAACGCGCTTCGACCTCTTCGGCCACGGCAATGAGATCGATCTGGCAGCGGCCGCAGGTCGGGCAGCTGACGAATATCGGCCCGCGCTGCCGCAGTCCGAGGGACTTGAGAATCTCCCAGCCGACCCGCACCTCGGCCACGGGATCGCCGGTCAGGGAAACCCGCAGGGTATCGCCGATGCCCTCGTAGAGCAGTACCCCGAGGCCGACGGCGCTTTTGATGGTGCCGCTCCAGGTGGTGCCGGCCTCGGTGATGCCGATATGCAGGGGATAATCGACCCGCGCCGCCAGCAGACGGTAGGCCTCCACGGTCCGGCGGACATCGGAGGCCTTGAGGCTGATTTTGATTTCGCCGTAGTTCAACTCCTCGAGCACCCGGACGTGGCGCAGGGCGCTTTCCACCATGGCCTCGGCGGTCGGGTGGCCGTAACGGGCCAGCAAGTCCTTTTCCAGGGAACCGGCGTTGACCCCGATGCGGATGGGAACCCGGCGCTCGGCGCAGGCCCGCACCACCTCTTCGACCTTCCAGCGCTCGCCGATGTTGCCGGGGTTGAGGCGCAGGCCGTCGACACCGCTTTGCAGGGCGGTCAGGGCCAGGCGATAATCGAAATGGATATCCGCCACCAGCGGCAGGGGACATTGCCGCCGCAGGTCGGCCAGGGCCAAAGCCGCCGCTTCGTCGGGTACGGCACAGCGGACGATCTCGCATCCGGCGGCCGCCAGGCGCCGGATCTGCTCGGCGGTCGCGGCGACATCCCGGGTGTCGGTGCTGCACATGGATTGGACGGCCACCGGGGCGCCGCCGCCAAGGGCGACACCGCCGAGAGTGATGCGGCGGGTGGTACGACTCATATTGTTAAACTCCTGAAATTTTAGCCTCGAATGGGCGCCTAGAGTTTACGCGTCGTTGGGCGGCAAGTCAAGGCAGGGCCGCCGGAACTTGACAGTCGCGAGGCGGAAGGCTTATGGTGCGGCACACTGAATACACTTCCATCCCAATTAATAGGATTTCCCATGCGCAGACCCTCTGGCAAGCCGCCCCGCACCCGGCGTCGTCCGCAACCCGACAGCATCGAAATCGAGGTGGATCGCCTGGATGAAGAAGGCTTGGCCGTCGGCCGCCATGGCGGCAAGGAAGTGCTGGTTACCGGTGCCCTGCCCGGTGAGCGGATCAAGGTCGCCATCGAACACCAGGGACAGCGACGCATGGTCGGCCTGTTGCAGCAGGTGCTGCGCCCGGCGGCGGACCGCATCAAGCCGGCCTGCCCCTGTGCGGCCGCCTGCCAGAGTTGCTCCCTGATCCACATGGATTACGACGCCCAATTGCGTTTCAAGGAGGACAAGGTGCGCAACGCCCTGTCCGGTCGGCCGGCCCTGGCCGACGCCCGGCAGTTGCCCATCTGGAGGGCGCCGCAACCTTTGGGCTACCGCACCAACGCCAAGCTGGTGCTGGCCAAACAGCACGGCAAATTGCGCATCGGCCTCTACCGGCGCGGCAGCCACGAGGTGGTGGACATCGGCGACTGCCCCCTGCACCACCCCCTCATCAACCGCATCGTTCAGGTTCTGCGGGAAGAGATCGCCCGCCAGGACATCTATCTCTACAACCCGATGAGCGGCCGCGGCCTGTTGCGCTACCTGTTGATCCGAGTCAGCCCGGGCCTCAACCGGGCCATGGTGACCCTGGTCACCGGCGAACGGGATTTTCGTCGCATCCCGCAACTGGCCAAATGGCTGCAGCGCAAGGTGCCCGAGGTGGTGGCGGTGCACCAGAACATCAACAGTTCCGCCGGCAATGTCATTTTCGGTCGGGAAACCATCCGGGTGCTGGGCGCCGAGGATCTGTTCGATCAGGTCGGGGATGTGCGCCTGCGCATTTCGCCCGGCGCCTTCTTCCAGGTCAACCATGATCAGGCGGCCCGGATCTACGAACTGGTGCGCCAGTGGGCCGCGCCCGGCCCGCAGGACTGGGCCCTCGACCTGTACTGCGGCATCGGCGGCATCGCCCTGCACCTGGCCCGCCACGCCGGGAAGGTGATCGGCATCGAAGTGGTGGAGGAAGCGGTCCGCAACGCCCGCCAGAACGCCGCCCTCAACGGGCTCGGGAACTGCGTGTTTCGCGCCGGGGACGCGGCCGAACTGATTCACGATCTGCACACGGAAGTCCCGCCCGGCTCGGTGGCGGTACTGAATCCGCCGCGCAGCGGCTGCGATCCCCAGGTCCTTGAGGAACTGGCCGGTCTGGCCTGCCGCAGCCTGGTTTACGTCTCCTGCAATCCGGACACCCTGGCGCGGGATCTGGGCCTGCTCGCCGGCTTCGGCTACCGCACCCTGGAATTGCAGCCGGTGGACATGTTTCCGCAGACCGGCCATGTCGAAACCGTGGCCCGACTGGTGCGAAAGTAATATCCCCGGATCAATTTCAGGCGCCCGTCAGGCCGGCCGCAGCAACAGACCGGAGACGAAGCGCGGATCCAGGTGTTCCGGAGCCAGGGAGCACAAATCCTGCTGCCAGCGCGCCAAACACCAGGCAGCAAAGGGGCCGGCTGCGCTCTCCAGGGTCGCAATCTCAGCCAGAACCGCCTCCTTCACGGCAACCGACAGTCGACCTTGGTCGCAGACCTGCCGGTGCAGAGCCGCCAAGGCGGCCGGGGACAGGGGCCGGGGCGCAAACTCCCCTCCCAGCAAACGATTCGCCAGGGCGGTAAGGAAGAAGTGGGACAGGCCCATCTCGGCAGCCGCTGCCGGCAGGCAGCCGGCAAGGTCCAAATCCTCCGGGACCGGCAGAGCGAATTGCCAATGTTCCTCGAAGAGCCGCCGAACCGCCTCGAGGACCGTCAACGCCTGGTCACAGCGCGCCAGTTCCGTGCCGTCGGCAATGGGACGTTCCGCCACCCCGTCGCCTTCCTCCAGGGCCGGAGAATAGTTGGGCAGGGCCCGTTCGAGGGCGGCCACCAGAGCGGCCCAAGGTTCCTCCAGGTAGGGGCCGACGGCGCTGCGTCGCAAGGCCCGTGCCCGACGCTGCAACAGCAGGGTGCGACTCAAGCCGTAACGAAACAGGGGCTGCAGGTAGGTGGCGGCGAACAGTTCGGCGGCGCGTTCCACATCCTCTCCGCAAAGACCTTCCAAGGCCAGATTGAGCAAGCCGTAGACCCTCTTGAGCACGGCGCGGAGTTGATCCCGCTGGCCGATATCGGCCTGTTCGGCCGCCAGCACCCGATTGACCAGGCAGGTGAGATCCCAGGCCGTACTGTCGTCGATGCCCTGCGCCAAGACCCGCGCCAGCACGCCTTGCGGGCGGACGGCGGTCAGTGCCAGACAGGGCGACACCTCCTGCACCGCCGGGCCGCCGGCACGACGAAAACGTGCCGGATCGAAATCCGCCGGATTCAGAAAGGCATAGACTCCGCGCGCTTCCGCCGGATCGGCAAAGCCAAGGTCCTGCAGGCGGGCACGGCGCTGCTGGAAAACCGTTTCCTCCAAGGTCACATCCTGTTCGGAGCGTACCGCCTCGAGCAGATGAACATAAAAACTCTCGTCCAGCCGACAGAGGCATTCCAGCAGTGCCCCGACCAAACGGGCAAAATCCTGTTGTTTGAACGCCAGCTCATAATAGCCGGTGCGCGGCCGGGGCTGCTCGTCATCCAGATAGGCTTCGAGCCCCCGCAGCACATGCACATGTTTTTTGCAGACCAGCACCAGCAATTCGAAATCGAGGCTGCGGGCGACCTGCAGTACCCGCTCTTCGCCTTCGGTCATGGCCAACCCCAGCCACAGCAGCGCTTCCCGGCCATCGAATTGATCCTGGTTCCAGCAGTCGAGATCGACAAAAGCGGTCAGTTGCTCGCCGGTAGTCAGTGCCAGCACCTCCGTGACCTCCTCACGGCCCAGTTCCTTGATCATCAGGAAAAGATCCTGCGCCGGCAGGGCTGCCACCAGATCGCTGGTATCGGCGGCCTTGAGCAGCAGGCGGTACTTGAGTCCGGCCTCCGCCCAACGCACGGCTTCGAGGCGGTCTTCGAAACTCAGGGCGTTGAATTCGGCTCCGGACATGCTTCCGGCGCGACTGGCAGCCATCAACGAGCCGGACCGTGACGGCCCGGAACGATTGCTTTTATCCATATCCAGGTGACTCCTGCGTAGTGGTATTGAGAAATGCCCGCTCAATGTAATGCAGGCGCCGGCAGGAAGCAAGGTCCTTGCAGCACCGTCACTTTTGGCTTGAACTGCGCAGGGCAAATGTTATTATTATAGAGTGTAATTTTCTCTCCATTGCAGCAATGTTCAGACGATTCGGTTTTTCATCAGGAGGCTTTCATGTCACGGGCGATGCGTTCCTATCTGCTGCTGGCGGTCCTGTTTGTGGCCGTCCTGCAGATCGCCCCGGCAGAAGCGGCGAAGCGTTCGAAGGGCGATTTTTCCATTTCCCCCATGGTGGGGGGCTTCAGCTTTGACAGCAGCAAAAAGCTGGCGGACGATCTGACTGTCAGCCTCGGTCTGGGTTACAACATCAGCGACAGCTGGAGCACGGAATTCGTCCTCAACTACTTCAACACCGAAGGCCAGGGGACCCAGCGGGGCACGGATGTGGACGGCTATGCCTACCGCTTCGACACTCTGTATCACTTTCTGCCCCACAGCAGCCTGGTGCCCTACCTGGCCGGCGGCATCGGCGGCATCACCCTCGATCGGGAAAATCGCGGCAGCGAAACCGATCTGCTGCTCAACTACGGTTTCGGCCTCAAATATTTTCTCACCGACTCCCTGGCATTAAGGGGCGATTTGCGGCACGTATACACCTTTCCCGACAACAATTTCGTCTACACGGCGGGTCTCACCTACCATTTCGGCGGTCCGAAACCCTCCCTGGCAGGCGACGCGGCCTCACCTCTGCTTGACAGCGACGGCGACGGCGTTCCGGATCGCCTCGACCGTTGCCCCGGCACCCCCCGCGGCACCAAGGTCGATGCCCACGGCTGCCCGGTGAAAGTTCCGGTCCGCGAACAGCGGCCCATTGCCCAGCCTGCCGCCATCGCATCCGCACCGGCACCGACCGCGGAAATATCCAGGCCGGCGACCTTGGCCCTGGCCATCGAATTCGATGCCAACCGGGCGGCCATCAAGCCCGGTCACCACCAGGAACTGCGCCGGGCCGCCGAGTTTGTTCGCAAAAATCCCACGGCCCGCGTGCTGATTGCCGGCCACACGGATGCCCAGGGAGCGGCGGCCGACAACCTGGCCCTGTCCCAGCGCCGGGCGGAAAGCGTACGCCGCTACCTGATGGAGACCTTCAACCTCGACGGCACGCGCCTGGTGGCCAGAGGTTACGGCGAAAGCCGCCCCATCGCCGACAACGGCACTTCGGCCGGGCGCCGGCGCAACCGCCGGGTGGAATTGAGCGTTTTACCGGATTGAGCAGGATTTCAAATACGCATGATGCAAAAAGGGCGACATTCCTGTCGCCCTTTTTGCATCATGCGCCTATGGCTGCCTGCCTATCACTGCCCCCAGGTTGCCAACCGGTGCGCGTTGCGTCGCCTGAAAACCGTCGGATCAATACGATCCGACGGATGGACTGCGCTTTGTTGCTTCGGAATAAAAAAGGGCCTGCATGCGCAGGCCCTTTTTTTCGGTACATTGGAACTTTTTAGAAGCGGTATTTCATGCCGATATTGTAGCTCCAGACCTTGAGGTCGAGGTCGAATTTCGTCCCATTAACCTTCGCATCGTGCTCGGCATTCAGGTACATGATATCGACATTGGCGTACAGGTTGCCCATGATATGGATATCGGCGCCGGCCTTGGCAGCCCACCCAAAGGCGTCATCGATCTTCAGATCAACTCGATTACCTGTAATGGACAGCGTTTCGTCCCAGGGCAAAATCCAGCAGAAACCGCCGCCAACATAAGGGCTGATTTTCCACTGGGGCATGGGATGATATTTGACATAGAGGGACGGCGGCAGCAACCAGGCCTTGCCGGAACCGATTTCGGACCCCCCAGCCTTAACCACGAGATCGGTGTGGGCAACAGCCGCTACCAATTCGGCACTGAAATTGGGGGTCAAAAAATATTCCACGGTCAAACCACCGGTCATGGTGTCCTCGGCGCTGACCAAGCCCACCAAGTTCTCATCCACATCGGGATTGAGATACATAATCTGAGTACCGACGCTCCAGCGCTTGAAATTCTGCCCGGCAGCCAGGCTCACCGAGGCCGTCGCCAGCACCAGCAGGGCGGCGAGCAGGACACTTCCCGTTCTTGCAACTACGCTCTTCATTGTTGCCTCCATTCGCAAAAAAGACGACCAAATACAAGGCGGCCCGATGCCACCCTGCAAAACACTGTTTTGTAATATCCAGCGCTCGGCGGTTACTATCGCCTCCCAAGCCTCTTTCTGTAGAACAAGTTCCGACCCATGTCAACCGATACTTACCGTATACGATATCTGGCGGAACACAAAATTCGTATACGCAATTTTCGAGCGGCCCCCATGAAACCAGCAACGTTACCCCAAATTTCGGCCCGGTCAATCCTGCGCAATTTCAAGTCCGAAGTCGCTCCAAACCGGACAGTGGTCGGAAGGCCGCTCCATGCCCCGCAGTTCATAGTCGATGCCCGCCCCCTGCAAAACAGCCGTCAGGGGTGAAGTCGCCAGCATGACATCGATGCGCAGGCCCCGAGGCGGAACCCGCTCGAAACCCCGGCTGCGGTAATCGAACCAGCTGAAGCGGTCGGACACTTCGGGGTGCAAAACTCGAAAGGTATCCTGCAGCCCCCAGTCGAGCAACCCCTGCAGCCACTGCCGCTCCTCGGGCAGGAAGGAACATTTGCCGCTGCGCAGCCAGCGACGGGCGTTGTCATCGCCGATACCGATATCGCCATCGGTAAGCGCGACATTGGCATCGCCCATGAGGATGAGACGATCATCGGGGCTGAATTGCTCAGCCAGATAGCGGCCAAGGTCCTTGTAAAAGCGCTCCTTGGCGGGAAACTTTACGGGATGTTGCCGATCTTCGCCCTGCGGCCAATAGGCATTCGCAACCCAGAGCCGACCACCGTCGGTCATGGGATAGGCGGCAAAGACCACCCGGCGCTGCGCCTCCTCGGGGTCGTCAGGCAATCCCTTGACCACCTCCAACGCCGGCCGGCGGGACAGCAGAGCGACGCCGTAGTGCCCCTTCTGACCATAAAACTCAGCCCGGTAGCCCAGAGCGGTCACGGCTTCCAGAGGAAATTCTTCATCACTGACCTTGGTTTCCTGCAGGCCGATGACATCCGGCCGGTATTTGGCCACCAGCGCCTCCAGCTGATGGAGCCGCGCCCGGATGCCGTTGATGTTGAAGGATACAATCTGCATGGCTGTTTTCCCTTCGACTCACGCCTTTCTGGCCGCAAGCAGCAAATGCGGGGCCGCCCTTCGATTGACCGCCGCCAGTTCCATGACCTGCCACTCCCCGGGCGGCAGGGAGGAGAATAATTTCCGAACCGCGGCAGACTCCCCGGCACCGCCGGCATGCCCCGGATAAAGCACTACCGTGATGCGTCCGCCGGGAAGCAGCCGTTCCAAGGCCGCGCGCAAAGCGGCGCAAGTGGTGTCGGTTCGGGTCACCAGGGCATGATCGCCGCCGGGACAATAACCGAGATTGGCCATCACCGCCCGTAGCGGGCCTTCCACATAACGCTCCAGCCGGGAGTGGCAAGCCGCTACCAGCAGCGCCCCGGGCGCCGCCGCCGGCGGCCCCTCCGAAGCAGTCCAGGTCACGCTCGTGCCTTGCTCCTGCAATCGCTCCGCGGTGCGCTGCAGGGCCTGGTGCTGAATATCGAAAGCGACGACCCGACCGGGGGCACCCACCATCCGACACAAAAAAGCCGTATCGTGGCCATTGCCGGCCGTCAGATCCACCGCCATGTCGCCCGGCTGCAAAACCCCGCTTATCCAGAGCCGGGCCCAATCCGTCATTCTTGCCAGAGGGCACGCATCACCTCGGGTGCTGCCGTCAGATTCTTTGTCCGCCGCCCAAGCGGCCGAACCATCAGCCTTTTCTCTGTCTGCCATCGCGTTTTCCTCGCCGCCGATTGCCCGCATAACTGCCGGGCACCATTATGCGAAGGGGACCATGATCCTGTCAATGCGCCACACCATCCCGGTTGGATGCATCATCAGGGGGCTTGAAGCGTTAGCGGTATTTTGCTATACATTATTAGCACTCTGCCTCGATGAGTGCTAATACCATGCGACTTTTTCCGGTTATGGAGGTTCAAGTCATGAGCAATACCATGCTGCCCGCCTTGCCCGATACCCTGGACCTGTACATCGCCCAAATCAAGCAGTTTCAGATCCTGTCCCGGGAGGAAGAACTCCAACTGACCACCGCCTACCGGAGGGAAGGCAGCGTCGATGCCGCCCATCGCCTGATCTGCGCCAACCTGCGGTTTGTCGTCAAGATCGCCCATGAATATCGCGGCTACGGCCTCAAGCTGCTCGATTTGATCCAGGAAGGCAACATCGGCCTGATGATGGCCCTGAAAAAATTCGAACCCGATCGCGGGCTGCGCTTCATCACCTACGCAGTCTGGTGGATCCGGGCCTTCATTCACAACTTCATCATCCGCAACTGGTCTCTGGTCAAAATTGGGACCACCCAGGCCCAGAAGAAGTTGTTCTTCAAGCTCGGCCAGGCCCGGGAGGCACTGCGGCGGATGACCGGCACCGCCCCTGCCAGCGAGATTGCCCGGCAACTGCAGGTCAGCGACCAGGAAGTGGAGGAGATGAGCCGGCGCATGGCCGGTCATGATGCTTCCCTGGATGTCGAGCTGGTTGCAGGCGAAGGCTATTCCCTGCTCGACACATTAGCCGATGATCGCGCCGACCAGGAGCAATTGCTGCTCCAACAGGAAGAGCGACGTCTGACCCAAAAAAGGGTCCGGGTGGCCCTGCAGGGATTGAACGAACGGGAGCGGCACATCGTGACGGACCGCATTCTCAGCGACCAGCCCCGCACCCTGCAGGAACTGGCCGACGATTACGGCATCAGTCGCGAGCGCATTCGTCAGGTGGAAAAAAATGCCCTGGAGAAAATCCGCCGGGCCTTGGTGCTGGATGCCGACCAGGAGCATCGGCAGCGGCCCGAAAAGAGCAGGGCTGCGACTCTGGCGCATTGACAAACAACGGTAAATCCCTTAAGTTGGCACGGCTTGCGTCCTTTGCAACCATAGTGCTGACCTCCCGGGGGCCCCAATGAAAACCACTCTGTCGCTTTTGCTGCTCCTCATTCTGGTCGCCGGCTGTGCATCCAAAACGGCGCCCGTCGGTTCATCGGCCCAGGATTTTTTCCGCCAGGGGGAAGAAGCCATGGCCAAGGGGCGCTACCGGGAGGCGGTAACCGCTTTCGGCGAAGCCCGTCAAATCTTCGAATCGGCCGAGCTCAACCGCCGGGCCGATCTCAACATTGCCGAGGCCCATTTTCTCGACAAGGAGTATGTCGAAGCGGCGGCCGCCTACGAAAACTTTCTAAAACAGTACCCCGGCAGCGCCGAGGCAGCGCGCGTCATGTACCGGCTGGGCATGTCCTATTTCAACCAGATCCTGTCCATGGATCGCGATCAGACGGCTACCCAGAGCGCCCTGGTAACCTTTGAAAGTCTCCTGCGGCTGTACCCCAACGCACCGGAAGCTGCCGAAGCGACGGCCCGCATCCAGGCCTGCCGTGAACAGCTAGCCGCCCATGAACTCTATGTCGGCAGGTTTTACCTGAAGATGGCCCGCCACCAGGCCGCCATCGGCCGTCTGCAGAAACTGCTCAAGGACTACCCGGACTATCCGGGCCGTAGCGAAGCCTACCTGCTCCTCGGCCAGGCCTACCTGAACAACGGCCACCCCAATCTGGCGGTACAGACCTTCGAACAGCTGATTGCCGACCAGCCGCGCTCGTCCGAGGCGGCCCGCGCCACGGAAATTCTGCGCCAGCGTTTCTGATGGTTCGCCCTGCCGGACCTCAGAGTATCTGCCCTTCCCCCGCCGCGATCCTCTGGGAGCCGGACGGAAGTGACAATATGAATGGTTACACCCCGCACCGGCCGGAGTCCTCCGCGCCGGTGCTTTTGCGGCCGGCCGCGACCACCGGTCCCAGCCAGCCCGGAGAACTGCCATGTCCGACCTTCAGCAACGCATCGCCTGTCCCGCCCTGTTCCAACGCATCCGCACCGCCCAGGATGTCCTTCCGCTCTTCAAAAACGGCATGAATCTCGGTTGGTCTGGTTTTACCCCGGCCGGCTATCCCAAAGCGGTACCGAAGGCCCTGGCGGACCACGTCGAACAGCACAACCTGCAGGGGCAGTTGCGTTTCAATCTGTTCATCGGCGCCTCCGTCGGTACGGAAACGGAAGATCGTTGGGCCGGCCTGGACATGATCGCCCGCCGCTGGCCCTACCAGAACGGTCGCAACATCCAGGAAGGAATCAACAACGGCCGCATCCGCATGCAGGACAAGCATCTGTCCATGTTCGCCCAGGACCTGGTGTACGGTTTTTATACCAAGGATCTGGGCGGCCGACTGGATTTGGGCATCATCGAGGCGACGGCCATCACGGCCGAGGGCGGCATCATCCTGGCGGGCTCCATCGGCGCCGCGACGGAAATCATCCAGATGGCCGATCGGCTGATCATCGAGATCAATACCGCCATCCCCAACCACGAGGGGCTGCACGACATCGTCATGATCGAACCGCCGCCGCACCGGCAACCCTATCCCATTACCCGGGTCAGCGACCGCATCGGCACTCCGTTTGTGCCCTGCGATCCGGACAAGATCGTCGCCATCATCGAGTCTCGGGAAGCCGACACCGGCCGGGCCATGGGCGAAACGGACGCGGTTTCCGAACGCATCGCCGGCCATATCCTCGACTTTTTCCAGGCCGAAGTCGATGCCGGCCGCCTGCCCGCCAATCTCCTGCCCCTGCAGTCCGGAGTCGGCAACATCGCCAACGCCGTGGTCGGCGGCCTGGTCAAGGGCCCCTTTTCGGGACTGACCCTGTACACGGAAGTCCTGCAGGACACCATGCTGGACTTTTTCGACTCCGGCAAGCTGGACTTTGCCTCCACCACCTCCCTGGCCCTGTCCGCCGGAGGCTTCCAACGCTTTTACCAGAACTGGGACCGCTACAGCTCCAAGGTCGTGCTGCGTCCCCAGCACCTGGCCAACAGTCCGGAAATCATCCGCCGCCTCGGCGTCATCGCCATGAATACCCCGGTCGAATTCGACATCTACGCCCACGCCAACTCAACCCTGGTCGGCGGCACCCGCATGATCAACGGCATCGGCGGCTCCGGCGACTTCCTGCGCAACGCCTACCTGTCCATCATGCACACGCCCTCGGTGCGCGCCACCCGCTACGATCCCACCGGCATCAGCTGCGTGGTACCCATGGTGCCCCACGTCGACCACACGGAACACGATCTGGACGTGCTGGTGACGGAACAGGGTCTGGCGGATTTGCGCGGCCTGTGCCCGCGGGATCGCGCCCAGACCATCATCGACCGCTGCGCGCACCCCGACTACCGCCCGCTGCTGCAGGAATACTTCGACCGGGCCAGCCGCGCCTGCCTGTCCCGCGGCGTCGGCCACGAACCGCACCTGCTTGACCGGGTGTTCCGCATGCAGCAGCATCTGGCCAGCCACGGCACCATGAAAGTCCCCAACTGGAACTGATCCGGCAAGGTGGTCGGCAAACGGCAGAGCCCGTTAGGATTCCTTGTCGGATCCGCGACTGCGGGGATGGGCCCGGTCATAGACCGCCATCAGGCGGTCGAGACTGACCTGAGTGTACTTCTGGGTGGTGGAAAGGGAGGCGTGGCCGAGAAGTTCCTGGATGGCGCGCAGATCGGCGCCACCGTCCAGCAGATGGGTGGCGAAGGAGTGCCGCAGGGAATGGGGGGTGGCGGCCTTGAGAATGCCGGCGGTCAGCAGCCGTTGACGCAGATTGCGCTCGATGCTGCGCGGAGTCAGGCGACCGCCCCGGTAGTTGAGAAACAGGGCCCGCTCCGGTCCCGGCCGGCCCCGGCAGTCCAGGTAATCCCGCAAGGCGGCGCAGGCCTTGCTCCCCACCGGCACGATACGCTCTTTGTTGCCCTTGCCCCGCACCCGCACCAGGCCCTCCTCCAGATCCAGGTGGCCGACATCCAGGGCCGTCAACTCGCCGACCCGCAGGCCGCAGGAATACAGGGTTTCGAGGATGGCCCGATCGCGCAGGCCGAGTTCATCGTCTTCGCAGGCCGCAGCCAGCAACACGAAGATTTCGTCCACCGTCAGGGTTACCGGCAGATGCTGTTCCCGACGCGGGGTGAGCAGGCCGGCGGCCGGATTGACCGCCAATTCCCCTTCCCGCACCAGAAACCGGAAAAAGGATCGCAGCGCCGAAAGCTTGCGGGCAATGGTCGCGCGACCGTTTCGACGGTGCAGCATGGCCAGGTAGCGCCGCAGCAGCACCGGGGTCAGCTCCTGCAGCGCCTGAGCGGACGCCTGGTCGCCGGCGGCTTCCCGCAGGAACCCCGCGAACTCATGAAGGTCCTGGCGGTAGGCACGGCGCGTATGCGGCGACATGCTGCGTTCATGCTCCAGATGTCCCGCGAATCTGTCAATCAGTCGTTTCATCCCAGCTCCTGCCCGGCGGCCGGCGAGCGCCGTTGACGCCCTCCCGCTCGCATGCCATAATACCCATCCTGACGCACAGCTTGTCCTTGTTTTTCAAAATCTTACCCGCTGTCAAGGGCACTTGGCAACCCATCAAGCCGGAGACATGATGCTTATCACCCTGGATATTCTCACCCAGCGGCGCAGCCAGATGATCGACCTGACCGAAAAGATTCGCCAGGCGATTCGGCAGAGCGGAATCTTCACCGGCCAAGCCCTGGTTCACGTCCCCCACACCACGGCCGCCCTGACCATCAACGAGAATGCCGACCCCGATGTGATGCACGATCTGCAGGAGTTCTTCACCCGCATCGCGCCCCCGGGCGACACCTACCGACATCGGGAGGGGAACAGCGACGCCCATATCAAGAGTTCCCTGCTCGGTGTCACTTTGCCCCTCATCATAACCGGCGGCGAACCACTGCTGGGGACCTGGCAGGGGGTTTTTTTCTGTGAATTCGACGGACCGCGCCAACGCCAGGTCCATATCCAGGTGAGCGGCTCATGAAGTCCCGGGTGGCCCTGGTCGCGGCCGCGGACTATGGGCCGGCAACCGTGGCTCCGGCCCTGCGACGGCTCATGGAACTGCTGGGCGGCATGTCGCGGTTCGTCAAACCGGGCCAACGGGTTCTGCTCAAACCCAACATGCTGGCGGGCAAACCGCCGGAACAGGCCGTCACCACCCACCCTGAAGTCCTGCGGGCCGTCATCCAACTGGTCCAGGAGGCCGGCGGCATCGTCGCGGTCGGCGATTCACCGGGCATCGGCCAACCCCTGGCCGTGGCCAAGCGCTGCGGTCTGTTGCAGGTCATCGAGGAGACCGGCTGTCACTTCGCGCCCTTTGCCGACTCGGTACGGGTGCGCCCCCGGGGCCGTACCTTCCAACACCTGGAATTGGCCCGCGACGCCCTGGAAGCCGACGTCATCATCAACCTGCCCAAACTCAAAACCCACCAGATGATGGGCCTGACCTGCGGCGTAAAGAACCTGTTCGGCTGCGTGGTCGGCATGCGCAAGCCCGCCCTGCACCTGCAGGCGGGAGCCGACAAGGCACTGTTCGCTCTCATGCTGCTGGAACTGGCGGAGCAGCTGGCACCGGCCCTGACCATCGCCGATGCCATTGTCGGCATGGAAGGCAACGGTCCGGGCAGCGGCGACCCGGTGCGAATCGGCGCCTTGCTGGCCGGCGCCAACCCCGTGGCCCTGGACACGGTGGCGTGCCAATTGGTCAACCTGCCCCGATCCGAAGTCTGGACCGCCCGCCTGGCGGAGCAGACCGGACGCGCTGGGGCCTCGCCCTCGGACATCGAACTGCTGGGTGATCCCCTGTCACAACTGATTTGCCCCAACTTTCGACCGGCGGCCGATACGGATGTCGGATTCGGCCTGCCGGCCTGGCTGCGGCGTCCGCTGCGGCGGTCCATGAGCGCCTGGCCGAAACCGGACGGGCAGCGCTGCCAACAATGCGGCCTGTGCGTCCGCCATTGCCCGCCGCAGGCCATGGCCATCCACAACGGTCGGCTGCGCATCGACCGGCGACGGTGTATTCAATGCTTCTGCTGCCAGGAACTCTGCCCTTTCGGCGCCCTGCTCACCCGGCAGGGACTGCTGTTGCGCCTGAATCAGTACGGCCGGCGCACTCATCGCCGGCCCAAGAACAATCACCCCTGACTCCACAAGGTAGATACCATGACAAGACACACCGGTCTCTTCAATCTTTCCTGGCTTAGCCTCTTTCTGCTGCTGGCCGCGCTGTTCTCCGGCTGTGCCGCGCTTCCCAAAAAATCGCCGGAAGTGGCGTTGCTCAACCTGCAATTGGAAAACCTGTCCCTGAGCCACGCCCAGTTTCTGGCCGAATTGGACATCTTCAATCCCAACGATCGGGTCATAAGCATCGAAAACATCGATTATCGGTTGCATCTCAAAGGAATCCACGTCGGTTCCGGCCACTCCCTGGGGGGCGTCCGCATAGCCGCTCACGACCGCAGCACCCTTGGCCTGCGGCTTTCCAGTTCCTACCTGAATCTGCTGCAACTCGGCAAGGTTCTGCAAAAACCCGGGGAACTGCCCTTCGTCATCGAGGGCACCATCCACCTCGTCGGATTCGGCAACCGGCAGGTAAGTCTGCCCTTCCGCAAGACAGGCAATCTGCCCTGGGCCGGCGCTGATGAAGCTTTGAAGCTGGTCAATTGAGGAAAAAAATGGGCCATGCCGTTCTGAAAACCGGCATGGCCCCATTTTTACTCTAACTCCGGAAGAAACAACCCTTGCCTGACTGGTCCTGCGTGTTACATGAAAATCAATGGGAACGCTTGAGTTGCAGTTGATTCTGCAATTCCAGGATCTTCTTGCGCAGCATCAACACTTCACCGTGAGACGCCATCCCTTTTATATGGTAGCGCAACTCCTGGTATTCGCCATGCAGGCCGTGCAAACGCTGCAACAACTCGTCATTGGTCTTCTTCAAGGCCAAGTTTTCTTCCTTCAAGGCACGAATTTCATCAAGAAACCTGGCGTAAATATCCGCTCGTACCACTTCCGCTGCCATTAGCCCTCCTTTCCACAGACCGAGCTTTTATGACTCTTTTAGTCATATTTTACACGATGAGCGGATGATTGCCAAAGAAAAATCGCGGGGCGGTCTTCAACCGAGTATGGGGCGGATTTCCTCGACGGTCATTCCGGAGATGAGCAGGCGCTTGTGGCGGGACTTTTCACCCGCCACCAATATGACCCGTCCCTTGGCCACGCCAAGCTTTTTGGCCAGAAATTCCCGGCAGGTCAGATTGGCCGCACCGTCAACGGGGGGCGAGGTCAGGCGCACCTTGAGGGCGCCGTCCTGGAGGCCGATTATTTCATTACGGCTGGCACGGGGCTGCACCAGGATTTCGAGAATTGCTCCCCCCTCGCCGGGACGCAGCCAAGGGGTCATGATGCCGAGGAAGGTTCTTCCGGCAGAACTTCAGCTATCGGCTCCTGCCAGTCCGGAGTCAATTCCGCAGTCGGATTATCCGCTTCCAGCATGCGCAGATGGCTTTCCACCAAGGTCCGAAGAACCGTCTCAAAGGTGATCTTCTGGCGTTTCAGTTCCTGAACTTCCGAAATCAGCAACAAGCGCCGCTCCTCGGCCGCCTGCATCATTTTTTCAGCCTGCAGCCGGGCTTCCTCAATGATCAGTTCGGCTTCCTTGCGGGCGTTGGCCTTGAGTTCGTCGGTCACCTTCTGGGTCGTGAGCAGCGCTTCCTTGAGGGTCACCTCACGTTGACGCATTTCGTCCAGAGCGGCACGGGTCCGAGCCAGTTCCTCTTTCCACTCCAGGCCCTGGCGGCTCAACCGCTCCATTTCCTCCGCCAATTGCTCGAGGAATTGATCCACGCCGGCTTTTTCATAACCAAAAGGGCGTGATTTGAATCGCTGCTGCTGAATATCAATGGGAGTGATGGCCATGGTGACTTCCTTTTACATGCCCAGCGCAAGACTCAGGGCAAACCGGCTGACCAGCCGTTGCAGAAAATAAAGACCAAACAGCAGAACCAGGGGCGAAAAATCGAAACCGCCGAAGGTCATGGGCAGAACCCGGCGAATTCGATACAGAACCGGATCGGTGGCATTGTGCAGAAAGCGAACAATGGGGTTGTAGGGGTCAGGGTTGACCCAGGAGATGAGGGCTCGGGCGACAACAATGTAAATATACACATTGATAATCAATCCGATCATTTGTGCCAGAATCAGGCCCAGTTCCCGAACAAGGATCACGGCGGCTCCCTCCAGAAAAATTTTTCATCGAATTTTCAACCAATTATCACACACCCGACAATTTATACCCAAAGGCTGACAAGCTGTCAAACGCTTTCCCGGCTCGGCTCGCGGGCTACCGGAAAAACCCGAATCGCACCGAAGACGTTTTGACTTTCTGTCCCAAAGCGGCTAGATTATCAGCGCAATTTCAACCGGTTCGCTTCGGCGGGCCCCCAAAGCCATGCGGCGCAAAGGATTTGCCATGTTGCGTACCACCAACCTCAATGTTCACTCCCTGACCCCGATTATCGCACCGGCGGATCTCAAGCAGGTTTTTCCCCTGTCCGAAAAAGCCGCTGAATTCGTGGTCAACAGCCGACGGGACATCCGCAACATCCTCGCCCAGCAGGACCGCCGGATCATGGTGGTGGTCGGCCCCTGCTCGATTCACGATCCCAAGGCCGCCATCGATTATGCCGAGAAACTCGCCGCCCTGAGCCATGAACTGTCGGAACACCTGCTGTTGGTCATGCGCGTGTATTTTGAAAAACCGCGGACCACCATCGGCTGGAAGGGCCTCATCAACGACCCGGATCTCAACGGCACCCACCAGATTTCCAAGGGACTCGGCGTCGCCCGCGGCCTGCTGTGCGCCATCACCGATCTGGGCCTGCCCATCGCCTCGGAAATGCTGGATCCCATCACCATCCAGTATCTGTCGGACATGATCAGCTGGGGCGCCATCGGGGCCCGCACCTCCGAATCCCAGACCCACCGGGAGATGGCCAGCGGACTTTCGTTTCCGGTGGGCTTCAAAAACGGCACCGACGGCAACCTGCAGATTGCCATCGACGCCATCGCCGCGGCCCGCCATGCCCACAGCTTTCTCGGCATCAACCGTGAGGGACGCATCTCCATCGTGCAGACCACCGGCAACCCGGACGGACATCTGGTTTTACGCGGCGGGGGCGGCAAACCGAACTACTTTCCGGAGGATATCGCCAGATCCGAAGCCTTGTTGCAAAAGGCCGGACTCACCCCGGCCATCATGGTCGACTGCAGCCATGCCAACTCCTACAAGGACCATGAGCGTCAGGAGGAAGTAATGGTCCATGTCATCGAGCAAATCCAGGCCGGTAACCGTTCCATCTGTTCGCTGATGATCGAAAGCAATCTCGAGGCCGGCGGCCAACCCATGCAGACCGATATCCGCCAGTTGAGATACGGCGTCTCGATTACCGATAAATGCGTCGACTGGAAAACCACGGAGCGCATGCTGCGGCATGCCCACAGCCGCCTGCAGGCCATCGGGGGTCGACCCTTGGCCGACTGAAGCGCAGGGCGGCACTCCATGGTATCGCGGAGCGCCGCCCTGGACTGCAGCCATACTCAGCCACGATGGACCATGGCATCGACCTCCAGTTTCACATCGTCGATATTGACCCGGGCCACATGACCATCTTCCCGTTCGCTGCGAACCAGCCCTTGCCGGACCCATTCCAGCAACAGAGCCTTGCTGATGCCGAATTTATCCGCGGCCTCTTCAGGCGACAACCAGGTTTTGACCAGAGCCATATTTCCCTTCCTTTCCGCCATCGGCAGGCAACCGCTCTCCTTCCAACTTTAATGTAGTCCCGGCGGAAAGCAACCCGGCTCACAGGCTGTTGAGCAACCGGTATATCTGCTGTTCCATTTCCCAGATGACAGCCACCCGGTCCTGCTGCCCATCCTCCTCCCTCAGCAGTCGGGATCGATCCAGCAGGCTGTGCGCCTTGAGCAGCACGGGCGTCAACTCCGCTTCAAGGCGCATTTGCGGCACATCGCCGACGCCTTCCTCAAGAGCCGCCAGTTCAGTCAGGGCCCGATCGATGAGCCGTTCTTCCTTTTCATCCTGGGCGCCCTGCCGCAAACAGCGCACATCCTCGACCAGACTGCGATAACGAACCGATATGTTCATCCTGATACTCCCTCATCTCTTTGGTTAGCCGCCTGCAAAAGCCATGACCGGCAGGGTGGTAACGGTCTGCGCATTTTTTCCCCTGAAGCGGCCATTTTAACTGTTGGCGGGTCCCATAACAACATCAACCTTGACCTGACGCCTTTTTGCGACTTCCGGATTGACTGGCCCTTCAAGCTGCTGCTAAGGTATAGATCTTCAATGTCAAAGAAACACGCCCTAGGGGAGTTGTAAAACTGAGAATCCGGTACCTGCCGGATAACCCTTGGAACCTGATCCGGGTCATTCCGGCGGAGGGAAGCGGCGCTATCGACAAGCCTCTGTACGGCTTGAACGGGTCGCGTATCGCGACCTTTTTTATTCTCATGAGAATCTGGCTCAACGAACAACCCAAAGAAGTCGCAGCAGGCACCACCTTGGCGCAACTGCGAGCAGCGGTCCAACCGGAAGCCGACGTGCTCATCTGCAACGGCTATCCGGTTCAACCGGAGCAGCCTCTGGCCGACGGCGATCGGGTGGTTTTCATCCAGCGCGGGCGCCTGCCCGACGCCGAGGAACTGGAGGCGCTGCTGGTCGCCCGGCACACGCCCGGGGTGCATCAGAAACTGAAAAGGGCTGCCGTCGGCATTGCCGGACTGGGTGGACTCGGTTCGCCGGTGGCCATCGCTCTGGCGCGTAGCGGCATCGGCCGCCTGGTGCTGGTGGACTTCGACGTGGTCGAACCCTCCAACCTGAACCGCCAACAGTATTTCATGGATCAGCTCGGACTGCCGAAGACCGTCGCCCTGCGTGAAACCCTGGGCCGCATCAACCCCTATGTCGAGGTGGAATGCCACGTCCTGCGCCTGACTGCGGAACGCGTGCCGGAAATTTTCGGCGAGGTGGATGTACTGGTGGAAGCGTTTGACGACCCGGCAGCCAAGGCCATGCTGACGGAGACGTTTCTCTCCCGCTGTCCGGGCCGGCCCCTGGTGGCCGCCTCGGGTGTCGCCGGCCATGGCCCGGCCAACCGCATCACTACCCGTCGCACGCTGCAGCAGCTTTACCTGATCGGTGACGGCCGGAGCGCGGCGGCACCGGGCCAGGGACTCATGGCGCCGAGAGTCGGCGTCGCCGCCCATCACCAGGCCAACGCCGTGTTGCGCCTGCTGCTGGGCCAGAATCCGGAACAGGATCAAGCATGCTCAACCTGATGGTCAACGGCAAGTCCTTCCAATCTTCGGCCCCCCTTTCGGTGGCTGAGTTACTGCTGCATTTGCAGTGCGATGCCGCGCGGGTGGCGGTGGAACACAATGGCATCATTCTGCAGGGGGAGCATTTTGCCACCACGCCGCTGGCCGACGGCGACCGTCTGGAGATCGTTCAGTTCGTGGGCGGCGGCTGATGCTCCGCCGCGAAAGCTGTTGGTTGTTGGTGGCGAACTTTGTGGCGAGTATGAGTACGATTTTGAGTACGAGTACGATTACGGGTACGAGTGCGACAACGATCACGACTACATGACCAAAGCAGTTCGATAAAGGATACTACCATGGATGAACTGATTATCGCCGGCCGTCCCTTTGCCTCCCGGCTGTTGGCCGGAACCGGCAAATTCGCCTCCCACGCCCTGATGGCCGCGGCCCTGGACGCCTCCGGCGCCGAGATCGTCACCGTTGCCCTGCGCCGGGTCGATATCGATCGCCCGGACGACGACCTGCTGCGCCACATCGACCGCGACAAATACCTGCTGTTGCCCAACACCAGCGGCGCCCGCGACGCCGAGGAGGCGGTGCGCCTGGCGCGCCTGGCGCGGGCCGCCGGCTGCGAGCCCTGGGTCAAGCTGGAGGTGACGCCGGATCCCTATTACCTGCTGCCGGATCCCATTGAGACCCTCAAAGCCGCCGAGATCCTGGTCAAGGACGGCTTCGTGGTGCTGCCCTATATCAACGCCGACCCGGTGCTGGCCAAACGTCTGCAGGAGGTCGGTACCGCCACGGTCATGCCCCTGGGCGCGCCCATCGGCAGCAACAAGGGGCTGC
>NZ_JAFCIY020000078.1 GCF_020194955.2 Desulfuromonas sp. CSMB_57 | reverse complement strand
AGCAAAGGCAAGTTTTACCACCCGTTCGCTGCGCTCCCTCGAGCCACAGAGGACACAGAGGAAAAGCGGGAGAAAACTTTTAAGGCCTGGGCTTTGGGTTTATACCCTAAAAACAGGTTCTTGGTTAAAGATTTCATCTGCGTGCATCTGCGGCAAAAAAGGAATGTAGGTTTTGCCTTTCTCAGATTGTAACTCTGTGTCCTCTGTGCCTCGAGCGTAGCGGGTGGTGAGATCAGA
>NZ_JAFCIY020000057.1 GCF_020194955.2 Desulfuromonas sp. CSMB_57 | reverse complement strand
GATTCGCAGCGCATGGATCACCAGGGCGACGCTTTCCGGTTGCGAAAGAGGGATGAAAAACATGGAAAAGCCTTTCAAAAGCAAGAAATCAGACTGAAGGCTGACGAAAAGCAGACTGAAGACTAAAGTCCGAAGGCTGAAGGGGGATGGGAACGAGCCTTCAGCCTGTTTTTACACTTCCCGGTCCGCTGCGGCGGCGAAGGCCCGCAGGCGGGTCATGGTTTCGGCAAAGCGGGCCGG
>NZ_JAFCIY020000073.1 GCF_020194955.2 Desulfuromonas sp. CSMB_57 | reverse complement strand
TTTTGCCTTTCTCAGATTGTAACTCTGTGTCCTCTGTGCCTCGAGCGTAGCGGGTGGTGAGATCAGACTTTGGGTTAAAGGTGTTGTCTGCGATAATCTGCGCAATCTGCGTCTAGAGGTTTTGGATTTAAAGTCAAAGGCTGTTTAGTCGCAGATGGCCGCAGATGAACGCAGACAAGGGCAAGAGCAAAGGCAAGTTTTACCACCCGTTCGCTGCGCTCCCTCGAGCCACAGAGGACACAGAGGAAAAGC
>NZ_JAFCIY020000067.1 GCF_020194955.2 Desulfuromonas sp. CSMB_57 | reverse complement strand
CCGCCCTATCGTGCGCACAGCCTTATACATGTGCGTTGTTTCCGGTCTGCGCTGTAATCCCATGCTGCAAGCCTTTTACAAGAGGCTTAAGGATCAAGGCAAACCATCTAAGGTGGCGCTGGTTGCATGTATTCGTAAACTTCTCGTTGTGCTTAATGCCTTGGCGAGAACCGAGATGCCTTGGGATCCGATCCGATTTGAGCCTGATTCCCCTTGCCAAGCATAAGGGTTGCTTTTTGTGGCCGTTTGGACAAAAAGTAAGGCGTC
>NZ_JAFCIY020000060.1 GCF_020194955.2 Desulfuromonas sp. CSMB_57 | reverse complement strand
CGATTTCTGCTGCGGCGGCCACCTGCTCCTGCAGGATGCCTGTCGCAATCAAGGGATTGAGCCGAACACGATTGTCGAAGAAATTGCGGCGCTGCAATATCTACACCGTAGCCTATCGAGGCCTGGCAGAGTTCGAGAATGGCCTCCATCAGCATGTACACCTGGAAAACAACATTCTTTACCCCAAGGTGCAACAGCTTTTGGCATGAAAGGATTGGCTCTGATAATGGTGCGGGCACAGAGGGGGGATGATCTTCACGCTGCCGAAGGATTTAAA
>NZ_JAFCIY020000002.1 GCF_020194955.2 Desulfuromonas sp. CSMB_57 | reverse complement strand
TGGCGTTTCTTCTGCAGTTCCGCCATGCTCGAAATCTTGGTCATTGCTTTATCTCCCCGTTATTATTCGAAATCCGCAAGCATGCCCTTGACCTGGTCGGTGCTGACATGGGCATAGACCTTTTCACCGATGACCACCGCCGGGGCCAGGGCGCAGGCACCGATGCAGCGCACGCGGTCGACGGAGAACTTGCCGTCCGCGGTGACCTCGCCGACTTCCACGCCGCCCAACTGCAGCAGAATGGCGTCCAGCACCTTGTCCGCACCCTTGACGAAGCAGGCGGTACCCATGCAGACCGAAATGGGGTGCTTGCCCTTGGGGACCATGGTGAAGAAGGTGTAGAAGCTGACCACGCCGAACACGTGCACCACCGGCACGTTCATCGCCTCGGCCACGTATTCCTGCACCTCTTCCGGCAGATAACCGAAAATACTCTGGGCTTTGTGAAGGACCGTTACCAGGTGTCCTTCCTTGGTGGGCAAACTGTCGATGAATTCGTCCAGTTCGCAGTACAGGTTGGCGGGCAACGTGTACTTGCCCATGGTTTGTTGCTGGGTCTTCTGAGCACAACTCGACATACTTCCTCCCCAATAAAAGGTTTGGAACCGCCGGACGTACGGGCAGAATTTGCGCACACGTGCAGAATTTATGCTCGCAAGGGAATCGGGCACAATTCTGCCGCCGCGCCCGGACGCACCTGGGGTTCCGGTTGGCACGACATCAAGCTACAGCACGACCCTCAGCAGTCGCACTGCTCTTCCGAAATTTTCAGTTACGGTCCTACGCTGTGGGGGGTGTTGCGGAAAAAAGGCCGGACCGGGGAGATCGGCCTTTTCTCCTCCTCCAATAACAATGCAAACGTCTTTGCAGACCGTATCCGCGGGTTCCGCGGCGTCCGCAACGGCAGGCACACAGAGCCATCCGCCTAACAAAAACCGGTGGCACCTCGGCAGGCGGTTCATCCTGCAAGGCCGCCTACCGGTCGGTGTTACAGCGTTCTAGCTCGTCCTGTATGCTTCCGCTACCGTCCGCCGAGTGAACCGGCTGAAAACGGCCAGCTATTCGATACCATTTTTACTTCGGCTTTTCAAGTTTTTTCAACGGGGGCAGTTCGAAAAAAAACCCTATTTTATCCGTAAACGGCTCAAGGGAAATAATCGTGGTCCTTTAGTCCATCAGTCCGAAAACGGCCGTTGGCACAAAACCACGTGTCAGCCAAGGGTCCTTCTGGCGGCAGGAGACAGAGTGGCGATGTAGGGCAAGGCCCGAAACCGGTCCGCGTAATCCAGGCCGTAACCGACGAGCCAGTCATCCGGAATGGTAAAGCCGAGATAGTCGACCCGGATTCCCCGGCGGATACTCTGTTCCTTGATCAGCAGGGAACAGGTTTTCAGGGATGCCGGACGGCGGGCGCCCAGCAGGCGGGTCAGATACTCAAGGGTCCGCCCGGTGTCGATGATATCCTCGACAATCAGCACATGCTGAGCCGCGATATCGGAGCGCAGATCCATGATCAGGCGCACCGCACCGCTGGTGGTACTCTGACCGTAGGACGACACGGCGATAAAATCGATGCGACAGGGAATGGTCAACCGCCGCGACAGATCGGCGAGAAACATGTAACAGCCGCGCAGCACCCCCACCAGCAACAGAGAACCCGCCTGCCGATAGTCTTCGGAGATCTGCCCGGCCAGCTCCCGCACCCGGACGGCAATGGCCGCTTCGCTCAGCAATACCTCCAGTGCGGCGTCCATCAGAGCTTCCCTCCCGGTGGATCGAGGAACAGGGGCAGCAGCCTCCCGGCAGCCACGTCGACCAAACCGAGGTCGGTCAACTTGAGCGCCGGAATCACCTCCAAACCCAGAAAGCTGAGGGTCATGAAGGGCCGCTGCAGAGGACATCCAAGAGTACGCGCCGCTGCAATCAATTGGCGACTTTCCGCGGCCACCTGCTCGATGCCCGCCACCGCCATGAGACCGGCCAGGGGCAGGGACAGCAACGCCAACAAGTCCCGTCCGCAGGCCACGGCCAGCCCGCCGCCGGCAGTCACTACCGCCTCCACCGCCGTAGCCATGGACCGGTCATCCATGCCCAGAACCAGCAGGTTGTGATGATCGTGGGCGACGCTGCCGGCCAGGGCACCGCGCTGCAGCCCGAAGCCCTGCACCAGGCCAAGCCCGCAACGACCGGATCCCCGGTGGCGCTCGACCACCGCCAGCTTGGCCAGATCCCGGGAGGCATCGGCGAGCACCCGTCCCCCCTGGCAGGTGGGAGGCAGCAGGAGTTTGTCGGTAAGCAACTGACCATCGCGCACCCCGATGACATGAGCCGCTCCGGGCCGCGCGGCAATGGAGAAATCGAGACGCGCCACATCGACATTCATGGTGTTCGGCCAGCCGCCACCCTTCGCCGCCGAAGGGGCCGAAGCCGAGACCAGGGCACCCTCTTCCGCCACCGGAACCCCGTCCTGCCAGACCTGATGCGCCTCGAAGCGGCGCAGGTCATCAACCACCACCAGGTCGGCGCGCCGTCCCGGTGCAATCAACCCCCGATCATCCAGGCGATAATGTTCCGCCGGATTGAGGGTCGCCAACCGCAACGCCGCCACCGGGTTCACTCCCGAGGCCATGGCCAGGCGCAGGACATGGTCCAGGCCTCCTTCCTGCAACAGTTCGTCCGGTTCGCGATCGTCCGTGCACAGGGACAGCCAGCGCTCGTTCCAGGGAGTCATCGCCGGCAGCAGATCCCGCAAGTTTCTGGCGGCGCTGCCCTCGCGCAGGAACAGCCGCAGTCCATGGTGCAGTTTATCCGCGGCTTCGGCCCGGCTGACGGATTCGTGATCGGAGGAAATTCCCGCGGCAATGTAGGCATTGAGGGACGGTCCGGACAGACCGGGACAATGGCCGTCCCGGGGCAGATGTTGAAACAGGTGCAATTCCTTGAGCAAATCGGGGTCGCCGGCCACCACGCCCGGCACATTCATGACCTCGCCCAAGCCGACGACCCCCGGTTCCCTGGCCAATTCCTCCAGGTCGAGATGGGTCAGACAGGCCCCGGAGGTGGCCAGCGACGTGGCCGGTACGCTCGACGGCACGGTGAGCAGAATCTGCAGAGGCACCCCGCGACCCTCTTCCAGCATCAAACGGAGACCGGGGGCGCCGAGCACATTGGCAATTTCATGAGGATTGGCAATCACCGTGGTCACCCCCCGGGGCACCACGGCGCGAGCGTATTCGGCGGGCCTGACCAGACTGCTTTCCAGATGTACATGGGCATCGATGAGTCCGGGACACAGCAGTCGGCCGCCCAGATCGCAGACGCGCCGCCCGCGCAATCCGTGGCCGAGGGCGGCAATTCGGGAACCGGCAAGTGCGACCTCGGCGGCACGAATTTCGCCGGTCAGCACATTGACCAAACGCAGGTTGGTCAATACCACATCGGCTTCCTCGGCACCGCGTGCCACCGCCAGCAAACGGGCCGGGGAGGGATCCCGGGGACCCTTGGGAAGAAGCTCCGAAACAACCATGGCGCCTCCTGTCAGCTCGCTCACTCCGAAGGGGTTACAGAACTACTATACCACCCTCGGTCCCGATGGCCTCCCGCTCCCTGGCACAGGTTCCCAACTTCCCTTTTCCGGTTGCAAAATATCCCGCCACATGCTAGAAGGTGGTCTCTTGTCGGGGCGTAGCGCAGCCTGGTAGCGCACCTGTCTTGGGCACAGGGGGTCGGAGGTTCGAATCCTCTCGCCCCGACCAGTTTAAAGCCCTGCGTCAATCCGGGCGCCAGTAGCTCAGGTGGATAGAGCAACGGCCTTCTAAGCCGTCGGTCGAGGGTTCGAGTCCTTCCTGGCGCGCCAACTTAGTATGTGGGAAAACGCCCTGGGCCGACCACCGGACAGGGCTTTTTCTTTTTTATCCGCTGTCTTCGGAACAACCGCCAAGTTCATGGCATGGAAAGGACAGTCACCGCAGCGGTTCCCCTGCCTTGTTCCGGGCAACCGCCAGCAACGGGAGGTCTTTCATGCGCGACACAGAGCCGAACATGGCTCGCGTCATCCTGATTCTGGGAATCATGGGTTTTTTAGCCAACGGGGACAACTACGCCGTGGCCCCGCTGCTCCTCGACATGTCGCGCGATCTGGGCATCAGCATTTCCGCGACCGCCTTGTCGGTGACCTCCTATATGCTGTGCTTCGGCTTATTTACGGTTTTTGTCGGCCCCCTGGCGGATCGTTACGGCAAAACCCGCATTGTCAATATTGCCGCATTCGGCACGGCTATTTTCAGCGTTTTGAGCGCCTTTTCCCACAACCTCGCCACCCTGGTCATCCTGCGGGCCTGCAATGGGGCCTTCGGATCGGGGATATTCCCCGTATCCCTCGCCTATATCGGCGAAAGCTCCGACAAGTCGTCCCAGCACCAATACCTGGCCAGATTTTTCGGCATGATGTTTCTGGGCGGCGCCACCGCCACGGCCATCGGCGGCGCCATCGCCCATGTGGGATCCTGGCGGGTAGTCTATTTTGTCTACGGCTTTCTGGAATTGATCGTGGCTTGTTTCATGCTCAAGCATCTCAACAAGGCCCCCGGCGTCATCCCTCGCCTGGATTTGAAAGCCATCTACCGGGAAGCCTTCGGAAACCGGGCTCTGATAAAAACCACCGGAACCATTTTCCTCATCGGCTTCAGCGTCTTCGGAACCTTTACCTATTCCGGGAAATACGTCCAGAACATTACCGGGTACAGTATCCTGCAAGTCGGACTGCTGTTATCCTTTTTTGGTTTTGGCACGGTTGTCGGCGGTCGTTACGCAACCCGCCTGAGGTACTACTTCAACCAGCGCTACGTACCCGGTGCCGCCCTGCTCGGCGCCTTCTCCCTGGCCGTTTTTCCGTTGCTGCACTCTCCCGCAGCCATTGCCGCGGCCCTGCTCGGCTTCGGGTTCGCCTTTATTTCCATTCACTCCACCCTGGTCACGACGGCTCAGAGCCTCATGCCGCACATGCGCGGCACGGTCATGTCCCTGGTGTCTTTCAACCTCTTCGGCGGCGGCGCCCTGGGCACCTATGTCAACGGCTTGCTCCTCGACCGTTTCGGCATCCAGTGGCTGTTTGCCGGCGCAACGCTGCTGATGCTGCTGATTCTGCTGATTGCCGTAGCCATCCTCGATTTGAGGGTGAAGGCGCCGGCCCTCACCTAGTGTCCCGTTACAGATCCACATCGCGACCGAAAGCGTGGAACTCATCGATGTTGCTGAATTCTCCCCAGGCCAGAAATTCATTGGGGGCATTGGCGAAACGATAGATGTTTTCCACGATATTGAAATGCTTGCGTTCCTCGTCCGCCACCTGCCGCAACATGGCCTTTACTCCGGCATCCTGCTCCCGTTTGATGGCATCCTCGTAAAAGCGCACCCCCTTGGCTTCGATTTCCATGGCATAGCGGTAGCTCTCCAGATCGTCCTGCAGAACCTCCTGGGCTCCGCCCGCGGCCAGCACCTCGGCAAAGATGTTTTTGGCATTCTCCAGGGCCGTGGAGGGCGGTGACGATTGGGAGGAATCGGCCGCCTGCAAGCGCTGGAAAAGCAGCAGATGCTGGTGTTCGTCGGCCGCCAGTTCGGCAAAAATCCGCCGGATGCCCGGCACCGTGTTGCTTTCGGCCAGTCGCTGATACAGTTGCTCGGCATCCGTTTCCATCTGCATGGCAAAGGCGTAGACGCTCATCAGAGAGCTCCTTTCCGTTCGAAGGTGAAGGGGCGCGGGGTCCGGCCCCGGCATTATCCTGCGCCGGCGAAATGTTCCAACGGGTCCATCAGTCCCGCCACCGTCAGCACTGTCCGCCATTGTTCCGGGGTGACCGGCTGCACGGAGAGACGGTTGCCGCGCCGCAACACGTCCATGGTACCAAGGACCGGATGGCGGCCCAGATCCTCGCGCGTGAGGGGATGCGGCAATGCCGTCACGTAGGCCACGTCCACCATGTACCAGATGGGTGAATCCGGTGTCGCCCGGGGATCGAAATGCCGCGAACGCGGATCCAGGGCAGTGTGGTCGGGATACCCGGAACGCACCACCCGGGCCAGGCCGACGATGGCCGGCCGGGAGATGTTGCTGTGGTAAAACAGCACCCCGTCGCCAACCTGAATGTCATCGCGCAACAGGTTGCGCGCCTGATAGTTGCGAACTCCGTCCCAAGCACTGATCCCCTGCGGACTGGTTCGCAGATCATCCAGGGAAAAACAGCCCGGCTCCGACTTCATCAGCCAATAACGACGCCCCATCCCGACCTCCAAACTGTGTCAGGACAGGAGAAAGTCGTTGGCCGCAGCCATCAGCCTTGCCAGTTGATCCTCGCTGCGGCCTTCGCCGTAGATGCGTACCACGGGCTCGGTACCGGATTTCCGCAGGAGCAGCCAGCCGCCGTCATCAAAGAAAAATTTCCAGCCGTCGACCGTGGAGATGCGCCGCACGGCAAAGGCCCCGATGGCCTTTGGTGGCGTCTCCATCTTCTTGGCAAAGGCCTGCTCCAGGGATTCGGTGAGGCGCACATTGCGGCGGCGGCAATAGTAGCTTCCCACTCGGCGATAAAGGTCCTGCAGCAGCACCCGGAGGGGTTTGCCGGTTATGGCCACCATTTCCGCCACCAGCAGACAGGCCAGGATGCCGTCCTTCTCCGGCACATGGCCGGTAATGGTCAGACCGGCGCTTTCCTCACCGCCCAGCAAAATTTTCCCATCGCGAATCAGCTCGCCGATGTATTTGAAGCCGACCGGCGTCTCGATGACCCGCAGCCCATGGAAATCGGCCACGGCATCGAGAAAATGGGAGGTGGCCACCGAACGGGCGGCATCGCCCCTGAGCCGGCGGGTGGTAATCAGATAATCATAAAGCAGGGCGAGAATGTAATTGGGCTCGATGAAGGTGCCGTCGTCATCAACAATGCCGAAGCGGTCGCCGTCACCGTCCGTGGCCAGGCCCAGACCGATTGTCGCATCATTGCGCACCAATTGAATGAAATCATCGATGTACGCGGCGGCCGGCTCGGGCGGAAAACCGCCGAAATAAGGATCCCGGTGATCGTGCATGCAGACCACCCGAGCACCGGCCTTGCGCAGCAGTTCGTCCAGGTAGCCGCGGCCGGTCCCGTAAAGGGGATTGACGGCAATGGTCAGGCCCGATTCAGCGATGGCAACGAGATTGACCATTTTTTCCAGTTCGGCAAAGTAACCCGGCCGTGGATCGATTTCCTGAACAATACCGTTCTGCAGGGCCTCGTCCAAGGGCATTTCCTTGAAGCAGATTTCTCCGAGCAACGCGTTGGCCCGCTCTTCAATGTCGTTGGTGTCTTCCGGCAGCGCCGGTCCGCCCCAATGGGAGGAAAATTTCATGCCGTTATAGTCATGGGGATTGTGACTGGCGGTGAAATTGATGGCCCCGGCCGCGCCGCGCCGCAACACCTCCAGAGCAATGACCGGGGTCGGTGTATCCCGGTTGCAAAGAAAAGCAGGAATACCATCGCCGGCCAGCACACACGCGGTTTCACGTGCGAAACGCTCTCCCATGAAACGACTGTCGTGACCGATGACCACACCTTGGTGATGCTGTCCCCGGGCGCGCAGGTGATCGGCAATGGCCTGGGTGACCACACGAACATTGTCCAGGGTGAAATCCTCGCAAAAAATCCCTCGCCAACCGGAGGTGCCAAACTTGATACGAGACATTAACATTTCCTCCACTAAAAACTGAATTTAAACACCATTTTCCCTTTGGATAACTGCTCCAATTCTGGCCGATTCAAAGTTTTTACCCGACTCATCACCCCTCAAGAATAGCATGAAAACCGTGGCGCGTTACAGCATGCCCCGGTTCTTCCGTCGATCCAAAAAAGGACAACCTCACTCCTCCTCCGCCTCCGGCCACAGTTCGGGGGCCAGGTAATTCTCCAGATGCTGCACATAGGGGCAATCCCCAGGCAAAACTCCCAAAGCCAGCACCGCCTCCGTCAAGGGTGCGCAATCCGGACGCAACGCATGCCGCCGTTCATACACCATGCATTGCCGGGTCCGCGGATCCAGAAATTCGCAGGGAACATCGGTGTAATAGATGCGACCTTCAAACTCCAGTTTTTCGAAACAGCAACGCCCGCAACGCCGACAACGTCCTTCCCAATCCGCACTGCCCGCAATGGACCGGCCTTTCACAGCATGCATCTTCGCCCTGTTCTCCGCCGTTCTTCGAACCGACCCTGAAATTATCGATTGACAAAATTTGACGGGTTGTTAAATAATGACGGTCTTTTGAACCCCCCAAAAATACCGCACCTACAAGGAGGACATACAGCTCATGAAGTGTGAAACTGTACAACCCGGCACCGAGTGTACTTTCTGGACCAAGCGCGGCTGCATCTTCGAAGGCAACTCCTGCCAGCTCGTCATTGAAGAATGTCAGGGCTGCGACCGGGTGGTGGAGAGTGCCATCGGTCAGGTCTGCTCCGCCTACCCCGCTCCGCAGCGCAAATGGGCTCAGGGCCTGTGCAACCTGGCGACCCACAAGAAGATCGATATCAAGAGCGCCGAGCAGAAGGTCAACCCTCTCAAGGCTTCGAAAAAGGCATCCGGCGGCAAGAAGAAGTAACCCTTATCGACCGTCCTGCATTGTCGGGGCAGACCTTCGGGTCTGCCCCGTTGTTTTTTACCCGCCTCAGCCTTCTTCCTTGAGCCCGGCTACTACCGCCGCGACTTCTTCGCGCAGTTGGCGGGCTTCTTCGCTCTGCTCCAGCTTCAGAAACGCCTGATAATGGCCCAGGGCCGCCTGGGGCTGTTCCTGGTCCAGCAGCAGATTGCCCAACAACAGATGCGCCTCGGCGAAATCCCGGTCCAGGCGCAGCGCCTCGCGACAGGCCTCCTCGGCCGCCGACGTTTCGCCCAGGGCATCATAAAGCTCCGCCAGATTGAGATGAATCTGCGGTTCCTGGTCATCCTCACGCAGGGCTTTTTGAAACACCTGCAAGGCCTCCGACAGCCGGTCGACCGCCACCAAGGCCTCGCCCAGGCAATTCAGGGCAAAGGCCGAATGCGCATCCAGGGCCAGGGCCCGTTCATAGCATGCGATGGCTTCGGTCAGTTCGCCGTCGCTAAAACGCACCAACCCCATGCGCAGCCACGCCTCATGGGCTTCTTCCGGGGCCTCCAGCAAGCGGTTATAGACGGCCAGCGCTTCCTTGCCGCGGCGGGCTTCGAACAACAGATCGCCCAAAGCGAACAGACTATCCGCATGCTGCGGATCCAGGTCCAAGGCCTGCCTCAAGGCAACCTCCGCCTCGGCCAAGCGACCGCTTTCGGCCAGGGCTTCACCCAGGCCGAAGTGAACATCGGCATCTGCGGCCCCGGCCTGCAGGGCGGCCCGGTAGTAATGGACGGCGGCCGTCCAGTCCCCGGCTTCGGCCGCCAGTTCTGCCTTGTGCAGCCAATTCCGCAAGTCTTCGCCTCCCATATGCCCCCCTAAGTCCTTTGCCTGTCAGGCTTATTTAAGGTAATCCTGCTGCACCCGGCCCAGAAAACAAACCCCTGCCAGGGTCTCTGAAAACCCTGGCAGGGGTCTTGAAACAGCCGTACATGACTTTTGTCGGTCGACTTGCTGCGGGAACGGTGCGCGCAGCCTCCCTCAGTCACTCATACACGCCTTCACAGACCGGTTCGGACAAATCGTCAGTCGCGGCCACCATGCAGACGGAAGGATCCGTCCGCCGAGGTTATGGAAGAGATGGCGTGCTTGTAAAGCAGCAGGTCCCCCCGGCTTTCGATGAGGACGCAAAAACTGTCGAAGGATTTGATGTAGCCCTCAAGTTTATCGCCCGACATCATGATGATGTTCACCCGCACGCGCTCTTTACGGGCCTGGTTAAGGTACTGATCCTGGATGTTGAACGGGGTTTTGGACATGGCCTCTCCTGTTTACGAGACATTGAAAAACTGCTCAATTAATGTCATTACCTTAGCAAACTCTCCCAAGGAATCAAGCCAAATTATTGATTTAACTTTGCCGAACCAGGTCATCTGCCGCTTGGCATAGCGCCGGGTCGCCATCTGCACCGCATCTCGAGCCTCCTGCAGGGAGGCATGTCCCTGCAGATAGTGGATGCATTCTCGATAGCCGATGGTCTGCAGGGCCTTGCTGCCCGGCGCATAACCGGCGGCCAGCAGAGCCTGCACTTCCTCCACCAGCCCCGCCTCGAACATCCGGCAGGTGCGCGCATCGATGCGCTCGTAGAGCTCGTTGCGCGACCGGCGCACGCCGATAAAAAGGGCCCGTAGAGATGTGCGGGCGCGGGCATGTTGGGCCTGCAAGTCGGACAGGCGACGACCGCTGAGGTGCTGAACTTCGAGGCCGCGCAGAATGCGCACCCGATCGCGGGGCGCCAAGCGGGCGGCCAGTGCCGGATCGACGGCCGCCAGACGGCGATGCAGGGCCCCTTCCCCCTCCCGCTCCTCCAAGGCCAGCATTTCGCGCCGAAAAACGTCGTCCCGGCCGGGAACATCGGCCAATCCATCCACCAGGGACTGAATATAGAGGCCGGTGCCGCCGACCACCAGGGGCAAACGTCCGGCACCGGCCATGCCGGTCAGGGCCGCCCTGCCCAAGCGGCAGAAATCCGCCGCACTGAATGCCTCATCGGGCGTGACCACGTCGATGAGGTGATGCGGCACCCGCGCCCGTTCCTCCGGAGAGGGTTTGGCGGTGCCGATATCCATGCCGAGATAGACTTGGCGGGAGTCGGCGGAAATGATTTCCACCGGCAAGCGTTCGGCAAGGTCCATGGCCAGGGCCGTCTTGCCGCTGGCCGTGGGTCCGCACAGCACCACCAGCGGCGGCTGTCTCTTCCGGTCCGGTATCAGATCCATCACCCGCGCTGGAAAAGCCGCTCCACCTCGGCCAGTTGCCAGCACACGGTGATAGGCCGCCCATGGGGACATTGCCGGTTATACGGCACTTGGTCCAATTGGTCCAGCAAGGCCCGCATCTCTGCCGGAGTCAGACTTTGATTGGCGCGCACCATGCCATGGCAGGCCATTTTCAACAACAATTTTTCCACCTGTCGGTCAACTTGGCGGGTCACGCCGAATTCGGCCAAATCGTCCATCAGATCCCGCAGCAGCGGCTCCGCAGCCACATTCTGCAACAGTGCCGGAACACTCTTGAGGGCAAAGGAACGGCCGCCAAAAGGCTCCAGTTCAAAGGCCAGGCGGCCCAGCAGATCGCGGTACTCGGAGATCAACTGCGCGTGCCGAAAATCAAATTCCAGCACCAGGGGAAACAGCAGCAACTGCCGCTCCAGGGTTCCCAGCCGGTACTGAGCGCAGAGCTTCTCGAAGCCGATGCGCTCATGGGCGGCATGCTGATCGACCAACACCAGGTCATCTCCGGCCTGGCAGACCAGGTAGCTGCCCCGAAACTGCCCCAGGATGGTCATGCTCCCATAGCCGTTGGGCTCGGGCGTCGGATTCTCGGCGGCGGGAGGCGCAAACAGGGTCGCGACCTGCTCAGGCGGTGTGGCCTGGTGGACTTCGTGGACTTTGTGGACAGGGTCAGGCGCCGGCTGCGGGCCCGCTTTGGTCAGGTAGGCGGCATGCGGATCGCGAATTTTCGAGGGGACTTCCCCTGTGGGAACGGCCTGGGCCTGGCGGGTGGCAACTTCCTGAGGGGCTAAGGCCGGTTGCCGGGTCGCTGCCGCCGCCGGCCGCGCCAAGGTCTCGCGTACCGCGGCCACGATCAGGTCGTGCACCTGGCTTTGCTCCCGGAAGCGGACCTCCTGTTTGGTGGGATGCACATTGACATCAACCAGGTCGGCCGGGAGCTCCAGGAACAAAACCGCCAGGGGGTAGCGCCCCTTGGGCAACAGGTGACGATAGCCTTCCGCCACGGCGTGCTGCACCACGCGGTCGCGGATGAAACGGCCGTTGATGTAGCTGAACATGCCGCTGTTGGTGCTCCGATGCAGCTCCGGTCGCGACAGCAGCCCATGCAGACGCCAGGGGGCTTCAGGGAATTCCCGCAGGGGCACCAGTCCTCGCAGAATATCCCGACCGAGCAATTCGCCGATGCGCTCCGCAAGACCGTTCTGGCGGTTGACCTCCCACAGCAGTCGGGCGTTGTGGGTCAGGCGGACATGTACCCCGGGACTGGCCAGGGCCAGTCGGGTCAGGGCCTCGCTGAGGTGGCCCAGCTCGGTTTCATCCCGGCGCAGGAACTTGCGTCGCGCCGGAACGTTGAAAAACAGGTTGCGGACTTCGATGACCGTTCCGACGGGCATGCCGACGGCGCCGGCACGCAGCACGCGCCCCCCCTCGGTGACGATCTCCCAACCCTCCAGACTGTCCGTCCCACGGGTCCGCAACGCCATGCGGGAGACGGCGGCGATGGAGGGCAGCGCCTCGCCGCGAAACCCCAGGGTCTGCAAGCGGAACAGATCCTGTTCGCTACGGATCTTGCTGGTGGCGTGGCGTTCCAGGCAGAGAAAGGCATCGTCGCGGTTCATGCCGTGACCGTTGTCGGTAATGCGCAGCAACCGCTTGCCGCCCTGCTCGATCTCGACCAGGATCCGATCGGCGCCGGCATCCAGCGCGTTTTCAACCAGTTCCTTGAGAACCGATGCCGGTCGCTCAACGACCTCGCCGGCGGCAATCTGGTTGCACAGGGTTTCCGGCAATATCTGTATCTTCTGATTCACAACGAACCTGTATGGGCGGCGACGAAGGGCCTCGGGGGAGTTAGCGAAAGCGGTCGGTTACAAACGATTTTCGAGGGAATCGAGCATTTCATCGATATCGTCAAAGTCTTCCTCGGCACGTTCGGACACGAAATGGCTGCTCGCCGGATGCGGCAAAAGCCCCAGGTCGCCGGCCACGCTGTGGACGATCTGCTTGTCGACCCGGTCGTGCTTGCGCAAAAAGGCTTCGAACAGGCAGTTATCGCAGATGGTATTGATCAAGCGGGGCACACCGCCCGAAAAGGTATGAATATCGGGGATGATATCGATGGGAATAATGGGATAGGTGGCGCCGGCAATCTGCAGGCGGTGCTGGATATAGGATTCGGTAATGTCGCAGGTCAGGGAACGCAGCCGGTATTTGACCGCCACCCGCTGCGCCAGGGGCTCGTCCAGGCGCAGGCAGTCCTCGACCTCGGGCAGACCGAAAAATACCATGTTCAGCAGTTTCTTGCCGGGAATCTCCAGGTTCAGCAGACCCCGGAACTCCTCCATCAACGCCCGGGTCTGCAGCATCTGGGCTTCATCGATGAGCACCACCGCCTTGCGTCCCGATTCGTCGATTTCCAACAGCCGATCGAACAGTTGCTTGAGCAGGGTGAGGCGATCCGGAGCCGGATTATCGACCCCGAGTTGCAGGGAGATGCGGGTCAGAATCCATTCCGGCGTCACCCCGGAATGAACCATGACCAGCAAGGAAGACTGGTAACGATCCTCAGTCAGGCAATCGAGCATGCGCCGCGCCAGGGTGGTTTTGCCCGTGCCGACGCCCCCCACCACCACCGCCAGCCCCTTGCTGGAATCAACGGCGTACATGGTGCGCAGCAAGGCTTGCTGGTGCTGCTCGCTGTTGTAATAGAAGCGCGCGTCCGGCGCATTGGAAAAGGGTTCCCGCTCCAACTGAAAATGCTCAATATAGCTCATGGATTGCGCTCCCCGAAAAACATTCCATTACAGAAAGGTCACCCGACTCTGGCCCGGGCCCTGACCGGAGCCGCCGGGCTCATCCCCATCCAGTCCCAGCTGCCGACGCAACTGGCGAACCTGTTCGGAGGCTTCACGGAAAAACGGATCGACATCGGCAACGCGCTGGAAGCTTTCCAAGGCATCCAGGGGCCGGCTCCAGGCCACGTAGAGCAATCCCAGTTCGAAATACAGGTTAAGCCGCTCCTGATCCTTGAGACGATCGTGATCGAGGCCCTGCCGAAACAGGTCCGCGGCACCGGCAAAGTTGCCCCGGGCGGCCAGGCACAGGGATTTTAACGTTAACGCGTCGATGTGCCGGCTGGGATGAGCCATGGATTTATCGAATTCCTCGATGGCTTCGTCCAGCAGTCCCATCTCCTTGTAGGCAATACCCAGATTGAAATGGCTTTCGATATCGTCCGGCGCCACGGCATCGGCCAGCCCTTTTTTGAAAGCCGACAGACTGCCGTCCAGCCGCGAGCGCTCCTTATCTCCCAGGCCGCCCAGGTCAACGCCGACCGGAGCAGGTTGGGCCGACCGGGTACCGGTCGCTCTGGCGGGAGCCGCCTGCTGCTTGCGCTTCCGGACCCCGGCCAACAGATCGAGGGCGTCCTGAAAATCGGGCTGCCGATTCAGAATTTCGCCGCACTTGCGCTCCGCGTCGTCCAGGAAACCCTGCTGCAGATAGAATTCGGCTTCCTCCAGTTCGCCGCTGAGGTCGGCGCCCCCCCGGCTGTCCTCGTCGAGATCCAGCAGATCGTTCTCCAGCACGGCGCCGAGTTCCCGCTCCAAATCGGCCAGTTCGTCCCGGTAGGGAGCTGCTGCCGCATCCCGCTCCGGAGTGGCGGGAGGCAGGTCCCCGTCCAGGTCCAATTCGATTTCCATTTCGAAATCATTCGCAGCCGGACCTGCCGTCGCGGCACTTCCCCACTCCATCCCATCCGCGGATTTGGGGAAATCCTCGTCGTGCATCCCTGCACCCGGAAATTCGTCGAATTCCGTCGCGCCCAGCCAGGTCTCGGCAGGGTCTGCCGCCGCCTCAGGACGCACCGCAGGGCCCGACTCCGCACCAAAATCAACCAGATGGTTGAACTCTTCGGTTCCCGACTCCTCGGCCAGGGCCCCCACCGTATCGGCCGGCCCGGCGTCGCCGTCGGATATGAGCTCAAACAATTTGGCGCCTTCCCCGGTGTGCTCGTAAATCTCCCGGAGACCGGCCTGAACCTGCTGATTGCCGGGCAGGGCTTTATGCAGGGTTTCATAGAGAGACTTCAGGTCCGCGCCTTTGCCGGCCCGGAGCAAGCTGTCGCGCCAGGTTTCCAGGCAACCCAGAATCTCGTCGAAGGTTCCAGCCTGCAACCCGGCCCGGGCAAACCCCAACTGCCACTCCGGATTTTCCTCCTCTTGAGCCAGCAACCGCCGGAAGCAATCCTTTTCCGCGGCATAATCCTGTCGCGCTCCGTGGGCTTGGGCCAACAGGACCAGCACCTGCGGCTGGCCGGGATCGGCGGCCGCCAGGCCGGACAATACGGCCTTGGCCTGCGCCTCACCGTCAGCCGCCAGCAGCGTTTTGGCCAGGGCCAAAAGCAGGGCGGTATCGGACAGGTGATGCGCTTCCAGGAGCGACTGGATCTTATGCGCCGCCGGCAAGTCCCGGTTGCGTTCCATGACCGCCAAGGCATCCAGGATCTCCTGCCGGCCGCGCTCCTGCAGTCCCTGGCGCAGACAGCCCTCGCAGATGCGCAGGCGCAGGTTGCTGTTCTGCCCGTCCAGGGCTTTCATTCGCTCCAGAACATCGAGGAATTCCGGAACCTTCCCCTCCTGCTCGAGGAGGTCGGCCAGCCGCCGGTACTCGGTCAGGGCATTGCCCAGCAAACCCTGCTTTTCGTTGAGGGTGGCCAGATGCCGGTAAACCACCAGCTGCCCCGGGGCGATCTTTTGCATCTGCTTGTAAACGGCGATGGCCTTGAGGAAAAAGCCGTTCCCGGTGTAATGTTGCGCCACCAGGTCAAAGGCCGCATAAGCCTCGTCCGACATGCCGGCCCGAGTGTACAACTCGGCCAGGCGCTGCCGACTGCGAATATCCTTGGGATCGAACTCCAGAACCTTCTGATAGTCCTTGATGGCTTTCGCCACCTGGCCTTTTTGCAGATTTTTCTGGGCCGACAACAGAAATTTTTCTTTTTTTTGCAGCAAAGCGGGCCACCCATCGCCTGAAAGAGTTAAATGCGCTACGAATGTTAAACCAGAGCCTGCTCGACTGTCAAGCAAACGACGGTATACAATCTGCCGAAATACCCGTTCTGCAAAGAAAAACCCCGCCGTCCGGTGATTTCATGAAGACTTCTTCCGCATCCCGCCGCCCACCTGGAAAATCTGTCATAATTTTGACCACCCGAGCCTCTCAGCGACGCTTCCCCAACCCGCGGCGGCCAAAAACACGCTTCATTCACAGCCGGCAACCATCAGAGACGCTTCAGACGCGCCACCTCTTCGCGGGTCAGATGACGATACTGCCCCGGCGCCAGGGTACCCAATTCGAGAAAGGCCAACCGGATGCGTTTCAACCGGCTGACCGGGTAGCCAACCGCCTCGCACATGCGCCGCACCTGGCGATTGCGCCCCTCGTGAATGGTCAACTCCAGCCAGGTGTGGCTGTCCGAACCGCGCACGCCCGCGACACGGGCCGGTGCGGTGATGCCATCTTCAAGCATGACACCCGTTTCCAGGGTCCGCTGCGCCTCCCTGGTCAGGCGGCCGCGTACCCGCACCAGGTAGGTTTTGGTCACCTCATGCCGGGGATGGGTCAATCGCCAGGCCAGTTTTCCGTCGTTGGTGAGCAGCAGCAAGCCCTCGGTGGTCAGATCCAGGCGACCGACGGGGAACAAGCGGGCCGGCACGTCGCGCAGCAGTTCCGTGACCACGGGGCGCCCTCGAGGATCGCGCAGGGTGGTGACGTAACCTGCCGGCTTGTTCAAAAGCACGTAGACCGGGGTTTCTTCAAGCCTAAGCGGGCGGCCGTCGACCGCAACATGATCGCGGTCCGGATCGGCCTGTTCGCCCAACTGGACAATCCGGCCGTTGACCGTGACCCGGCCCTGCTCAATCCATTTTTCGGCTTCCCGGCGGGAAGCCAACCCCGCCAGGGCGATCAATTTCTGTACCCGTTGCTTCATCCCTGACTCTTCCCGTCCTGATCTGCAAAGGCCTCGCCGGCTGCCGTCGACAAGGACTCCACCGCCTCCAGCAAATCCGGGGGCAATTCGTTGAACTCCGGCAGGGACGGCAACTCGGCCAGGCTCCGCAAACCGAAAAATTCCAGAAACTCCGGACCGGTTCCATATAACACCGGCCGTCCGGGAAGATCCTTGCGGCCGACCATGCGTACCAGATGCCGATCGAGCAGGGTCTTCATGACCGCGCCGGAATCGACACCACGCAGATAATCCACATCGGCGCGGGTAACCGGCTGCCGATAGGCAATGATCGCCAAGGTCTCCAAAGCAGCGCGGGACAACCGCACCGGCCGACTGTGATGCAGGCGGCGGATGTATTCGGCATGCTCGGGCCGGGTGCGCAATTGGTAACCTTCGGCCAGTTCCTGCAGCACAAAACCCCGCCGCGTCTGGCGATACTCTTCGGCCAGCAGTTCCACCACGGCGCTGACCCGCGCCGGCGGCAGATCCGGATGAAGGGCGGCCGCCAATTGCCCGGCCCGCACCGGGCCCGGGGCGGCGAACAACAAAGCTTCGATGAGGGTCTTGAGTTCAGCAGTATCCAAAAGCTTCATCCACGGGAATCGCCGCGGCCGCCGGCCGTTGTTCCACGGCGTGCAGCCAGATGGCGGCGTGATGCTGACCCTGCAGTATTCGCACCAGTCCCAACTTGGCCAGTTCCAATACCGCCAGAAAGGTGACGATCAGCAGTTCCCGATCACAACCCAGGCCCACGACATCGAGAAACGGCAGCTGCGGTCGCCGACTCAGCAGTTCGAGAACCTGGCGGGCCCGCTCGGCAACGGACAGCCGTTCTCGAGCCACTTCATGCACCGGCGGCGGGGGCGGTTCCTGCAACAGGCGCCGCAAGGCTTCGACCAGTTCGAACAGGGGCACCGGTTGCAATTCGCCGTCGTCATTACCGGCCATGGCCTCATCGGCAATCTGACGCACAAAGACATCGCGGCCCAGCAGGGGCAGCCGTTCCAGACTTTGCGCCGCTTCCTTGTATTTCTGGTACTCCAGGAGGCGATGCACCAGTTCCTCGCGCGGGTCGACTTCCTCCTCATCGTTGTCCGCTGCTTCGCGCGACGGCAGCAGCAGCCTGGATTTGATATGCAGCAGGGTCGATGCCATTACCAGAAATTCGCCGGCGATTTCCAGGTTGAGGCTTTTCATGGTATCCAGGGCGGCGAGATACTGGGCCGTGATTTCGGCGATGGGAATATCGTAGATGTCCATCTCATGCTGCTTGATGAGATGCAGCAGCAAATCGAGGGGACCCTTGAAGTTTTCCAGATCGATGTGGTAGGCCATGGTCAGGGCCGCAGCAGCAGGCTGAAGGTTCTTTCCACCACGGGCCATTGCGGACCGGCCAACCAGGCGGTCAGCATGCCCGCCACGGGCAGCAGCACCTGCCGCCAGATGGGGGTGAAGAATAGTACCAGGATCACCAGCATGAAACCGAAGGGCTCGACGCGGGCCAGCAGCGCGGCGGCCCGCTCCGGCAGCAGGCCGGCCAGCACCCGGCCGCCGTCCAGCGGCGGCAGCGGCAGCAGGTTGACCAGCGCCAGAATCAAATTAATGTAAAGGGCGAAAGCCACCATCAGGGTCAAGGGTTCCAGCACCGGCGCCAGCAGTCCGCCGGCCGGCAACGCCACGGCCCAAAGTCCCAGGCCGCGCAGCAGACCGGCGGCCAGCACGGCCAGCAGCAGATTGGTGGCCGGGCCGCTGAAAGCCACCCAGGCCATGTCCCGGCGCGGATGCCGCAGGTTGCCGACGCTGACCGGCACCGGCCTGGCCCAGCCGAAACCGACCAGCAACAACATCAGCAAACCGATGGGATCGATATGCTTGAGGGGATTCAAGGTCAATCTCCCCAGCAACCGGGCAGTGGGATCGCCGAAACGGTCGGCCGTCCAGCCGTGGGCCACCTCGTGCAGGACCACGGCCAGCAATCCCGGCACCAGCATGATCGAAAGCTTGAGCAGAGTTTGTTCCATCGCATCTCCAGGAGCCCCCTCCGGGTCTCTCTCCCACCTTGTAACAGAGGGGTGGCGGGAATGTCAAAACCTACCTGGCTGTCACGCCTTAGCCGCGGAAGGCAGAAAACGCTTGCGCACCAACGCCACTTCATCCTCGCGGGTCACCACCCGGCCCTCCAGGCGGGCATGCAGCAAAGCCCGGAAAATCTCCTTATAAACGGGGCCGGGCCGAACCCCGAGGTCCTGCAGGTCCCGGCCGCCGAGCAGGCAGGCGGTATCCCGCAACCGGGTGATGAAGTGGCTGATCAGGCGCCGGCAGGCCTCATTGTCGGTAATGGCCATGGCATAGAGCAGCAATTCGATGGGCAGGTCGTGAAACCATTCGTAGAGTTGCACCGCTCCCGGCGGTCGATTTTTCGCCTGGCGCCATTCCAGGCCCTGCAGGTGGTCCTGAACCGCCCGGCGTTGTTCCAGGAGCAGGGTCCGATAGCGGTCCGGCACCACCAACCGGTCTACAACCACCGAGACCTCCTCCGGCGTCATCTCCCCCAGCAGACATAGCAGCAGCACCTGCCCGCGCTGGCAGCCCTCTCCGGTATACAGCAACTCGTACCAGTCCACGGCCCGTTTGCCCGCTTCGAGCAATTCCCGGGTTTCGGCACTCAACGCCAGCCCGGGGTGAATGGCCTTGAGCAATCCCAGTTCATCGAGACGCCGTACCGCCGGCAGGGGATCGTTCTCCCTGAAAATCAGCATCAGCTCGTTGAAGATGCGCGGCCCGCTGATCTTTTCCAGAAACCCCATGCGCACCGCGCTGCGCAGCAGATGTTCCGAATGGCCGCCGATCTGAAAACCCAGCCGCTGCTCGAAGCGCACGGCCCGAAACATGCGGGTCGGATCCTCGACAAAGCTGAGGTTGTGCAGCACCCGGATGGCCCGTTCCTGCAGATCGCGCAGGCCGCCGAAATAATCCAGCAGTTCGCCGAAGTGCTTCCCGTTGAGAGCCACGGCCAAGGTGTTGATGGTGAAGTCCCGCCGATACAGATCCAGCTTGATGCTGGCATGTTCCACCATGGGCAGGGCCCCGGGCTGCAAATAGTACTCGGTACGGGCCGAGGCCACGTCGATCTTCAGGCCGTCGGGAAAGATCATCACGGCGGTGCCGAACTTCCGGTGGGCTCGAACCCGGCATTCGGAGCTGGCTGCATATCTCTCGGCAAAAGCGATGCCGTCCCCTTCGACCACCAGATCGAGGTCCAGATTTTCCTGGCGCAGGAGCAGATCGCGCACGAAACCGCCGACCAGAAAAATATGGACCTGCAATTCATCGGCGATCGCCCCGAGCCGCCCCAGAATCTGCTGTAATTCCAACGGCAACTGGTTCTTCAGCAGGTGCAGCACGTCGCGCTTGCGCAGCGCCAGGCCGTTGCCGGACATTTCGGCGCGCCGGGCCGCGGCACCGTACACCATGTAGCGCAGCAGGTCGGTGCGGGTCAGGGCGCCGACCAGCCGCCCGTCTTCCAGCACCGGAACAAACCGCTGATGCCGTTCAACGATGAGATCCTGTACTTCGGCCAGAGAGGTCTGGGGTCTCACGGCGGCAAAGTCGGTGCTCATGTATTCTTCCACCAACATGCCGCTCAGACGGTGGTGGGCGGCCTTTTCCGCCACCTGACGGGTGATGACGCCCACCACCCGGTCGCCATCCATAACCGGCACGGCGTTGATGTTGTAGCGGGTCAGAATGGCCCGAACCTCCTCGATGGTCGCCGACCGCGGCACGGTCTTGACCGGCGAGAACATCAGGTGCCGGGCTTCCCAGTGCGGGTTGACCAGCCGCCGCAGCACCACCGGCAACTCGTCCAGCACCTGAACCAGGGTCATCCTGCGTACCGAGGCCGAGGCGGCAAAGCCGTGACCGCCGCCGCCGAACTCGCCCAGGATCTCGCCGACATGAACTTCCGGCAAACGGGAACGGCCCACCATGAAAATGCGGTCGGCCATGCGCACCGCCACGATCAGGGCATCCAATCCTTCCATGTCTTTGATCTTATGCGCCAGAATCGCCAGATCGCCGACGAAATAGTCGATGGAGGCGTGGGCGATATGGACATCGATGCCGTTGACATTCAGGGCCGTCAGGGACTTGAGCAGTTCATGCAGCAGACCCACCTGATCGGAGGTGAGCTCCTGGACCAGAAAATCCGCCACCGTATTGAGGTTTCCCCCCTGTTCGACCAGAAAGGCCGCCGCCTCGAAGTCGTGCACCGTGGTCGAACCGGAAAGGAGCTTGCCCGTATCCTCGTAAAGACCCAGCAGCATCATGGTCGCTTCGTCGGGGGTCGGCACGATGTTCCGTTCCCGGAACAGTTGGACGAACAGGGTCACCGTGGCGCCCACCGGGCGCACCACCTCGACGGTCCCGTGCAGGGCGCCGGGCTTGTTGGGATGGTGATCGAAAATGTGCAGTTCGACGTCGGGACGCAAGGCCACCTCGCCGAAGGGTCCGATGCGATCCGCCTGACAGACATCGACCAGGATCAGCCGGCGAATCGCTTCCAGATCGATTTCACGCAGACGCTTGAACTCGTAGGCGTAGAAAGCGCTCTGCAGAAAAAATTCCCGCAGGCTGCGCTCCTGAGCGCCCGGAAACACCATGACGGCATCGGGATACAACCGGCGCGCCGCGATCATCGCCCCAAGGCAGTCGAAATCGGCATTGATGTGAGTGGTGATGACGTCCATGTTCAATCCAGGCTGAAGGCTGAAGGCTGAAGGCTGAGAATAAGGCTGAAGGCCGAAGACTGAAGTCCGAAGTAAAATCTTTTCCTGCGAAAATCCTACGCAGGGCTGAATAAAGTATAATCGAACCTCAGGTTTGTTTTGTACCTTTGCTTCAGCCTTCGGACTTCAGCCTTCAGCCTTTAGCCTTCAGTCTTCAAACTGCCTATCACCTGGTTGATATCGGTAACGCCCTGCTCCCGGCAGTATTTTTCCAGACCGGCGATGATGGCCGGCATGGCGCCGGGGTCGACGAAATTGGCGGTTCCGACCTGAACGGCGCGGGCTCCGGCAATGAGAAACTCCAGGGCATCCTCGGCCCGCATGATGCCGCCGACGCCGATGACCGGCACCTTTACGGTCCGCACCACCTGGTAAACCATGCGCACTGCCAGGGGCCGGATGGCCGGTCCGGACAGACCGCCGGTGAGATTGGCCAGGCGGGGCCGTCGGGTGCGGATGTCCACCGCCATGCCGGTCAGGGTGTTGATGCAACTGATGGCATCGGCCCCGGCTTCTTCCACCGCACGCGCCATGACCGTAATGTCGGTGACGTTGGGAGTCAGCTTGACGATCAGCGGTTGCCGAAGGTGCCTGCGGACCAGGGCCACCACCTCGGCGGCGGCGCCGGGATCGGTGCCGAATACGATGCCGCCGGCCTTGACGTTGGGGCAGGAGATATTCAACTCGGCGGCGGCCACCTCCGGCAGGTCCGCCAGGCGCCGCGCCATTTCGCCATATTCGTCCAGGGTGTTGCCGAAGAAGTTGACAATCACCGGGGTATGAAACTGGCGCAGAAAGGGCATCTTGTCCCGCATGAAGGCATCGATGCCGACATTCTGCAAACCGATGGCATTGAGCATGCCGCTGGTCGTTTCGGCGATGCGCGGCGTGGGATTGCCGGCCTTGGGGCGCAGGGACAGGCCCTTGGTGATAATGGCACCAAGCTCATCAAGGTTGAAAAATGGCGCGTATTCCTCGCCGTAACCGAACGTACCGGACGCCGGCATGACCGGGTTCTTCAGGTGCAATCCGGCAATCTCCACCGCCAGAGAAGGGCCCGCCGCACGGGTTTGCTGTGCCCTATTCATGGTTCCTCCTCGTTGCAACCACAGACATCCCGGGGTTCTTCCAACTTGTGCCAAAGCAGTTGCCCGGCCCGAAATACCGGACCCTCCTTGCAGGTACAGAGATATTGGGGATTCTGTTCCGTGTGCTCGGCTCCGGCAACGACACAGCCGAGACAGGCGCCGACCCCGCAGGCCATGTAAGCTTCCAGGGATACCTGCAGGGGCACGTCGCGCGCTGCGCAGATCCCGTGTACCGCACGCAGCATGGCCGTCGGACCGCAGGCATAAACCGCCGCCTGTGGCAGGCGCTCCAGTTGCCGCACCAAAACTTCGGTCACCAGGCCGGCCTCGCCCAGGGAGCCGTCGTCCGTGGAGACATAGGTTTCGACGCCGAGGCGTTCGAATTCCGTCACCGCCAGAATGTCGTCCCGGCAGCGCCCCCCCATGAGCAGACGCACCCGGCCTCTTTTGACCAGTTGGGCGGCCAGCATGAACAGGGGCACCAGGCCGATGCCGCCGCCGACCAGGATCTGCTCCGGGGCGTCCAACAGTTCAAACCCTTTGCCAAGGGGCCCGAGGATTTCGACCCCGTCGCCCTGATGCAGGTCTTTCATCAAGGTCGTGCCGCTGCCGACCACCTTGTAGAGAATTTCGACATATTCCTTGGGTGGCAGGCCTTGGCAATCGGCCGGCAGCCAGCCGGTGCGGAAGATGCCGAAGGGCCGCCGCAACAGAGGCTCCATGCCGTCGAGCACCCGCAGCATGAGGAATTGACCGGGCCGGGCCGACGTGACGAAACCCGGCGCCAGGATACGCATGCGGAAATAACCGGGCGCGACTTCCTGGTTGGACAAAATCGTGGTCTTCAGATTGGTCATCAGCAAATCCTGTTCCATCAAGATATGGTCCGGCCCCCTTCAACTGCCGGAATCGGCCGTTCGCCCGAGGCGGGACAGGCACCCTGCCATGACCAGGGCATCCTCGCCGTCGGCATAATAGCCGGCCCGTCGCGAAATGACTTGAAAGCCGAACCCTTCATAAAGGCGGATGGCGCCGTGGTTGCCGACCCGAACTTCCAGGAAGGCCCGGTGCCCGCCGCCTTGTCGGGCGCGTTCCAGTACATGGCGAAGCAGACGGGTCGCCACCTGCTGCCGCCGGCAAGCGGGATGGGTGGTCACATTGAGAATATGCAATTCGTCGCAGATCAGCCAGGAGCAGAGATAACCGCCCATCCCCTCGCCCAACAGCAACACGTCGATGGCGGCCAGGGGATTGGCCAGTTCCTCTTCAAATTGCCGGCGCGACCAGGGAGCCGGATGGCAGGCCACCTCCAGAGCGGTGACCTGCTCCAGATCGGCATCCACCATGGGACGGATGTGCACCGGTGCTGCCATGGGGTGTCCTCAAAAACAAACTGCCCGGGATAAAAAAACCGCGGTGTTGCCGCCGCGGCTGCCGCAGCGTCCGCGTTGGACGCTGAGCGCATCATAATGCACCCGCCGGATACTGTAAAGATCCAATACCGGACCCCGGAAAAACCGGGACTTTGCCGTTGACAACCGACTGAAGGTTGATTTAATAATGTGCGGCATACTTTCAGCTGAACAAGGAGTACCTACCGTTGAGTGACCCAACCAAGATGACCTATAAAAATGCCGGCGTGGATATCGATGCCGGCAACCGTTTCGTACAGATGATAAAACCTTTGGTCAAGGCGACCCACCGGCCTGAGGTGATTACCGAGATCGGCGGTTTCGGCGGCCTCTTCTCCCTGCACGCCGAAAAATATCAGAAGCCGACCCTGGTTGCGTCCACCGACGGCGTCGGCACCAAGCTGAAGATTGCCTTCATGATGGACAAGCACGATACGGTGGGCATCGACCTGGTCGCCATGTGCGTCAACGACATCATTGTGCAGGGCGCCGAGCCCCTGTTTTTTCTCGACTATCTGGCCACCGGCAAGCTGTCCCCGGAAAAGGCCCAGCATATCGTCAAGGGCATCGCCGAAGGCTGTATTCAGGCGGGCTGCGCCCTCATCGGCGGCGAAACGGCTGAAATGCCCGGATTCTACAGCGAAGGGGAATACGACCTGGCGGGCTTCACCGTCGGCATCGTGGACAACAACGCCATCATCGACGGCTCCAGCATCACCGTCGGCGATCGGCTTATCGGGCTGACTTCCAGCGGGTTGCATTCCAACGGCTACTCCCTGGCCCGCAAGGTCTTTTTCGATCACATGAACCTGACCGTCGACAGTCAACTCGAGGAACTCAACCGACCCCTCGGCGAAGAACTGCTGACCCCGACCCGCATTTACGTCAAAACCATTCTCAACCTGCTGCGGGATTTCCAGATCAAGGGCATGGCACATATTACCGGCGGCGGTCTGCTGGAAAACGTGCCCCGCATGCTGCCCAACAACTGCCAGGCGGTCATCGAAAAAAACAGTTGGCCGAAGCCGGCGATTTTCGAACTGCTGCGCCAGGCGGGCCAGATTGATGAAACGGAAATGTTCCGTACCCTCAATTACGGCATCGGCATGGTGCTGGCGGTCCCCGAAGCGGAAACCGAGGAGATCCTGGTCCGCCTGTCGGGCCTGAAGGAAACCGCTTTCGTCATTGGCGAAATCACCCGTTCGGCCCAGGACGGCGAACCGACGGTCATGCTGGTCTGAGGCGCCACCCGGCTCGACCTGCGGACAATGCCAAACGGCCAATCGAACAGCAAGAATGAAAAAGACCAGCAATGGTCTTTTTTCATATATGGATGATGGTATTGAGGGGGCAATGTTGAACAAGAAATTACGCCTGGGAGTCCTGGCCTCCGGCGGCGGCACCAACCTGCAAGCAATCATCGACACCTGCCGCCAAGGCGTCATCAACGCCGAAATCGGTTTGGTGCTGAGCAACAAGTCGGACGCCGGTGCCTTGGAACGCGGTCGCAAAGCGGGACTGCCGACGCTGTGCCTGGATCATCGCCAATATACCGACCGGGAGGGCTTCGACCGCGCTGCGGTAGCCGCCCTGCGGGACGCCGGCGTGCAATTGGTGGCCTTGGCGGGTTTCATGCGCATCCTGACCCCGGTGTTCCTCAACGCTTTCCCGCAGCGCATCCTGAACATCCATCCCGCCCTGCTGCCGGCCTTTCCCGGGGTCCACGCCCAACGGCAGGCATTCCAGTATGGTGTGAAACTGGCCGGCTGCACGGTACATTTCGTCGATAACGGCGTGGATACCGGTCCCATCGTCATCCAGGCCGCCGTGCCGGTGCTGGACGATGATACGGAGGAAACCCTGGCCGCACGCATCCTGGCCCAGGAGCATCGCATCTATCCGCGGGCCATCCAACTTTTCGCCGAGGGACGGCTGCACATCGAGGGCCGCAAGGTGCGCATCGTGCCGCCCCTGTCCCCGCGGGAGCAGGCCCTGCTCAATCCGCCCCCGGCTTCTGAGGACGCAGTCTGAATGACGGGCAATGCCATGCCGGAACCAATCCTGGTAAGCGCCTGCCTGCTTGGCCTGTCGACCCGCTATGACGGGCAAAGCAAACGCAACGACAAGGTTTTGGAATACCTGCGCCGCGAGAACCTGCAGCCCATACCCATCTGCCCCGAGCAGTTGGCCGGCCTGCCGACCCCTCGTCCCAAGAGTTTTTTCGCCAGCGGCGGCGGCAGCGACGTGCTGGACGGCAACGGCCTGCTGGTGCAGGAAAACGGCACGGACGTTGGTGAAGCCTTCATCCGCGGAGCCGCCGAATCCCTTAAGCTTGCGCAACTCGCCGGCTGTCGGCGGGCTCTGTTCAAGGACGGCAGCCCCTCTTGCGGTGTACACCGCATCTATCTGGGAGCCGAGCAGGTGGCGGGCCAAGGCGTAACCACCGCCCTGCTGCTGCGGCATGGCCTGCAGTTCATCTCAGAAGGGGATCTGTTGTAACGGTTCAGCACGGGGGCGCGGGGCTCCCAGGCCCTTATGCTGTGAGGAAAAAGGGGTTGTCAACATCAACCGGTCATGGTATATATAGCCGCTCTAAATTTCCAGGAGGTTTACACAATGTCCCGAGTATGCGATGTTTGCGGAAAACGCCCGACGACTGGCAACAATGTCAGCCATGCCCATAATAAGACCCGCAAGGTCTGGTACCCGAACCTGCAGAAAGTCCGCGCCCTCTTCAAAGGCAAGGTACAGTCCGTCAAGGTTTGCACCCGCTGTCTGCGGGCCGGGGCCGTTACCAAGGCCGTCTGATTCGACTGCGCACAGAAGGTCCAAAGGGGAACCGAACGGTTCCCCTTTTTTTTTTCGCGCCAGACCCTCTGGGGGCTAACCGCAAAACGCGATGGCGTCGATTTCCATCCGGGCGCTTTTCGGTAGCGCGGCAACCTGCACCGCGGCCCGGGCCGGCAATGCTCCGCCGAAAAATTCAGCGTAGATTTCGTTGACCAGAGCAAAGTCCTGCATATCGGCGAGATAGACCGTGGTCTTCACGACAGCCCCCCAGTCCAGTCCCGCCGCGGTCAAAATCGCGCCCAAATTGGTCAGGGCCTGCCGGGATTGTTCGGCGACGTCCGCCCCCGCCATCAGGCCGGTCTCGGGCACAATTCCAAGTTGGCCGGATATGAACAAAAATCCGCCGGCACGTACCGCCTGGCTGTAAGGTCCGATGGCCGCCGGAGCCGCAGCGGTGGCAATATGTTCGATGGACATGGTTCCTCCTTGGCGGTGAATGCCGTCAGTGACGCAGTCGCTCGACCCGCTGCACGCCCTTCACCTTGAGCAGGGCGTTGATGACCCGGTTCAGATGCTGCACGTCCTCGACGCTGACGGCGAAGACGATAACCCCCTTCTGGTCCGGAGAGGTCTGCACGTTGGCACTGACGATGTTGGCTTCGCAGGCGCTGACGGCGTTGGTGACGGCGGCCAGCACCCCCTTCTGATCGACGCTGTGGATGCGGATGTGGGCAGTATGGGGCACCTTCTTCTTCAGATCCCATTCCACCTCCACCCGGCGCGCCGGATCGCTCTGCAGCACACTGGGACAGTCGGCGGCATGCACGGTGATGCCCCGGCCGCGGGTGATGAAACCGGTAACCGGATCCCCCGGCAGGGGGCTGCAGCACTTGGCAAAGCGCACCATGATATCGTCGATACCCTGCAGGCGGATGGCGCTGGCCGGCTTCTTGACGGCCGGTCCGGCGCCCGGCTCGAGTCGCGCGGCGCGGGATTCCGCCTCAGGTTTGAGCAGCTCCGGCGGCACCACCCGGCTGACCAGTTGGCCGGGCGGCAGCTTGCCGTAACCCACCGCCGCCAGCAGTTCGCTGGAGGCCTGGTACCCCAAATCCTGCATGGCCTGCGCCAGTTCCCGGGAGGCCAGAGCCTTCTTCAGGCTCATGCCATATTTGCGCAGCCGCTTTTCCAGCAGTTCCTTGCCCAGCTCAATGCTCTTTTCGCGCTGTTCGGTCTTGATCCACTGACGGATCTTGCTGGCCGCCCGGGAGGTCGCGACGAACTTCAGCCAATCCTTGCTGGGACGCTGGCCGGCCGAGGTCACCACTTCCACCACGTCGCCGTTTTTCAGAGGCGTGCGCAGGGGCACCAGCTTGCCGTTGATGCGCGCCCCGACGCAGCGATGCCCCACTTCGGTATGCACACTGTAGGCAAAGTCGATGGGGGTGGCGCCGCGTGGGAAAGCCTTGACCTCCCCTTTCGGGGTAAACACGTAGACCTCTTCGGAAAACAGGTCGATCTTGACGGCACCCACCAGTTCATGCGAGTCGGTCATGTCCTGATGGGTTTCCAGGACTTGCCGCAGCCAGCCGAATTGATCCTCATCCGTGGTCGCTTCGTCGGCGGTGCGGCCCTCCTTATACTTCCAGTGGGCGGCAATCCCTTCCTCGGCCACCCGATGCATCTCTTCGGTGCGGATCTGGACTTCCATGCGCTCACCTAGGGGACCAATCACCGTGGTATGCAGGGATTGGTACATGTTCGGCTTGGGCATGGCGATATAGTCTTTGAAGCGGCCGGCAATGGGCTTCCAGGAAGCATGGATGATGCCCAGTACGGCATAACATTCCGGAACCGTCCTGACGATGATGCGGAACGCCACCCGGTCGTAGACCTGTTCGAACTCGATGCCCTGCCGTTCCATCTTGCGATAAATGGAATACAGGTGCTTGGGTCGCCCGGAGACCTCGCCCTGCAGCCCGTTGGCCTCCAGCTTGGTGCGCAGCTGCTTTTTGACCTCCTCCACGTAACCGGCACGATCCTGCTGGGTCTGATCCAGCTTCTGCCGCAAGTCTTTATAGACCTGGGGCAGAACATGCTTCAGGGCCAGGTCCTCCAACTCGCATTTAATCCAGCTGATACCCAGGCGGTTGGCCAGGGGCGCATAGATGTCGAGGGTTTCCTGGGCGATGCGGCACTGTTCGGCTTCGCTGCGGCGCTCCAGGGTGCGCATTTCGTGGAGGCGTTCCGCCAGCTTGACCAGAATGACCCGGATATCCCGGGCCATGGCCAGCAGCATCTTGCGAAAGTTCTCGGCCTGCTGTTCCTCGCTGGTGGTAAATGTGAGGCGCCCCAGCTTGGTGACGCCCTCCACCAGCTCACCGACGCTGTCCCCGAAAAATTCGCGGATTTCCCGGACCTCGGCCAGGCCTTCCTGCAGAATATCGTGCAGCATGCCGGTAACAATGGTGGCCACGTCAAGCTTGAGACGGGCCAGGATAAAGCCGATTTCCAGGGAATGGTTGAGGTAGGGCTCGCCGCCGGGACGCAATTGGCCACGGTGGACCTTGCCGCTGAACACGACCGCCTTGTGCAGCAGACTGCTGTCGGCCTCGGGCGCGTAACTGCGGACTTGTTCCAGGATGTCGTCTAAGCGGACCATGTCGAACTCTCCGGTTTGGCAACCGTTGACCGCCGTGGGCGGCGGTTGCCATCCCGATGACGCCGTTGCAGGCAGCGCCGGGGCCATCGCGGATGGGCAATGGGAGCGGTCACCAGCCGGATTTCTGGAGAAAAGGTTCAGCCTTTACGGGTGGGAATTTCAAAATCGACCTTGCCGGCCGCGACTTCGCGGAGTGCCAGGACGATCCGCTTGTTGTTGGATTTGTTTTCGATGAGGGACTGCGCGCCCTTGTACAGCTGCTTGGTACGTTTCGCCGCCACCATGACCAGCAGGAAGCGGTTGGGAACCTGTTTGAGACAATCTTCGACGGTAATGCGAGCCATGTGTTTGTCCTTTGGGGGGTAAGGCTGAAGGCTGAAGTCCGAAGGCTGAAGAAAAATATTCCTCGAGCCTGCTTGTTTCAGTCAGCAGTCCGATTATTGGGGTTACAGGATCTCTCCCGGCTTGCCGGGACAAGAAACAATCTTCATACGCGTTGTTTGCCTACCTGGGATCGGGTTCGGCGAAGCGCTTTTGAGCTGCGGCCAGGCGCCGCGTTACGCGGCAGCTTTCGGCCACGAAAACCGCTTTCAATTCCTCGCGGGCCCGTTCCAGGTCGTCATTGACCACCAGGTAATCATACCATGCCATCTCCCGGAGTTCCTGCCGGGCATTCAGCAGGCGGCGGGCGATGACTTCATGGCTATCGGTATCGCGGCCCCTCAGGCGGCGTTCCAACTCCTCGAAACTGGGCGGAACGATGAAAATGAAAACACCGCCGGGCCAGTTCTGCTTGAGTTGGGCCGCCCCCTGGCAATCGATGTCCAGCAGCACGTCGGTGCCGGTGCGGCGGCAATCTTCCAGGGTCGCCAGAGCGGTGCCGTAACGGTTGCCGTGCACTTCCGCCCACTCGGCAAAGGCGCCTTGGGCCACCATGGCGGCAAAGGTCTCCGCGGAGACGAAATGATAATCGATGCCATCCTGCTCCCCGGCTCTTCGAGGCCGGGTGGTAAAGGAGATAGACTGCCGCAGGCCTGGAAAAATGTCAACGACTTCCTTGCAAAGGGTGGTTTTTCCCGCACCGGACGGCGCGGAAATGACGAACAGGATGCCTTCCCGTTCGAGGGGCCGCTGCGGCCATTTGGGTTGTTCCATGGGGAATTCCTTTAATTCAGGCTGAAGGCTAATAAGCAGGCTGAAGTCTGAAGACTGAAGACTGAAGTCTGAAGACTGAAGAAAGCGCCAGAATTGGTGCCACTAAAAGGTTTTTGCACTGAGCAACCATGGCAAGAATAGTCTCGAGCTTGTGCCTTTACTTCAGACTTCAGGCTTTGTCCTTCAGCCTGCTTACCAGCCTTCAGCCTTCGGACTTCAGTCTTTAGGCCGCCTCATTCTATATTCTGCACCTGCTCGCGCACCTTTTCCAATTCGGCCTTGATGGCGACCACCGTCCGGGTGAGTTCCAGATCATTGGACTTGGAACCCATGGTGTTGGCTTCCCGATTCATCTCCTGGACCAGGAAATCCATTTGGCGGCCGATGGGTTCCTCCGCCTCGAACAGGCCCCGGAACTGCTCCAGATGGCTCTGGAAGCGGGTCAATTCTTCGCTGATGTCGCAGCGATCGGCGAAAATGGCGATTTCCTGGGCCACCCGCTGGACATCGAATTCGAAACCGTTCTGCAGGCGGCTGAGGCGTTCCTGGAGACGCCCCTGCCATTCGGCGGGAATCAGCGGCGCACGCTGTCGGGCACCTTCGAGGAGCGCGTCCAGAGCGATGAACCGTTCTTCCAGATCCCTCTGCGTGGCCGCCCCTTCGGCCATGCGCATGCGCTCCATGGCATCCAGGGCCTGATCCAGGGCCGCATCGAGGCTGGCCAACAACGCCGCTTCGTCCGGTTCGCCCTCGCTAAGGGTGAGCACATCCTTCTGCCCGGCCAACAGCGCCGGCGTGACCCCCCCCTCCAGGCCGAATTGGGACTGCAGCGCCCGAAACTGCTCCAGATAGGCGGCAGCCAATTCGCGGTTCAGCACCGGCATCCGCGCCGATCCGGAAGCCAATTCCAGATTGATGTACAGGTCGATCTTGCCGCGCTTCAACCGCTCGCCGATCCGCCGGCGGATCTCCGTTTCCTGCGCCAGCAGGCAGCGCGGCGTTTTCACGCCGATATCGCCATAGCGATGATTGACCGATTTGATCTCGATGGTCAGGGTCACATCGTCAACCCGGGCTTGGCCTTTGCCATAGCCGGTCATGCTTTTAATCATGGTTTATGCCTTTCGGGGGTATTCAGGCTGAAGGCTGAAGGCTGAAGGCTGAAGGCTGAAGCAAAATCATTGGCCGAAAGCATCCGTCCAGCAATCCGGTTTCAGTCACCTTTCATTACAGTAAATCGCGATCATGCCTTACCTTCAGACTTCAGTCTTCAGTCTTCAGTTTGCTTTTCAATCTTTCAGGCTTCAGTCTGCTTTTCAAGCCTTCAGTCTTCAGCCTGCTTTTCAAGCCTTCAGTCTTCAGTCTTCAGCCTGATTCTAGAATAAACTCCACCGCCTCGACCAGGCTGGGGAAGCGGGGCACGTTCAGAAACTCCGGATTGGCGGCCGTTTCCCGGCCGTAGCCGGTCAGCACCAGCAACGGGGTGCATCCGGCCCGCTGTCCCGCCGTCAGATCGGCGGCCTTGTCCCCCACCATGAAGGAACGAGACAGATCGATGCAATGCTCGGCCGCCCCTTGCAGGAGCAGGCCGGGCTCGCCTTTGCGACAGGAACACTCATTTTGCAATGGGTCTTGGCCGACTGTGGGGTGATGGGGGCAGACATAATAGCCGTCGATGTGCGCGCCGGCTGCGTTGAGCCCGGCTGCCATGTGCCGATGCAGTGCGTCGACATCCGCCATGGTGAAAAATCCGCGTGCCACGCCGGACTGATTGGTCACCACCAGCACCAGGAAGCCGGCCTCGTTGAGACGCCGGATGGCGTCGGGCACCCCCGGAATGAAAGCGAAATCCTCGATGCGGTGCAGGTAGTCGCGCTCGACGTTGATGGTGCCGTCCCGATCGAGGAACACCGCCCGGCGGAGCCCCTCAGCCCTTTTCATAGCGGTCCAGGATGCGCTCGATGATGTTTGTGGTGGAACGCCCGTCCACCAGGGGCACCAACTCGACGCGCCCGCCGTAGCTTTCCACCAGATCGCGACCGACCACCGTATCCGGGGTGTAATCGGCGCCCTTGGCGAGAATGTCGGGCCTGAGCAGACCGAGGAGTTCGAGGGGCGTATCCTCGTCAAAGACCACCAGGTAATCGATGCAACTCAGGGCGGCCAGAATATGGGCCCGCTCATGCTCGCTGATCAGCGGCCGGTTGGGACCTTTCAGACGCCGGATGGAGGCATCGGAATTGAGCCCCAGCACCAGCATATCCCCCAGGCGTCGGGCCTGCTGCAGATATTTGACATGCCCGACGTGCAGCAAATCGAAACAGCCGTTGGTGAAGACGATGGTCTTGCCGCGCCGGCGTTCCACCTCCAGCAGGTGTTTCAGTTCTTCGCGCCCCTTGATTTTGGCGTCCACCTCCTGGCCGCGCAGGGCGATGGCTTGGCGCAACTCCTCGACGGTCACCGTCGAAGTGCCGACCTTGCCGACCACGATGCCCGCCGCCAGATTGGCCAATCGGGCCGCGTCCTCGATGGCCAGGCCGGCGCCCAGACCGGCACCGATGAGGGACAGGACCGTATCGCCGGCGCCGGTCACGTCGAAGACCTCCCGCGCCTCCGTAGGCAGATGCACGTCGCCGCCGTCCCGGGAAAAAATGGAAATCCCCTCCTCGCTGCGCGTCACCATCAGGGTTTCCAACTCGACCTGCTCCATGAGGGTCCGCGCGGCCCGATGCAGGGATTCCTCATCGACGATGGATACCCCCGAAGCGGTTTCCGTTTCCTTGCGATTGGGTGTCAGCAGGGTCGCGCCGCGGTACTTGCGGTAATCCCGCCCCTTGGGATCGATGACCACCGGCAGGCCGCGCTCCTTGCCGATGGCGATGACCGCCTGCAGCAGACCTTCGGTGAGCACGCCCTTGAGATAGTCGGATACCAGGATGGCCTGAAACTCCCCGGCATGGCGCCGCACAAAGTCGGCCAACTGCTCTTCCTGCGCGGCGCTGATGGGCTCTCGGCTTTCCCGGTCGATGCGCAGCATCTGCTGGTGCGCCGCCAGAATGCGGGTCTTACGACTGGTGGTGCGCAGGGCATCGAACAGCAGACCGGCCGTCCCCACCCCCTTCTCCTCCAGACACTGCCGCAGCCAGAGGCCGTCCTGACCATCCCCCAGGACGCTGGCGACATGCACCTCGCAACCCAGGGTCACCAGGTTGTTGATGACGTTGCCGGCCCCGCCGAGGCGGATATCCTCGCGCACCACGTCCACCACCTGTACCGGGGCCTCGGGAGAAATGCGCTCGGTGCGCCCCCAGACATATTCATCCAGCATCAGGTCGCCGATTACCAGCACCCGAAGTTCCGGCAGGCGGTCGAGAAAATTTTCCATCTGTATCTGATCCATGGACATCTTCACTTTCAAAAGCTAAAATCAATCGGCTTAATAAGAAGCCGTCTTTTTAGGTTGGTGATTTTTGGCTCGCGCCGAAACCAACAAGAATCGCTGCGCCACTGCGCATACCATATCCGCCAAAGATATGCAATATCTTACCAAGGCGACCGCAATGACAGGACCAATTTGAAGAAGCAATTCGGAGATCCTGCTGCCATCCTATCCGTGCCTTGGGGAGCAAGGCGGCCATTATGGTATTGCCTGGCTCGGCTATCTGGACAAAAGGCCTGACAGTTGACCCAAAAAGTCTGCAACTCGCAAAAGGGTATAGTAATGGTTCAAGCATGGCCCTCGGCCTCTTCGATCCTGATCCTTCACCCGGAAGAACATCTCGGCAATTTGCTCATCTCAATTCCCGCGATCCGGGCATTACAGGAACTTTTTCCAGAGAGCCGCCACTACCTGGCCGTCGACGCTCCCTATCGATCCATTGCAGAAACGGTCGTTCCTCCCGACCAAGTAATCACCTATCCGCGCAAAGACCTCATCAACGCCCGGTTGGATCGAAAACTGCTGCTGTTCGCACAATTCATCCGGAATATCAGGGCTACCAAACCGGAATGGGTGGTCGATTTGAAAAATGGCCGTGTTTCCGGGGTCATGACCATGCTCTCCGGTGCAAGAACCCGAATCGGGAGCGAAGCCGCCAAGCGGCCCTTCGCCTACAATTGGAAAACTCCCGCTTCCCGACAGCGTCATCAATTGCATGCCTACTTTAGCGTGGTATCGGACATCGCGAAAAAATTGGGAATGGCTGTTTCGCCTCGAATCGTGCCTTTAGCTTGTCCGCCGCGCTCAACTCAAGAGGCACACCAATTCTGGACCGACAAGGGACTGAACGGCAGGCCGGTGGTGTGCATCCATCCCGGTGGCAGCAAGGAGTACAAAATCTGGTCTTCAAGGGGCTTCGCCGAAGTTGCGGACTGGGTGATTGCCAACGGCTACCAGGCGGTGCTGTTGGGCACTAAAAAAGAACGCAAGAAAGTTGACGAAATCCGCTCCTGCATGAAATTGCAAGCCCTCGATCTCACAGAACAGCTTTCGCTCCAGGAGCTGGTGGAACTATTTCAGCGAGCGACACTATTCGTCGGAAACGATAGCGGCCCCATGCATCTCGCGGCCATTACAGGCATTCCGGTTCTGGCCCTTTATGGGCCGACGGATGTGACCATATGGGGGCCTCTGTCAGAAAAGGCGGTGGTTTTGCGGGGTAAAGACCGGTGTTCGGATTGCGCCAAAGGGTTTTGTGTCCGCAACCTTGAGTGCATGGACCTTATCACCCCGGATATGGTCATCAAGAAAATGCACGATATGCTCGCCTGACACATATCTGGTCCGCCACGACATTGGCACCATCCATTTAATGAAACAAGAACCCTGAAACGGGAATTTACAGGTTTTAAATGTCACTAGAAAAAACACCCATCGACATCTGCATTGGCACGTGTCAAAGACCGGAAATGCTCAAAGAGCTTCTTCAATCTCTGGAAAATCAAGTTTCCATTGAAAATTTTATAATTCGCATAATAATTGTCGATAACGACACCGACAAAAGCGCGTACCCCATAGTGGAGGCCCACCAAAGATTGTCGTCTTTTCAGATTGATTATGACATGGAGCCGGAAAAGGGCATTTCATTTGTCCGCAACAGGGCTATCCGGAAGGTCAGCGCGAACTATTTTGCCTTCATTGACGACGACGAGACAGTGGCTGAAAATTGGCTGGCAACAATGTATAAGGCAATGATAGAACACCAGGCGGACGTGGTTTTCGGTCCTGTTGTCAGTCTTTTGCCTGACAATGCGCCAACTTGGGCTAGAACCAATCCTTGCTTTAAAACGAAGAGGTTCGGCACAGGAACATTGCTCAAAACCGGGGCCACAAACAATGTGATGATTCGCACGCGAGCTTTAGATGAACCTCGGGAAGAATTCGATCCGACATTTGCTTTGACAGGGGGCAGCGATACCGAATTTTTTTACCGCCTATATTGTTCCGGCAAAAAACTCATCGCATGCGATGAGGCCATAGTCTATGAAAAAATCCCACAAAACCGCCTTACAGAAAAATGGATTCTCCTACGGTCCTTTCGCAAGGGACAAGGCTATAGTCGAATTTTCGTCCGAAAATATTCAGTAGCGCGGAAATTATTTTGGGGATTTTCAAAGTCAATTCAAATATTTTGGTGCCTGGCATCCATGCTTTTTGTCAGAGCTTGGTCAATTGATGCATACTTTCTATTAAAATATAAAATATATTCCAAATTTGGACAACTAACTGGGATATTTGGAAAACATTTCCTTTATAAAGAATATGACCTTAACAAAAATAAGCGACTTTCTAGAAAAAAAGGCGTACCAAGGAAAAGTTGAAAATGAAAAAAAGAAGATAATCAATATTATATCTATTTTTACCGGAATTCTTAATGTCCGTATCTAGCCAGAAGGTCATGCCAAGCGTTGTAGACTTCGGAATTTTCCATCCCATGTTCCCTCAAAAGTTGTAAATTAGCTATTGCATAGTTAACAAAGGAAATTTGACCAGCATCGGACAATTCCAACCTACTTATCATCCGGGCATTTAACGGCTTGGGAAAACGTATGGCTTTACCGAGACACCCCAACGCATAAAGAGTAGTCATGGTCCTCAAGCATTTTTCACATTCGCAACAATTATAGGCTTCACCCGGATTTATATAGCAAACCCGCAGATTTTCCAGGAAAAAAGGATAAGAGACACTATATTCAATTTTTTCGTTTCTGTGTTTTTGCACTCCATCATGGATGATCTCTATTGTCCTATCCCCCAACAGATTATCCAATTCCGGATGTGAGCCCCACGGCCTTAATTGATCTATGGAAGTACTGCTGGCAATAAAAATTTTTTGAAAACTACCGGAAAGGGATCTGGCAACCGTGCCCAACGCAAGGCCATGCGCATGAAAACCCCAATGTCCCCACCCTTTAAGAATATCACGGGCATTGGTTTCAATTTCAACAAACCTTTTTCCCCATTCGGCGGCCACTTTTGAACCCATTTCGCGAATTTGCTGACGCAGTTCCACCGAACTCAATGGGACATCAAAGCCATGCACAAAAATCAAATCGGTGATTTCATCTTTGTGCTTAAAAAAGGTATAAAAGGAATCGACCCCGCCGCTAAAAAACGCCCCTACTCGCCGTGATTTTTCGAAAGAGTTTTTTTCAAATTGACCAGGGGGGTTATTGACATGGATTTTAATGGGTCGATAAGAAGAATGCCAAGTGCAGAATATATCCATATAACGGATTAAATTAACAATCAAACCATTAGAGATGGTTTCCCTGATAAAAATGTTCCTTTTCCTCTTCATTGCCTGAAGCAATACTATCAATAATGGTACATCAGGGCTATTTTGAAAACGCACATGATTTGATTTCAAATATAATTTTTCTTTTAGTCCATCCCTTTCAATTAAAAAAGAAACCGAATTTTCTGTGATTTTTCCAGATTCAATGAAAATTGGAGTTTTAAGCAACCTAATTTTAGCTAGGCGAATATTTTTAACGATCCTACCAAATAGAAAGGATTTTTTTTTCATAATATTCAATACGTATAATAAGTTGAATAGGAAAATAAAAAATAAGTATTAACCATGTGTCAACCCACTTTCAGAGCACTCTTCGCAGTCAATTTGTTTTTCACAGGAATCCTTCCAGCAATTGAACCCTGAATATTGTCCGCAAACTAGCCTTTCGAGATGAGAATTAACATTAGATTTTAATAAAACAAGTTCATTTTCAATCATGTCGGAAGCTAAAAACCAACAGGCCTCCCGATGAGATTCAAAAACAAAAAGTCGCCCATCCAGCGAAGGATCCTGCATTTTTTTGACATAACCAGCTTTTCCGCCCACAAAGACAACTCGATCCGCGACGTCCAAGGCCACCCTGGCCATCCGACGATACTTATTGGAATCCGAACCCGGCGTATCGGAAAATGAACCCAAAAAGATCGTTTTTCGTGGTGCGACGGCGTCCTTGAATAAAAGAAGTACCTGTTCCACGCTCCAAAAAGGCGCCTTGACCGTATCCTTAATAATCCAGCCCCCCTGCATACTGCGATGTATGGAAAGGCGCGCCGGAAATGACTCAACGCCCTGCAGAGAAATGGCACATTGCTCAAGAGAAACGCCGAGAGCCAGGCCTCCCGCAATCGCCGCCAAAAGTGAAATGACCAGTAGATCACCAAACAGACCCGTTTCGATTCGAACGATTTCTCCTTTATACCTTACAGAGAGAGAAAGACGGTTCGGCCATGCAGAATGAATTTCACTTCCCTGAACATCAGCGCCATCAGACAAACCATAGGTCAGCACCTTTGCCCTGGTGTTTCCCCTCATTCCCATCACATAAGGATCGTCCGCATTCAGCACAGCGACCCCAGACCTCGGCAAAGATTCAATCAAAATACCCTTTTCAGCCGCGGTACCTTCCAGCGTTCTAAAGCTTGTGTGATGATCTCTTCCAATTGTCGTAACGACACCAACATTTGGACGCAAATTAGAAACAATCTTTTTCATATCACCAGGATAGGCTATGCCGGACTCTTGAAGATAGAAACGATAGGGAGTGCGAATTTTACGAAGTTTATTCTTAATAGTCTTTGCACTGTTCTCTCTTATACCCACATAGCAAGGCGCCTGGTCACAGAGAATCTTTGATAAAAAAAAGGTCGTACTCGTCTTGCCACAACTACCTGTAACAGAAATAATATCCGCACCAAAAAGAAACCAAAAACGACGAAATGCGGTCCATAGACTCTTCCATAACTTAAGACAAAACCTGATGATTTTTTTCAGTCCCATCAAAAAAATCCCTTATTTGCCAATTAATTTTGAAAAACATACCAAAAACCGGATACACAAAAAAGGTTTAGAAAAATGCCGTGAACTTTAAAAATAAGTTCATAACTAAAAAAAAGGCACGACCTTAATGATATTTTTTGATAATTTTTTTCCAAAATAGCTACAATAAAAGAACCTTGGCAGAAGAAAAATACCTACTGCTAGAGAATCAAATATCAAGAAGTTCCTCAATGAAAAAACTAAAATTTTTTTAGCTAAATTTCTATAGAGTGATAAAAGTTCTTTTTCATTGTTTGCAACATTCACCTTAATCATATTACTTCTTAACGACTTTAGGATATACTGCCGTTCCAGGCCCGATAATTGCTCCGTTCCTGCACCCATCAAGTGTTCGATAATCTTGAAAAATGAATAAATTTTTTTATAATTATTCGAACTTTGCATTATCGAATGTGCATTTATATAATGTATATATGTAACCTTTCCAGTAAAACAGATACGGGTAAGATTTCTTGATACATAAAACATCCAAAGTTCATCTTCATGCACGATATTTTCATAAAAATATAGATTGTTATTCAGAATAAATCTCTTACAAATCAATTTGTTCCATGAATTTACTGGAATTTTTGGGTTTGAAAAACAATGTTTTTCTATCCATTTTAAATCATCTACATATTCAGGAAATTGTTTAAGCCTTATATTCCGCCAATCATTGCTTTGCAACGGAACCGTTTTGGTATTTCCCTGTACAATTTCAACACCGGGATATTTAAGCGCCAATTCGACTAAATCATGGATGCAATTTACGGAAATTTCATCATCGCTATCTAGGTAAAAAATATAATCTCCGGATGCGGCTAACGTCCCTGTATTTCGCGCAACCGACAACCCCATATTCTTTTCATGTTTTATCAACTTTAATTCTATGGGACCACAATAATCTGCAATTAAATTTTTCAGAATTGAGTAACAATTATCCGGAGACCCATCATCGATAAAAATGCACTCCAATTTTGTATATGTTTGCACTAATATCGATGCAAAACAGCGCCTTATATACGGTTCAACCCTATAAACAGGAACAACAACGGAAACTTTCATGCTTTAACATCTCATTTTTCTACCAAATAGGTAGACTCAAAACCATTAAGCCAAGTATTATAAAAAGATTTATTTTTTCCATATGAATTGTCAAAAATTACAACATGTTTTTTCAATAAAATTCCCATGATTGCGCCATGGAGTCGTGTTGAATATATTTTTTCGTAGCTATTTATAAACTTCAATCCAATTTTATAAAGTCTCGGCATATGAATTTTTAGAGCATACCAGTCAATAAACTTTGATAAATATAATACGACTACTTTATTTTTAATCTTATTTCTAATTTTAATTAGCCTGGAAAGAATTTTTGTACAAAAAAGCTTTTTTTCCATTCCAGGCCAATCTTTTTCGTCATTATTGTTTTGCTTTCTTAACGTTTCAAAAGCATTAAAAATCCGCAGTTCCTTATCTCTCCTGAACAATAATAAGGTCTTATCGAAATTTTTGTTTTTACAAACTGAATTTTTTTTCGGAAAAATAAAAAATGCCATGTCTGGAACAAGTAAAATTTGATTACTAAAGTATTTTTCCAGAAGCTTTTTAGTCACGGAATCCCTTGCACAAATGCTCAATCTGGGATGCATGCTTAACTTCAAGGCGTCTTCCATCATTACAGTTTGATCTTGATAGTGAACTGTTTGAGGAAGGATAACTATTCTATTATCATAAAATCTTTCAACAATCTTTAAAACAAATTCGGTGTGCCTACGCCATAGATCTCCAAAATTGCCACCACCATGCAATAAAATAATCACATCTTTATCGATATCAGGTGGTATATACGTTTCAATAGATGCTCTATATATGCATGTATATGGAAGGGTTGCCAAGAACGATTCAGTCCCCTTCCAAATTAGCGAGTCACCAATATTTGAATAATAAGGCAAGTCAAGAAATACATAATCATTGCATATCACTGAACTTAGACTATTTTTTATTATATTTTTTATATTTAGTAGCCTGCCTGAATTGTCCATGAGTCTTGTTCTTATTTAAATAGAAAGCAATTCTCTTTTAATTTTACCATAGACTGAGTTTTTTCTAATTTAGTGAGAGAATTTTTTACAATCAGCGTATCTACGATGATACTTGGAAAATGAATCTATGATATCCGCCGCCTTTTCGGGCAGGGAGGTAAAATCATTTTCGCCGACATATGACATTCCATTTACCTTCCAACTGGAATTTTTATACATCCGCAACATGTTTTCTAATATTTCATTCATTTCTTTTTGTTTAAACGGTGACGAAATTAATAGGCCGGCCTTTGCCTTGGCAACATGAAACGCATATCCGCATACATCGGATACCAGAATCGGCAATCCAACCGCCATGGCTTCCAGCAATACCATTCCTGCCAATTCATGGTAGGAAGGATGCAATAGAATATCGGCCCCCGACATGAACCTGAACACATCAGATCTCGGCCCCCAAAACATCACCTGGCCATCAACACCGAGTTCCTGCGCCATCCGTACGAATGGTTTTTCGGTCCCCTCACCAACCACCCATAGCAAACACTTCTTACGCAACTCATTAGGCAGCGAAGCGAACGCCAACAAACTGCGGTCAAGGCCTTTGGTCTGAAATCCCGACCCAACCATTAAAAGTAAACATGTTCCTTCCGGAATGTTCATTTCGTGACGAAAGGCATCCCGTGATTTTTGAACTCTCTCCATGTCCATTGGATCACAGGTGATTCCGGGGGGCACCTGATGAAACCGCTCTTCCGAAGTTTGATAATAATATTGGTATTTTTTCTTTTCCGACGCGGTCAGAGTCAATATTTTAGTTTTTGAGGCTTTTTCAAAAACCGCCCTTTCCAAGGCAGAATAGATGAGATATCTAAATCCAAATCGAGAAAGGAAATTTTTTTTATATTTTTCCCGGGCTACGAAGCAGGAATCTCCGCAAAAATAAATATCCAAGCCAGGGATTTTATTGAAACCAATCACACAATCCGCCGGTGATTCTTGCAACCGCTTTTTTACAGCCATTGCGAACTGCAAGCAACGTCCGGCATTGGTTAAGGCATGAGAAGGAATAATCTCTATTTCAAAACCTTGCGGAACTTCCGCCTGCCATTGCAGGGTATATACAGCTATTTGATGCCCACGTCGCTGACACTCCAGTGCAATTTTCAAGAAATCACGTTGCAGTCCCCCATAGGGAAAATATTTGAATATACAAAATACGTATCTCATTGATTAGATGTCGCTATACTGCCAACTCTCCATGAAAATCATTTTGAAATAGTTACTCTAAATGTTCGCTAGACAAGATTTTACTTGGAAAACTCATTCAGTGCTGCAAGGATTCATCTAACCACTTGTAAAGTTCGGATTTCTTTAGCCAATTACGCAGGAACCGTTTTCGATCTTTATTCCAGAAGAGCCGAAATTTCGCTATCCACACTGTGTTTCGTCATGGCATCGAGATCTATTAGCCGGATCCGATTCGTTGGACCAAATCAGATTGGTGCCTTTCATATCGCCGTGACTGATTTTGCCCTGAACCAATCGTCGAAAAAGGTTTTTGATTGCGAAACGCTCGCTGAACCGTGTGCGGTGGGCCCCATGGGGGAAAATGCTTGTGAAGATGTCCACCACCCACATATTCCGTCATCAGTCATGCCCCACTCCGCAAGGGGGCGCAACGCTCTTCACCCATAGCCAATGGCATCGGAGTTGCTATGCCAAGTTCTTTGAGGTGCTTTGCCGCTTTCCAACACCTCCAGGCCCGACGGGGCCTCCAACAACGGCTCAAGCGGTTACTCCGATTTTGAATATTATATCGCTTGTTCACCACCTGAAGGCCATGAGGGTCCAATTTTACCGCTGTGGTGGTGTCGCATGGCTTTAGCGGCCCTCCTCGGGAAATGGCCAGTTCCGGATCCTTCAGGAAATCGGAGAGCCATGGCCCGGCTGTCGGAGTCACCCCTAAAACGCGGCGCCAAGAGCTGTCAACAATCAAATCCATGACGGATCACAGTTTTTCATGAGGGGTCCAAGGCGAAAACTGCATCATCATCAAAGGTCGTTATCCTTAAGAGAAGGAGCATATTTACGCTGAAAACGCGACCTAAGACGAGCTGCTTTTTTCTCAAGCGCCAAGAGAGTCCCGGCCTCTTGTGCCATGATCATCCGTAGGGGGACGCCAAAATACCACTTCAGAAAGCGTAAGCGATCGCGTTTGGTCAATCCGGCATCCAGAGCAGAAAAATACAGCCCGGCCAAGTCTTTATTCCGCCAGCGCCGTGGCACTCGTGAACGCAATTGGGCTCGGTGCAGATCGATCAGGGAAATTTTCAGTTGGTCATTCTGAAAGGGTTGGTCGGTATGCAATAGAAGGTGACAGAGATAAAAATCACGATGATTAATCCCGCCCTGGTGCATTTTGCCGGCGATGTCGGCAACTCTCTCGAGCAACGCCCGTTTCAGAGAAACCGGGGGGGGCTCGGCAACCCAGTTGCGGGTAAAATCCTCCAGGCTGATTGTGTGACCGAGGTCCTCCGTAATAATGAAGGATCGCACGCTAGCCGGATTCCGACCTTGAATACCGTAGGCGACCGGCCGCATGGTTGGTATCCCAAGTTTGTGCAACCTTTGAATGACCTCCCACTCATTCCGGGCGCTGATTACTGGAAGGCGCAAGTAGACAAGATTTTTCCAAATCTCCCTCCACCCTACGCCACGGTGAATTTTTACAAAATAGCCGCGACCCTCAATTTCGGTGCGCAAAGTGCGACGCGCCTCCAACTCGCGAAACACGACGCCCTGGAGTTTTTCAACCTCAATAAAGGGATCCCTCTCTTTCCAGAGTGCCTCGAAAGGCGGCTCGAGATGTAATTCATGCATCAGGGCCTCGGATCATCCGCCTACTCAATGGAACATGTAGTTATTCAAATAGCTCGTTTTCAATCAAGCCACATAAAAAATGAATGATGGCGCCATGTGCCGTTTGGATGACCGGGGTTGCCGATGCAGGAACAATGAGATTAATATCCGCAATATCTGCAATCATGCCACCATTTCTGCCTAACAGTCCGATGGCCAGACAACCTCTTTCTTTTCCGACGCGCAAGGCATTATAGACATTTTTTGAATTGCCACTGGTAGAGATACCGATAACCACATCACCAGGGCAGCCTAGTGCCTCAACCTGCCGGCTGAATATTTCGTCGAATCCGTAATCGTTTCCCACTGCGGTAAGGATAGATGAGTCAGTAGTCAACGCAATTGCCGGCAACCCCCGTCGTTCCTTTAAAAAACGCCCCACCAACTCGGCAGCAAAATGTTGGGCGTCGGCGGCGGACCCGCCATTGCCAAAAACCAATACCTTTTTTCCTTGCCGCAATGACCGAACAATTTCTTGCCCACATTGGAGCATTTGGTCGCCAACCTGGTCCGCCAACTGTGCAAAGGCTTCCTGCAGTTCGAAAAAATTGGCACGTATATCATCTATCTTCATCTGTCGTTCTCCCGCAACCGGACCCAAAGGCCAAAAGTTTCGATACTGCTTCATGAACTTGGCTTACACTGATGCTTCTGGCACATTCCGCATCCTGCGGACAAGTCTTTTTCAGGCAGGGTCCACAAGGCATGGGCGCCTGCAGACGTATATGTTCCTTGCCTCGCGGTCCGTTGCGCGTGGCATCGGTAGCGCGAAAAATGGAAACGGTGGGTCTTTGCAGAGCCGCGGCAATATGGATTGGGCCGGTATCGCCGCCCACAACCAGGGCGGCCCGCTGCAACAGGGCCACCAGCTCCTGAAGAGAAGCCCGCGGCCAGATGACGGCACGGCCGTTGCTTGCCGCGGCAATCAATTCCGCCGCCTGCCGTTCCTCATCGTTGCCCCAGATGAGGACCGGCCGAAAACCGTTTTCCAGAGTCAGGCGGCGCACCAACTCCCGCCAGTAGTCCAGCGACCACAACTTGGTTCGCCAGGTAGTTCCGTACTGTAACACAAGCAACGGCTGTCCATCAAAACCGGCCTGATGCAGCTGCCGATCTACTTGGGCGGCAGCACCCTCATCGACATGGAGCGGCCCGGCCAAAGGAGCTTTGCCACCGCTGGGAAATGCTTCCCGCGCCACGGCCAGGGAGCGGTCGCTGATATGGTGATCGGCTTCGCCCAAAACCACCTTCCGGTTGGTGGCCAGAAGATTGGGCCACTCCCGCACCCCGTGGCGAGCAAAACCGTACCGCAACCGTGCCTTGGACAGCAGGGTGAACAAGCCACTTTTGCAGTTACCCTGCAGGTCGAGTACCACATCGTAGGGCTGTCGCCGCAGGGTACGTGCCATCTCCAGCAGACCACGCAGCAAAACAATAAACCCCTGACGGCGCCAGCGTTTGAAGCCCAGACGATGCACCCGATGCAATAAAGGATGCCCTTCGAGGAGTGGTGCCAGGCCCTCCTCTACCAACCAATCAATTTCAGCTTCCGGATGGAGTTTCTTGATATAGGCCAAGACCGGCAGAGAATGGACGACATCTCCCAAGGCGCTGATTTTGACGATTAGAATTCGCATAAAAACTCCGGCGGTTGCATGAATGCCGCCAAGAACTCCTTGAATGGGCCGTTGCGAAAGAGCAGCATAACCTGGCCAAGTCGTGAACTTTCCAAATTTCCATTGTTTTTTTATACCGCCCTGCGGTAATCGGTTTCACTTTGGAGGGCATTCTTCGATCGGATGATTGAATTTCAAATCCGGCAAAAGGATTATCAGCCCTTTCCTGCAACCAGTTCCTGATATAAGGCCAAATGCTGGCTGATTGTATCAGTCACGTTAAAATGCTGCACGATGCGCTGTTTGGCTGCGCACTTCATTTCAGCGACCTTGTGAGGGTTCTCATATAATGTCATCACCGCTTCGGCAATAGCTTCAGGAGATTTCGGCGGTATTATCAGACCGGAAACGCCTTGCTCTACCAATTCGGGACTCCCCCCGGAATTGGTAACCACGGCCGGGACGCCTTGGATCATACCCTCGATGATAGCTCTAGGCAAACCTTCCCGTTTTATCGAGGGAAGAATACAAATATCGCAAGACTTAATCAAAGCCGGCGCATCCCGTCTGAAACCCAGCAACTTTATCTTGTCTGCATTGGGGCTTCCGGCAATCACTTTCGATAGCTTCGGGTTGCCGATTTTTCCGATCAACAACCAATAAATGGGCGCGTCCAAAGGCAGGAAATAAGTGGCCTTAACCAGATATTCCAAGCCCTTACGGGGACGGTCGTTGACCGTACAACCGATGACAAACGCCTTCTCCGGGACGCCGAATTGGCCTAACTCCGAAGCCTGGGCAGTATACCAGGAAGGATCATGCCCTTTGTAGATGGTGCGGGCCTTGCGCACGGGAAAAGGCAATCCGAGAAAGCGCATGGCATGAAAATAACGGCGAATGGCATCGGCGACACACACGATGACATTTACCCGGGGGTGTAAATAAGTGGTCCACGAGGCCGGATCCCAGTAACTTACATTCCCCACTATGCCACGATAGGCGATGAACTTAAGCGGAACCCCTTTACTTGCCAGCAAGCTATTGGAAACCGTCTTATTGTTGAATGCATGCAGGATATCCGGTTTGTGCTGATGAATTTGCTTGGCAATAGCAGCGACGCCTGCGCGATCATAACGTCCCTTCAAGGAAAGATCCACTACCGGGACTCCCGCCTCCAACAGCAGATGGCGATTGGGCGCATCAGCCGGACACATTACCACCAAGCGAATGCCCGCGCGATGCAAGCCAATAAAAAGGTTGGTCTCGGGCAAATCACTATAACTGGCTACAGCAAGACATGAGATATTCAATCAAAATCCTCCTTAACGGATGAGTTCACAACCGAAAAGCTTATTTCTAAAACATATGACCTGCAGAAATCCACCGGGAATCTTTTATCATCGAAGGATGGATTTTAAATAGCTATCAAAGAAAAAACGAATGATATCAATACTATGGCCTCTCTAAAAATCAGCTCCATACCCAGCAAGGAAATAGTGAAAGGCATCATCATCAAAATAGAACGAAGGAGTAAATTTGGCGATTTTCCGCAGGGAGCGCTGAAACCGATCGATATTTTTTCTCTGCCATATACCACCCCTACGCGGGCCGCTACGGTCAAAATCAATCAAGTAAACTCGCATCTCATCATCCAACAGGACATTGTTGGCATTTAAATCCGCGTGATAGATGCCGGCATCATGGAAGCGCCGCACGCAGGCACCTATAGCCGCCCAGACCTCGGTCGAAAGCGGGCTCTTTTCCAGCAGTGCGGAAAGGTTCTGGGCCGGGGCAATGCGTTGGGTGATGAGATCGCACCGATAATATCCGAATTTTCTGGAGACGAACGCGGCGACCGGGCGCGGTACCGGGAAGCTCCGACCATATAAATCCGCCAGGAGGCGCCACTCCTTCCATGAACGGGTATGCTCCAGACGCCAGCCTGCGAATTCATCCTCAAAAACCCTGGCCATGACGCCGCCGCGCCGATAATGACGCCACACCCATTCCTGGCTGCCGAAACGGAGGAAATACCCCCCGCCCCGTCCCACCGTGGGTTCCATCAACAGGGCCCGCTCCGCCAGGGTTGCCGCGTTGAAGAGTCCGCTGAAAGGCTTTGCAAGCAAGCTGGAATCATATAGGATGTAGCCGCCGTCCAATCTTTCGATGCGAGGAACGATATTGCTACCGTTATCTGCTCCACCCAAGAGCATCTGCATATTGCGACTTTCTGCCATAGGGGACGTCACCCACGTTCTGCCGACGGTACGAACCCTCCAGCATCACTGGCCGCAGGCCGCCATCACCTGGATAATCGGCAAGGCTGAAGTGGGTCTGATCGGCGATCTGCCGGGAGTTGAATTCATTGTTTTCGATAAAAAGCTTGGCTGGTCTGCTTACAGAAGCCTTTTTGCCTCATTGAGAAACAGGCAATTCGACGTTCTGTTGCACATGCAGGTTTCTCTGCGCGCCAGCCTGGCCAGCCTTGCCGTCAAGGCGCCGGTTCGCCTGGGTTTTGATCGGGCCCGCGCCAAAAACCTGCAATGGCTATTTACCAATTGCTCGATTGCAGCCCGGACACGGCAACATGTGCTTGACAGCTTTCTGGAATTTCCGCGCGCCCTGGGTCTTCAAGAGACTGTTATGGCATGGAACATCCCCATTCCACAACAGGCAAGAGACTTCGTGGCAAAAAACATTCCGGAAGACCGTCGCGTACTGGCCATCAATCCATGCTCCAGTGTTCGATCCCGGAATTGGCGCAATTGGGACATCCAGTCCTATGCCCAAATCATCGATCATGCGGCACGACAATACGGCCTGCTGACCGTTCTGACCGGGGGTCCTTCGGCGGCGGAAAGGGAATATGCCGAAGCCATTGCCGCCAAGGCGGCCAACAAGCCCATCAATACCGTGGGCCGTACGACCCTGAAGGAATTGCTGGCCGTGCTGGAACGTGCCGAGGTGGTGGTCGCCCCGGATACGGGCCCGGCGCACATGGCCAATGCCGTCGGCACTCCGGTCATCGGGCTGTATGCCAGTTCAAATCCCGAACGTACCGGACCTTACCTTTTCCGGCAGTTCACTGTCAATAAATACCCCGAAGCGGTCAGGATGGAATTCGCGAAGGAAAGCGATGCGGTTCGCTGGGGAAAACGGGTCCGAAACCCGGATGCGATGAACCTGATTCGCGTTGCGGATGTGGAAAAGAGGCTTGCCGAAATACTGGAAAAATAAGTTCCCTAAGGCTCATCCTTGAGAAGGGGGGGAAACGGTCCGCTTTCTCCAATAACAGTCGGTTTGAACCGGCCCGAACCTATAAAGGAATCAAAAAGTGGCTCTTCAGCAGAATCTGTGGGTGACCTTCGGTTCTGGAAGATCACCAAGTGTATGATATAGGGCGACTTTCAGAACATCGAAGCTGCGATAACCGTATGCTTTTCTCGATGTCACTTTCGCCTTGTTGTTCAATCCCTCCACGGCGCCCAAGGCAACCCGGCCTTTGGCCCGAAACCAGTTGAGCAACAACCCCCGGTGAGAGCGCAGCATGCGGGCAACCTTCTTCATCGGAGTCAGTCGGGAACGCATGGTCCGTTTGCACCAATCATCCAGGAACCGACCGGCCCACCCGGGAGTCTTATAGTGCCAGAAGCGTCCGAGATCCTCTTTGAGCAGATAGGCCCGCACGGTCTTGAGGTTCAGCTTCAGCAGTTCCTTGAGCTTGACCGTCTGCGTCTCGCTCAGATTCTCGGGACGCTTGAGCAAACACCAGCGACTACCAGTCAGGACGGGCTGTTGCCCATGGGCTTTGAGTTCCTTGGCTTCTTTCGCCCGCACCTGGTCAATGGCCTTGGAAACGTGAGTCATGATATGGAAGCGATCCAGCACATGCAACGCCTGACCGGCCACCTCAGCGACAATGCGCAGGTATGGCTTCCACATGTCGCTGCAGATAAACGTGAGCCGGGCGGTACGCTCTTGCCCGAAGTCCTTGAAGAACTGCCGCAAGGTTTTCTGGGTGCGCTCTTGGCCGACCCACAGCAGCCGCCGGCAACCGGCATCGATCTGGTAAACCAGCGTCAGATACTTGTGTCCTCGCTTCCATGCGATCTCGTCGATGCCGATGGCGGTCACGTTCTCCAAGTTGCGGTGGGACAGTCCCCAGGCGACCGCCATCTTCACCGAGCGAAAGACGTTATCCCAAGAGGTTTGGAAAACGGCGCCGACCTCCTTCCAAGACAGTCGCTTGGCCCAGCGGGCCAGGAACCACGCATAGGTGGTTGTAAGATGGTTCTTCCCCTCGGCCCACGGCACCCTTTCCACCTTCACGCCGCAGCGCGGGCAAGCAACCCGGCGCATGGCGTAGAGGAAGAATACGGCGATGCCCCACAGGGGAACGAACTCGAAGCGGCGCTTGGAAAGAACGTCATACCCGGAAGCACGTCGGCCGCAACCAGAACAGGTGGGCCGACTTCCTTTCCGAGCCCGGATTTCAATCTCAAGGACCCGGCGGCCCCGACTTTCGCTCCAACGGACCGCCCCGTAGACAAAACCTCTGTGCAACTGGACCCGATTGAGGATAGACTTAAGCAGCATCCCGTTCTCCTCTGTCCGGTTATGGATTTCTTGGTCGGAACCCATAATGCCAGACATGAAGACGGGATGCTCTTTTTTTCGGTACCGCGATGACCCCTCAGCTCACAAGGGGGGGGTGAGATCTACCCACAGATTCTGCTGAAGAGCCATAAAATATTTCGATTCTCATGGATTAAAGACTAGTCGGCCAACCCTCCGGAATCAAGGCCGGTGGTTTTGTCCATGGCTGTTCTGCCAACGCCTGCTGGAACCACTCCTCGCGAAGGTTCGCATGCTCAGTGACGATGATCTGGAACCCCGGACAGAGCTCTGTCACAAAGCGGTGTAATAGCGCAAACAAAGTCCGAACCCGTTCAACATCCGAGTCGGCTTCTGTTCGCTCAAAGGAACCATCTGCTTCTTTGTAGGCAGTTTCCGAGGGGAAATAGACCTGTGTCGGCTGATCCAGGAATAAGAATTGGGGTATGGGCCGCCCATTAGCGGCGGCAAACTGGTGGAGGGAAAGCAGTGTCCCGAGGTGATAGGCCAGATGATTGGCCCCGCCGCCGGTCCGGTGCATGGGGATGGGCCGGTCCGGACGATCCACCACCACGGTAAGATTGGCCAGGTCGAGACGGAAGTTATACTCGGAAAACTCGGCCCGCAATTCCTTCGCATAGCTGCTGATTTTGCTGGAGATAATGTTCAGAATTGAGGCAAGCCGTTCCTTGCTGTCATCGGCGCCCGACTGCTTTTCCAACTCTTCGATGCGGCGTTGCAGCGCTCTCTTTCTCTTCTCCGATTCAGCAACATCAGCTTCCGGGCTGAAGGTATCGAGAAAATAGCTGATCCTGCCGACGACTTTCGCGGCGGCGTTATTCAGGCTGCCTAGTCGCGCAATGGCCTCATTGGTGGCAATGGCCGACGCAAGCTCCTGTTCCTTGTCCCTGATCAATCGGTTGGTCTCGGCAATCTCCCCGTCAAGTTCGGCTATGAAGGACTGCAACTGGGGCCGCTCTCCCGTCACTCGTGCCATTTCGGTGTTGAGTGAGTGGAGCTCGGCCAGGAGCGCCGCTGCAATGGGCGAATCCATCCCCAGGTTTTCTTCGGCAAACGGCCACTGCCATGCTCCGGTTTGGGGATTACGCGGCAGGGCGTTGATGGATGCCAGGCGGTCTTGTTGTTCGCCGGCCTCACGGCTGAAACCGTCCCCCTTGTCCGCAAAGAGCCGTGCCGCCTCCAGCCGCTGCTTGAGGGTCTTCCGTTCAGCCCGGAGTGTAAACAGTTCGTTTTCGAGAGCAGATATTCTGCCGCTATCCTCATCCGGCACGGTGGCCGGTTTCCACTTAACGGCATCACTTAGAAGATCGAGTATCTCCTCCGTGGTTTCCGGGGCGCGGTCCGGTTTGACTATGCCCAACTGTCTGGCTTCGGACAGCAGGCCAACCCCATTTGTATTCAGTTGCCGGCGGGACTGCATGGCCTCGACAATCGCTTTCTCCAGAATGCGCAGTTCCCGGCGGGCCTCCCGTAATTTCGACTCGATTTCGAGCCGGTCCTGTGGAGCGACACCCAGCAGGATCGGGAGCGTGTCCTTGATCGTCTGCTGCATATGATCTTCGTTCTGCCGGTAAAAGAGCTGTTCCTTGCTGGAGATGATGCCGATCTTCTGGAAGAGGTAAAAATAGGTATGCTTGATGGTGGCGCTGTAACTGGCTCTGCTTTGGTGCAAGGGGACATCGGTCTGATTTTCAGGAATGCCGAGGAGATTGCTGAGCAGGGAGACGACCGTATCGTCGTCAGAGTTTGCGGCAAGTTCGGAAAACTCCGGCGCTGCCAATGCAGCCCCCCGTCTGATCATGGCCTTGGAACAACTGGAGTGACCCGAGCCGGGCGATGGCTTGGCAACAAGCACTTGCTCGCCGGCAAACTGGTAAATCACACCGTACCAGGAGACTTTGTCCCGAATGACCCCTTCCGGCACATTGAAAGTGCTCCGCCCCATGCAGTATTCCACGATCTCCGACAGGGCCGATTTCCCGGTTGATGACCGGCCGGTGATGATGTTCAGGCCGTCGGGATTGAAGAGAAGGACTCGCTTGCTGCCGGAGTGGCTGTAGACAATGATGGCGACTATTTTCATGGACGGACTCCAAACGTAGTGTAGATTGTCACGCGGTCGCCGATGGCGGCGAACTTCCTGCCGAGAATCTGCGCTGCCTGCTGGCACGCTTGTGATTCGGCAGTGCCGAAGAGTTGCTTGCGAAGGCAACCGCGCGTCGCAGTTATCCTGCCATCGGCGCTGATACTGATTGCTCCCTGTTGCATGAGTAGCCCGCATGCTTCGAAGGTATATGGCAGCAGGCTCCTGGCCCGCTCCGGCAGACCGACCAGAATTTCCGGGTTCTCGTCCACAACTCTGGTAAGGTAGCTGCGAGTCCCGCTGATAATCGCCTCACGGCTGACCTTGTGGAGACTGAGCGGCAGTACCAGCAAGGAGAGGGAAAATGGCATTCCCTCCTGTTGGGCGACCTCAAAACTCATCAGGCTGCGCAGCAGCACGACCCCGCAGAATGCTGGGTTAAACAGGTTTCTGATCTCTCGCGGTCTCTCTGCCCATGCCTTCATGACTGCCCCGCTCCAACGATTTCCTGCAGCCGCTGCATGAACCGGGGGTGCCAATGCACACGTGGTGTCGGCGCTTCGTTGGCCAGCATGTGGTAGCTACCGATCAGCACGTAGGCCTCGGTGACCTCCCGCCTGATGCGAAACCGTGGGCTGTCGTTCGTTTCCACCCAGTGCAGCAGATTGCGTCCTGTGGCGGTCAAGGCTTCTTCGGAACAGTCATCGTCGAGGCTTTCGCAGAGGATCGCCCGGTAACGGTCCCATTCATCCACGAGCCGGTCGTCATATTGCTCAACTTCTCCGTTAAGGGTCAACTGCTCCCTGGCCCAGGAAGCGCGTTGCTCGAAGGCCCGGTAATAGTCGAGGATGGCCCGGCGAATCCGATCCGTTTTCAGGCCGAGGGCTCGTAACTGGGTAACGAACATACGGTCGTCCGCGTCGGGGTTCACCTCTTCCAGGGGCTCTTTGCCGAAAAAGTCGATGGGAAGATTATCCGACTTGAATTGATCCGCAATGGCCGCAAGCATCTCCGAAACTTCCCGCCCTTGGGCTGGTTCGCTTCGCCCGCCGGTCATGAGTTCGATGGCGACGTTTACCCACCAGCCTTCGAGGCGCTCGTAGACAGGGGGGCGGAATGCAGAGGGGACCGTACGCATGCGGTCCATGACGGCAGCGGGAATGTTTTCGATACGGACCTGGTTATCAAAAATGGTTATGCGCGCCAGGAAGTCATCCTTTTCATCAGCGTCGAGTGTACTGAACAGGTCTTTGGTCTTCAGGATGGTCTTGGATGTCGTCATCCCCAAGATGGCATCTGCCGTGGCGGCAAGGTCGTCGGGTTTACTTTTGCCGGGGAGGAAGTTTTCTAGAAACGAGCCTTCAGCGACGGTTCCGGTAGTGAACAGGAAAAAGGTGAGTGTATCGGCGGCTTGCTTTTCGGCTTTGAACCGGGTGAGCCAGATCCGCACCGATTTCCAGAAGTCCGGGCTCAGGTCTGTCAGGCGGTCGCCAGGGGCCTTATGCTTGAGAGAGGCGAGAATCTGGCCTTCCTCAGGGTCGGTAAAGTCAAGGTCATCATCTCGTTCAATGAAACAAGCGGTCTCTTCCGGTAGCCTTATCATCTGCAATAGAGCATATCGGACTTGGTAGAGATAGCCGAGAGCCTGTTCGCAAGCGGAAAAGTTGTCAGTTATGGCAGACATGTAATATCACCAGAAATGTTCTTCTCATTTTTCCTCCCCCAACGAAAAAATCAGCGGCGGCGTAGCGACCGTGAGTCTAGTAGATATTTTTCGTGAACCATGGCAGTTCCCCCGTCCGCTGGATTGACTGGTGTACGCCCGGCATGGGCGTGAACTTATGGGGTGCAAGTCCCCTGTACGGTGAATCCAAACCCGTCTGGAGACGGGGTCACGAAAGTACTAGCCGACGGCAAGGGCGTCTCCGTGAGGAGGGGTCCGAAGGAAGCCCGAGGGCA
>NZ_JAFCIY020000053.1 GCF_020194955.2 Desulfuromonas sp. CSMB_57 | reverse complement strand
CCAGGACGGCGAAGGAGGCCGTGACGCTGGTCTTGCCCGTGCCGCCCTTGCCGCTGATGATGACCAATTCTTTCATGACACTCTCTTCCTTGTGAATGATTGCTGCGGCCCTCATCACCAGGGTGGCGCATTGGGGGACTGTGTCCGGTAACATTCAGGGAGGAGTACATTCAGCCGTGGCCGGCCATGGTCTTGTCAATCAGGGCCTGAAAAAGACTGTGGTACTCCGGCAAGGCCTCAACCATCAGTTCACCCCGTGAATAGGCCTCGGCGATGCGCCGGTCATCGGGAA
>NZ_JAFCIY020000048.1 GCF_020194955.2 Desulfuromonas sp. CSMB_57 | reverse complement strand
GCGATGAGGAACACCGTTCGTCCCCGGCAGATGTGGGTCATGTTTTTCTGGATGATGGCTTCCGATTCATAATCCAGGGCACTGGTCGCCTCGTCGAAGATGAGAATGCGCGGGTTGCTGACCAGGGCGCGCGCGATGGCGATGCGCTGGCGCTGCCCGCCGGACAGGGAGCAACCGTGCTCGCCGACCAGGGTATCGTAGCCCTCGGCCATTTCGACGATGAATTCGTGGGCGCCGGCGAGTTTGGCCGCCTGGACGACATGTTCCATGGGGATGCCCGGGTCGGAGAGGGCAATGTTGGCTCTGACGGAGCGGTTGAAGAGGAAATTTTCCTGCAGTACCACGCCGATCTGGCGCCGCAGCCAGGTGGGATCGATCTGGGCCAGGTCGATGCCGTCGATGAGCACCCGGCCGCTCTCGGGAACATAAAGACGTTGAATGAGCTTGGTGATGGTGCTTTTGCCGGAACCGGATCGACCTACCAGGCCGATGATCTTGCCCGTCGGCACCTCCAGGGACAGCCGCCGCAGGATTTCGGGGCCGTCGGGACGGTAGCGGAAGGTGACCTGGTCGAACACTACATGTCCGGTAAGGCTCGGCAGGGTAGCGCGATTGGGGTTGAAGGCGGGTTCCGGGTGGGTGTTGAGGATATCGCCGATGCGTTGTACCGAGATCCCCGCCTGTTGGAATTCCTGCCATAGCTGCACCAAGCGCAAAACCGGCCCGCTGACCCGCCCGGCCAGCATGTTGAAGGCGACCAGTTGGCCGATGGTCAGCTTGCCGTCCATGACCAGGTAGGCGCCGACCCAGATGATGGCGATGGTGGTCAGTTTGTTGATCAGGGACGCGCTTTGGCCGGCGAGGTTGCTGACATGGTGGGCCCTGAATCCGGCGCGTACGTAGCCGGCCAGCTGTTCTTCCCATAGGCGCTGCATGGCCGGTTCCACCGCCATGGCCTTGACGGTCTGGATGCCGTTGACGGACTCGACCAAAAAAGCCTGGTTTTCGGCGCCCCGATTGAACTTCTCGTTCAGGCGGGCGCGAATGACCGGGGTGACGAAAACCGAGAGCAGGATATAAAAGGGCAGGGTGCCCAGAACGATCCAGGTCAGCAGGGGGCTGTAGTAGAACATGACGGCAATGAAGACGAAGGTGAAAAACAGGTCGATGACCACCGTGACGCTGGAACTGGTTAGAAAATTGCGGATATTTTCCAGTTCGCGAACCCTTGCCACCGAGTCCCCGACGCGTCGTGCTTCAAAATAGGCCAAGGGCAGGCGCAGCAGGTGACGGAACATGCGGGCGCCGAGGCCGACGTCAATGCGGCAGCAGGTGTGGGTGAACAGGTAGGTGCGCAGGCCGCCGAGGAGGATTTCGAACAGCGCCAGGGCCAGCATGCCGATGCCCAGGACCTGCAGGGTGGTCAGCCCTTTGTGTACCAATACCTTGTCCACCACCACCTGAAAAAACAGCGGCGTCAGAAGGGCGAAAAGCTGAATGAAAAAGGAGGCGACGAGAACGTCGCCCAGCAGTCGACGATATTTGACCAGGGCAGGAATGAACCAGGTGAAATCGAAGGTGCGGTCTTCAGGGCGCAGGCCGGCACGGCGGGTCACCAGAATGAGAGCGCCGCTCCAGGTTTGTTCGAGTTCGGCTCGCGAAAGGACGCGCGGCTTTGCCTGCTCGGGATCGTGAATCAGCACCTGCTCCTGGTCAACCTTGGCCAGCAGGAAAAACCGGCCATCGCCAGTAGCGGCAATGCAGGGCAGAGGCGTTTGGGCGAGGCGTTCCCAGGAAGATAGGATCTGTCCGGTTTTAAGGCCAAGGTGGCGCGCCGCGAGCAGGATTTCCTGGCTGCCAAAACTGCTGCCGGAGCGGCCGAATTCGTGGCGCAACTGGGCAGCATCGGCGGGAAGGCCGAAAAAGCGGCATAACAGCACCAGGCAGGACAGGCCGGTATCGGACCGGTAATCAGGATGGTTCAAGCGCGCCTCGGGTCTTTTTGTCGGCAGTGGGGTCAAAGGACCATGCAGGGTATTTTTGAAAAAAGGAGCGGGTAATAGTCGATTTCTGCATTCTGGCCAAACAGGCTTCCTAATAATTTATCTGAGTTGAACGGGGATAATGAAATTAACTTTTTTATTAGCAGTAGTCAAGGTGGTTTTTTAGGTATAGAAAATGAAATTTTTTGCATACGCGGCATGTTGCGGCATTGCCATGAAGGCATTGGGCGACGCATTGTTGCAATAATTGGTTGTGTCAGAGGCAGTGTTTGGGGGCGAGCTCAAAAGATGGGAGTGGATAATGACGGGAGAACTTCATGTAGAAAAAACGGGGAACGCCAAGGCGTTCCCCGTTTTGGGGTGTGTCGGTGGGAGGTGGCGGCCGGATGACTTGGCGGTGCAAGTCGTTTGTGGAACCTGAAAGCGAGAATTACTAGCCGGATGGAAAGGGCTTCTCAGCGAGGCATGGTTCCCCTGCCTGGCCGAGGGATAAGAAAATGCCCAACCGGATCATTCATGAATGCAATGATTCCTGCCGGCCTTCCCGATGTTACCATTGACGATTTTCTCTGGCATGCCAGAGCCGCAGCACATAAATAATCTCGTCCGCGACCTCGTAGCGCATCTCGTATTGATGCAGGCGTGCCAAATCGGACAACGCCTTGCTGGTCCACTTCAGTTCCATTAGCGAGGCAGCGGCAACGGTTCGTCGGTACTCAGGCTATCCGCCCAGGCCTGAACGGAATCGTGGTTGCTGACGCGACCGGCGTCCACGTCGGCCAACGCCTCATGGGTCAAACGGTCGCGTTCTTCCTCCTGGGCGATCCAGGCTGAGAGTGCCTGCTTCATAATCCAAGCGCGTGAACGCTCCAGGCGGTCGGCCAACTGGTCTACTTTTTCGGCCAGTGGAACGGGGATATGCGCGGTCACCACTCGAGTTTCGGTTTTGGCCATGGGCAGGCTCCTGCTTGAGTTTTTCGCAGAGTATTAGATTCAGAATCAATCAAAGCGATGAGCCATCAATCAAGCAAGCAGGATGTCCATGCCCCAGCTTCCCCGCCTCAGAAGCGCACCCGCACCCGGTAGGTCAGCACCGTCTGGCCTTCGGCCGGGACCGGGATGCGCCACAGGGCGGTGCGGGCCGATTCCTTTTGATGGGGGTGGCTTTGTTGGACGATCTGCCAGTCGCCGGGCATGGTTTCCTCCACCACCACCGTGACCGCTTCCTTGCGGGCGTTCTTCAGCACGATGCGGTAGGCGCTTTCGGTCACCGTCTCGTTGGGCCCTGAAGCGATTTTCTGGAAATCGGTCTGAGTACGGTCGGCGGTGACGTCGAAGGCGTCGCCGAGGCGCAGGCGGACCTTTTCGTTTTTCGGGGTATGATCGATGCGGTCTTCACCGACGAACTGGGCGGCGCCGCCGGAATCCTTTTTGTAGACCCGCATGATGCCCATGGGCAGGGGCAGGCCCAAGCCGCTCTTTTCGGTGTTGGCGAACTCCAGGAAGACGGCGGCCTTGATTTTTCGGCCGAGGTCGCCGTAGCGGCCGCGATAATAGTAATTGCCGCCCTGCAGCCGGTATTCCTTGACCACGGGGATGCCGGAACCGCTCAGCAGGGCGACCTGCTTGACCTGGTTTTCGCGGATGGTGGTCGGCCGTTCGAGGGTGTACAGGTGATAGTCGAGGAGGCTTTCCTGCGCCATCTGCGGGGCTTCGGCGGCGGCCTTCAGGGTGCGCACGGCGAAATCGGCGGTTTCCATCTGCGCCGGGGTGACGCGATGCACGTCGCCGGCCACCAGTTGCAGGCGGGCGTTCCGGTAGGCGCTGCCGCTCTGGTTGTTGAGGGTCACCCAGCCGGACAGGTCGAGGCGATCGTCAGCGGCATTGAGTTCCGCCACGTAATCGGCCTTCCAGGACAAGCCGCCGGTCAGGTAGCTCAGTTCCACCTGTCGGCTGCCGGCAGCGGCGTTGCTGAGCTGCACCACCAGGGTCGGGCGGTCCCGCAGGTTGGCCGGCACGTCAGGATAGACCAGGCGTCCGGGGATGCCGGTTTCGATGCGATTGCCCATGCCCAGCACCACGCCGCCGTTGGCGGCCAGCACCTGGGCCGGTTCCATGGTCTCGGCGCCGGTCTGCGGATGGGTGCGCACCACCTGGACGGTGCGGCCGACATATTTTTCCAGCAGTTTCTGGGGCGTCAGCAGGTCATAGTCGAAGCTCTGTTCCACCACCGTCAAAGGCGCCTGGCCGTCAAGGCTGCGCAGCAGGGCGGTTTCCGGCATCATCCGGGCGCTGACCTCGCGCAGGGCCAACAGGCTTTCTCCCTTGGGCAGGCGCACCTGCCGCTGATCCTTGACCAGGGCCAGGTTGTCGTTGTAGATGGTCACCGCCACTGCGCGCTGATCGTCCAGGGTGCTGCGCAATTCCTCCAACGCTGCGACCGGTGCGACCAGGGTCAGCAGAACCAGGCCGCCGAGCAGACTACGGCCGCAATGTTTCACCAGACTTCGCTTCATGATGGTCCTCCGTGGATATCGGCTTGTTCCGGAAAAGGCATTTTGAACAGTCTAGCCTGACCTGAATCCTTGGCAACATTTGAGTCATGAAAAGCAGAAAGGTTTACGCCGGTTCCAAGCCGGCGAACCGCACCAGCAGTTTTTTCAGTCCGACGGTGCGGAACTGGACCATGACCTTCTGGCTTTCGCCGCTGCCCTCCAGGCGGCGCACCACGCCGACCCCGAACTTGACGTGACGCACCTGGCAGCCCGGGCGCAGCCCGTACTCTGCTTCCGGGACCAGCCGCACCTCCTCGAAAAAATCGTCCGCATCCGCCAGGGGATCGGGCTGCAGCTGTTCGAACACCGAAGCCAGGTTGTGGGACGGCGGCTGCTGCAGGACGGGCTGCGCTTCAGCCAGCAGCCGGGGGGGGATCTCCTTGAGGAAGCGGCTCGGCGCATTGTACTGGAAATCGCCGTAAATGCGCCGCCGCCGGGCATGGCTCAGGAACAGCTTGCTCATGGCCCGGGTCATGCCGACGTAACACAGGCGGCGTTCTTCCTCCACGTCGTTGTCCTGCTCGGCGGCGCGGCCGTGGGGAAACAGGCCCTCTTCCATGCCGGTCATGAACACCACCGGGAATTCCAGACCCTTGGCGGCATGCAGGGTCATGAGGGTAACCCGGTCGAGGCGGGTGTCGTAGCTGTCCAAATCGGTGACCAGGGCGACCTGCTCCAGGTAGTCCTGCAGACTGCTTTCGTCGCTCTGGTGCTCCTCCATGCTGGACAGCAGTTCCTCCAGGTTCTGCAGGCGTTCGCGGGCTTCCTCGCTGCGCTCCTCGCGCAACGTCGGCCCGTAGCCGCTCTGTTCCATGAGTTCGGCGGTCAGCCGGGGATAGGGCCATTCCTGCAGGCGGGCGGCGAAGGCATCCATCAGTTCAACAAATTGGCGGACCTTGGCGGCTGCCGCGCCCTTGAGCAGGCCGCGCTCCAAGGCCAGCCGGCAGGCCGGCAGAAAACCGCCCGCCTCCTCGTCGAGAGTGGCGATGCGATCGACGGTGACGGCGCCGATGCCGCGCGCCGGGACATTGACGATGCGCCGGGCCGACAGGGAATCGGCCGGATTGACCAGCACCCGCAGGTAGGCCAGGATGTCCTTGATCTCCTTGCGGGAGAAGAATTTCAGACCGCCGACCATGACATAGGGCAGGCCTTCCCGCACCAGGGTTTCCTCCAGCACCCGCGACTGGGCGTTGGTGCGATAGAACACCGCCATGTCGCGCAGGTGGCGGCCAAAGCGGTGCAGGCGGGCGATCTCGCCGGCCACGAAGCGCGCCTCTTCGAGATCGTCTTCCAGGGTTTCCAGGGTGATTTTTTCCCCGGGCGGATTGTCGGTCCACAGGGTCTTGCCCTTGCGGCCGATATTGCAGGCCACCACCTGCCCCGCGGCTTCGAGAATGGTGGCCGAGGAGCGATAATGCTGCTCCAGGCGGATGACCCGGGTGCCGGGAAAATCCCGCTCGAAGTGCAGGATGTTGCCGATCTCGGCGCCGCGCCAGGCGTAGATGCTCTGGTCGTCGTCGCCGACCACACAGAGGTTTTGCGAGCCGGCGGCAAGCTGTTTCACCAACTGGTACTGGACCAGGTTGGTGTCCTGGAATTCGTCCACCAGCAGATGGGTGAAACGGGCCCGGTAGCGCTCCAGGACTTGTGGGTGCTCCCGGAACAGCCGCACGGTCTGCAGCAGCAGATCACCGAAATCGAAGGCATTGGCCCGCGCCAGGCGCTGCTGATAAAGTTGATAGACGCGGACCATCAGTTGCCCGGTATAGTCCCGGGCCTCGTAATCCTCCGGCAGTTGACCGCGATTCTTGGCGCTATCGATGGCCGCCGCCGCGGCCCGCGGCTTGAGGGTTTTTTCGGCGATGTCCAATTCATCCAGGCAATCCTTCACCAGTCGCTGCTGGTCCTGGTCGTCATAGATGCTGAAATCCGACCGGTAGCCGAGGGCTTCGGCCTCGCGGCGCAGGATGCGGACACAGGCCGAGTGGAAGGTGCTGATCCAGAGATCCTCCGTTGCCCCCAGCAGCGATGCCAGGCGCTCGCGCATCTCGGCTGCCGCCTTGTTGGTGAAGGTGACGGCCAGAATGCGCCAGGGAGCGATCTGTTGCTGTTGTACCAGGTAGGCGATGCGATGGGTCAGGGTACGGGTCTTGCCCGAGCCGGCGCCGGCCAGGATCAGCAGGGGCGCACCGTGGTGCAACACCGCCTGGCGCTGGTTTTCATTGAGGCCGCTCAGCAACTCAGCCATTCTGCTCCTCCTCGAGGGTACGGGTCATCAGGGCCCGGTTGTAAGCCGATACCATGTCGCGGCGACTGATGATGCCCAGCAGTTTGCGGCCGGTTTCACGATCCACCACCGGCAACCGTTCGATGTCGCGATAGCCGATCTTGCGCATGGCCTGGTCGAGATTGTCTTCCATGTGCACGGTAATGACCTCCAGGGTGGCGAGGTCCTTGACCACCACCAGATCGAACAGATCGCGCTCGAAGACCACACCGAGAAAATCCTGGGCCGACAGGATGCCGGTCAACTCTCCCTGGCTGTTGACCAGGGGGAAATGGGTGTGGCGGGTGGTGGCGAGAAATTGGTTGAACTGGCGCAGGGTCATGCTTTCCGGAATGGCTTGGGGATCCTTTTTCATGACGTCGCCGACCAACAGGGATTTCATGATGTTGCGTTCCTTGCCCGCCTCCAGATCGATGCCGGCCCGGGTCAACTCGACGGTATCCAGGCTGTCGGCCTTCAGCCGGCGGGCGACGGCGGTGCCGACCACGCAGGCCAGCATGATGGGGATAATCAACTCATAGGAACCGGTCAACTCGAAAAGCATGAAGATGGCCGTCATGGGGGCGTGAGTGGCGGCGGCCAGGAAGGCTCCCATGCCGACCAGGGCGTAGGGCCCCGTCGCGTTGACCATGTCCGGCAGCAGTTTCTGGAACACCTTGCCAAAGGCGCCGCCGGTGGTGGCGCCGATGAAGAGAGAGGGAGCGAACAGGCCGCCCGGCATGCCCGAACCGAGGGTGATGGAGGTCGCCAAAGCCTTGATGACCACCAGGCCGGCCAGCAGCATCAAGGTGCCGTCACCATGCAGGGTCCGTTCGATGAAGGCATAGCCGTTGCCGAAGATCTGCGGACAGACGATCCCCATCAGCCCGACCAGGCCGCCGCCCACCGCCGGCTTGATCAGGGGATGCAACTTCAGGTCGGTAAAGCGGTCCTTGATGCGGAAGTGGATGCTGATGAATGCCGCTGCCAGCATGCCGACCAGCAGACCCAGGGCGAGATAGCCGAGCAGTTCGACGGGTTGAAAGGAGCCGTAGGCCGGGGCCAGCAGTTCCGGGTGATCGCCCAGCAAGGCCCGTGAAACAACCGTTGCGATGCCGCTGGCGATGACGATGGAGGTGAAGCTGGTCAGTTCGAAGGAGGAGATCAGGACGATTTCATGGGCGAAAAATACCCCGGCAATGGGGGCGTTGAAGGTGGCGGCAATGCCGCCGGCCACGCCGCAGGCGACCAACAGCTTCAAGCGATGGCCGCTCATCTTGAACAGTTGCCCCCAATAGCTGCCGATGGCGCCGCCGATCTGGGCGATGGGTCCTTCCTGGCCGGCGGAACCGCCGGTGCCCAAGGTGATGGCGCTGGCCAGGCCGCGGGTAAAGATGGTACGGCCATGGATCTTGGCGCCTCGCAGGTTGACCCGCTGCAGAAAATCGGCGAAACCGGAGCGTAGATCCTGGCCGAAAAACAGCCAGAAAGGGATCAGCAGCAAACCCCCGGTGAGGGGAAAAAACACCGACCAGAGGCGGGCCGTGCTCCAGTGTTCGAAGGAGATCTGCCAATAGGCCTGGCCCTGCTCGATGACCAGCCAGTGGATCAGCTTGATGGTATGGCGAAAGGCATAGTTGGCCAGGCCCGCCACAATTCCGACACCTACGGCGATGAGGGCCAAAAAGGTATTTTCGCTGAAGCGCAACCGACCAAGCATGGCCGTGGCGTGCCGGACCAGCCCGTTGGTCAGGGCGGTGGAGCGAATCGTTGGTCGCATGGCTCGAAATGGGGGTTGGAGGCGCAAATCGGGGCGAAGGCAGAATCGTCGGACAGCTTCCGGGCCGCGGCATTTGGTCATGGTGGAGCGAAGCCGCAGCAGACGACGCGCCGATGGGGTCTGCCGCAATGCCGGCCGTCTGGGCAGGGCCGGACGTGCCTGACAATAAAAAATCCATTATAGTATAGAGACCCCTTGATGAAATCAACCCGCAAATCGCCCCGCGCCGGTTTGGTGGGTCACAGGCAACAGTTTGGAATGGAAAGTGAGACAGCCATGGAGGAACGACCCGTAGTATTGATTACCGGTGCCGCGCAGGGCATCGGCAAGGCTATGGCCGGCGAGTTTTTACAGGCCGGTTATCGGTTGGCTTTGCTGGATGTGGATCTGGAAGCCGGCCGTGAAACGGCGGCTGAACTGGCAGCCGGCGAAGATCTGCTGCTGGTGACGGCCGATGTAGGCCGCGAAGCCCAGGTGGCAGCGGCCGTAGCCGACGTGGAGAAGGGGTTCGGGCGGCTCGACGTGCTGATCAACAATGCCGGTTTTTGCCGGCGCAAACCCCTGGCCGAGTTGAGTCTGACGGAATGGCAGCAGGTGCTGGATGTCTGCCTGACGGGGGCGTTTCTGTGCTCCCGATACGCCCTGCCCCTGTTGCGCCGGTCCCGAGGCGCCATCGTCAATGTCGCCTCCACCCGGGCTCTCATGTCCGAGCCCGATACGGAAAGCTATGCCGCCGCCAAGGGCGGGCTGGTGGCCCTGACCCATGCCCTGGCCGTCAGTCTGGGGCCGGAGATTCGGGTCAACTGCATCAGCCCGGGCTGGATCGATGTCACCGCCTGGCAGTTGCAGAGCCGTCGGCGGCCGGCGGCGATTGCCTCCGAGGACCATGCCCAGCATCCCGTCGGCCGGGTCGGGAGGCCCGAGGATGTGGCGGCCCTGGCCCTGTTTCTGGCCGGTCCGCAGAGCGGTTTCATGACCGGCCAGAACCTGGTGCTGGACGGCGGCATGACGCGCAAGATGATTTATCTGGAGTAACCGCCGGCCCGCCGGTTAAACGCATGGCGGCCGCCTTCCGCAAGGAGGACGGCCGCCATGGCATTCGTGACACCCGTGCCGGTCAGGCCTGTTGCATGGTCTGACCGATGCGGCGACCGTATTCAAAGCAGGCTTCCAGGGCGGCTTCGTCGGGTACGAACAGCACTTTCAGGGGATCTTCCACCATCCGGCAGCCCATGGCGACCAGTTCGTCGTGAACCAGCTTGGGAGCTTCGCCGCTCCAGCCGTAGGAGCCGAAGGCCGCGCCGAGGCGGTTCTTCGGTTTGAGCCCCTTGAGATAGGTCAAGACATCGGCCAAGGTCGGGAACAGGCCGTTGTTCAGGGTCGGCGAGCCGACGATCAGGGCCTTGGCGTCAAAGGCGGCGGTGATGATATCGCTGCGATGGGTGTTGCGGGCGTTCATGGGCTCGGCGCGGATGCCTTCCGCCTGCAACCCGGCGACGATGGCCTCGGCCATGGCCTCGGTGCTGTGCCACATGGTGTCGTAGATGACCAAAGCCTGGTCGCCCGGCTCCTGGCGGCACCATTCCTGATAGGCCGCTACGATTTTCAGCGGATCCTGGCGCCACATGATGCCGTGATCCGGACAGATCATCTTGATGGGCAGGTTCATCTTGACGACCTTGTCGATGAGGTTTTTGATCAGCGGCGCATAGAGCCAGAGAATATTGGCGAAATATTTCTTCGCGAAGGGCATGATGGCATCGCCGATCTCATCGTCAAAACGTTCCGGCCCGGCATAGTGCTGGCCGAAACCGTCGCTCGAGAACAGAATCTGGTCTTCGACCAGATAGCTGAACATGCTGTCCGGCCAGTGCACCATGCGGGTTTCCATAAACTTGACGGTGCGCTGGCCGAGGCTCAGTTCTTCACCGTCCTCCACGGGGCAGTAATTGAGGCCCGGCGCAAAGTGCCGGCTCAAATCCTTCAGGCCCATCTTCGAGCAGTAGATGGGCTTGTCCTTGCCGATGGCTTCCATCACCGCCGGCAAACCGCCGGAGTGATCCATTTCCGTATGGTTGCTGATCACCAGGTCAATCTTTTTCGGATCGACGATTTTAGAAACTTTGCGCAGCAGTTCGCCGACAAATTCCTTCTTCACCGTATCGATGAGAGCGATCTTTTCGTCGACGATGAGAAAGGCATTGTAGGTCGAGCCCTTCTCGGTGGAATAGCCGTGGAAATCGCGGACATTCCAGTCCACGGCGCCGACTTCGTAAATCCCTTTGGCGATTTCTATGGGCCGCATTGTTTTGTCCTTTAGTGTTGAATACAGGCTGCATCAGCCGCAGCGACACACCTGTAAAGGCTGGTAATAGTCCGCCCCGCGCCGGAAGTCAGGGACCGCCGGCGCGGGGCGCAGGGTGAAACGTCGTTGTTTCAAAGATAGTCAGGCAACGGACGGTGTTGCCGGATCCTGCCATAAGCTGTTGCGGAATCAGGCCGGTTCGAACAGATCCTTACCGGCGCCGCAGATGGGGCAGGTCCAGTCTTCGGGCAGATCGTCGAAAGCGGTTCCGGCTGCGATGTCGTTGTCCGGATCGCCCACCTGCGGATCGTACTCATACCCACAGACCGTGCAGACATATTTACCCATTGTTTCCTCCTTGTGATAAGGGATTAAAAAACTGCTCTCAATATTACAACAGGTCGACCTCAATTTCAAAGAATCCTTGCGGATGGGCACAGACCACGCAGCTCTGAGGTGCCGCGGCATCGTTCAGCAAGTGCCCGCAGTTGCGGCATTTCCAGGTGACGGATGCCTGGCGCTGGAAAACCGTACCGTTTTCAATGGCCTGCAGGATGCGCTGATAGCGTTCCTGGTGGGCCTTTTCGATGCGCCCGATCTCCTCGAACATGACAGCCAGGTTTTCAAAGCCTTCCTCCCGGGCTTCGGCGGCCATGCGCGGATACATGTCGGTCCATTCATGGTTTTCGCCTGCCGCGGCGGCCCGCAGATTGTCCAGGGTGGAGCCGATACCCTGCAGGGCTTTCAGATGCAGTTTGGCGTGTTCCTTTTCGTTGTCCGCCGTTTCCTGAAAGATGGCCGCGATCTGCTGATAGCCCTCTTTCTTGGCCACGGAGGCGAAATAGCTGTATTTGTTGCGGGCCATGGATTCGCCGGCAAAAGCTTCCTGCAGGTTGCGTTCGGTTTTGGTACCTTTCAAATTCGCCATTTTTCCCTCTCTGTCACTGAATGTTTTGGGTTGAAGTCATGAGCGGCCGCGGTCCGGTTACGGGCGATTCTTGCCTGGCTCGGAGTGGTTAACCGGTGCCCATGACGGGTCCTATAGCTCGCGGCAGCGGGCACAGCGGCCAAGAAAAACGATGGAGCACTCTTCGATGGCAAAGCCATCATGGGTCAGCGCCGGGTAGGCCAGGGCCGGCAAGCTTACCTCATGACCATCCATGACCTGTTGGCAGCCAAGGCAAACCAAGTGGGCATGGGGACGGGTATTGGCGTCGAAATGACTGCGGGCATCGGGGCAGGCGATTTTTTTAACCAAGCCGTGATGCACGAAGGTGTCCAATACCCGGTAGACCGTGGTGCGCGACAAGCCGTCCTGCTGTTCCCGCAACGCATCGAAGATCTGGTCGGCCGTCGGATGGTCGACGCGTTCCGCCAAGTGGGCGAGAATCGCTTTGCGTTGCAAGGTCAGGCTCAGTCCCCGCGCTTGGCAGAGGGTCAGCAACTCACGGTATTTTTCGTTTTGAAAAGTTGTCTTGGCGTCCATGGATGCAACAATATTGCAAATGGTATTTTGTGTCAATAGAAAAAATGTAATTTTATGCAAAAGGGTGGAGAGAGTAATGCTCCCGGCTCGGATAACAGAAAAATAATCTTTATGGGCCTTGTAATTTTCCCGGGAACTGGAAAGATTAGGGGCTTAAATTCCGTCGGATTAACAATCCGGCGTCTGATGCATTGGCAACGGGATGGATCGGGGGATCCGCAAACAACCTGCACGGAGAAGGCTTATGATGTCTGACCTGCCGCAAGGGCCTGGTTCCTCCTTGACGACACCGGATTCCGCTCCCCGTCTTCCCTCCCATGTGGTGGCCATCGGGGCCTCGGCGGGGGGGTTGGCCGCCCTGGAGGATTTTTTCGACCACATGCCGGCGGACAGCGGGATGGCGTTTGTCATCATCCAGCATCTGTCACCGGACTTCAAAAGCCTGATGGATGATCTGCTGGCCCGGCATACCCGCATGAGCATACATCGGGTTACCGAAGGCATGCGGCTGGAAGCCGATTCCATCTACCTGATACCGCCGAAAACGGTCATGACCGTTACCGATGGACGGTTGCGCCTGCGTGCCGTGGCCGGGGGGCAACACAACGAACTGCCCATCGATGCCTTCTTCCGATCCCTGGCCGAGGATGCCGGGGCGAAGACCATCGCCGTCGTTTTGTCGGGGACCGGTACCGACGGTTCCCGGGGCATTGCCCCCATCAACCAGGCGGGCGGATTGGTGCTGGTGCAGAGCTTCGACAGCGCCCAGTTCGATGGCATGCCGCGCAGTGCCTTTGCCACGGGCCTCTGCCATCTGATGCTGAACCCGGAACAGATGCCGCGGGCCATCATGGCCTATCTGCAGACGCCCGAAGGCGAGCGGCCGGAGTTTTTCCAGCAATGGCAGCAGGACGAAGAGCATGGGGAATTTCACCAGATCTTCGCCATTCTGCGCAGCCACTATCATTTGGATTTTTCCAAGTACAAGCCGCCCACCGTCGGCCGACGCATCCAGCGCCGCATGGAGTTCATGCGCCTGGACAATCCGGTCAGTTATGCGGCGTTGTTGGCGACCAACAATGAGGAGCTCGATGCCCTGTATCGGGATCTGCTCATCGGGGTGACGGAGTTCTTCCGCGACATCAAAGTGTTTCGGCGCCTGGAGCAGACCGTTCTGCCGGATTTGTTCCGCAATCGCAAGGCGGAGGAGGAGGTGCGGGTCTGGTCGGCGGGCTGCGCCACCGGTGAGGAGCCCTACTCCTTGGCGATACTGCTGGCGGAACACGCCGCCCGCACGAATTTTCAGGGCACCATGACGGTATTCGCCACCGATGTTCACCGGGTCTCCCTGGATCTGGCTTCCCAGGGTATTTTTGAAAAAGCGCGGTTGAAGAACGTCTCGCCCGAGCGGTTGGAGCGCTATTTCATTCCTGAGTCCGGTGACCGATACCGCATCAGTCCGGCGATTCGCAAGATGATCGTATTCGCACCGCACAATCTGATCAGCGATCCGCCCTTCACCCGCATGGACCTCATCTGCTGTCGCAATCTCCTGATCTACCTGCAGCCGGAGATTCAGGACAAGGTGTTGGCCCTGTTTCATTTCGCCCTCAAGCGCAACGGCGTCCTGTTCCTGGGGACCAGCGAGGGGCTGGGCAAGCTGGCGGGGGAATTTGAAACGCTGGAACATTCCTGCAAGCTGTATCGCAAGGTCCGCGATCTGCGGATTGCCCTGGACATGAAAATGGAGCCTGCCGCCCCCCGGTTTTCCGTCTCGGGCATCAGCCCCCATCCCCATCGGCTGACGGTCAGTCTCGACCGCCAACTGGTGACCGACTATGATCGCCTGCTGGAACTGTATATGCCGGCCGGCGTTCTCATCGATGAAAACCGCCATATTCTGCACTGCTTCGGGGACGTTTCCAACCTGGTCCAACAACCCCAGGGACGTTTCGAAAACGATCTGCTGGCCTTGGTTTCAGAGGATCTTAAAATACCCCTTAGTACGGCCTTGCACCGGGCGGGAAAGACCCAGAGTCACGTTACGGTGCCGAATATTACCGTTCGGCGCGGAGATGCCTGCCAGAAGCGGGATCTTTTCGTGGAATACCTGCAGGACGCCAAAAGTCCGGCGGGCCATTTTTTCGTTACCATCCAGCCGGTGCCCGTAGGAGTTCCGGAGCCGCAGATGGAGCAGAACTGCCAGATCGACAGCAATCAGGTGCCCGTGCATCTGCATTCCCGCATCGGCGATCTTGAGCAGGAATTGCAGGTTACCAAGGAGAACCTGCAGGCCACCATCGAGGAGTTGCAGACCACCAACGAGGAACTGCAGACCACCAATGAAGAGCTGATGGCGGCCAATGAAGAACTGCAGAGCACCAACGAGGAACTGCATTCCGTCAACGAGGAACTGTATACGGTCAATGCCGAATTCGAACTGAAAAACAAGGAACTGAAGCAGCTCAACCAGGATCATGAAAACCTGCTCGGCAGCACCGATGTCGGCACCGTCTACCTTGACAAGCACCTTCGGATTCGCAAGTTCAATGCGGCCATCGAAAAGATTTTCAAATTGCTGCCCCAGGATATCGGCCGCCCCATCGACCACATTGCCTGTCATCTCAATCACCAGGACGAAATGCTGCACCATATCCGTCGGGTGCTGGAAAGCGGCCAGGTCGAGGAGCGCGAGGTGGTGACGCAGGAAGGGCAGTGCCTGTTGCAGCGGTTGCTGCCCTTTCGAACGGAAGCCGGCAAGGTCGAAGGGGTGGTGCTGACCTTTACCGACATTACCCGCATCAAGGAAACGGAGCGTGCCCTGGCCGAGGCCAACGAGCGGCTCGAGAGGGAGGTGGTGCAGCGCACCGCCCAACTACAGGAAGCCAAGGCCGCGGCGGATCGGGCCAACGCCGCCAAGAGTCTGTTTTTGGCCAATATGAGCCATGAGATACGCACTCCCATGACCGGCATTTTCGGCACCATTCAATTGCTGGAAAATACCGAACTGTCGCCCCGCCAGCAGGAATGCCTGCGGACCCTGCGCATCTCCGCCGGCAACCTTATGGAAATCCTCGACGATATTCTGGATTTTTCCAAAATCGAGGCCGGCAAGATGATTCTCAATCCGGAAGAATTCTGCCTGGCAACCCTCATCGAGGAATTGCGTCAATTGCATCGGCCGCGTCTGGAGGCCAAAGGGTTGGATCTGGAGCTGGACTTGGCGGATGGTCTGCCTGCCGCTTTGGTCGGAGATGCCCTGCGCCTGAAGCAGGTGCTGTCCAACCTGTTGGCCAACGCCATCAAGTTTACCGACCGAGGCAAGGTGGGATTGCTGGTGCAACAGGTTGGGGACGCAGAGGAACAGTTGCAGTTGCAGTTTACCGTCTGGGATACGGGCATCGGGTTGGCACCGGAGGTCTTCAAACTGATTTTCGAACCCTTCACCCAGGCCGATTCGTCCATTACCCGACGCTATGGCGGCACCGGACTTGGATTGGCCATCTGCAAGAAGCTGGTGACTTTGATGGGCGGCCGGATCTGGGCGGACAACCGACCGGATGGCGGGGCGGCGTTCCATTTTACGGTGCTGCTCCATGTCCCCATGAGCCGGCATCCCGAAATTCTGCGGGGTGGTATCACGGAGAACGCCGCCATGCTACGGGGGCAGCCGGGCCTGAAGGTGCTGGTAGCCGAAGACGATGCTCTCAATCGGGAGATGATCGTCGCCATACTGCAGCATCTGGGCTGCGTGACCGTAACCGCCCAGAATGGCGCCGAGGCCATCGAGGTGCTGGCGCGTGAGCCCATCGACATGGTCCTGATGGATGTTTCCATGCCGGAAATGGACGGCGTCTCGGCAACCCGACACATTCGTTCCCTGCCTGAAACTGTCCCGCAGCGCCTGGTGCCCATCATCGCCCTGACCGCTCATGCCCTGGAGGAAAATCGCCGGCAGTTCATGTCCGCCGGTTTCAACGAAGTGCTTACCAAACCCTTCACCATCGAAGCGCTGAAAAAAGCGCTACACCGTTGCCGTCGCCAGCCGGACGAGGGGACCTCCCCGCTGCCGCCGGTCTGACGGGGTTGGCGGCCCGCAGAGAAGCGGGCATGAAAAAAGGGGATTCGCCGGCCGGCGAATCCCCTTGAACATTTATTTGGTAGCGGGGGCAGGATTTGAACCTGCGACCTTCGGGTTATGAGCCCGACGAGCTACCGAACTGCTCCACCCCGCGTCAACGAAGTCGAATCATACTCAAGCACGCCCGGATTGTCAACCCCCCTGCCATGCCTTGTCCTCCAAGGGTTACTGCTTGCAGGAGAGTTGCCGGGCTGTTAGAATCGGATCGTCTGCCATCAGGGAGAGTCGCTTGGTCAGAAAAACCCCCGTCGAAACCTGTAATGCGCTTTGCGCCCGCTGCATCCATGCCTGCCGGCAACCGGCCGGAACGGTACTGGTCTGTTGTCCCCGCTTTCAGCCCCGCCCCTTCAAAATCAAGGAATACCGCTTCGACCAATTGGAACTGTTCGATCATCGCAAGCCCTGACGACCTGCAAGGTGTTGGCGGATTAAGCCGCGGACCTGGCTCCCCTTACTCCGCCTGTTGCAGGCCATTCAGGAAGGCGGTGATGTACGGCGTGAACTTTTCCGGCTCGATGAGAAAGGAGTCGTGACCGTACTCCGACTCGACGAGGTGGTATTGTACCGGTTTGCCGAGGGTCTTCAGGCTGGTCACCAGCTCTTCCGTCTGGTAGGGCGGATACAGCCAGTCGGAAGAAAAGGCGAACCACAGGGACGGGCAGCAAAGACGCGCCAGGGCCTGTTCGCGACTGTCGAAATTCCAGGCCACGTCATAAAGATCGAGAGCTTTGGCCAAGTATAGAAAGGCGTTGGCGTCGAAACGGTCGACGAAGGCACGTCCGTTGTATTCCAGGTAGCGTTCCACTTCGAAGCGGCCGAAGAAATCGAACATGCCGTCGCGGGCTGAAAAGCGCCGTCCGAACTTGAGCTGCATGGAGGTGTCGGAGAGAAAGGAAATGTGCCCGACGGCTCGTCCCAGGGCCAGGCCGTCGGCCGGCGGCTGTTCCGGACGGTAATTGCCCTTTTTCCACATGGGGTCGTTGAAGATGGATTGGCGCGCCAGGGCGTTGAGGGCAATGGCCATGGGGGAGGTCTGCCCGGTGCCGGCGATGGGGATGATGGAGCGGGGCACCTCGGGGAACAGCACGCCCCATTCCAGAGCCTGCATGGCGCCCATGCTGCCGCCGATGACGCTCAGCAGGGAGTCCAGTTCCAAACGGTCGATGAGCAGTTTCTGGGCCCGCACCATGTCGCGCACCATGACGACCGGGAAGGCCAGATTATAGGGCCGGCCGGTGCGGGGGTTGATGCTGGTCGGGCCGGTGGAGCCGCGGCAGGAACCGATGACGTTGCTGCAGATGATGAAATAGCGCTCCGTGTCCAGGACCTTGCCGGGACCGATCATGTCGTCCCACCAGCCCGGTTTGCGGTCGTCGGGACTGTTTTTGCCGGCCGCATGGGCGTCGCCGGTCCAGGCGTGGGTTACCAGGATGGCGTTGGAGCGACGTGCGTTGAGGGTGCCGTAGGTTTCATAGGCCAGGGTCAGGGGCGCATCGAGCAGGCGACCGCTTTCCAACTGCAGTTCGACGTCAAAGGTCGCGTATTGGGTGGTGACGATGCCAACCGACTGGTCCAATGCCCTGAAGTCCTCCATGCGACGAAAAACGGCCCCTTCCCAAATGTGAGAAGGGGCCGCCAGTCATATATCCCTGCCAAGCGGGCTCCATCCTCATCTTTCTCCCCGGGGGAGAAGGAATTAGCACCTGACATCCGCCCTTGGCGAACCGGTTGCTGTGGCTTCACAGGGCCTGTCCCTCCACCACTCACGATAAAGACGTTGCGCTTTTTCAAGCTATGTTGCCAAGACTCTATAAGAGGGCGGTGAAAATGTCAATCCCCGCTGCAAAGGTTGCCCGTGGCCGTGCCTGCGACGTCTTCCGCCAGCCAGGCTTGGAGGGGGGCCGGAAGCGAGTCTCGATTGAGGTTTTCCATCTGTACTAGTTGGGCAAAGTTGTGTTGCTGCAGGGTGGCCAGCAGATTGACGCGGGCTTGATGCCAAACCTGGCTGACGGGGCAGAAATGCCGCCGTTCGCAATCGTCGTGTTCAAGGAGGCAGGTATTGAGAAAGGGCATGCCTTCCTCGGCGGCAATCACGTCCAGGAGGGATATGTCCTGCGGTTGTTTCTGTAACAGAAATCCTCCGCCGACCCCGCGCTGGGAGCCGACAATGCCGCATTTGATCAGGGGTTGCAGAATCTTGGTGAGAAAGGCCGGCGTTATTTTCATGGCACGGCAGATATCTTTTTTCAGCACGGTGACGCCGGGTTCCCGGGACGCCATGAACAGGACGGCGCGAATGGCATATTCCGTGGCACGGGTGATAATCAAGGGGCAGCCTCCATTATTGATTACTTGTCCGGTTATCATTACCCGGGGGGACGCCTTTTGTCAAGAACCCGTACGGCGGCAGCGTTGCCATCGGTGGGGCAGGGTGCCGGGCATTCCCTGCGGCATGCTTGACAGAGAGGGGCGGAGCGCCGCATTATCGTCAATCAGGCAAGGAGGAGGGTAACGTGGCAGAGGGCACATGCGCAGCCGTCCCGGTGGGACGCTTTGCTCCAAGTCCGACGGGGCCGTTGCATTTCGGTTCCCTGGTGGCGGCAGTGGGCAGTTTTTGCCTGGCGCGGTGTGCCGGAGGGCGCTGGCTGGTACGTATCGAGGACTTGGATACGCCCCGGGTGGTGGCCGGTGCGGCGGAGGATATTTTGCGCACCCTGGAGCGGTTCGGCCTCACCTGGGACGGGCCCGTCTGGAGGCAAAGTCGCCGCCGGGAGCACTACGAGGCGGCCCTGAACCGCCTGGCGGGGCAGGGCCGGCTGTTTGCCTGCGGTTGTTCGCGTAAAGAGGTCCTGGCCAGTGCCCCCCATGTCGGCGAGGAGGGGCCGGTTTATCCCGGCACCTGTCGCCAAGGGGTGCCGGGGGGGCGGCCGGCCCGAGCCTGGCGGCTCAGGGTGCCTGACCGACTGATCGAGTTCGACGATCCGGTCTGGGGAAGGCAGCGGCAAAACCTGGCCGTTGAAGTCGGGGATTTTGTGTTGCGCCGGGCGGATGGCTTGTTCGCCTACCAGTTGGCCGTGGTGGTGGATGATGCGGCAAGCGGCATCACCCAGGTCGTGCGCGGCCAGGACCTGCTGGCATCTACCCCTCGACAGCTGTATTTACAGCAATGTCTGGGCTATCCGGCGCCGCAATATCTGCATCTGCCCCTTGCTCTGGGCCCGGACGGCACCAAAGTCAGCAAGCGTCATGGCGCCCTGGCGGTGCCGGAGAGTCTGGAACCGGGAGAGTTGCTATGGCGCGCCCTGCACTTTCTGGGGCAGGGGGTGCCGGAGGAGTTGTACGGAGCGCCGGCCCCGGAACTGCTCGCATGGGCCTTGAGCTGCTTCAGGGCCGAACGCATACCGGCAAGGTCGGCGCCGGCCGGGTAAAGGCGCCTAGAGGCCTTTACCCGGCCCGCTGAATCCGCCTACCAGCCGCCGGGCAGGGAGAATCGGGTGGTCAGACCGGTGCGAACGCTCCAGTCCTCGCTCTTGCTCTTGTATCCGACCGAGCCGCCCAGATCCCAGATGAATCGGCCCAGGTAGGTTTGGACGCCGGCCCGCAAGGCACCACGACGATTGATGGATTCACCGCCTTCCATGCCTTCGATGGAGACCAGGGCATCGACGCGCTCGGCCGCCAGGGGCACACGCACGCCGAAGCCGAATTTGAACAGGTCGTCCTGGCCGCTGAAGCCGGGGCGGGGGTCGCCGAGAATGGCCACGCCGAGGTTGGCGTAGAGGGAAAAATTCTGGAAGTTGCGGGTGGTCAGCAGTTCGATATAGATATCCGCTTCATCGGTACCGAAATCTTTCTCCTCGTCGGCATTGGGCAGTTTGGTGGCCAGGCGCAGGGCCACCGCCGGCAGGTGCAGTCCTTCGCGCAGGAGGCGCACCTTAAGGCCGAGGGTCACGTCCCCGCTGCCCCATTTATCGCCTTGGCCGTCTTCGCGAAGGTGCAGGTAGCTGTAAAGGATTTGCCCCTCCACACGTTCGCCCAGGCCCAGGTTAAGAGTCAGAGAGGGCACCTCCATCAGGCGACGGTTGCGGTTTTCGCGTTGAAACTGGTTGTGCAGGCCATCCGCATAGGAAAAGCCGACGCGCAACTCGGCGCTGTTTTTGGGCAGCAACTGGCCATCCTGCAGTCCGGTCGGTTCCAGGATGGCGGCCTGGGCGGTTCCCGCCAGCAGTATGCCGGCCAAGATCAGGCAGGCCGTGAGGCCTTTGGCAGAGCGGAAATTCATGAAATTTACCTCCTTGAAAGAATGGACAAATCAATTGTGATAAAGGCGAAATGGGGGAAATTTGACTTTGAATGTTAAACCCTCAATAAGGGTCTGTCAACTCTGCAGGCACCATTGCCTGGCTGGTCGCCGACGGGTTGTCGAAAGTGGCTTTTAAAGAGAGCAAATGGCGCTTCTTTCTGATCTTGACCGGCGTCTATCTGCTGGCCTATTTTTATCGCGTATCAACGGCCGTTATCGCCCAGGAGTTGCGCGTCGATCTCGGTCTGAGCGCCTCGCAGTTGGGCAGTCTGTCAGCGGGCTTGTTCTATGCCTTTGCCTTGGCGCAATGGCCCTTGGGGCCATTGCTGGACCGCTTCGAAGGCGGGCGGGTCATCGGGGTTCTGGGTTTCGTCACCGCTGCGGGGGCGCTGCTGTTTGCCGGCGCGACGGAGCATGGCCCGGCCCTGGCGGGACGAATCCTCATCGGGGTCGGAACCGCCGGCGTTCTGATGGGCTCCCTGAAGGTCTACACCACCTGGTTCTCCGCCCGGACCTTCGCCACCCTGGTCGGGCTGCAGGTGGCTCTGGGCAACACCGGCAATCTGTTGGCCACCGCGCCCCTGGCCTGGCTTTCGGGTCACTTCGGATGGCGGACCGTGTTTGTCGGTTGCGCGCTGCTTTCGGCGGTCGGCGGGGCTCTCGTCCTGTGGGTGGTGCGTGACGGGCCGCTGGCACCCAAGCGTCCGCAATCCGACCTTGGCGCAATATGGCGCAATTGGCGTCGGCTTTACCGACGGGCGGATTTCTGGCGGGTCGCCGTGCTGGCTTTCTTCTGGTATGGCGGTTATATGGGCATGCAGGGGCTCTGGGGCGGTCCCTATCTGCGGACGGTCCTTGGCCTGGAACGCGATTCCGCAGCGCGACTGCTGTTGATGACCGCGGTCGGCTTTATCATCGGCAGCCCCCTGGCAGGGCGTCTTTCCGACCGGATTTGGCGGTCCCGCAAACGCTTGGTGATGCTCGGGCAGGGCGGTCTGACCCTGTGTCTGGCGCTGCTGCTGGGACCCTTGACGCACCTGCCGGACTTTTGCCGACCGTTGTTTTTCCTGGTTTTCGGTCTGTGTGTGGCGACGGGACCGGTGCTGTTCGCGCAGGTCAAAGAGCTGTTTCCGGCGGATATGGCGGCCACTGCCATGACGGCCATGAACTTTTTTGTGGTGCTGGGCGCTGCGCTGATGCAGCAGAGCATGGGCCTGATCCTGGCCTTCCGCCAGGCTTCCGGCGCCACACCGGCCGAGGCGTTCCGGGCCGCCTTCGCTATGCCCCTGGTGGGGCTCGGTTTGGCCTGGATCTGGTATTGGCGCTGCCGGGATACAAGCCCCGACTCGCCCCCTCACGCGGTAATGCACGAGGAATAGGAAACCGGAATTCGATGGGCGGCCGGGTCGAAACGGACCCGGTTTTCCCAACGTAACCCCAATCGGGAGGTTTTACCATGAAGCGATGGTTATCGGGTCTGCTGGCAATGGTTGTGCTGGTCGGTTGTGGCGGTGGAAGCTACAAGGTTACGCGACAGGAGTACCGGGAACGGGTCCGAACCCTGGCCGTGGTGCCGTTGATGGTCGACGGCGGCTCGGTGGTCAATCACCCGCAGCGGGCGCAGGTCATGGAACTGCTGCGCAACGCCAATGTCGGGCGTACCCCGGAGCTGGTCACGGCCTTGCAGGAAAAACGAGCCTATTTCGATGTGCGGGAAGTTGCCGGGCAGCCGGAGCGTTTGCTGGAACAGTTGGCTGCCGCACGGATTCCCCTGGCCGATACGGATGGCGGCTTTCGTTATCGCTTTCACCGGGAGGCGGTGGCCGAATTGACCCGCGTCAATATGGCCGACGGACTGCTGGTGGTGGTGCTCCACGGTGCGGTGCGCAACGAGCGGCAATGGGACCGGACCCGACTGAAATATCTGGATGACAGCTTCAATGTGATCATGGCCTACGCCGCCGTGCTGTTGCCTTCCGGAGAAACGGCCTGGGAATGGCGCAGCCCCGTGAACAAGGCCTTTTTGAACCTGCAATATGCCGATTTCGACGAGGCGGCCCACAACCGGACCGACAAGGTGTCCACCAAATTCCTGCTCCCGGAGGGACTGGAACGGACCCTGACCGAACCCGGGCGGAACCTGCTGGGGCGCAGCCGTCTGCCGGATCCCTATCATCGGTTGTTTTCCGATCTGTCCTCCGCGTTGCGGCCCGGCCTGCTCAATCCTTTCGCGCCCGCGCCCGCCGCGGCGCCCTAGCCCTCGACGGGGGGTGGCGCGAGTTGCTGTTTCAGGACGGCTTGAATAGCCGCCTTGTTTGACAGGCTTTGAACAGACGTGCACATTCCCCGGCCGGCCGGTTCACTATGGCCGCCGGCCAGGGATTGAAAAATGTCTAAAACCGGCTTAATGTTTTGTTGTGAGGCAAATTATTATTTGACATGGCCGACTAAAAAGGGTAGAAAAAATCGATATTCAAAATGCCTTCGGCCAGCAGTCCCAGAAAACTCCTTTCGGAAATTCATTCCATACCACAACGCGAAGCCATGGGCGATTGACGGACCGATCTGATACCCGCTGCCAATGCATGACGCGATGGCGCCATAAGGAAAATACCCTGCCAATTTCAACATATTATTAATTCTTCCAGGACCAGCGAAAATTCACATCCACAATATTCGTAAAGCATAACAGCGATCATCGGGCAGCGGTCCGGTTGCCCTCCATGGCAAGGCCTGCCGCGGTCGGGGAATGTCTGTTGCGGGCGGCAAATCCGGCCGAGGAGAAAGCATGAATCTGAAGGAACTCAAGGAAAAAAAGATTACTGATTTGGCGGGGATTGCCAAGGATTTGAAACTGGATGGCGCGGCAGGGATGCGCAAGCAGGACCTGATTTTCGCCATTCTGAATGCGACGGCGGAAAAAAACGGCGCCATTTTCGGTGAAGGGGTGCTGGAAATCCTGCCCGACGGCTTTGGCTTCCTGCGGGCGCCGGATGCCAACTATCTCCCCGGTCCGGACGATATCTACGTTTCGCCCTCGCAGATTCGGCGCTTCAATCTGCGTACCGGCGATACCGTTTCCGGACAGATTCGGCCGCCAAAGGAAGGGGAACGCTACTTCGCGCTGCTGAAGGTCTCCGAGGTCAATTTCGAAAATCCCGCCGTGGCGCGCGACAAGACCCTGTTCGACAACCTGACCCCCCTCTATCCCGAAGAACGACTCATTCTCGAAACCGCCCCGGACAACCTGCCCATGCGGGTCATGGATTTGGTCACTCCCCTCGGCAAGGGCCAACGCGGCCTGATCGTGGCGCCGCCGCGCACCGGCAAGACCCTGCTGCTGCAGAATATCGCCAACTCCATCGCCGTCAATCATCCCGAGGTCTATCTCATCGTGTTGCTCATCGACGAGCGACCGGAGGAAGTGACGGACATGCAGCGCTCCGTCAAGGGCGAGGTCATTTCCTCGACCTTCGACGAGCCGGCCACCCGTCACGTTCAGGTCGCCGAGATGGTTATCGAAAAGGCCCGCCGGCTGGTGGAGCACAAGCGGGACGTGGTCATTCTGCTCGATTCCATCACCCGCCTGGCCCGCGCCTACAACACCGTGGTTCCGCCCAGCGGCAAGATCCTCTCCGGTGGCGTCGACTCCAATGCCCTGCACAAGCCCAAGCGCTTTTTCGGTGCCGCCCGCAACATCGAGGAGGGGGGCAGCCTGACCATCATCGCCACCGCCCTGGTCGATACGGGCAGCAAGATGGACGAGGTGATTTTCGAGGAATTCAAGGGTACCGGCAACATGGAGGCATTGCTGGATCGGCGCCTGGTCGACAAACGCACTTTCCCGGCCATCGACATCAACAAGTCGGGTACCCGCCGCGAAGAGCTGTTGGTCACGCCGGTGCAACTGCAGCGACTCTGGCTGCTGCGCAAGGTTCTCTCGACCATGAACGTGGTGGACAGCATGGAATTCCTCCTCGAAAAACTGGGGGCCACCAAAACCAATCAGGAATTTTTCGATTCCATGAACCAGTAGCCGCCGATGGCCGACGGACGGTGAAAAATCCTTGTTTTCCGGTTCCGGAAATGTTACAAGGTACGCTTTGCCTGTGTTTGTGCAACCACCCTGTACCTGCCAGGGATCCAAGGAGATGCGCTCATGAAAGAAGGAATCCATCCCAAGTACGAGACGGTCACCGTCAAGTGTCACTGCGGCAACGAGTTTGAAACCCGCTCCACCCGGGGACAGGACATTCAGACCGAGGTCTGTTCCGAGTGCCATCCGTTCTTTACCGGCAAGCAGAAGCTGCTGGATACGGAAGGCCGCATCGAGCGGTTCCGGAAAAAATACGGTCAAGGCAAGTAACTGCCGGAGACGGCCCTCCGGGGCCGTTTTCTTTTTTCCGAACAAGGCAGAGTCGCCCGAGGCGTCTCTGCCTGCTCGCGTTCTAAGGGTGGGCGCTGTCCCAAGAGGCGGCGGGCACCCCCTGGCAGGATGCCGTCATGCTGGTGGAATTGTTGACATATACGCCCGATCCCGAGCGACTGGTGGCGGCCGCGGCGCGGCTGTGCTATTCGCCGGCGGCGATTCGCGAACTGCTCGACCAGGAACCGGCCCAAAGGCGTCGACTGCTGGATCGGATCCGGGAAATGGGACACCTGTCGGTTCTCGAGCACGTCGCATTCAGTTTTGGTATCGAGGGCATCAGTCGGGCCTGTTCCCACCAGCTGGTGCGCCATCGGCTGGCTTCCTATTCACAGCAGAGTCAGCGTTACGTGTCACACCAGGAGCCCTTTGCGGCGGTAACCCCCGACTCCATTGCCGCCATGCCGGTTCTGTTGCAGCGTTACCAGGGCCTGCTGGCTGAGATCCATGCGGTATACGGCGAGCTGCTGGCCGCCGGAATTCCCGCCGAAGATGCCCGCTTCGTGCTGCCCAATGCCGCCCAGACCAAGCTGGTCATGACCATGAACGCCAGAGAATTGCTGCATTTTTTTCAGCTGCGCTGCTGCCGGCGGGCCCAGTGGGAGATTCGCCGTCTGGCCACGGCCATGCTGCGTTTGGTCAAACCGGTGGCCCCCCTGCTGTTCGCCGGCGCCGGGCCCGCCTGTCTGGAAGGCGCCTGCCCCGAAGGCCAGCTGAGTTGCGGGGCCCTGGCCGAGGTGCGCCGGGAGTTCGAGGCGCAGTAACTGCGGCTGCAAGGCTGCCAGGAAATATATGTTCGACAAGCTGGAAGAAGTTGAAGATCGTTTTCGTGAGGTGGAAGGCCTGCTCTCGGATCCGACAGTCATGGGCCGCCAGGATCGCTTTCGGGAACTGACCCGCGAACACGCCGAGCTGTCCGCTCTGATGGAGGTCTACCGGGCCTACAAGCGGGTTTGCGAGGATCTGGAAGGCAACCGCGAGCTGCTGCAGGATGCCGATGCGGAGTTGCGCGACCTGGCGCGCCAGGAGCTGCCGGGGCTGGAGGAGCGCCGCGAGGCTCTGGCCCAGCAGCTTAAGGTCCTGCTGCTGCCCAAGGATCCCAACGACGAGCGCAATGTCATCCTGGAAGTGCGCGCCGGCACCGGTGGCGAGGAGGCGGCCCTGTTTGCCGCCGATCTGTTCCGCATGTACAGCCGCTACGCCGAAACCCAGGGCTGGAAGGTCGAAACCCTGAGCGTTTCCGAGGCGGATGCCGGTGGTGTCAAGGAAGCCATCGCCATGATCAGCGGCCAGCGCGTCTACTCCCGCCTCAAGTACGAAAGCGGCACCCATCGGGTCCAGCGGGTTCCGGAAACGGAAGCCCAGGGGCGGATTCACACCTCGGCCTGCACCGTGGCGGTGTTGCCGGAAGCCGACGATGTCGACCTCAATATCGATCCGACGGAGTTGCGCATCGATGTCTATCGCGCCTCCGGGGCCGGCGGTCAGCACGTCAACAAGACCGAATCGGCGGTGCGCATCACTCACATTCCCACCGGGGTGGTGGTGGCCTGCCAGGATGAAAAATCCCAGCACAAGAACAAGGCCAAAGCCATGAAGATTCTGCAGTCGCGGATTCTCGACAGCCTGGTGGCCGAACAGCAGGCACGCATGGCCGCCGACCGCAAAAGCCAGGTCGGCAGCGGCGATCGCAGCCAGCGCATTCGCACCTACAACTTTCCCCAAGGGCGTTGCACCGATCACCGCATTGGCCTGACCCTGTATCGGCTGGACGCCATCATGCAGGGCGACTTGACCGAATTGGTCGAATCCCTGACAACCTATTTCCAGAGCGAAGCCCTGGCCGCCCAGGAGGCGTGAGCTTGGCCGAAACCTGGACGGTGGTGAAAATTTTGCAATGGACCGCGGACTATTTCCTGTCCCGGGGTCTCGAGGGCGGTCGCCGGGATGCCGAACTGCTGCTCGGCGCCGTATTGGGCCTGGATCGCGTAGGTCTCTATCTGAATTACGACCGACCTCTGGAGGCCGCCGAGTTGACGGACTACAAAGCTCGGGTGGTGCGCCGCGCGCAGCACGAACCGGTGCAGTACATTCTCGGCGAAACGGAATTCTGGTCCCTGCCTTTTACCGTTAACCCGGCGGTGCTGGTGCCGCGCCCGGATACCGAGGTGCTGGTCGAAGAGGCGTTGCGTTGCGCTCCCGCGGCGGAACGTATTCTCGATGTCGGCACCGGCAGCGGCGCCATTGCCGTGACCCTGGCCCATGAATTGCCAAGGGCCCGCATCGAGGCCCTGGACATTTCGTCCGCCGCCATCGCCGTGGCCGGAGAAAACGCCCGGCGCAACGGTGTTGCCGAGCGGGTCTGTTTCCTCGAAGGGGATCTGGCCCATTTGCCGGCCGGCCCCTTTGATTTGATCGTGTCCAATCCGCCCTACATCCCGGCGGCCGACCTGGCCGGCCTGATGCCCGAGGTGCGGGATTTCGAGCCACGGCTGGCCCTGTGCGGCGGGGCCGACGGTCTCGATTGTTATCGCCTGCTGGCGGCCCAGGCTCCAAACTGCCTGGCTCCGGCCGGTTGGTTGTTGCTCGAGGTCGGTATCGGCCAGGCCGACGCGGTGCGGGATCTGCTCACCACCGCCGGACTGACGGACCCCTTCTGCCGAAACGATTATGCCGGCGTGCCGCGGGTCGTCGGCGCCAGAAAAGCCGGCTGAACCGCATCATCAAACCCTGTTCCGCATCTTCAACCTTCTACTAGGTGGTTCTGGCATTGGAAAAGATCATCATTCACGGCGGCCGGCGACTCAAGGGTGAGGTCGCCATCAGTGGAGCCAAAAATGCGGCATTGCCGCTGCTCTTCGCCACCCTGCTGACCGGCGGCCGGCATTGCCTCGACAATGTGCCGGCGTTGCGCGACATCCATACCGCCGAGCAGTTGCTGACCACCCTGGGCGCCTCCGTCGAACGCCACGGGTCCCGATTCGAGGTCGAGGCCAGCCATCTCAATCACGTCGAAGCTCCCTACGATCTGGTCCGCACCATGCGCGCCTCGGTGTTGGTCCTCGGTCCGTTGCTGGCCCGTCTCGGCCATGCCCGGGTCAGCCTGCCCGGTGGTTGCGCCATCGGCGCCCGTCCCATCAATCTGCACCTCAAGGGTCTGGAGGCCATGGGGGCCCGCATCGAGTTGAGTCACGGCTATGTTGAAGCCCGCGCCCGACGTCTGCGTGGCGCCCGGATCTATTTCGACCTGCCGACGGTCGGCGGCACCGAGAACCTGATGATGGCCGCCAGCCTGGCGCGTGGCACGACCGTCCTGGAAAACGCCGCCTGCGAACCGGAAATCGTCGATTTGGCCCAGGCCCTGACGCGCATGGGGGCCCGCATCGAGGGCGCCGGCAGCGACCGCATCGTCATCGAAGGGGTGGATGAACTGCATCCGCTCCAGTATTCGGTCATGCCGGACCGCATCGAAGCCGGAACCTTCATGGTGGCGGCGGCCATGACCCGCGGCGATATCCGCCTGCGCGGCGCCCGTCCCGGAGACATGGAAGCCTTGATCAGCAAGTTGCGCGAAGCCGGCGCCGAAGTGACCGTCCTGGACGATGGCTTGCGGGTTCAGGGAAACCGCCACATCAGGCCGGTCAACATCAAGACTCTGCCTCATCCCGGCTTTCCGACCGACATGCAGGCCCAGTTCATGGCCCTGATGGCTCTGGCGGAGGGCACCAGCGTCATCACCGAGAGCGTTTTCGAGAACCGTTTCATGCACGTTTGCGAACTGCAGCGCTTGGGGGCGGATATTGCTATCGAAGGCAGTACCGCCACCGTCAAGGGGAGCAGGGGGCTGGTTGGGGCTCCGGTCATGGCCACCGATCTGCGGGCCAGCGCCTGCCTGGTGCTGGCCGGACTGGCGGCGGAAAACACCACCGAGGTGGCGCGCATCTATCACCTGGATCGCGGCTACGAGCGCATCGAGGAAAAATTCCGTCAACTTGGCGCGAGTATCGAGCGGGTCAAGGCGTAACGCAACATGGGTCACTGGTCATCAGTCATGGGTTGCCGTCCGTTAGACCATGACAAACGACAAATGACAGCTGACGGTTTTCCCGGCTGACAAAGGACCGTTGAATGAGCGATTATATAACCTTTGCCCTGCCCAAGGGGCGCATCATGCAGGATTCCATGGCGCTCTTCGAGCGCATCGGCATCACCTGCCCGGAAATGAACGGCGACAGCCGCAAGCTGGTGTTCGAAAACCGCGACAGTCGCTACCGGTTCATGGCGGTGCGGGCCACGGACGTGCCGACCTATGTCGAGTACGGCTGCGCCGACCTGGGCGTGGTGGGCAAGGATACCCTCCTCGAGCAGGGCAAGGACCTCTACGAGCCCCTGGATCTGAAATTCGGCTATTGCCGGATGGTGGTGGCGGAACCGGGGGAACTGCTGCGTGACGAGGACCCGTCCAGTTGGTCCAATATCCGGGTGGCGACGAAGTACCCCAATATTACCGAACGGTTTTTCGCCCGGCGCGGAGTGCAGGTGGAGATCATCAAACTCTACGGATCCATCGAATTGGCGCCCCTGGTCGGCCTGTCGGAACGTATCGTCGACCTGGTGTCGAGCGGCGCGACCCTGCGCGACAACGGCCTGGTGGAGGTGGAAACCATTTCCGAAATCACCAGCCGCCTGATCGTCAACCGTGCCAGCCTCAAGACCAAGCACCAGCGCATTACCCGTATCATCCAGGATCTGGAAGCGGTCCTGGCCGCCGGGGAGCAGGAGGAGGCCCGCCCATGATGCAACTGCTGTCCTTTGACGACGAGCGTTTCGAAAGTGCCCTCGACGCCATCGTCGGCCGGGCGGAAACGCCGCCGGCCGGCATCGAGGAGACCGTCGCCGCCATCATCGAAGCGGTGCGGCGCGACGGCGACCGGGCCCTGATGGAATATACCGCCCGCTTTGACGGCCTGCAGCTGAGGGCCGCCGATCTCGAAGTATCGCCGGCGGAAGTGGAACGGGCCATGGCGGAGGTCGCGGAGGAGGATCTCGCCTGCCTGCGGCTGGCGGCGGAGCGCATCCGCGCCTTTCACAGCCGCCAGAAGACCGAGAGCTGGATCACCAACGACGAGCCCGATGTGCTCCTCGGCCAGTTGGTGCGGCCCCTGGAGCGGGTCGGCATCTATGTGCCCGGCGGCAAGGCCAGCTATCCTTCGTCGGTGCTGATGAACGCCATCCCGGCCAAGGTGGCCGGTGTCGGCGAGGTGATCATGGTCGTCCCCATGCCCCGTGGCGAGGTCAATCCCCACGTGTTGGCCGCGGCGCGACTGGCCGGCGTCGATCGCATCTTCCGCATCGGCGGCGCCCAGGCGGTGGCGGCCCTGGCCTATGGCACCGCTACGGTGCCGCGGGTGGACAAGATCACCGGGCCTGGCAATATTTATGTGGCGACGGCCAAAAAGCAGGTTTTCGGTCAGGTGGACATCGATATGATCGCCGGGCCGAGCGAAATTCTGGTGGTCAACGACGGCAGCGGCAATGCGGCCCACATCGCCGCCGATCTGCTGTCCCAGGCCGAGCATGACGAACTGGCCGCCGCCATCCTGGTTACCACCGACGCCGATTTCGCCCGCCGGGTGCAGATCGAGGTGGAGACCCAGTTGGGCGGTCTGGGCCGGCAGGCCATCGCCCGGCGCTCCATCGATGCCTTCGGCGCCATTTTCGTCGCTCGGGACCTCGAGCAGGCGGTGGCCCTGAGCAACCGCATCGCTCCGGAGCATCTGGAACTGGCGGTGGCCGAGCCCTTCGCCCTGCTGCCGCGCATCCACCACGCCGGGGCCATTTTCCTCGGTCACTACTGCCCCGAGGCCCTCGGCGATTACCTGGCCGGGCCCAACCATACCCTGCCCACCGGGGGCACGGCGCGCTTCTTCTCGCCCTTGGGGGTGGACGACTTCGTCAAAAAGTCGAGCCTGATTTCCTGCAGCCCGCAGGGATTGGAGCGGCTCGGCGGTGCGGCCCTGCGCCTGGCCGGACTGGAAGGACTGGAAGCCCACGGCCGGTCGGTCGGCATCCGACTGGAGCCGTGACCGGTTGCTGAGAAGTTCGGCCATGGGTTAATCGGCGCCGCCCGTTGACGTTTTTCCGGTCGCCCGCCAATGTTTGTCATCCTTTTCACGTCAGGAGGTTCGTCATGTCCCGCAGCGCGACTATCGACCGTCAGACCGCGGAAACCCAGATTCACCTGACTCTGAGTCTGGACGGGTCCGGCAGCGGCCAGATCGCCACGCCGGTGCCCTTCATGAACCATATGCTGAACCTCATGGTCCGCCACGGTTTCTTCGACCTGGTGGTCCAGGCGGCCGGCGACGTCGAGGTGGACGACCACCACACCGTCGAGGATCTCGGCATCTGTCTCGGCCAGGCCTTCGCCCGGGCCCTGGGTGACAAGCAGGGGATTCGCCGCTACGGGGATGCCGTGGTGCCCATGGACGAGACCCTGGCGACGGTGGCGGTGGATTTTTCCGGGCGGGCCCGGCTGGTGTTCAACGTACCCCTGCCGAAAGCGCGGGTCGGCACCTTCGAGGTGGAACTGGTGGAAGAATTTTTCGCTGCCTTCTGCAATCATGCCGCGGCTAATGTGCACGTCAACCTGGCCTATGGCAGCAATCTGCACCACATCGTCGAGGCGGTCTTCAAGGCCTTTGGCCGGGCCTTGGACGCGGCGACGGGACTGGACCCCCGGGTCCGGGGGGTGCTGTCCACCAAGGGGAAACTGTAAACACATGATCGTCATCATCGATTACGGCATGGGCAATCTGCGCAGTGTGCAGAAGGGGTTCGAGAAAGTCGGTTTCGAGGCCCTGGTGAGCGACGATCCGCGCGTCATCGAAGGGGCCGACAAGCTGGTCTTGCCCGGGGTCGGGGCGTTTCGCGACTGCATGGACAATCTGCGACAGGGCGGCTTCATCGGGCCCATCGAGCGCCATATCGAGGCCGGTCGGCCGTTTCTGGGCATCTGTCTCGGCCTGCAACTGCTGTTCACCGAGAGCGAGGAATTCGGCTTGCATGCCGGCCTGAACATCATTCCCGGCCGGGTGCGGCGCTTTCCCGCCGATCTGCAGCAGGCCGGCCAGGCCCTCAAGGTGCCGCACATGGGCTGGAACCAGCTCGCCATCCAGCGTCCGGCGCCCCTCTTCGAAGGGGTGCCGAGCGGCGAGTCGGTCTATTTCGTCCATTCCTATTATGTCGAACCCGAGGACCCGTCGGTGGTGGCGGCCACGGCCGACTACGGCCTGACCTTCTGTGCCGCAGTGTGGCGGGACAACGTCATGGCCACCCAGTTCCATCCGGAAAAAAGCCAGCAGGTCGGCCTGCGCATTCTGAAAAACTTCGGTGGGATGTAAACCGGCCGCGGCCGGTCCCGTCCCATACCCATAAGTCATCACGGAAAGGATATCCATGCTTGTCATTCCGGCCATCGATCTGAAGGAAGGACGCTGCGTCCGGCTCGAACAGGGCCTGATGGAGCGGGACACGGTGTACAGCGACGATCCCGCCGGCCAGGCCCGCATCTGGCAGGAACAGGGCGGCGAACTGCTGCACATCGTCGATCTGGACGGCGCTTTCGCCGGCGTGCCGCGCAACCGGGAGGCCATCCGCGCCATCGTCGAGGCGATTTCCATTCCCACGGAGTTGGGCGGCGGCATCCGCGATCTGGCGACCATCGAGGCTTATCTGGAACTGGGGGTCGGCCGCGTCATTCTGGGTACTGTGGCCAAGGAAAATCCGGCCCTGGTGGCCGAAGCCTGTCGCCTGTTTCCGAGCCGCATCGTGGTCGGTATCGACGCCCGCGACGGTCTGGTGGCGGTGCGCGGCTGGGCCGACGTGACGGAAAAGCTGGCCCTGGATCTGGCCCGGGAGATGGAGAACTTCGGCGTCGAGGCCATCATCTATACGGATATCGCCCGCGACGGCATGATGGGCGGTCCCAATCTCGAGGCCACCCGCGCCCTGGCGGAAGCCATCCGCATTCCGGTCATCGCCTCCGGCGGCGTTTCCTGCCTGGAGGATATCCGCCAATTGCTGACCATCGAAGCCAGCGGCGTGACCGGGGTCATCACCGGCAAGGCGCTCTACAACGGCTCCCTGGATCTGCGAGAGGCGGTAGCCCTGGCGAAACAGCCGCGTCAGGCGGCCGGCTGACCCATGGGATCGAGCCGGTCGTTGGCCAACGGCAACCGGGGCAGGCTGTCGGAAAATGACCGCCAGACCTTGCAATCTCATCCGGGCATACTTACTTTGGATATAAAACCATGCTGACCAAACGCATCATACCCTGTCTGGATGTCAAGGACGGCCGGGTGGTGAAAGGCATCCAGTTCCTGGAACTGCGCGATGCCGGTGATCCGGTGGAAGCGGCCGAAGCCTACGATGCCCAGGGCGCCGACGAGCTGACCTTTCTGGATATCACCGCCTCCAGCGACAAACGCAACATCATATTGGATGTGGTGGCGCGCACCGCCGAACGGGTGTTCATGCCTCTGACGGTGGGCGGCGGCATTCGCGAAATCACCGATATCCGCAACCTGCTCAATGCCGGGGCCGACAAGGTTTCCATCAACACCGCCGCCGTCTACCGGCCGGATTTCGTCCAGGAAGCGGCCGAGCGTTTCGGCTGCCAGTGCATCGTGGTGGCCATCGATGCCCGCCGGGTGCCCGGCAGCGATCCGCAGCGCTGGGAAGTCTACACCCACGGCGGCCGCACCCCGACGGGCATCGACGCCGTGGAATGGGCGGCGCGCATGGAAGCCTACGGCGCCGGCGAGATTCTGCTGACTTCCATGGACTGCGACGGCACCCGGGACGGTTACGATCTGGCCCTGACCCGCACCGTCAGCGACCGGGTCGGGATCCCGGTCATCGCTTCCGGCGGGGTCGGCAACCTGGAGCATATCCGTCAGGGATTGACCGAAGGCGGCGCCAGTGCCGCCCTGGCGGCCAGTATCTTTCATTTCCGCGAATACACCATTCGCGAGTGCAAGGAATATCTGCAGCAGCGCGGCGTGCCGGCGCGGCTGTGACGGGGGACAAGGTGGCGAATCCGGCAATGGAAGAGATCCGTTTCAACGCCGATGGCCTGGTGCCGGCCATCGTCCGCCGGGCCGTCGACGGCGAGGTGCTGACCCTTTGCCATCTCAATGCCGAGGCCGTGGAACGGACTCTGGCCACGGGCCGTCTGCACCGCTGGTCCCGCTCCCGCAAGGCCCTGGTGGTACCGGAGGCCGGCGAGGCGGTGCGCGAGGTGCGCCTGAGCTGTTCCGGCGACGCCCTGCTGGTGGCGGTCGAGGGCCTGGCGACCGGCGGCAACTGTTTTTCCCGATTGCTGCAGGGTGACGGGACCCTGTCCCCCGCTACGCCGACCGAGGATATTCTCGAGGCGGTCTATCGGGTCATTCTGGAGCGTCGCGCCAATTCGTCCCGGCAGTCCTATGTCGCCTCCCTGTTCGACAAGGGACTGGACAAGATTCTCGGCAAGATCGGCGAAGAAGCGACGGAAACCGCCGTGGCCGGCAAGGGTGGCGACCCCGAGGCGGTGGTTTACGAAACCGCCGATCTGTTTTTTCACGTTCTAGTGCTGCTTGGCTACTACGAGTTGCCGCCGGAGCGGATCTATGCCGAACTGCGGCGCCGTTTCGGGCTGTCGGGCATCGCCGAAAAGGCCGGCCGGGCAGGATGAGGCGGAAGGCCGGGCGAGGCCTTGAAAAACCATCGTTGAATGGTCGCCACAGGGTCTCGGGGCACCCTCACCGAGGGTGTCTGGCGCCCGGATGGCGCCAGTCAAGCCCCAGGGATGGGTTCATGCGGCCCTCGGTGTGGGGGTCGTGAGACCCTTATCCACGGCAAGTGAATAGTTTCGAACCATTTTTATCAGGTTGGAGCGGTCATGAATCTCAAGCAGCAGTTGACGGAAGCCATGAAAACGGCCATGAAGGCCAAGGACAGCCTGCGGTTGAGCGCGGTGCGCATGATTCTGGCGGCCGTCAAGAACCGGGAGATCGAGCAGCGTCAGGAACTGGACGACGAAGCGGTGCTCGGGGTGCTGACCACCCTCGCCAAGCAGCGCCGGGAAGCCGCCCAGGCCTACCGGGACGGCGGCCGCGAGGACTTGGCCGCCAAGGAAGAGGCGGAACTGGCCATGCTGCAGGATTTTCTGCCGGCGCCTCTGACCCGGGAAGAACTGGTCGCCCTCATTGAGCGGGCGGTGGTGGAGACCGGCGCCGCAAGCATGAAGGACATGGGCAAGGTGATGAAGATCGTCAGCGCCGAGACCCTCGGCCGGGCCGACGGCAAAACCGTCAGCGATCTGGTCAAAGCTCGTTTGAGCGCCACCTGACGGCGCGGAAAGGGGGACCGGCGTGAACTGGCTGGATATGGCCATCCTGGTAGTCCTGGCAGGTTTCCTGGCCAAGGGACTGTTCCGGGGGCTGCTGAAGGAATTGTGTTCACTGCTGGGACTGTTCGGCGGCATCTTCGTCGCCGTGCGCTTCAATCCCTGGCTGGCGGAAGGGCTGATCAAAGTTTTCCGGGTGCCGGAAACCCTCGGCAAGGTGCTGGCCTTCATCCTGCTGTTTCTGTTTACGGTGCTGCTGTTCGCGGTCCTGGGGTTTGTCTTGTCGCGGTTCGTCTCGCTGCTGTTTTTGGGCGGGTTCAACCGGGTGGCCGGCGGTCTGTTCGGCCTGTTGGAAGGCGGCCTGCTGCTGACCCTGGTGCTTTACGGATTGTCCCATTGTTCCCGTCCGGAGGCCTTGCGCCAGGCCTTGCGGGGGTCCGAACTGGCGCCGCCCCTGGTCGAGTTGGGCGAGCGTCTGCTGCACAAGGAAGGCCGTGGCAAGGATTCCGCGCCGATGCGGACCACGGCGGCAAGAATATAGGCGGTAATGAACGAAGCGACCCTGCGGGTTCTCGAATTCGACAAAATCCTGGCGCTGTTGGCCGGTTTTACGGTGACCGGGCCGGGCCATGCGGAACTGCGGCAACTGCAGCCTCTGGCCCAACCGGAGGAGGCCGCCGAGGCCCTGGCCGAGGTGACGGAGATGACCGGCCTGCTGGAACGCGACGGTCGCCCCCCCTTGGGCGGCTGCCGGGATCTGACGGAGTCGCTGCGGCAGCTCCACAGCGAAGGGGCCTGGCTGCCGAGCGAAGATCTGCTGGACGTGCTGTCGAGCCTCGAAGCGGCGGCCGACTGCCGTCGCTATTTCGCTGCGGCGCCCGACGCGATTCGGCTGGCGACCTGGGCCGCGGGTCTGTCCCCCTGTGCGGCACTGGCGCGCGAATTGCGGGACAGCATCGGGCCGCGCGGCGACATTCTCGACAGCGCCTCCTTCGAGTTGGGCGAACTGCGTTACGGCATCCAGCGGTTGCGGGCCCGGATTCGCCGTGCCCTGGAGGATCTGCTGCACAAGGATGGCCTCGACGGCGTCTTTCAGGATCGCATCGTCACCGAGCGCAACGGCCGGTACGTGGTGCCGGTGCGAGCCGATGCCAAGGGCCGAATCAAAGGCTTGGTGCATGACGAGTCGGCCAGCGGCCAGACCTTGTTCGTCGAGCCCAATTCGGTCCTCGCCTGGAATAACGAACTGCAGTCCCTGCAGCGCGAGGAGCAGCGCGAACAGGAGCGCATTTTGCGGCGCCTGTCCGCCAGTGTCCGCGACCAGCGGGACGCTTTGCGCCACAATCAGCGGGTATTGGCACGTCTCGACGTGCGCGCGGCCAGCGGCCATTTTGCCCGGATGACCGGTGCCGTGGCGCCGCAATTGGCCGCCGCGCCGGAAATCACCCTGCTCGGGGCCCGCCATCCGCTGCTCATGTGCCGCGCCGACGGCGGTCTGCATGCGGAGGATGCCCAGCCTGTCGATCTGTGCCTGGAGGCGGCAGACCAGTTGCTGGTCATCAGCGGTCCCAACACCGGCGGCAAGAGCGTGGCCCTCAAAACCTTCGGTCTGCTGGTGCTCATGGTGCGTGCCGGGCTGCCGGTTCCCTGCCGACCCGACAGCCGGGTGTTCCTGTTCCCCCAGGTGCATGCCGATATCGGCGACGAGCAGAGCATCGAGCAGCACCTGTCGACCTTTTCGGGGCATCTGACCCGGCTGCGGGAGATTTTGCAGCAGGCCGGGCCGGATGCCCTGGTGCTGCTGGACGAACTGGGCACCGGTACCGATCCGGCCGAAGGCGGCGCTCTGGCCATGGCGTTGCTCGATCGGCTGCGGGCGATTGGCGCGCGGACCGTGGTCACCACCCATCTCAACCTCATCAAGGGGTATGCCTGCCTGCGCACCGGGGTGCGGAACGCGGCGGTGGAATTCGATCCCGTGACCTTGGCGCCGACCTACCGGCTGCATTACGGCATTCCCGGCGCCAGCCAGGCCTTTGCCATCGCCCGGCGTCTCGGTCTGCCCGAAGATCTGCTGGCTGATGCTGAGCAGTACCTGGGGGAAGGCGAACGGGCCGGCCTGGAAATCATGGAGCGCATCAACGCCCAGCAGGCGGCCCTGGAGCGGGAGTTGGACGACGCCCGGCGCCTGCGGCAGGAAGCCGCCCAGGAGCGGGACCGGCGGAAAAAACTGTTGGCCGAACTCGAGAGCCAACGGCAGGCGCTGCTGGAAAAATCCCGCCGCCGCGGCGAGCAACTGGTGCGGGAGACGGAACGCCAACTCAAGGAGTTGCTGGCCCAAGGGGGCCAGAGCGCCGCGCCCCTGCCCGAACAGGCGCGCCTGGCGGGGGCGGTGCGCGAGGTGCGCGACGCCCTGCAGCAGCCGGAGGCGCCGCCGCGCGGCGCCGGTCGCACGCCCAGGGGGGTGCGAACCGGTGAACTGTTGCGCATTCCGGCCCTGCGCGCCGAAGGCGAGGTGGTGCGGGTGCAGGACAAGGAGGTGGAGTTGAGCGTGGCCGGCAAAAAGCTGCGCTTGCCCCTGGCGGACCTGGAACAGTTTGCACCGCGCCGTTTTGTCTCCGGCAAGCCGCGGCCCGGTGCCGTGCGCAGCCAGGTAACGCGGGAAACCTTCAGTTCCCGGCTGGTGCTGGTCGGCCGGCGGGTCGACGAGGCCCTGCCCCTGCTGGAACGCTTTCTGGATGATGCCCTGCTGCACAACCTTCTGGAGTTGGAGGTGGTACACGGCAGCGGCGAAGGGGTTCTGCGGCGGGCGGTGCGCGAATATCTGGCCGGGCACCGGGAGGTGGCCGGCTTTCATGCCGGCGCGGTGAGTCAGGGCGGCGACAACATTACGCTGGTGCAACTGAGGCGCACATGACCGGTCTGATCGCGGAACAGACCATCGAGGAAATCCGGACGCGGGCCGACATCGTCGAAGTGGTGGCCCGGTACGTGACGCTGAAGCATTCGGGCCGCAATCATCTCGGTCTGTGTCCGTTTCACAGCGAGAAGACGCCCTCCTTCAATGTCAACGCCGAGCGGCAGATTTTCCACTGCTTCGGTTGCGGGGCGGGGGGCGACGTGTTTGCCTTTCTGATGCGCATGGAGGGACTGGCCTTTCCTGAAGCCGTGCGCCGTCTGGCCGAACAGGTCGGAGTCGAGGTCGGCGATGCCGTCCTGTCCGCCGAGGAGGAACAGCGGCGGGCGGAACGGGAGCAACTGCGGCGCATCACCGAGGTGGCCTGCCAGTTTTACCAGCAGCAGTTGCTGGAGGCTTCCGCCGGGGCGGCCGGGCGACAATATCTGCGACAGCGCGGCTTTGACGGGGAACTGGCGCGGCAATTCCGCCTCGGCTGGGCGCCCGATTCCTGGGACGCCCTGGCTCGTCATTTGCATGATAAAGGCTTCGAGGCCCCTCCGGCGCGGGAGCGCCTGGGGTTGCTGCGGGCCGGTCAGGAAGGGCGGAGCGATTACGATCTGTTTCGCCGCCGACTGCTGTTTCCGATTCTGGACGAGCGCGGGCGGCCGGTGGCTTTTGGCGGCCGGGTACTGGACGACAGCCTGCCCAAATACATCAATTCGCCCGAATCGCCCATCTACCACAAGAGCCGGGTGCTGTACGGGCTCTACCAGGCGCGCGAAGCCATGCGGCGCAGCGGCGCAGCCATCGTGGTGGAAGGCTATTTCGATCAGTTGGCCCTGTACCGAGCCGGCTTTCACAACGCCGTGGCCACCTGCGGTACCGCCCTGACGACGGAGCAGGCCCATCTGCTGAAGCGCTTCGCGAACCGGGTGCTGATGCTGTTCGACCAGGATGCGGCGGGGCAGAAAGCCACTTTTCGCGCCATGGACGTGTTGCTGGCCGAAGGGTTGGGCGCCGCCGTCGTGGCGCTGGAACCGGGCGATGACCCCGATTCCTTTCTGCGCCGCCACAGTGCCGCGGATCTGCAGACACGTCTGGACGCCGCCCGGCCGGTACTGGAAGTCTACATGGATACGGTACTGACGGCCCATGGCCCCGCCATCGAAGGAAGGGCGCGGGCCGCGGAGGAGATCCTCGGCAAGTTGCGGCTGTTGGCCAGCGATATCGAACGCGATCTCTACCTGCGCGAATTGGCACAGCGTACCGGTCTCGACGAGGCGCTGCTGCGCGGCAAGACGGCGGCCCCGGCCCGCAAGGTCGAGGCGCCGCCACTGCCGCCGCCCGGTCCTGCGGTCCGTCGCACCGAGGGGGCGCTGGTCAAGGCGCAACGCTATTTGCTGCGTCTGCTGCTGGCGGATGCCCGGCTGCGCGGGGAACTGGCGGCGGGGGATGTGGCCGAGTTGTTCAGCGACCTGGATTTTCAGGTGGTGGCGGCGCGCATTCTGGCAGCGCCCGAGCCGTTGGAGACACGGGCTGCCGCGACCCTGTGCGAAGGTTTGAATGATCAGCAAAAAGGCTTGCTTTCCGGTATTCTTGTAGAAGACGAAAATCAATTTGCCGAAGACCCCGAGGCGATGTTTCACGCCTGCCGCGCAACGGTGCTCAGAGAGCGCAGAAAACTCCGTTTCAAGGAATTGGCGGAGTTGGTGCGCGATGCCTATCGAAGGGGCGACACCGCCCAAATGGCGCAATGGCAGCGGGAAATGAATGAATTATCGCGCAGCATCAAGGGATGAACGGTAAAATGGAGCATGAAAACCCGTAATCTTCCCGCGCTGGAAGATTCAGAGGAGACAATCAGGCATGGCCAAGAAACATGGCATGGAAGATTTTCAGCAACTTATCGATATGGGCAAGGAAAAAGGCTACCTCACCTATGACGAGGTAAACGATTTCCTGCCCGAAGGCATGGTGTCCTCCGAACAGCTCGACGATGTCATGAGCCTGTTCGGCGAGATGGATATCGAAGTCGTCGATGCCGAGCAAAAGGTTCCCCTGCGGCAGGGCCAGGGCGGCGACGAAGAGGCCGGCGAGGACGGCGGCGAGGACGAAACCGAATACGAAGCCGGCGTGCTGGGTCGCACCAGCGACCCGGTGCGCATGTATTTGCGTGAAATGGGGCAGGTTTCCCTGCTGACCCGGGAAGGCGAGGTGGAAATCGCCAAGCGCATCGAAGAGGGGGAAGCCCTGGTGACGCGGGTCATCATGCGCACCCCCATCGCCTTCCGGGAAGTCATCGGTTTGGGCGACAAACTGACCCGCGGCCTGATCAGCGTGGCGGAAATCACCAAGGAATTCGAGGAAGAGGAAGGCAGCGAAGTCGAAGAACGGCAGCGGCAGCGCATCATTGACCTCATCGAGCGCATCAACGCCCGCAATGAGGAGTACATGGGCCTGCGCCAGCAACTGGCGGATGCCGCCGGCCGCCAGGAACGCGGCGAACTGGAGCGCCAGATCAAGGAACTGCATGCCCAGATCGGCGAATTGATGCGGGAGATCCGCCTCAAGGATTTCCAGGTGGACAAGATCCTCGATCGCCTCAAGGAGATGGCCCAGCAGGTCAAAAAGGGCATGGCCGAAGTCCAGGCCTGCGAGGAGGAGCTCAAACAGCCCCACCGGGAAATCAAGCGCCTGCTGCGCCGCATGCGCAAGAGCGACGAGGAAGCCCATCACATTTCCCAGGAACTGGGCGTGCCCATGGACACCCTGCTGGCGGTGGAAAAACGCCTGAAAAGCGCTCAGCGCAAATTCAAGCGGGTCGAGGAGGAGTCCAGCTTCGCGCCCGAAGAGCTGCTCGAATCCCTCAAGGAGGTCCAGAAGGGAGAATGGCGCGCCAAGGCGGCCAAGAGCGAACTGGTCGAGGCCAACCTGCGCCTGGTGGTGTCCATCGCCAAGAAATACACCAACCGCGGTCTGCAGTTCCTGGATTTGATCCAGGAGGGCAACATCGGCCTGATGAAGGCCGTCGACAAGTTCGAATACCAGCGCGGCTACAAGTTCTCGACCTACGCCACCTGGTGGATCCGGCAGGCCATCACCCGCGCCATCGCCGATCAGGCCCGCACCATCCGCATCCCGGTGCACATGATCGAAACCATCAACAAGCTGATCCGCACCAGCCGGCAACTGGTACAGGAGATGGGCCGCGAGCCGACTCCGGAAGAGATCGCCGAGCGCATGGAGCTGCCCCTGGAAAAGGTGCGGCGGGTGCTCAAGATCGCCAAGGAGCCCATCAGCCTGGAAACGCCCATCGGCGAGGAGGAGGATTCCTCCCTGGGCGATTTTATCGAGGACAAGGGCGTGGTATCGCCCCTGGAGGCGGTCATCAAGGGTAACCTGGCCGATCAGACCTCGCGGGTGCTGTCGACCCTGACCCCGCGCGAGGAGAAGGTGCTGCGCATGCGCTTCGGCATCGGCGAGAAGTCGGACCATACCTTGGAGGAAGTCGGCCAGGATTTTGCCGTGACCCGCGAGCGCATCCGTCAGATCGAAGCCAAGGCCCTGCGCAAGCTGCGTCATCCCAGCCGGGCCAAGCGCTTGAAGAGCTTTGTGGAGAGCTGAGACCTGCCAGAAGGCCCGGAAAAATCTTGACAGCGATATGGTGAAAACCTAAACTGAAAGACTGTTTCGGGCCTATAGCTCAGTTGGTAGAGCCACCGGCTCATAACCGGTTGGTCCCAGGTTCGAATCCTGGTGGGCCCACCACTCGGACAGGTCATGGAGTTGGCATTTCCATCGTCATATCGGCATGAGTAGACTGGCAGTACCCGGGGAGTGCAACGAACGAGTTGCACTCTTCTTTTTTCCCATCGATTGGTTATGAAGGAACGCATCGCACGCATTCAGGACCTGCTTGGGCTGGTCAACGGTCTCTATCCTCCGGCGCTGGCGGAAAGCTGGGATAACGTCGGACTGCAGGTCGGCGACCCCGCCATGCCCGTCAGCACGGTCCTCATTGCTCTCGACCCCTCGGCCGCGGCTTTGAACGCGGCGGTCGAGTCCGGGGCCCAGGCCCTGCTCTGCCATCATCCGCTACTGTTGCAGCCTCTGAAACGCCTGACGCCGGCGGACGAAACCGGGCGCCTGGTGCTGCAGGCCGTGCAGCAGGGCATCGCCGTACTCGCCGCCCACACCAATCTGGACAGCGCCCGGGACGGCCTCAACGACTGGCTGGCCCGGCTGCTGAACCTGCGGGATGCCGTGCCATTGGCGCCGCCCGACGGACAACTGCTGAAGCTGGTGGTGTTCGTACCGGCCGGCTACGAAGAGCGGGTTGCCGGCGCCCTTTACCAGGCGGGCGCGGGCCACATCGGCAATTACGATTGTTGCTCGTTCCGCAGCGACGGCACCGGCACCTTTCGCCCGGGCGCCGACAGCCGGCCCTTCATCGGCGCCGCCGGGCAGAGCGAGCGGGTGCGCGAAATCCGCCTGGAGACCATTCTGCCCCGCGACTGCGTGGCGCGCGCGGTGGAGCGCATGAGCAAGGCTCATCCCTACGAAGAGGTGGCCTACGATCTCATTCCCCTGGCCAATCGTCGCGCCGATGTCGGTTTGGGGCGTATCGGGCGCCTGCCGGAGCCGATTCCCTTGGATAGCTTTGCCGCTCAGGTGAAGCAGGTCCTGGGCATCCCGGTTCTGCGACTGGTCGGCGATCCGCAGCGCCGCATCGCCAAGGTTGCGGTTTGCGGCGGCAGCGGTGCGAGTCTGTTGGCAGAGGCCCGGCGCCAGGGTGCCGATGTCCTGGTCACCGGTGATGTCAAGTATCACGAAGCACGCGGAGCCCAGGCGCGGGGGCTGGCTCTGCTGGATGCCGGTCATTTTGCCACCGAGCGGATCATGGTCCGCGAGATGGCGACGGCTTTGCGCAAGGCGGCGCAGCAGCGCGGCCTGGCCATGGAATTTGTTGAACTTCAAGGGGAGGAGGACCCGTTTCAGGTGGTCTGAATCCCCTTTCTTCTTTTCGGATTCTTATCCGGAAAAAGCCAAACGGAAACATGGGAGGCAAAAACGTGCAAGCAAAGATGCAACTACTCAAGGCATTGCAGGAACTGGATCAGGAACTGAGCCAGATTCGCCAGCAGCAATCCGGCCTGGAGCAGGAACAGGCAGCCATGGCCGCGGAAGAGGGCCGGGTGCAGGATATGGTGGACAGCCTGTTGCGGGACTTGGAGGGTCTGGAAAGCGAACGCAATGCGTTGCGGCAGTCGCTGGGGCAGGAGCAGGAGCAGGTGCAGCGCTCCGAAGGCCGGCTGTCGGAAATCAAGACCCAGAAAGAATACCTGGCCGTGCTCAAGGAAATCGACACGGCGAAAAAGGTCAACAAGGACCTGCTGGACAAGATCCAGGAGAAAGAGAGCCAGATGGCCGCGCTGCGCCAGGAAATGGACGAAAAACAGTCCGAACTGGACGGCTTGCGGGCCCAGTTGGCCGAGCGCGGCTCCGAAATCAGCGCCGCCCTGCAAGCTTTCGGCAAGGTTCTGGAAGAAAAGGATGCCGAGCGTCAGGCGCACCTGGAGCCGCTGCCCTCGACGCTGCGCAAACGTTATCAGCAGCTCATGGACCGGCGCGGCGGCATCGCCGTGGTCGAGGCCAAGGACGGCACCTGCACCGGTTGCCACATGCATTTGCCGCCGCAGTTGTTCAACAGCCTGTATCGCACTACCGACATCCAGAGCTGTCCGCACTGCAGCCGGCTGCTGTTTGTGGTGCCGATTTCGGAGTGACGGGCGCCCAACACACGTTTTGAGGATGGTCGGAGAGGGACAGATGATCGCCGGCCGCTCCCGGTTTCGACCGGGGGAGGCGGGAGGAAAGTCCGGGCTCCATAGGGCAGGATGGTTCCTAACGGGAACCGGGGGCGACCCCAGGGAAAGTGCCACAGAAAGCAGACCGCCTGCCGAGGCTTTGGCCAAGGCAGGTAAGGGTGAAACGGTGAGGTAAGAGCTCACCAGTTCCGGCGGTGACGTCGGAAGCTCGGTAAACCCCATCCGGAGCAAGGCCAAATAGGGGAGTGTTTGAGGACGGCCCGTCCGAGACTCCCGGGTTGGCTGCTGGAGGCCGTCGGCAACGGCGGTCGTAGAGGAATGATCATCACCCTGCGGCGGGTAACCGCCACGGGGAACAGAACCCGGCTTACGGCCCTCTCCGGCCATCCTTGGTTCTTTTGGCGAAACTTTCAGTAAGGTGGAGCAGGGTCTCGCGCCCTTTCACGCCGAGAATCGCATGGTTGAAGAACGATGGCAGCGCTGGCAACAGCTCAGCGAGGCCCTGCGGTCCGCCCTGGCGGCCATGGATGAGCCCGGTCGCAACTGGTTGCGGCCGCGGCTGGCGCGCATCGCCGCGCTGCAGGAGCAGCTGGACGCCCTTTACCGGCAGGCGGGCGGACCGCGATGCTGTGCCGCTTGTCGCGGCGCCTGCTGCGCGGTGGGGGTTCACCACTTTACGCTGGTGAATTTTCTGGCCTTTGCCGAGGACGGACGGCAGCCGCCGGTCCCCGACTTCGCTCTGACCTGCCCCTTTCTCGGTCCGGCCGGATGCCGTCTGGATGCGGCCCACAGGCCTTTCAACTGCATCATTTTCTGGTGTGAAAAGGTGCTCGCCGGCCTGGATGGGGGGCAACAGGAGCAGGCCCGGCGGCTGGAAACCGAACTGCGCACCCTGTATCTCGAATTTGACGGACGGTTTGCCGGCTCCAGCCTGCGCGGCCTGTTTCTCGGCGCCGAACGGGTGCCGCCCGAACAATTATTGACGCCGAAAGCCATGGCCGGACCGATGCGATGACGAAAATGAGCTGACAACGGGAGGGGATGGGTATTCATGACCGAACAAGAGCCCTGTTTCGATGAAAGACTGCTGGCACTGGTCGATGAACTGGTGGCCCTGGGCCGGGTCCACCATCCGGAGATGATCCGGGAAATGGTCCTCAGTGCCCTGCAGACCGGTCGGCAAATCGATTATCTGGCCGATCTCAAGCTGATGCGCACCACCATGCAGGAGATGCGCTTTACCGGCCAGCTTTTCGGTCAGCACCGGGGCCGCAAGAAGGTGACCATCTTCGGCTCCGCCCGCACCGAGCCGGAGTCGCCCGTCTACCAGAAGTGCGTGGGTTTTGCCCGGCAGTTGGTGGCGCACGGCTACATGGTCATCACCGGGGGCGGCGGCGGCATCATGCAGGCCGGGAACGAGGGGGCCGGGGCCGAAAATTCCTTTGCCGTCAATATCCGCCTGCCCCACGAGCAGGAAACCAACCCGGTGATGTCGGAAAGCGCCAACGTCATCACCTATAAATATTTTTTCAATCGCAAGGTGGCGTTTCTCAAGGAAGCAGCGGCCGTGGCCCTGTTTCCCGGCGGGTTCGGCACCCTCGACGAGGCCATGGAAACCCTGACCCTGATGCAGACCGGCAAGAATCCGCCCATGCCCCTGGTGCTCATCGACGACGATGAGGGGGGCTACTGGGAGCGGCTGTTCAACTTCATGAAGGATCCGCTTCTCAAGCAGGGGCTCATTTCCGGCGAGGATTTCGGCCTGTTCAGCATCACCCGGGATCCGGCTGAGGCAGTGCGGATCATCGATGAATTTTACCGCGTCTATCATTCCATGCGCTTCGTCGGCAAGACCCTGGTCATCCGCCTCAACAAGCCTTTGACCCGGGAGCAGTTGGAGCTGTTGGAAAGGTCTTTTCCGGAGATCAAGGAACCGGACAGCCACCTGCAGTTGAGCGGCCCCCTGCCGGCGGAAAAGGACCAGCCCGATCTGCTGCCTCTGCCGCGCCTGATATTCCAGTTCAACCGGCGCAGCTACGGACTGCTGCACGCCTTCATTCGCCAGATCAACACCTTTTGACCCGGCACCGCGCAGGTGCCGAAAGGATGTCGACCATGACGAAAAACTCCCATTGTTCCTACTGCGGACACCCCTTTGCCGCCGATCAGCCCTGGCCGCGCACCTGCGGCAACTGCGGCCGGATCAGTTATGTCAATCCCCTGCCGGTGGTGGTCATGCTGCTGCCCGTGGCCGACGGCCTGCTGCAGATCCGCCGCGGCATCGAACCCGGGCGCGGCAAGTGGGCCTTCCCCGGCGGCTTCGTCAACCTCGGCGAAACCTGGCAGGAGGCGGGGGCGCGGGAGGTGTTGGAGGAGACCCACGTCCGCATCGATCCCGCCGAGATTCGCGAATTCCGGGTGCGCAGCGCGCCGGACGGCACCCTGCTGATCTTCGGGCTGGCGCGTCCCCGCCAAGTGGCGGAACTGCCGCCCTTCGCCGCGACGGACGAGACCACCGAGCGGGAGGTGCGTCGGGAGTTGACCGGCATGGCCTTTCAACTGCACGCCGAAACCGGCGAGGCTTTTTTCAACGGCTGTCGCTAAGTCTATTGGCGTTGGCGGGATCAATCAATCCGAGAATGAGGTTGTCATGGTGGATGAAAGGCACGACGAGGAAACGGGACAGGAAGAGGAAGATTTTGCCAAATTGCTCGAAGCGAGCCTGACGGAGACCGTGAAGCTGGAACCGGGCCGCAAGATCGAGGCCACGGTACTGCAGATCGGCCCGGAATGGATCTTCCTCGATGTCGGCCAGAAGGGCGAAGGAGTGCTCTCGGCCAAGGAGTTGTGCGACGATGAGGGCCGGCCGACGGTGGCGGTGGGTGATCGGATCAGTGCCTATTTTCTCTCCCGGGAAGGCGGTGAATTGCGTTTCACCACCCGCCTCGGCGGCGGGGCCGCCGGTCTGGCCCAGCTCGAGGAGGCCTGGCGCAGCGGCATTCCCGTCGAAGGCCGGCTGGAGAAGGAGATCAAGGGCGGCTACGAAGTGCGTCTGCCCGGCGGCGTGCGCGCCTTCTGCCCCTTTTCTCAACTCGGCCTGCGGCGTCTGGAGCATCCCGAGGAGGCTGTCGGCCAGAGCCGCGCCTTCAAGATCAGCCAGTTCAGTGAACAGGGCCGCAATATCGTCGTTTCCCATCGCGCCCTCCTGGAAGAGGAGCAGGCCCGCCAGCGTGAGCAGCTGCGGGAAACCCTCCACGTCGGCCAGGTGGTGCGCGGCACCGTGACCTCCGTGCGCGACTTCGGCGCCTTCATCGACATCGGCGGTCTGGAAGGCCTGCTGCCCATCGCCGAGGTCAGCTATGGCCGGGTCGAGGATCTGCACAGCGTGCTGCAGGTGGGCCAGGAGCTGGAAGTGGCCATCAAGGCCCTGGACTGGGAAGGCAACCGCTTCTCCTTCAGCCTGAGGGACACCCTGGCCGATCCCTGGAGCAAGGTCGGTTCGGTCTACGTCGAGGGCATGACCTGCACCGGCACCGTGGCGCGCCTGGCCACCTTCGGCGCCTTTGTCACCCTGGAGGAAGGCATCGACGGCCTGGTGCACATCTCCAAGCTTGGCGCCGGGCGTCATCTCAAGCATGCCCAGGAAGCCCTCAAGGTCGGCGAACCCCTGACCGTGACCATCGACAAGATTGATCGCGACCAGCGGCGCATCTCCCTGGTGCCGGCCGCCGCCCATGTCGAGGCGGCGGCACCGACCTCCTATACGGAGCGGGCGCCGAGCGCCGGCCTGGGCACTTTCGGCGACCTGCTCAAGGCCGGAGGTCGCAAGCCCAAGAAAAAACGCTGACCGGTCATTGGGTTTGTCATGCTGAGGAACGCTCACGCAAAAAGGCTCCCGGAAGCATTTTCCCGGGAGCCTTTTTGCGTGTTGCGGTGCTATTCAAACAGCGATCAGAGGATGGCGACCAGTTCGAATTCGAAGGTCAGATCCTCGCCCGCCAAGGGGTGGTTGGCGTCCAGGGTCACGTCTTCGTCGGTGACTTCGATGACGGTCACCACTTCGCTTTCGCCGTCCTCGTCCGTCACTTCCAGTTCCAACCCTACTTCCGGGGCCAGATCTTCGGGCAGTTCGGAGCGGTTGACGGAATAGACGTTCTCCTCGTCATATTCGCCGAAGGCGTCGGCCGCCGCAACCACGACGGTCTTTTTCTCCCCCGGCGCCATGCCCACCAGAGCTTCCTCGATGGCGGGAAAGAAATCCTCCTCGCCGATGACCATTTCCATGGGCCCGTTGTCGCAGCCGCAATCGTCGCAACCGCAGGCATCGCCTGCTTCGGCCAGGGTGGTGTCGAAAACCGTGCCGTCCTTGAGGGTGCCGGTAAAATGAATCTGGACGCGATCGCCCTTTTTGGCCTGTGCCATGAATTGTTCCTTCCCTGTTGGGTTGTTGGTGGTTGAAGGTCCGGCCGCTGCGCCTGGTTTCTGCGCGAAGCCGGTTGGTGCCAGTGTAACACAGTCCGCCGCCGGCGGCGGACCGAGGTTGATACTATTTTGCCCGGCGATTGTCAAGATTAAATGAGGCCTCAGGATTTTTTCAGCCGGATGCCATCGCCGGTCAGTTCGATGCGGCCGGCCTTGTACAGTCCGCCGACGGCTTTTTTGAACAGTTTTTTACTCATGCCCAGGTTGCGCTGAATGATCTCCGCCGGGGTGTCGTCCTTCCAGGGTACAAAACCTTCCGGCTCCAGGGCCGCCAGCAAGGTTGCCACGGCCAGTTCCGTATCCTCCTTGCCACCGCGGCTGCGGGTGACGTCGACCTTGCCGTCAGGGCGTACGGCCTTGACAAAGCCCTTGAGACGGTCGCCGGGTTTCATGCCGGAACGCACCTCGGTCCGGTAGAGCAGGGCGCCATAGCGATGATTGACGATGACCTTGGCTCCCAGATCGGTGAACTGCCACAGGATCAGGTCCACAGGCTGGCCCTCCTGCAACTCGATGTTATCCGTTTCCAGCCATTTCTGGATGCGGCCGCTGGCGAAGCAGCGACCCTGGTCGTCGAGGCAGACCCGCACCAGATAGTGGCGGCCTTCCCGCATGCGATCCGGCTGCTCGCTGAAAGGCACCAGAAGTTCCTTTTCCAAGCCCCATTCCATAAAGGTACCCTGCTGGTCGGCCTTGTTGACTTTCAGCAGGGCGAATTCCCCGACCTGGGCCAGAGGCCGGCGGATGGTCGCCATGGGCTCGCCGGCATGCAGATACAAAAACACGCTGACGTCGCTGCCGGGACGGGAGCCTTCCGGCACCTGCCGCGCCGGCAGCAGCACCTGGGTGTCGCCGGCCCTCAGCCAGGCACCGCGGTGATCGATATGGTCGATGGTCAGGATCTGAACCCGGCCGATGTCCAACATGATGAACCTCCGAAAAAGGGGTGGCGAAAGCAGCGCTGCCAAACTCAGCAGGGGTGGTCATCCTCCGGGGTGAAGCGGGCCACCGTTCGGCCGTTGCGCTCCAGGATATCGCAGAACATGGCCAGCGGCCGGATCCAGACGCCGCCGTCGCCGTACAACTGGCGGTAGACCACAAACCATTCCTCGGTCTCGCTGTGCCGGGCTACCTCCAGCACTTCATAAAGCTGGCCCTTGAAATGGCGATAACGGCCTTTTGGGATGGGCATGGCGATGGGGCTCCCGGTTGGTGTGATATCAAATTTACCGCAGAGGGCGAACAGAACGCAAAAAAAGCTCAAAATAACTGAGTCTGGCCAGGCACAACGAGGATAAGGGCGACGACAAAGGGGCCGCGGCAGCGGCCCCCTGAACAACAAGTATCGGGCGCCTATGCCGTCAGTCCAGCAGATCGACGATGTTTGCCGCCATGCCGGTGTAGGAAGCCGGGGTCATATCCAGCAGGCGCTGCTTGTCCGCTTCGGCCAGTTCCAGGGTTTCCACGAAGGCACGAATGGTGTCCCGGTCGATGGCCTGGCCGCGGGTCAGTTCCTTGAGCTTCTCGTAGGGCTTCTCAATGCCGGCCTTGCGCATTACCGTCTGGATGGGCTCCGCCAGCACTTCCCAGGCGTGGTCCAGATCGGCGGCCAGCTTGTGCTCGTTCAACTTCAGCTTGCCAAGACCCTTGAGGGTGGCGCGGTAGGCGATCATGCTGTAGCCGAAGCCGACCCCCATGTTGCGCAGCACTGTCGAATCCGTCAGGTCGCGCTGCAAACGCGAAACGGGAAGCTTGGCCGACAGGTGGCCGAAGATGGCGTTGGCCAGGCCGCAGTTGCCCTCGGAGTTTTCGAAGTCGATGGGATTGACCTTGTGGGGCATGGTCGAGGAACCGACTTCGCCGGCGACGGTCTTCTGGCCGAAGTAGGCCATGGAGATGTAGGTCCAGATGTCCCGGTTGAGATCGATGAGAATGGTGTTCCAGCGCGCCAGGGCGTCGAACAGCTCCGCCATGTAGTCATGGGGCTCGATCTGGGTGGTGAACAGGTTCTGCTTCAGGCCCAGTTCTCCTTCGATGACCCCCTTGGCCAGGGCCGGCCAGTCCACCGCCGGGTAGGCGGAGAGATGGGCATTGAAGTTGCCCACCGCGCCGTTGAGCTTGCCGAGCAGTTCCACCTGCGCGATGTTGCGGCTCTGCTTCCGCAGGCGGGCGGCGAACACCGCCAGTTCCTTGCCGATGGTGGTCGGCGAGGCGGTCTGGCCGTGGGTGCGGGCCAGCATGGGCACGTCCCGGAACTCGACGGCCAGGCGCGTGAGAAAGGCGACGATCTCCTCCTGCAGCGACGTCAGCGCCGCCAGCCCGTCCTTGAGCATCAAGGCGTGGGAGAGATTGTTGATGTCCTCCGAGGTGCAGGCGAAGTGCAGGAATTCGGACAGGTCCTCCAGGGAGGTGCCGGTCAGCTTCTCCTTGAGGTAGTATTCCACGGCCTTCACATCATGGTTGGTCACCGCCTCGATCTTCTTGATGCGCTGCGCCTCGTCCGGATTGAAATCGACGAAGATGGCCCGCAGGCGCCGTTCCTCCTCGGCGGTCACGGCGCGGCACTCGGCAATGCCGGGTTCGGCGCACAGCGCCAGCAGCCACAGCACCTCCACCTTCACCCGGTTGCGCAGCAGGGCGTATTCGGAAAAGCACTCCGTCAGTACCGAAACCTTCGATGCATAACGCCCGTCCAGCGGGCTGATGGCCGTGATCATGGCAAGCCTCCTTCGCGTTTTGAACAAACGCATACTATAGAGAGGATGGGGGAATTCTGCAACAGTATTATGGGGTTTTGGGCGATGGGTTGAGGAGGGGGAAAAAATTAAAATGATTGACGGAAGCGGGATTAAGAGTCATAAAAATAGAAAAATTTTCATCCTTCCGTGGCTCGGCGATTTGAGGGCGTTCGTGCCCTTGTTTTCAGCGACCGCAGTTGATGGAATCGTGTTAGAGCGTAAATTTCCCAGCGCACCTTACCCATAGCGGTGGCAATGGGTTTTTCCTCAGGAAAATCGTGGGAAGAATGTCCAAACCGGAGAGGAAGGGCGACATCATATTCATGAGACTCTGCTTCAGGGGGCCATAAAAGAAGCGGTTTCCAGAGCCGGGCTGGTAAAACGCATCGATTGCCATACCTTTCGGCATTCCTTTGCCATGCACCTGCTTGAGGATGGCTGCGATATTCGGACGATCCAGGAATTGCTCGGCTGCAGAAATGTCAAATAACTGCAATTAAATGCTTAAAAATTATATTGAAGGCAACATCTATGGATATGACACTGTGGCCGAGAGGGATGACAACGAAAAATACAGGAGAGAGGATAACATTGACAATTATTTTCAAAATAATGGTCATCATTATGGTGCTGATGGTTGTCAGTGGTTGCGGGACTACCTGGCATGTTGAGCCGAAAGTAGCCGAAATCGACTCTGGAGGTTTTTGTGTGGTTGGGCATGTGGAGTACGAAGGCAATGACAATTATCTCCCGAAAACCATCAAAAGGGGGCGCGAAGGTGAAAGCTTGCCGACCATCAAGTACGAATACAAGATAGGATATGGAAAAGACAATTTTCCAGAAATATTTCCACTCTTAAATCCTTTGTCTCTCGTAGGCTTCCCTGTTGGTTCTGACAGTATTGTGATTTTCGGGGAGCTTGTTATTCAGAAACATGATTTTTTGAGACAATACCGGTCTACATGCCTTATCAATAATAGACGAAGTCTGTTTTATCAAGGTAAAACACTTTCAGAATTACGAAAAAATGGACTTTTGATGATCAAAAAAAATATCGAATCACAAATGGTTAACGACAGGGAGTTCCTGTCTAATTTGATCCGATAATTGTTTTCTCCAAAAAGGAGGCAGTCAATGTGCGTTCAAGTTCGTAAGGCTGTTGTCGTTCTCACTCTGCTGGCGCTGGCGCTTCTTGCTGGCTGTGCCAACCTTGGCCATGTCTACCAGGAAGAGCTTGTCCCTCAGAACAAGGGGGTGGTGTACATCTACCGTCCGAGCAGATTTATCGGCGGTGGTGTATCGTATGACGTCAAAGTTGGCGAGACTCCTGTGACGACTTTGTACAATGGTGGATATTTTCCGTATTTCTCCGACCCCGGCGAAGTCGAGTTCTGGGCAAAGACGGAAAGCAGAAGCGCCGTGACTTTGGATATCAAGGCTGGCGAAACCTACTTTGTAAAAGGGACGGTGGGTGTTGGCCTGCTTGTCGGCCGTCCACACTTGACTGTGGTGCCGAATGAAGCTGCGGGTAAGGAAATCGCTGACTGCAAATTGATTCCGGACAAACAGCTTTCGGCTAAAGCCAAATAGATCTACGGTTAGGCTTCCGAGATCTGATCCGGCGACTCGTTGGCGGGTTCAATCTGTTTTTAACAATCGTAGTGACAGACGAGAAAAGTCTTGGTGGTTCTCGAAACTTGCAGTGGTGCGCGCCCACCTCATCGCGGTCGCGCATACACGCCTTGGCCTCATAAACTACTTTGGGATCAATACAATAGCTGTCAGAAAAGGAAAAGAATAGATGGCCAAATGTGCATTTTGTGATAGGACTATTTTGTTCGGCGGGAAAAAGGCAGAAGGTCTTGCTTTTTGTAACGATAAATGTTTGGCAAATGCCCGCTTCACTCTGGTTGCAGATCAGGTGCCGGAAGACATTGTTTTTGCGCAGGTACATGAAATTCACTCTGGTCCTTGTCCGGTTTGCGGAAAAAATCGCGGCCTTGTTGACGTGCATACCTCGCATAAAGTTGCTTCTTTCCTTGTCGTCACATCTTGGTCTAGTGCTCCGCGAATTTCTTGCAACACATGCGGCATCAAAGCAAAACTTGGGGCGACCGTTTACTCATTAGTGCTTGGATGGTGGGGAGTTCCATGGGGTTTTGTAATGACTCCCGTGCAGGTCCTGAGAAACTTGGTGGGCTTGTTAAGCATGGAAACATCCATGACTCCTTCAGCGAAACTTGAGCAACTTGTACGGATGAGTATTGCGTCACAAACTCTTGAGGAGAAAAATAAGAGCCATTGCGAATCTCAAGATTTTTCATTCTAGGGTGATCGTCTAAAGGTCAAGTGCTAGCCAATCATTTTCAGGGGTTAGTGAAGTAAGTCCAAGTCTTGGGGGTTGAAGAAAAAGTGGCTTCCATATTTCTGCTAGGATCGACGAACGCACTTCTCCGAATGGTTTGGTTGCCCTAAATTCTGGCAATTTTTCTCGCTCGCCGACTTTTTGCGACTGCATCAAAAAACGTCTTGCTTTAAAATCCCCGCTCCGGACCCATAGCCTCCTTCGCCCAATTCCTGACCGGAAGAGCTGCTCTGATCGGTGGGAACCAATGATTCATAGGATGCCAAGCGCCGCCCGCACCTTGTTGCTTAATTCGCCCAAGGTAAAGGGCTTCTGGATGAATTGCCCGTCTTTCTCGAACACGCCGTGGGGAGCAATGACGGTGGCGGTATAGCCGGACATGAACAGGCATCTGAGATGGGGATGCTTGGGGGCCAGGCGCTTGGCCAGATCGCTTCCGTTGATCTCCGGCATGATCACGTCGGTGATCAGCAGGCGGATTTCGTCGGCGTGCTGTTCAGCCAGGTCGATGGCTTCCGCCGGCGAACCGGCTTCCATTACCCGGTAGCCGAGGGTTTCCAGCATCATCGCAACGGTACCCCGGATCGACGGGTCGTCGTCGACCAGCAGTACGCATTCGGTGCCCTTCTGGGGATGAGCGACGGCTGGCTGGAGCTGGAGCGGCTCTTCGGCTCCCCCATGCCGGGGCAGGTAAATCTCGAAGGAAGTTCCTTGGCCCGGTTGGCTGTAAACTTTTATCAACCCTTCATTCTGTTGGACAATGCCGAAAACCGTCGACAGGCCCAGCCCGGTGCCCTTGCCCACGTCCTTGGTGGTGAAGAAGGGTTCGAAAATCCTGGCCTGCGTCGCTGCATCCATGCCGCAGCCGTTGTCGCTTACGGTGAGGGATACGTAATCGCCGGGAGTGCAGCCAGGATAAGCGGCGCAATCGGCTCTGTCGATGGTGAGGTTTGCCGTCTCGATGGTGAGGCGGCCACCGCCGCTGATGGCATCTCGGGCATTGACGCTCAGGTTGGCCAGTACCTGGTCCATCTGGGTGGGGTCCATCCTGACCGGCCAGAGATCCGCCCCCGGTCGCCAGACCAGCTCGATATCCACGCCGATCAAACGGTGCAGCATCTGCAGAAGGCCATGTATGTTTTTGTTCAGATCGAGCACCTTCGGCACGACCGGCTGCCGGCGGGCGAATGCGAGCAACTGCCGGGTGAGGCCGGCGGAACTTTCGGCGGCCTGTTGAATTTGCTGCAGAGGGTGAAAGAGGGGCTGAGCCTCGCTGGTCTGCATAAGGGCCAGCTCCGCATAACCCAGGATAACCGCCAGCTTGTTGTTGAAGTCGTGGGCGACTCCACCGGCCAGTTGCCCGATGGCCTCCATCTTCTGCGCTTGCATGAGTTGGGCCTTGAGCTGCTTGCGCTCGGTGATGTCTTCGTAGATGCCAAGCATGCCGATGATTTCCTGCTGGTCGTTGCGGAGGGGGACTTTGGAAGTGCGAATCCAGAGCAGTTCTCCATCCGGGCTGGCCAGTTGTTCCTCGTAGGCAAGCTTGGCTACGCCGGTATCGATAACCTGCTCATCGTCCCCTCGGAACTTTTCGGCTTGTTCCTTCCAGGGAAATTGGTAGTCGTCCTTGCCGATCAGTTCCTCGGGGTGCGACCGCCCGGCATCCCGAGCAAAAGCGAGGTTGCAGCCCAGATAGCGGGATTCCCGATCTTTCCAGAAGATCCTCATCGGCGCCGTATTGACAATGGTCTGCAGCAGTCTGTTGGCCCCGGCCAGCCTCTCTTCCGCCCGCTTGCGCTGCTTGATCTCTCGGGTAAGTTTCCGGATCCAGAAAATCAACCCCACCAGTGCTGCCACAAAGACGGCCAGCACCCGCCAGAACAGGCGATAGTCGAAGTCTGGCTCATAAAGGTTGGGGACCCATTGGCGGTAGATGGCGGTTCGTTCTTCCGGAGAGATGGAATCGATGGCTTTCTGCAGAATGCCGGCCAGGATGGGCCAGTCTTTTCGAACCGCCATGGATAAGGCGTATTCGTAGGGGCTGATTCCGGCAATCTTGAGATCGTTGGCTCTGAGCTTGGCCAGATAATGGCTGATGACCAGCAGGCTATCGATAAAACAGGAAACGTCACCCCTTCGCAGACTGTGCAGTCCTTCTTCCACAGTCTGCACTTTGACGAGGTGGATATCCGGAAAGTCCCGCGACAGCCACTCGACCAGGGCGTAGCCGTCGACGACGGCCACCTTGTGCCCCGAAAGTTCCCGCATGTCCCCGATATAGGTGATCGCTTCCCGGGCCAGGATCACGATGGGAATGTTGAGGTAGGGCTGGGTGAAGGAGAGAAATTTGCCGCGTTCGGGGGTTTTGGAGAGGCAGCTGGTCATGTCGAGGTCCCGCCGTTGCAGCCGGGCCATCCCTTCCTGCCAACTCAAATCGGGCACCCTCTCAAAGGTGATGCCCAATCGTTCCTCGACCAACTGCAGGTAGCTTTCGGCAAGGCCGGATGGATTATCCTTCGGGTCGGTAAATTCAATGGGCGCCCAAGCCGGATCGTGCGTCACCCGAATCACCGA
>NZ_JAFCIY020000058.1 GCF_020194955.2 Desulfuromonas sp. CSMB_57 | reverse complement strand
AGGATTGGCTCTGATAATGGTGCGGGCACAGAGGGGGGATGATCTTCACGCTGCCGAAGGATTTAAAAACAGTGCAAACCGGACTTTTGGGCACTATGGTCAAGAAGGGAAAGAAAATTGCCCGCCAATTGTGGGTGGATTTCACTGCCGGCTGCCTCGCGCAAAATTTCGGCGCAGGTTTCCGCCGTTTTGGCCGCCTTGTAAGGTCGCGTAGTCCGCAAAGCATCATATATGTCGGAGATGGTGGTCATCTGGCTGCAAAGATGCTGGTTCCAGTGCGCGGACACCGCTGGATAACCTTTGAGATCGTAGCGCAGATGATGTTCAAAAGCAGTGATAACAGCCAACTGGGGCATGCCGGGAGTATCGAGCAACAACTCGGCTCCTTGAGCCGGATGCTGATGCATGATGCCCCACTCCCGCTCGTCCAACTTGCCCGGCTTTGCCAGAATTTCCAACGGGATGTGGAGTTTGCCCAAATCATGCACCAGGGCGGCCAGGCCGATATCGTGCAGCAATTGTCCTTCGATACCAAGGTTCATGGCCTGAGCCAGGTTAAGGAGACAGACATTGAGTCCATGGGTAAAGGTATATTCATCCATGGTACGGATGGGCAACAGGACCAGAAGGGAAAGGACTTCGCGGCTGAAGGCCTCGATGAAGCTGCTGACGATTTCATTCAGGCCGGCCACATGCATGGTTTTCTTCCGACCAAAATCCTCGAACATCTCCGCCAGACGGTTCTGACCCTTTTTTTTCACCTCCCCCAGACCAGCGGCGTCATAGATCGATGATTCATCGAGCGTCGCCTGGCTTGGCAAGGCCTCAGACTCAGCCAGGGTCTCGAAGCGGAGATGAGGACACTCGGGCAAGCCCTGTCGGGACTTGCCCGGCTGCGTCCAAAACTCCACCAGTTTCTCCAGTTCCTCCGGTTCCAAACCGGGTGCAAGGATCAGTCGATTAATGCGGTGGCGCTCCATGAGCTGGGCCAGTTTTTGTGCATGCAGACCCGGCGGCAACGGAATATTGTCAAACAGAAGTACCCCTTCCACCATCAGCAAGGAAAGCTTCCCTTGCTCCCGTAACAGGTTTTCAAAACAGCCTTGCGAAGCCTCGCAAAGGCGCTTGATTTGCTGGTGCTCGACGCTATACAGGTTAGCGTTGGCCACGGCGGTAATCAGGTGACGGATAGCCGTCTGCATTTCTGTAAGGTTTTCCGGCCTCATGTTGCTGTCCCGATTTTAAGTTGGATGGCCCGCTGCCGCAGTCCCCGGAGATCGGGCCGCAGACTGCAAACAAGCCGATGCCGAATGCCGGCCACCGTCTCCGGCGGGAAGGATTTGAGGGTGTCCAGAATCTGGTACTGCAGGCGCCTGTGCCGAAACGGGTGGAGCAGGTTCACGCCAAAGAGTACCTGCTTCAACCCGGACAAGGCCTCCGGATTGCCCAGATCCCCGAGCGTTGCGATGACCTTCAACCGCACGGAACAGCGCGCTTCGGTCAAGCCCCCTTCGCGAAGCAAAGCCAGAAGCCGCGCCAGAACCCGGGGGTCTCGGGAATTCCGAGCCAGGAGTATGCTCCACAATGACGGCGCGGCCCCGGTCGCCCCCAACTCACGCAACAGAACGGTTTCGGCGCGCGGATCTTGAAAATGTAAGCCGGTTTTCAAGGCTTCCTGGCGAACCCGCTCGTTTGCATGGTGCAGCAGCGGCTCCAAAACATCCACGATCCCGGGATCCCCCAGATCGCGCAACAGAGTGACCAGATTGCGAACCAGATGCCAACGGGGATCCTGAAGACGGCTGATGATTTCATCGCGTGCGCTGCTCCCCATATCCCGCAGCAGGGCCAAGTATTTATAACGGACGGATCGATCCTGCTCCTCGGCAAGACTGTCCAAGAGCAAGGGAATAAAGGGAGCCCCGACCTGCCCGATGAGAATGAATATATCCTGACGTTGCGCCACGGACGATGCCGCCAATTTGGACATGATCCCGCGCACAAAATTGGGGCCGGAAAAGATGGCGTTCAGAAAGTTGTTGCCGCTCGCCCCGGCATTGGAGACAGGCGCAGCAAAGTCTCGATGGATATCGACCAAAACATCAAAATGGCCCATGTCGATGAGCTTGTGAACCAGGCTTTGCAACGGCTCCATGAGCCTGGAGGCCCGTTCAGAATCGGTGGGATAGCGCAGCAGATGGCACAGAATCCGGCAAAGTCGCCCCTCGAGGCATTGAGCCTGGAGACCTGCCATCATCTCCTGAATCGCCTCCGGGGGCAGGGACCTGGCCGGTTGACTGCGCTCCGGGAGTTCTCGAAGGACCGCTTGATAGTCCGGCGGGACATAGGCATCGGCCCCATGTTCGGTCAGCAGTTCCTCCAGTTTCCCCGTTGCCGCGGCATCGGATGGAGACAACGGATTTTCCTGCCCTAACGGTTCCGTCCCTGAACCATGGGAGGCGAGTTGCTGCAACACCTGCAGAATAAAGGGCGGAATGGCCTGCCGGGCATCCAACGTTTTGACAGCGTCAGCCAGAACCTCGCTGGAAAAGTGGCCAAGGATCGGACCGGCATGCGGCTGGTGGGCCTGAAGGGCCGAAAGGGCGCTGGCTAAAAGCTGGCGCCGGATTGTTGGCTGCAATTGACCGATCAGGGTTGCGAACTGATGAAGACCCTCGCCATAGGTTCCTTGGCAGGGAGCACCGGCAACCAGCTCCCTTATGAATTCCGCAACCGCCTGCTCGTATCCGCCAGCCTCCCCGGGGGTCATCCCCTGGGTCTGAATATTGAGCACAGTCACCAGTTCTTCCATGGTGATGGGTGCCGGGGAAATATCGGGCCGGGCCGCAGTCTTGGTCGAGAGCCTGAAAAGAGCGCCCGCCAAACGGTCCCAGGGTTGTTCCGAACCTTGGCTGGAAGGGCCGGGTTCTTCAGGGCTGGACACTTCCTGCGTTTTAAACAGCGAGTGATCGAGCAGCATAACCGTCAAATGCCGCAGCCCGGCTTTGGCCATTACCGCCGAAACTCCGCCCTGGCTGAGCAGTTCTTCGGGTTTGCAGGCCAGCAATCGGTAGAAAAGGCAAAGCTCCTCTGCGGTCAGGCCTTGCTGCAGGCAGTGGCCGATGATGCCGTGGGCGAACAATGCTCGCGCGTAGTCCTGAAAAACAGGGTTTTTTGAATCCAGGGGAGTGGCGTCGAATAAGAGTCGGTCCCGGGCAACGCCGATGGTCACCTTCGGCCCGTGGGAGTGGAGGTGTTGCAGGGTACTGATCGCTCTATCGGCCGAAGAACGCACCACCGGATGGCCTTGCGGATATGCGCTCACCTGCCTGCGAACGATATTCATCTGATAAACAAGCTCGTTGGCCAATCTTACATTTAAAGAAGATTTGCCAAGCTCTGGAGATGTTTTATCTGACAAATTCTGCTCCGGGAGAAAGGGTAAAATTTATCTGTCGAGACTCCTTTTCCTGGATATTAAACAGCCCGTGTCAATATAACCAAAATTGCCACAGCATGCCATAATGAAACGCAAAGTTCCCAGGCTCCAGCATTCCTGCCCGTTTAATCCGGGGAACACCCCCGCCTCGTGAGGCCTTGGCCACCATCGCAGGATGTGATAGGCTCGCTTCCGACATTGAAAACCGCCCTGTATCCATCCGGAGTATCCAGATGGATGCTTGCCCCAAAAAAATTTCTTCCTCGAACCTGTCCTTCAGGAGGAACCATGTCCATCGAAGAGCGCATCGCCCAGTTTCTGTCGGCTCCGGCCTTCGCCGTTGCCGGCGCCTCCAGCAATCGTGACAAATACGGCAACAAGGTGCTGCGCTGTTACCTGCAGAACGGCAAAACCGCCATTCCCGTCAATCCCAGGGAACAAGCCATTGAGGGCATCCCCTGCGTCGCCGGCGTCGCCGACCTGCCGCCGGAGGTCACCAGCTTGTCCATCATCACGCCGCCGGCGGTGACTGAAAAGATCGTCAGCCAGGCCATCGCCCACGGCATCCGCCACATCTGGATGCAGCCCGGCGCAGAAAGCGCCGCTGCGGTGGCGGCCTGCCGGGCCGCCGGAATCAATGTCATCGCCGACGGCAGCTGCCTGCTGGTGGTGCTCGGCTATCACGAAAGATAGCACTGCGCCGGCTTCAAGACGTTATCAAGAGCAGTGGTTCCTGAGTTTTTACTTGCCACCCGTCGTAGCACATGCTATACAGCGAGTTCGTAAAACACTGTCTTAAATGTCGATGGTGCTCAAGGAACGCCATTCGCTTGGCTTGCCCGGCCTGGGAACGCCCCGGACTTCCTTCCGCCCGCCAAGAAAAATGGTCGTCCACCGGACAGGATTTTTAGATTTATGCCGGATAACGAAAAACGCAAACAGGTCGTTACGGACATCAGAGTACCCAATTCCGTCTGGAAACGAAAAGTGTGCGACACGCTGCGCGAACTGGGCATCATTCCGGACAAATTCAGCGGAAAACTGGTTATTGCCTTCAAGGAAGGCGGCATCAGCTTCATAGAAAAATCCGAAACATTCAAATAACACTGAAACCACCGCGCCCATTTCGTCCTCTGTATTCCTGCAGACCCAACGAAACCCGCCCTGGCCGTGTTGATATCGCCATCAACCGCTGGCGCGGTTCCATGCCCTGCGTCAGCCCAAAAAACGCAGGATTCAGCCATGAAACCCGTTATCATCTATGGCGCCGGCTGTCAGGGCACCGCCCTGCTGCGACGTCTCAATCTGCTCGCCAGTCCCCCGCAGGTTCACTGCTTCATTGACGGCAATCCCGCTCGCCAGGGACAGACCATTGCGGGCCATCCCATCCATGGCCCGGACTATCTCAAAACAGTGCCGTCCGATGAATATCTCATCCTGGTGGCCGTCGGACGCCATTATGTCCACATCCGAGATCGCCTTCGCGCTCTGGGCCGCAAGGAACACCTCCACTTCCAGCAAGCCGATCCGCAGCCCGCCGACTTTACCGCCCTGCAGCCGGAATTTGCCGATTTACTTGAAGATCTGCGGGGCCTGACCCTGTTGAGCGACGATCGCCTGGCTATTTTATTCCAGTTGGCGCATATGGCCCGGCATATTCCCGGAGCGATTGCCGAAGTCGGCGTGTACCGCGGCGGCACCGCCCTGCTCATGGCCCGGGCGTTGGCCGGGGCCGGAAAACCGTTGCACCTGTTCGATACCTTCAGCGGCATTCCCGAAGCCGACACCGATCTGGACCATCATTGTCCAGGTGATTTCAACGATACCAGCCTCGAAAAGGTTCGCCGACTGCTCGACCCCTTTCCAGACACCCATATCCATCCCGGGCGTTTTCCGGAAACGGTTCCGGACACCTTGCGGGACCAGTGCTTTGCCCTGGTGCATGTAGATGTGGATGTCTACGGATCGGCGCTGGATTGCTGTGCCTTTTTTGCGTCCCGCCTGAGTCCCGGCGGCATGCTGCTATGGGATGATTACGGTTTCGAGTCCTGCCCCGGCATCCGCCGTGCGGTGGATGAATTTTTCACCGGCAAGGAGCAGCGCCCCCTGTATCTTCCCACGGGTCAGGCGCTGTTCTGGCACCCGGGAGCCATAGCTGTCTGAACTATCAACCCCCAATCCACAAGGAGTCAAAGCCATGAAAGTCTGCTTCCCCATTACCCGGGACGAAGGCTTGAACAGCAAGTTGTTCAATCACTTCAATTCCGCGCCCCTGTTTCTGATTGTCGACAGCGAAACCAGGGAGACGATGGTCGTCGCCAACTGCGACCCGCGCAACGAACAGCAAGGTTGCAACCCATACGCCGCCCTGCACCTGCAGCAATTGGACGCCATCATCGTCGATGCCATCGGCGATGCCGCCCTGCAGACCATGAACAATCTGTGCGGCTTCCGGGTCTATGAAACCCGGGGCGGTACCCTTGAGGAAACCCTTGAGCAATTGGCGGCCAACAGTCTCATCGAACTGGCACCCTGCTACAGCCACGAGGCCGGCCGCTGTGGTGATGACGGGGACGAGGGTTCCTGTGATCATGATCATGACCACGATCACGAGGAAGAGGAAGCGGATTGCAGTTCTTGCGCATTACAGGGCACCGAAGGATGCGGCAGCCAGGGCAAGACCTCCTGCGATACGGTCCACTAGGCCAGGAAAAATCCTTCAAAAGTTATTTTTGGTAATCCATAGTTGTAAACAGTAAATTATATCTATGCCTGTTATTTTTCTCTTGTATTTTGGATTTTCGCTTTGCTATAAGTAAGCCTCCCAAACACGGTTTGCTTTTTCAAGGGTGAAGCCTTTTTTCGGGCATGAATAAATAATGCGCCCATTTCGTCCTCTGCCTCCGGCAGACTTCACGAAACCCGTATCAATTGCTTTCCCAAGGGTCATTGGTAGGGTTTTCTTTTCTTGGGACGTCTCCGTCCCTCAGGGGAGGTAGCGAATCGTATGTCGGTTCCCGAAATCCTGCTCCTGGAGACACAACTCCAGAGAAAAGCCTTCCAGAAAAGGAAAGTCCAATCGGACATTGGGGCGTCCATCTCGGACTGCAAACAGGCCATTGCCGATATCATGCGCGCTCTGAAACTGGTTAATCGCAGCTTTTCCGGCAAGCTGGTCATTGCCTTCAAAGAAGGTGGCGTCAGCTACATTGAAAGGGTTGAACAACTCAAATAACGGAATGACTCCGCAAGCATGACACCAAGGCGAGCCATGCCTTATCGGACCTGCGGAACATTCTGAAACCACAACATCGCGCTCATTTCGTCCTCTGCCCCCGGGCAGACTTAACGAAACCCGCACCGAAGCCAGTCTGCAAACTGGCCCAAGTGCGGGTTTTTCATTTTGAGGAATTTCAACATGGTGGAAGTCATCCCCGTACAGGAAGCCGTCGGCCGCTTTCTCTCTCACGACATCACCCGTATCGTCCCCGGCGAATTCAAGGGCCGAGCCTTCAAAAAGGGGCACTGCATCACGGCCGATGATATTCCCAAGCTCATGCAGTTGGGGAAGGATCGTATTTATGTACTGAACCTGCCCGACGGTCTGATTCACGAAGATGAAGCGGCGGATCGCATTGCCGGACACATCTGCGGCCCCCATGTGCGCTTCGGCGAACCGAACCAGGGCAAGGTGGAACTGACGGCCGAACAGGACGGTCTGCTGAAAATCGATGCCCAACTGCTGGCGGATCTCAACGATCTGCCGGATATCACCATCGCCACACTGCATTCAAACCAGCCTGTGAAAGCCGGCAAGGTGGTGGCCGGAACCCGCATCATCCCCCTGTTTACCGACACGGAAAACCTGAATCGTTTGGCCGAGCGCTGCCAGGACCATCCCCCCCTGGTCAGCGTACGCCCTTTCAAATCCCTTCAGATCGGCCTGGTGACCACCGGTAACGAAATTTTCCACGGCCGCATCGAAGATCGGTTCGGGCCGGTCATCAGGGAAAAATTCCGGGCCCTGGGCAGCACCGTCATGCGCCAGGTGGTGGTTCCGGATCAGTTGACGGCCATCGTCGCCGCCATCAACGAGTTGCGCAACGAAGGCGCCCAGATGGTGGTTCTGACCGGCGGCATGTCGGTGGATCCCGACGATCTGACGCCGGCCGCCATCCGTGCCAGTGGCGCCAAGGTGGTTGTATACGGCTCCCCGACCTATCCCGGCGCCATGTTCATGCTGGCCGATCTGGAGGGCATCCCCCTCATCGGCCTGCCGGGGTGCGCCATGTATCACAAGGCCACCATCTTCGAACTGGTGGTGCCGCGTCTGCTGGCCGGCGAAACCGTTACCAGGCAGGACATCGTCGCCCTGGGCCACGGCGGCCTCTGTGCCGGTTGTGAACGATGCCACTACCCCGATTGCGGCTTCGGAAAATGATTTTATCTTGCAGGCAGGGGCCGATTGAAGGCCTCGTTCCCGGCCTGCCCGGTTAATACATGGAGGAAACCGGCCGAATGGTCGGCCGGCAGCCTTCCCCCACAACCCTAAAAGGAGGAACAGAAACATGGGACTGGTTAAAAAAATGCTCAAGGTCAACGGCGTTGAGCGCCATGTCATCGTTGACCAAGACGCCCTGCTGTCCGATGTCATCCGCAAACAGTTTCAGCTGACCGGCACCAAGGTCGGCTGCGGCACCGGCACCTGCGGCGCCTGCAACGTGATTGTGAACGGCAAGCTGGTGCGTTCCTGCGTCACCCGCATGAAGCGCATCGACAACTGGTCGGAAATCACCACCGTCGAGGGTATCGGCACGCCGCAGAATCTGCACCCCATCCAGAAGGCCATCATCAAGCACGGCGCCCTGCAGTGCGGTTTCTGCACCCCGGGCTTCGTCGTCTCCATCAAGGCCCTGCTGGACACGAACCTCAACCCGACTCGCCAGGACGTGCGCGACTGGTTCACCAAGTACAAGAACGCCTGCCGCTGTGTCGGCTACATGTCTCTGGTCGATGCCGCCATGGATGCCGCCAAGGTCCTGCGCGGCGACATGGACGAAGCCCTGCTCGATTACAAAGCGCCTACCGACGGCTCCCTCTACGGCACCCGCTATCCCCGCCCCACTTCGGTGGCCAAGGTCTGCGGCCTGTGGGATTTCGGCGCCGACAAGCGTGAGCAGCTGCCGGAAGGCACCCTGTTCTGCTCCCTGGTCTACGCCGACGTGGCCCATGCCAACATCAACGGCGTCGACACCTCCGCGGCCGAAAAGATGCCCGGCGTGGTGAAAATCGTCACCGCCAAGGACATCAAGGGCAAGAACCGCATCACCGGCCTGATCACCTTCCCGACCAACAAGGGCGATGGCTGGGAGCGCCCCATCCTGTGCGACAAGAAGGTCTTCCAGTACGGCGACGCCATCGCCATCGTCTGCGCCCGGACCCAGGCCCAGGCCGACGCGGCCGCCAAGGCGGTCAAACTCGACCTGGAAGTGCTGCCGCACTACATGAACGCCATGGCCGCCATTGCCGAGGACGCCATTGAAATCCATCCCGGCACCCCCAACCTCTACTTCACCCAGGGCCTGAAGAAGGGTGAGGAAACCGCGCCGATCATGGAAAAAGCCGCCCACGTGGTCGAGGGCGAATACTATCTCGGCCGCCAGCCGCAGATGCCCCTCGAGTCGGACATCGGCTTCGCCTACATCAATGAAGAAGGCAAGGTCTGCGTCCACTCCAAGTCCATCGCCCTGCAGCTGCATATCGCCATGATCGCCCCGGGCCTCGGGGTGGATCCGGAAAACCTGGTCATCGTACAGAATCCCTGCGGTTCCTCCTTCGGCTACAAATTCTGCCCCAGCAACGAAGCCCTGGTCGCCGCCGCCACCATGGCCACCGGTGTCCCCTGCTATCTCGAGTACAGCTGGGCTCAGCTGCAGTTCTACACCGGCAAGCGTTCGCCCTTCTGGTTCAAGGCCAAGCTGGCCGCCGATGCAAACGGCAAGTTCCTGGCCACCGAGACCGAATGGTATGTCGATCACGGCCCCTACTCCGAGTTCGGCGACCTGCTGACCTCGCGCGGCATGCAGTACGCCTTCTCCGGCTATGACATCCCCAACATGCGCGGTCAGGGCCATACCGTCGCCACCAACCACTGCTGGGGCGCTCCCTTCCGCGCCTACGGTTCGCCGCAGTCCTTCTTCGCCTCCGAGTCGCTCATCGACGAGTTGGCCAAGAAGATGGGCAAGGACCCCTTCGAGCTGCGCGAACTGAACTGCTATCGCGAAGGCGCCACCACCCCGACCCAGCAAACTCCGGAAGTGTTCGTCTTCCCGAAACAGTTTGAAGCCCTGCGGCCCAAGTACGAGCGCGCCAGGCAACTGGCCGAACTGAACTCCACGGAAACCAAGAAACGCGGCGTCGGCGTCTCCCTCGGCATCTACGGTTGCGGCCTCGACGGACCCGACACTTCCGAAGCCTGGGCCGAACTGCTGCCCAACGGTGAAGTGATGATCGGCAACAGCTGGCAGGACCACGGCCAGGGTTCCGACATCGGTACCCTCACCTTCGCCCACGAAAGCCTCAAGCCCCTGGGCCTGCGGCCGGAGCAGATCAACCTGTGCCTCAACGACTCCGCCCTGACCCCCAACTCCGGTCCTTCCGGCGGCAGCCGCCACAATGTGGTTACCGGCAACGCCATCCGCGTGGCCTGCGAAATGCTGCTTGAAGCCATGAAGAAGGCCGACGGCACCTATCGCACCTACGATGAAATGAAGGCCGAAGGCATCGAAACCAAGCATCTCGGCAGGTGGACCACTCCCTGCACCGAGTGCGATGTCGAAACCGGCAAGGGCGAACCGTTCTGCATTTACATGTACGGTCTGTTCCTGGCCGAGGTCGAAGTGGACATCACCACCGGAAAGACCACCGTGTTGAAGATGACCCACGTCGCCGACGTCGGCACCATCACCAACCAGCTGGCCGTCGACGGTCAGATCTACGGCGGCCTGGCCCAGGGCATCGGTCTGGCCCTGACCGAGGACTTCGAGCACATCAAGAAGCACTCCAACATGATCGGCGCGGGCTTCCCGTTCTGCAACGACATCCCCGACGATCTGGAAATCATCTACGTCTGCGAACCTCGCAAGCACGGTGCCTTTGGTGCCGGCGGCGTCGGCGAGTTGCCGCTGACCGCTCCGCATTGCGCGGTCATCAACGCCATCGACGACGCCTGCGGCGTTCGTATCCGGCATCTCCCGGCCTATCCGGAAAAGGTCCTGGCGGCCCTCGGCTCCAAGAAGAAGGCCTTCGACGTGGCGGATGCCATCGCTCTTGGCTACACCTCCGACGCGGTGGATTCCGAGCTGCCCAAGCCGGCGGACGTCATCAAGGCCCTGGCCGGTAAATAGGCAGAGCCAAGCCCGTAAACTCTCCGGTGAAATCGGCGATCTTTTCCGGGTATCGCCGTAACTTGCCTGAACCGGAGATTGTGATGCTGGAGAGTCGCTGTTCTGGCGGCTCTCCAGCATCTTTTGATTTGGTCGCATATTATTTAATCCCAGACAGTTAATTCACCCGAATCAAGCCGCGAAGAAAGAGGAATTCGATGGAAAAGGATCAACGCGTCGCCTGGGAGGCAAAGTGCATACAGGAGGAGCCGCCCGCCTGCAGCACCAGCTGTCCACTGCATATTGACATCCGCCAGTTCATGGCACAAATGGCCGCCGGGGATCTGAAGGCCGCCTATCAGACCTTGAAAAAAAAACTGCCCTTTCCCGGCATTCTGGGTCGCATCTGTGAACACCCCTGCGAAGCGGCCTGTCGACGCGGAGAAGTTGGCGAGGCGCTGGCTATCGGTGCCCTGGAACGCTATTGCGTGGAACACTACGGCGGCCCGGACCCGGTCAAACCGCTGCCACGAAAAAACAAGCAAGTTGCCGTGCTTGGTTCCGGCATGGCCGGCCTGACCGCGGCCCTCGACCTGCTCAACAAAGGATTCCGGGTCACCATTTTTGAACAGGCTCAACAACTGGGCGGAGCTCTGCGCGGCTTTCCGGAAAAGCTTCTGCCTGCGGCCGTGATCGATGCCGAACTGGCGATCCTGGACGCATTGCGAGCCGAGATCCAACTTGACACCGCCTGCGATACGGCCTTCTTTACGAGCCTGGTCGAAAACTTTGACGCCGTTTTTGTCGATGTCCAGGCCGGCGCCAACTTGGTTCTGCCCCTGGAACGGAACCCCGACGGGCACATGGTCAACAACGCCGTCACCGGCGCAACCTCCATGGAGGGCGTTTTTGCCGGCGGGGAACCCGATCCGGGCCGGGCTTATTCCCCTCTCATGGAAGCCTATGCCGGACGCAAGGGGGCGCTGTCCATCGAACGCTTCCTGCAGAACGCGGTCATCGATTACAATCGGGACAAGGAAGGCCCCTACGAAACCCTTCTGTACACCAACCTTGCGGGCATCGCACCCAACTTCCGGGAATTGGCGGAACCACTTACCGAAGCCGCCGTGCGGGCCGAAGCGGGCCGCTGTATTCAGTGTGAATGCCTGGAATGCACCAAGCACTGTTTGTATCTGAAAACCTATAAGAAATATCCAAAGGTTTACGTGCGCCAGATTTTCAACAACGAGTTGGTCATGCACGGCGCCGCGCACACCAAGAACAAATTCGTCAACTCCTGCACCCTGTGCGGTCAGTGTCAGGTCGTCTGTCCCAACGACCTGTTCATGGGTGAGGTGTGCCTGGGTTCCCGCCATACCATGGTGGAAGAAGAGTTCATGCCGCCCTCGGCCCATGAATTCGCCCTGCAGGATCTGGAATTCAGTCGCAGCGAGGCGTTCAGCCTCTGCCGGCACGCTCCCGGCTTCCAGGAGAGTGCCTACCTCTATTTCCCCAGTTGCCAACTCTGTTCCACCAGCCCCGCGGAAGTGATGGAATCCTATCATTTCCTGCGGAATAATCTTGATGGCGGGGTCGGCCTGATGCTGGGCTGCTGCGGCGCGCCGGCCTACTGGGGCGGGCGCAAAGAGTTGTTTGGCGAGATCATCGGCGAGATGCGCCAACAGTGGAAGGAGATGGGCTGTCCCCAGATCATCACCGCCTGCAGTTCCTGTCAGAAGATTTTCAAGGAGTTCCTCCCGGAAATTCCGCTTTTGTCTCTCTGGCAGATTCTCGAAACACCGAACGTCAAAAAGGCGCTGCCAAAGGCAACACTACCCGCCAAAACGGTGGCGATCGTCGATCCCTGCACCGCCCGCCATGATGAAAAAACCCAGGACAGGGTGCGTCGGGCCATTACCGAACGGGGCCTGACCATCGAGGAACTGGACCACAGTCGGGGCATGACCGAATGTTGCGGCTACGGCGGGCTGGTGTTCAACGCCAATCCGGATTTAACCGATGAAACCCTGCGCTGTCGGGCTGCAGCCAGCAACCACGACTATCTGGCCTACTGTGCCCTGTGCCGCGATCAGGTCGCGGCCGCCGGCAAGCCGGTGGCCCATCTCATCGAACTCCTGTTCGGTGAGAACGACAACCGGGACCCCTGGCAACGCGGATGGCTGTCCTGGTCCGAACGTCGCGAAAACCGCAGTCGGGTCAAGGAAACCCTCGGACGCCAACTGTGGGACGAAAAACCCTGCGAGCAGGAGGCAAATAAGAAAATGATTCTGCATCTCGACGAGGAAGTGCAATGCACTGTCGACCGGCGCCGTATCCTGCTGGACGACATCCGCCAGGTTATCTCCCAGTCCGAAACCCAAGGGCGGCGCTTGGTCAACAAAGACAACGGCCGATGCCTGGCCAGCCACACCATCGGCAAAATCACCTTCTGGGTCGAATATGCTCCGCATGAAGACGGTTTCCAGGTCTTCAATGCCTACAGTCATCGCATGAACATTACCGGAGTGAAATGATGATAACCCTTGAAGAAGCCCAGCAATGGACCTGTGATGCCTGCGGCAAACCGCTGGTGATGCGTGAAGTGGAGTTTTATTACCTGAACGGCAGCTTCCACGTCAATTTGCCGGCTTGCCCGGAATGTGGACTGGTGTTTATCAATGAAGCACTGGCCACGGGGAAAATGGCCGAGGTCGAGGGCATCCTTGAAGACAAGTAATCCTGCAACCGGGGGGGGCTGTCCCCTGACGGCCCCCCCGCTTTACGAAACCCAGGCTTTGCGTCAAGCCACCGGTACGGTCCTGCGACCGGGAGGTCTTTCCCTTTTAAACCACGCCCTGGACAAAGTGCGGTGGCAGGCCGGCGCGCGCATTCTGGATGTCGGCTGCGGCACGGGTGCCAGCGTCGCCTGGCTGCGAAGGCACCACGGGCTGCAGGCAACCGGCATCGATCCCTCACGCAAATTGGTGGAGGAAGCCCGAAAGGCCCACCCCGGCCTGCCCGTGTTGCGCGGCCGCGCGGAGTCCCTGCCGTTTGGCGATGTCTCCCTGGACGGTCTGCTCTGCGAATGCGTACTGTCCCTGGTCCCTGATGCATCCCAAGCCCTGAAGGAGTTTTACCGTGTTCTCAGGCCTGGCGGACTGATGATTCTCAGCGACATCTACCGGCGTGCCGAACCTGCATCGGACGCCCCGCCCGGCCAAAGCTGCCTGTCCGGGGCGGTAGGCAAAACCACTTTACTTCAGCGTCTGCAGGACGTCGGTTGGCGGGTGCGGCTTTGGGAGGATCATTCCCTTTTACTGGCGGAACTGGCAGGTCGACTGATTTTCCAGCATGGCTCCCTCGCGGCCTTTTGGCGTCAGTTCCTGCCGGACGGGGCGGCACGGGAGATGATGACCGCAGTGAAAATCATGCGCCCGGGTTATTGCCTGCTGATCGCGGAAAAAGTCCCTTGCCGGGATGGCGAAAAGCTCCGTTTGAGTGATGCGATATCCCGATAAAGCATCAAGAAAGGCAATGCAATGCTGAATGACAAGAGTTTCGACGACGATCTGTTGCTGATGATGGATCTGTCTTTTAAGGGATATTCCTGCGCCCAGATTCTGCTGGCTCTGGGTCTGCACTACTGTGGGCGCGAGAATCCCGATCTCATCCGGGCCATGGCCGGGCTGTCCCATGGTGCCGGCTTCGGGCAAGGGACCTGTGGCGCCCTGACCGGAGGCTGCTGCCTGCTCGCCTTCTATGCCGCCAAAGGCAGCGATGAAGAAGAAGCCCACGAGGAATACCTTTCCATGCGCCAGGAGTTGGTCGAGTGGTTCTGCGATACGGTCGGCTCCCAATATGGCGGCACCGACTGCGAAACCATCGTCGGCGACGGCGACAATCAGCAATTGCGCTGCGGCCAGATCGTGGCATCCGTCTTTAGCAAGGTAAGGGAACTCCTGCTACGCAACAATCTGTCTTTGTCGGAGGTCGCGCATGGCTGATTCGCATCCCCCATTGCCGAGGGACACGGCCAGCCTGTGCCCCGTCTGCCTGCAACGTCTGCCCGCCCGTCGGGTAGTCACCGGAGAAAAGGTCGAAATGGTCAAGGAATGTCCGGAGCACGGTGAGTTCCGGGCCTTGCTCTGGCAGGGACCTCCCGATCTGGCCGGGTGGAACCGCCCCAAGCTCCCTTCCCGACCGCCGGTCTGTTTCGGAGAGAGCGAGCGCGGCTGTCCCTTTGATTGCGGCCTCTGCCCGGAGCACGGCCAGCATTCCTGTTCGGCCCTCATCGAAGTGACCTCCCGCTGCAACCTGCGCTGTCCGGTCTGCTTCGCCGACAGCGCCACTGAAGAGGAGTCCGATCCCTCCCTGGACAGCCTGGGCCATCTGTTGCGCCTGGCGCGCGAGGCCTGCGGAGAAAACATCGTCCTGCAACTCTCCGGCGGCGAACCGACGGTGCGCGACGACCTGCCGGACATCATCCGCCTGGCCCGCGAATGCGGGTTTTCCTCCATCCAACTCAACAGCAACGGGCTGCGGCTGGCGGCGGAAGGTCAGTACGCCCAAGCCCTGCGGGAAGCCGGCCTGACCTGGGTTTATTTGCAATTCGACGGTACCCGTGACGAGATATATCGCCGGCTGCGCGGCCGGGAACTGCTGGCGGAAAAACTTCGCGCCGTGGAAAACTGCGCCGCGGCAGGCCTGGGCATCGTCCTGGTGCCGACCCTGGTGCCCGGGATCAATGACGACGATATCGGCAATCTCCTGCGGCTGGGTCTGGCCCATGCACCCCATGTGCGCGGCGTGCATTTCCAGCCCATCAGCTATTTTGGCCGGTTTCCCCAAGCCCCCGGCGATGAGCACCGCCTTACCCTGCCGCACTTGTTGCGTGCCATCGAAGAACAAACTTCCGGCCTGATGCGCTTGGAACATTTTGCCCCGCCCGGCTGCGAACACAGTCACTGTTCCTGTCACGGCAATTTTCTCGTTCAGGACGACGGCTCCCTGAAACCTTTGACCAAGCCCGATTCCGTCTGCTGCAGCAAACCCAAACCGGCAGAGGAAGGAGCCCGCTTGTCGACGGCGTTTCTTACCCGCCAATGGGCGGCGCCGAGTTCCGCCGCCTTGCCGCGCCCTCCGGCTGCGTCCGGCTGCGGCTGTGCCGGCAACAGCCTGGATGATTTCCTGGAGCGGGTCAGAACCCATACCTTTGCCGTCTCGGCCATGGCCTTCCAGGACTGCTGGAATATCGACCTGGAACGAACCCGCAACTGCTGCATCCATGTGGTGACGCCGCAGGGACGCCTGGTCCCATTCTGTCTTTACAATCTCACTTCCGCCAGCGGTGCGCCGCTGTACCGTGGGAAATAACATGCTCTGTACCCCCGTACAACCCTGGCTGGCCAGGCGTTTGAAGGTAACGCCAAAGCAGTTGAATCTGGAGCGTCTGCGTAACTACCAGCTTCGGCAGCTCAACCGCACCCTGGCCCTGGCTGCCGACCAGAGCCCCTTTTACCGTGAGCGACTGCAGCCATGGTGCAGAGAACCCCTTTCCGACCTGTCGGAGTTGGCAAAGCTGCCCTTTACCACCCCCGAGGAACTGCGTTCCCAAGGCATGCAGATGCTGGCCACGTCCCAATCCGCCATTGAGCGGGTGGTAACTCTGGAGAGCTCGGGCACTACCGGTTCCCCCAAGCGGCTCTGGTTTACCGCCGAGGACCTGGCCCGAACCCAGGAATTTTTTCGTTGCGGCATGTCCCAGGTACTGCAACCGGGTTACCGGGTGCTGATTCTGCTGCCTGGCGAACTGCCTGACAGCGCCGGCGATCTGCTGGCCAGAGCCTTGGCCGCCATGGGGGTGGAAAGCCGGATTGCCGGATTGGTGCTGGATGCCGGTCGCTGGGCCGATGTCCTGGCCCGCGAACCCTTCGATTGCGTAGTCGGCATCCCCTGGCAGGTTCTCGCGGTGTTGCGCCATCCCTTGGCGCAGTTTGTTCCCCGGGGTCGGATCAAGAGCGTTTTTCTGACCTCCGACTATGTGCCCAAGCCCCTGGTGGCCGAAATCCGCAAGCGCTGGGATTGCCCGGCATTCAACCATTACGGCATGACCGAATTCGCCCTCAGCGGCGGCGTAGAATGCCTGGCCCTGGACGGCTACCATCTGCGGGAGGCGGATTTCTTTTTCGAGGTGATCGACCCTGATTCGAGCCGCCCCTTGCCCCCCGGACAGTTGGGCGAGGTGGTCTTCACTACCCTGGATCGGCGCGGCATGCCCCTGATTCGCTATCGCACCGGCGACTTATCCTATTGGCACCCGGAAATCTGCCCCTGCGGCAGTTTCCTGCCGCGATTGGCGAAAATTCACGGCCGCCTGGCAGCCAGACGGGAACTGGACAAAGGTCTCAGCCTGCAGATGCCTGACTTGGACGAAATCCTGCTGCCGGTACCGGGGCTGCGGAACTATACCGCCAGCCTGACGCGTCAGGATAACACCTGCACCCTGCAATTGATCCTGGAAGCGGCACCGGGTCGGGAACCCTCGACGCTGTGGGCGGTGGAGCGCCTGCTGCCCGAGATACCGGCGGTACGCGCGGCCCTGGACCAAAAATGCCTGCAGGTGCTGCCGCCGCAGCTGGCCGGCGCCCCCCTGCCCGTTTCGGCCACGGTCAAACGATCCGTTCAATCCAACTAAAGGAGATTTATCCTGATGAAGCAGTTGATTCGTGACCTCTGCCAACATCTCGAAGCCGGAGAACCGCTGGCCGTGGCTACCATTGTCACGCACAGCGGATCGGCGCCGCGCACCTCGGGGGCGAAAATGGTCATCCGGGAAAATGGCGAGTTCTTCGGCACCATTGGCGGCGGACTGGTCGAAGCCCAGGCGCTGCAAAGGGCCAAAGAGGTTCTGGCCACCGGCCGTCCCGAAGTGTTCCTTTTCGACATGTGTGGCGCCACCATGGACATGATCTGCGGCGGACAGGTCAAGGTATTGATCGACCATGTCGCGCCGGGCACCGTCAACCTCGAAATTTTTCGACGTTGGCGGAAGGCCCTGGAAACGGGCCGGGATTGCCTGCTGGTGACCACCATCAAGTCGCCCGATACCGCCCGGGGGCAACAGCGCTGTCTGATTCAGGCCGACGCCGACACCGTTGGCTCCGCCGAACTGCCGAATGCATGGCGGGCCGATCTGTTGAAGCGCTTCAAGGATGCCCGGCAGCCCGGCCTGGTGAAACTGGACCAATACACCTTGCTGGTGGAACCCTGCCACACGCCCGCCACCGTATTTCTATTCGGTGCCGGGCATGTGTCCCGACCGACCGCCGCGCTGGCAACCGGCGTCGGGTTCAATACCGTCGTTCTGGATGACCGACCGGAGTTCGCCAATCGCGAGCGTTTTCCCCAGGCGACCGAAGTCCGCGTGGTGGAATCCTTTGACAACTGTCTGGCCGATCTCGACATCGACGGCAACAGCTATCTGGTCATCGTCAGCCGCGGCCATCGTCACGATGAATCCCTGCTCCGACAGGCCCTGACGACCAGGGCCGGGTACATCGGCATGATCGGCAGCCGCGGCAAACGGGACAAGCTCTACCAGCGCCTGCAGGCGGAAGGCTTCAGCCCGGAAGCTCTTGGACAGGTCCATTCCCCCATCGGCACGGATATTCTTGCCGATACCCCGGAAGAAATCGCCGTCAGCATCGTCGGCGAGCTGATCCGCGTCCGCGCCATCAATCTGGGTCATGACTGAGGGTTTCGCCGCCATCATTCTGGCCGCCGGTCATTCCTCTCGCATGGGCGACTTCAAACCCCTGTTGTCCGTAGGGGAAAAAACCGCCCTCGAACATGCCGTGGCCCTGTTCCACGGCAACGGCATCCGACAGGTAGCGGTGGTGAGCGGCCATCACGGCGAGCGACTGGAACCCCTGCTGCGGCAACTGGGAGTGACACACATTCCCAATTCGCTCTTCCGCCAGGGCATGTTCACTTCGGTGCAGGCTGGAGTGCGAAACCTGGGCGACGAGGTGCGGGCCTTCTTCCTGCAGCCGGTGGACGTGCCCCTGGTGCGCAGTCAGACAGTGCAGACCTTGCTGCACGCCTGGCTGACCGGCCAACCCGGCATCATTCAGCCTGCCTTCAACGGGATTTACGGCCATCCGCCTCTGATTTCGACCCGCTATCGCTCGGCGATCCTGGACTATCACGGTGAAGGCGGGCTGAAGCAGCTGCTGCGTTCCTTTACCGGGGACACCTTGTTGCTGGAGCTGCCGGACGAACAGATGCTGCTCGACATGGATACGCCGGAGGATTATCAGCGGCTGTGCCGACGCTGGGAAAACCGGATGCTCCCGACGGAAAGGGAATGCCGACACCTGCTGCACCATGAATTCGCCCTGCCGGCGGAAATCGTTGCCCACTGCCTGGCCGTGGCGCGGGTGGCCGTACAACTGGCGGATGCCCTGACCGCCGTGGGATTCATGGTCAACCGGGACCTGGTCCTGGCCGCCGCCCTGCTGCATGACTGTGCCCGCCGGTCCCGCAATCACGCCCGGGCCGGAGAAAAAGCCCTGCGCAACCTGGGCTTTCCCGACGTCGCCGCGGTGGTCGGCCGGCACATGGATCTGGATCCGCCGCAGACCACGGAATTCAGCGCCGACGAGTTGGTCTTCCTGGCGGACAAGTTGGTGGCGGGCAATCGCCTGGTCGGCATTGAGCAGCGCTTTGCCGAGAAACAGGCCCTGACGGCCTCGAAGACGAGGGCGAGCAACAGCTTTGAGCGGCGCCTGGCCTGTGCCCGAGCCATCCGCCATCGGGTGGAAAAGGCCCTCGGGCAGCCGCTCGCGGAGATCCTGACCGACCATGAACAGACCTCCTGACAAGGACCGCTGCCTGCTCTATCTGTTTCGGCACGGCGATGCCCGCTCGGACGGGGTGCGACGCTACTGGGGGCAAACCGACCTGCCCCTCAATGCCGCGGGACGAAGGCAGGCCCTGACCTGGCGGGAAAGGCTGGCCGGTCGTTCTTTTTCCGCCTGTTACTGCAGCGACCTGCTGCGCTGCCAACAGACCGCCCAAATCATTGTCGGACCGGACAGAAACGACATCCGCACCCGGCCGGCCTTGCGTGAAATCCATCTGGGCGAATGGGAAGGCCGGTCCATGGCAAGCATCCGGCAACGTCATCCTGAAGCATTCCGGCAGCGCGGCCTCGATCCCGGCGGCTTTCGCCCGCCGGGCGGAGAAAGCTTCGACGATTTGCGGGACCGCGTCCAGCCGGAATTGCTCGACATCCTCCGGCAACACCAGGGGCGGGTACTGGTGGTGGCCCATGCCGGGGTCAATCGGATCCTGCTGGCACGGCTGTGGGACCTGCCCATGGAAGAGATTTTCGGCATCCCTCAGGAACTCGGCTGCCTCAACCTCATCGAGCGGCGCGGCGACCGGATGCGGATACGTCTTCACAACTTCCGCCCCGGCGGCCCTTTTCTCGAACACAAGGAGCAAATGGAATGCGACCAATCATAATGCTGCTAAATGCATCTTTCCCGATTCGGTCATTGGTGCTGCTAATTCGCCAACGCCTCATCGACTGGTGCGACGTCGGGCTGGCCACCGGCTCGACCATCGTCAATGGCAGCCTGGACAATCTGCTGGCCCGGTTTGAGGCTGCTTCCAAGCCCCTGGCGTTTTTCGGCAACACGATTGCCGGCACGGCGGCACTGAACAATCTGCAACGCGTCTGCCCCTTTGGCGCCTAGCCATACCGTTACGCAACCAAAGGTCACCCACGTGGAAATGATTCCGGAAAACGACATCATCGCCCTGTTCAAGGCACCTGCGGTGGCCATGAAGGCGGAACGTCTGCTGCGCAAGGCGGCCCTGGATTGCCGCCTGATTCCCGCACCGCGGGAAGTGGCGGCGGGCTGCTCCATGGCCCTGCGCTGTCCCGCCGCGCAGCTTTCAACCATGATCCGGGAGTTGAACCGCCTGCAATTGACGCCGCGGGCCATGTACCGCAAATCCGCCTCGGGGTACCAGCCGGTCACACCCAGCGCCGAGGGAGAATACCATGATCCTGTATCTGGATAATGCCGCAACCTCCTTTCCCAAGCCGGAAGAGGTCTATCAGGCCGCCGATCGGACCTTGCGCCGGTACGGCGTCAATCCCGGTCGCGGCAGCTACGGTCTGGTCCTGGAAGCCGGCAGGCTGGTCTATCGGACCCGTGAAGCGGTGGCGGAGTTGTTCAACATCGCCGACGAATTGCGGGTAGTGTTCACGTCCAATGCCACCGAAGCCATCAATCTGGCCCTGTTTGGCCTGCTGCAGCCGGGGGATCGGGTCGTGACCTCCAGTATGGAACACAATGCCGTATCTCGCCCCCTGCATGCCTTGCGGGCCCGGGGCATCCAGGTCACTGAGGTTCCCGCCGACCGATTTGGCCGCCTGCAACCGGACGATGTGAAGGCCGCGGCCATGGCCGGCGGGCAAGCGGCACGCATGGTGGTGCTATGCCATTGTTCCAACGTCACGGGCACGGTTCAACCCATCGAGGAAATCGGCCCGTGGTGCCGCCGGCACGGCATCCTGTTCATGGTGGATGCCGCCCAGAGCGCCGGCCTGCTGCCCATCGACGTTCAGAGCATGGCCATCGATGTGCTGGCGGCCCCCGGCCACAAGTGCCTGTTGGGGCCCCCGGGGACGGGATTTCTCTACCTGCGTGAGGATCTGCAACCGACCCCGCTGATTTTCGGCGGCACCGGCGGGGATTCCATGTCCGAGGAAATGCCGGAAGCGCTGCCGGAGCGATTGGAAAGCGGCACCCTCAATGCTCCGGCCCTGGCAGGTCTGCTGGCGGGTATCGAGTATGTGCAACGGATCGGCATCCGGCAGGTGCGGGAACATAAAACCCGCTTGCTGGAAGCACTGCTGTACGGGCTGCGCCAACTCCCCGGAATCCGGATTTACGGGCCGGGTACCGCCACCGAACATGGCGGCGTGGTGTCCTTCACCATGGCGGGCCGGGACCCGGCCGAAACCGGCTTTCTCCTCGACGAACAGTACGGCATCTGTGTCCGCACCGGCCTGCATTGCGCGCCGGCCGCCCACGGTACCATCGGCACCCTGCCGTCCGGAACCATCCGGGTCAGCCCCGGCCTGTTCAACACCCGGGAGGACGTGGATCGGCTGCTGTCCGCACTGACAGACATGCTCGGTCCGAATTTTTCCATATCCCAACAAGGAGACGTGCAATGAACACCTTTACCAACCTGATCAAGCGGCGCATCACCTGCCGGAATTTTTCCGACCAGACCCTTTCCCGGCAGCAATTGCAGGATCTTATCCATGCGGCCGTCTGGGTTCCCAGCGGCTCCAACAACCAGCCCTGGCGTTTTGTCGTCATCACCGATCGCAATCGCCTGCAGCACTATTCCGATGTTGCCAAGGCCGCCTGGCTGGCGGATCTGGACGCGGCACCTCACATACGGCAATACGAAACCTTTTTGAAGGATCCGGATTACAACATCTTCTACAATGCGCCGGCCCTGATTATCGTCTACGGCGACACGCACTCCTACTGGCATGTCTACGACTGCAGCATGGTCGCCTACAACCTTCACCTGCTGGCGGAGGACCAGGGCCTGGGTTGCTGCTGGATCGGCTTTGGCCACAACATCTTCGCCGACCCCCAGGTAAAAAGCGAGCTGGGCGTGCCGCGGCACTACCAGCTGGTCGCTCCGGTGATTCTCGGGCACCCGGCGGTATCCTCCGAGCATCGAAACAACCCCAACCAGCGCAAGCCTTTTGAAATCCATTGGATCTGAACACATGTCCCCGTGGCCCGACGGCTTCGGAGACATTTTTCCCTGGACCTGCTTCCCGGCTCAAACCAAGAGACAAGCTCGTGAAAAACCAACAATTCGACATTTCAGGAAAACTTTTTCTGCATTTGAAGAACGCCAGACCCATCGACATGGAAAACTTTCATGTCCTGGAACAGGTGGCCATTCATGGTTCCATTTCTCGCACCGCCAAGGAAATCGGCATGAGCTACCCGAAGGTATGGCATATCATTGACAATCTGAACAAGTTGTCCAATAAACCCTTGGTGAAAAGGACTTCGGGGGGTAAAGGCGGGGGCGGAAGCACCTGCCTTACGGAGGAGGGAGTGCGGCTCCTGAAGCGCTTCCGAGCTGTCCGGCGCGCCCACACCAGGTTCCTTCGGCAGATGGAAACCAGGTTGTCGGTCTGAGGCGCCCGGTGCATGACGATACCGAAATTGGCAGGACCACTTTCCCTTTGTTCTTTCTGACCGCTGCAGAATCCCAAGGGTCTTGCAGCAGCAGCCCCGGTGATGGTCAGGGCAGGTCGGGAAATGGCGTGACAATCTTCCAGCCCTGCGCAGTCAGCTCCCAATCCTGGCGCAGGCGAAAGGTCTTGATCCGGGTTGACGGCAGACGATAGTAGTCCAGAGAGGACCAGGTCATTACCCGGCTGTTGTTCTCGCCCTGGAACTCGGCCTTTTCGGGCCGCATCTCGATGATGCGCAGCTCACTGCCCTGATCGAATTTGCTCAGAAAATCCTCTCGTAATTCCTCGTTGACAAAGAACGCGGCACTGGGATAATCCTTCCACACCAGCCGCAACACGAATTCCTGGCGGGCGTCCTGGAACTCTTCCCGCGGCTGCAGGGGCGTGGCGCAGGCCGATAGCAAAAGCAGCAGAATCAGGTATATTTGCTTCATGGTATTCCCCTCCGTCCGATTTCCACCAAGGTGCCAAGGATCGTCATGAAAAAGGTCGAGATCTACACCAAAAGCTATTGTTCCTACTGCCGCCGTGCCAAGGAGTTGCTGCACCGCAAAGGAGTCCGCTTCATCGAATACGACGTGACCGACAACCCGGACCTGGAGCTGGAAATGCGCCAACGTTCCGGCCGGACGACGGTTCCGGAAATTTTCATCGACGACGCTCTGGTCGGCGGTTGCGACAACCTCTTCACCTTGGAGCAGCGCGGCAGCCTGGAGCGCATGCTGGAGGAATGAACGCATCCAAAGCGCTTTGATGGGGGCCGAAAGCCCCCGCATCTCAGGATGCGGCCCGAATGAAGTCCATCACTTTCACCGCCAGTTCCACCTTGCCGAAGGGCGGCATGAGATAAAATCCGCCTGCCCTGCCGACCAATCCTTCGACCAACTCCCACGCAATGGCCATCCCCTCGGCCACCCCATGTTCCCCGCTGGTGCCGCGCATGCGCTGCCGCACGCTCTCGGGCAGCCGGATGCCCGGCACCTCATTATGCAGAAATTCGGCATTGCGCTCGCTCACCAGGGGTAGAATCCCGACCAGCACCGGAACTTCCAGGAACGCCAGACGCTCCAGCATCTCCTGTGCCACCGCTATATCATACACCGGCTGGGTCTGGACGAAACGGGCGCCGGCGGCGACCTTTTTTTCCAACCGGCGCACCTGGCCGCTCATGTCGGCAACATTGGGATTGAAGGCCGCGCCGGCCACAAAACCTGCCGCTAGCCCCATATCGGTGCCGAGCAGGGTGCGCCCGGCGTTGAGGGCCGAAAGCATTTCCAGCAGGCCGATGGAGTTGACATCGAAGACGCTGGTGGCACCCGCCTCGCCGCCCACGGAGACGGGATCGCCGGTCACCGCCAGCACGTTGCGGATGCCGAGCAGATGGGCCCCCATGAGCTCGGAATGCAGGCCGATGAGATTGCGATCGCGGCCGGTAACGTGAATGATGGTCTCGATACCTGCCTGTTCCTGGATCAGCCGGGCCAGGGCAATATTCCCCATGCGGATGCGCGCCAGAGGATTTTCCGCCAGACTGATGGCATCGACGCCGGCAGCGGCCAGGCGCCGGGCCCCGGCCAGGACCTTGGTGCAATCCAGGCCCCGGGGCGGATCGAGTTCGACAGTGACCACCGGCCGCGTACCCCATGGGGCCAGAAATCCGCTGCGGGTTGCCGGCGGCGGCACAAGCTCGACGGTCGCCAACGGGGGACCCGACACCGCAATCCGCGGCGGCGGCTGCAGATGACGCAATTCGGCGGCCAGGGCGGCGATATGCGCCGGGGTGGTGCCGCAGCAACCGCCCACCAATGCCGCACCGGCCGCAACCATTTCGCGACCGCGGGCCGCGAAATATTCGGGGGTCGCCAAGTAGAGATAGCGGCCATCGACATATTCGGGAAAGCCGCTGTTGGCAAAACCGGACAGGGGCAATTCGGTGACGACGGCCATGGCCTGCAGCACGGCCAGCAATTCGCGCGGCCCGGAGCCGCAATTGGCGCCGACCATGGTCGCCCCGGCCGCCGCCAGGCGCCGGGCCGCATCGCCGGCGGCAATCCCGTCGCGGGTGCGCCCCTGCTCGAAAAAGGCCATCTGGGCGATGACCGGCAAGCCGGTTTCCTTCGCCACGGTGACCGCCAGCAGCAGTTCATCGAGGGAGGCGAAGGTCTCCAGGAGCAGAACATCGACCCCGCCCTCGCCCAAGGCGTTCATCTGCTCGCGAAACAGGCTGCGTTGCTCCTCTGGCGTCGGGCCCGATTCCTGCCCGCGGGGCAACAGCAGCGGACCGACGGCACCGGCTACCAGGGCCTCGCGACCGGCGCTGCGGCGCGCCAGGGCCGCACCGGCCAGATTCACCTGCCGCACCTGATTCTCCAGGCCGACGGCGGCCAGTCGCAGGGCATTGGCCCCGTAGGTATTGGTTTCCAGCAACTGGGCGCCGGCGGCCCGATAATCGCGATGGACCCCGGCAACCAGCTCGGGTTGGCGCAGATTGAGAGCTTCGAAGCAGCTTCCCGAAGGCACGCCGCGGCTGTAAAGCAGGGTGCCCATGGCACCGTCGCCGACAATGACGCCTGCGGCCAATCGCTCCAGGAAAGTCTGCACCGCATCCTTCATGGTGAATCTCCTTGAAAAGCGGCGCTCGGAAACATGCCCACCCGCTGCAGAAACTGGCGCAGAATGGCACCGGTCAGGCCCCAGATCTGATGGCCGTCGATATTGAAGAAACAGACCGGCATCAAACGGCCGCGGTGGCGCCAGCTTTCGACATGATAGATGCGCGGATCGCACAACCGGGCCAGGGGCACCTCGATTACTTCGGCGATTTCATGGGGATCGACGCGAAACGGATAAGGCGAGGGAATGGTCCCGACGTAGGGTACCACATGATAACCGTACACGGAGATAAAGTCATCCAACCGGCCGAGAACAGTCACGTCCCGCGGGCGGATGCCCATTTCCTCTTCCGTTTCCCGCAGCGCGGTGCCACAAAGATCGGGGTCGCTGTCCGCGGCTCGGCCGCCGGGAAAGGAAATCTCCCCGGCATGATGGGGTAGATGGTCGCTGCGCCGCGTGAAGAGCAGGGTATCGACGCCGTCTTTGGAGTAGTAGAGCAGCAACACCGCCGCCGGCTTCAACACCCCGCGTTCCAGATGACGGACAGGATGGGCGGCCAGAGCCGACCGCACCTGGGCGACGTCCAGATTCACCGCCGGGCCTCGGCCCCGGCCCGCAGGGCGGCGATGGTGGCGGCATAATCGGGGTTGCCGAACACGGCACTGCCGGCCACGAACACCTCGGCGCCGGCAGCGGCGATGGCGCCGATGTTGTCCCCCTTCACCCCGCCATCCACCTCCAGTTCGACAGTCAGGCCGCGGCCGTCGATGGCGCGCCGCAGGGCTTCGATCTTGGAAAGGCCGGAAGGAATGAACTGCTGGCCGCCAAAGCCGGGATTGACGGTCATGAGCAACACCAGATCCAGATCTTCCAGGATCACGTCCAGACAATGGACCGGGGTGGCGGGATTGAGGGACACCCCGGCTTTCTTACCCAGGCTGCGAATCAGCTGCACGGTACGGTGCAGATGGGGCACCGCTTCGTAATGCACCGTAATGATGTCGGCGCCGGCGGCGGCAAAATCGGGAATGTACCGGTCCGGCCCCTCAATCATCAGGTGCACGTCCAGGGGCAGACGCGTGACGCGGCGCACCGCCTCCACCACCAGGGGGCCGATGGTGATGTTGGGCACGAAGTGGCCGTCCATGACGTCGATATGCACATAGTCGGCACCGCCGGCCTCGATGGCGCGGACTTCCTCGCCCAGGCGGGAAAAGTCGGCGGACAGAATGGAAGGGGCTATTTTAATCATGGTTTCAGCTCCGGAATAGAAACACAAAAGAGTAACTGTTCAGTAAAGAGTGTCGGGGCGCCCAAGAATGGGTTCATGCGGCCCTCGAAGTGCGGAGCGCGAGGCCCTTCTCCACGCCGGCTGAAGAGTACCGCAAACGTTCCTCAGCCGCGACGACGAAAGGCGGCAGCGAAAAATCCGTCCATGCCGTCATGCCGATGCGGCCAGGTGCGCAGCGCGCCCGACTCGTCGAACAACGGTCGCCAGCCGGCCGGCAGCCCGGGCCGTAAATCCTCCCGTTCGAATTCCGGGCAGGCGGCCAGAAAGGCGTCGCAAACATCGTCCGTTTCCTCGCGACCGAAGGTGCACAGGGAGTAGAGCAGGCGGCCGCCCGGCCGCACCAGAGGGGCGACATTGCGCAGGATGGCCAGTTGCCGTTGGGCCAGTTGGGCCAGTTCTTCCGGCCGGCGGCGCCAGCGGATCTCCGGATTGCGACGCAGCACGCCGAGGCCGCTGCAGGGGGCATCGACCAGGATGCGATGGAAACTGCCCGCCTCCAGAAAGGTCGGCGGGCTGGTCAGATCCCAGGCCCGGGTTTCGATGCCCTGGCAGCCGAGACGCTTGGCGCCCTGTTCCACCAGTTTCAGGCGTTGGGGATGCAGATCCATGGCCAGAATGCCAGCCCGGTTATGGGTCAGTGCCGCCATGTGAGTGGTTTTCCCTCCCGGCGCGGCGCAGGCGTCGAGAATCCGCTCCCCCGGCTGGGGGTTGAGCAGATGCGCGATGAGCATGCTGGCTTCATCCTGCTTCTGCCACCATCCCTCCTTGGTTCCGGGCAAATGGCGGGACATGCCGGACAGCACGCGCAAACCCTCGGCGGCAAAACGGGTCGGCTCGGACAGACAGTCCTGGCGGGCCAGATCGTTCTGCAACCTGGCGCGGTCGGTGCGCAATGTATTGGCGCGCAGGCAGACCGGCGCCGGTGCCAGCATGGCGGTAGCCAGGGCCTGGGCCTGCTCGGGGCCGAGATCGTCCAACCAGCGCCGAGCCAACCAGTCCGGCAGCGACAGCACCGTCTCCAGGTAGGCCAATGGCTCGGTTTCCGCATCGGGCCAGGTCAGCCCCTGCCCTTCCCGAATCACCGCCCGCAGGATGCCGTTGATGAAGCCGGTCGCCCGCTGCATGCGGCGGCGACGCGCCAACTCCACCGTTTCGTAGACTGCGGCCCGCTGCGGGATGCGATCCAGCAGCAACAACTGGTAGCAGCCGAGTCGCAGCAGTTCCAAAACCCCGGCATCGACCCGATCCAGGGGCTTGCTGCAGAAGGACTGCAGGACAAAGTCCAACCGGCGCCGATGGCGCAGCACGCCATAGACCAGTTCGGTGGCCAGGCCCCGATCGCGGGAGTCCAATTGCGGGTGTTTTTCCAGTTCGCCGTCCAGTGCCAGATCGGCAAAAGCGCCCTCGGACACGCGTATCAGAATGTCGTAGGCAATACTGCGTGCATCGGCGGAAACCATCGTTGTCCCTGTCCGGAAGGGAGCCATCCCTTCATGTGAAAGACGGGGACGGCAACCGCCTGTCCCCGCCGGATCAAAAATTGCCGCTCTCCCCGATCACCATCAGTACGGGGTCATGCTTTCCAGGCGGCGAATACGCTCCTCCACCGGCGGATGGGTGGAAAACAGAGCGCGCAGATTGCTGCCGCCGAGGGGGCTGACAATAAACATGTGGGCCGTCGCTTCGTTGACCTTTTCCATGGGGAAGCGCTGGTTGGCCATTTCCAGCTTGCGAAGGGCATTGGCCAGGTAGAAGGGATTGCCGCACAACCGCGCGCCCCCCTGATCGGCCGCATATTCCCGCGAACGGGATATGGCCATCTGCACCAGCATGGCTGCCAAGGGAGCAAAAATCATGACCAGAATCAAGCCCAGGGGATTGCGGTCATCCCGACTTCCGCGTCCGCCGAAGAGGGCCGCAAAGCGCGCCATGTGCGACAGAAAGGCAATGGCCCCGGCCAGGGTGGCGGCTATGGAGCCGATGAGGATGTCGCGATTGCCCACATGGCTCATCTCGTGGGCCATGACGCCCATCAATTCCTCCCGGGTCAGGATGCGCAGAATGCCTTCCGTGGCGGCCACGGCGGCATGCCGGGGATTGCGCCCGGTGGCAAACGCATTGGGGGTGTTCTGGGGCAGGATGTAGACCCGCGGCATGGGCAGATTGTTGCGTTGGCAGAGTTCCGCCACCACATCGTACAGAGGCCCGCTTTCGACCGGTTTGCCCCGGTACATGGCAATGACGATTTTGTCGGAAAACCAGTAGGAGCCCAGGTTCATGACGCCGGCCATGATCAGGGCCATCAGGGCGCCGTTCTGACCGCCGACCAGACCGCCGGCGAAAACCAGCAACAGGGTCAGAACGGTCATCAGAAGCACGGTTCTCAAGGTATTCATGGTTTTTTCACCTCGTTGTGACCGCCGTTGCCCGGGGCCACGGGAAGAATGAATTCATCCAGCGCCTGCTCGACCAGGGTCAGGTCGATGCGGGTGTTGAAGCAGGGGCCCTCCGGCCTGGTATTGAAAACTCCGATCACGGGCAGGGGCCAGGCATCGCGAATGCCGGCCGCCAAATCCCGCTCACAGGCCACTGCCAGCACCAGCCGGGGTCGCTTCTCCACCAACAGTTTGCGCGCCAGGGTGCCGCCGGTGGCGACCGCCGTGGTGATCCCACGCTGCCGGGCCAAATCCGCCAGTTGGGAAAGGTCGCAACGGCCGCAGCGGGCGCACTTTTCAATATCGCCGGTAACTTTGATGGCGCAGTCGAACCACTGCAGGCAGTGGGGCAGCAAAATCATGGCCTTGTCCGCCGGCACCCGCAGTTTGCGGGCCCGCACCAACTGGTTGTTGAGAGCGATGAAGGCCCGCTGCAAAGCCTCCTGATCGGCTCCCAGCAGCCGTCCGATGCCGATCATCGCCGGCAGCAGATAGCGGAATGCCAAGCCGCGCAGTCGGGGGAAGAAAAACAGATCCCGCCCGGTGAGCAGAGTGAGGGCCAACAATCCCAGCCCGCCAAGGAGCACCGCGGCCACCACCAGCACTCCCAGTCCAAACCAACGCGGCAGTTCCGGGTGGATGTTGGCCAAACCGAAACTGGGCACCCACCAAACCAGCAGGGCCAGCAAGGCAATGAGCGTCCCGACCACGCCCAGCAACAGCAAGAAGGGGCCTTTACCGGTGCCGACACCGGTTTTTCCCGGACAATGCACCATTTCAGCCCTCCAGCCGGGTGCCGGCCCGCAGGGCCGTACCGCGAACGAAGTCGGCGGCCTTGAGCCGTTTCTTGCCGGCCAACTGCAGTTCCCGCACCAGCAGAATGCCTTGTCCGCAGGCGATACGCACCCCCTCGGGACCGGCGGACAGCACGGTTCCCGGTTCACCGTCGGTACCCTCCTCCGGCAGAGTGGCGGCGATTTTGAGCGTCTGCCCGTTCAAAAAGGTATAAGCGCCCGGCCAGGGATCCAGTCCGCGCACCAGGTTGTGCAGGTGCAACGCCTCACGATTCCAGTCGATGCGGCCCTGCTCCTTCTTCATCATGGGCGCATAGCTGCTGTCGGCATCGTCCTGAGGTTCAGCCCGCAGGGTGCCTTCACACAGCCGCCGCAGGGTCTCAAGCATGGCTTCCCGCCCGAGCAGGGCCAGCCGATCGTGCAATTGGCCGGCGGTTTCCTCGAAACCGATCTCGGTGGCGCGCCGCACCAGCATGTCGCCGGTATCGAGACCCACGTCCATGAGCATGGTCGTCACCCCCGTCACCTGTTCGCCATCGACAATGGCCTGGTTGATGGGGGCCGCGCCCCGGTATCGTGGCAGCAGGGAGGCGTGCACATTGATGCAGCCGTGGCGGGGTATGTCGAGAATGCTCTTGGGCAGAATCTGCCCATAGGCCACCACCACCATGAGATCCGGAGCGAGGCGTCGCAACTCCTCCACCACCTCGGGCTCCCGCAGCTTGACCGGTTGCATGACCGGCAGGCCATGGCGCAGGGCCAGTTCCTTGACCGGCGGCGCCGTCAACTGTTTGCCCCGGCCGCTGGGGCGATCCGGCTGGGTATAGACGGCACACAGGTCAACGCCCGCAGCGAGCAGGCCCTCCAGGGTCGGCAGGGCGAATTCCGGGGTACCCATGAACACGGTGCGCAGGGTCCGGACATCGATCACAGCTGCTGCTCCTGTTGTTGCTGCAGTTTTTGATACTTCTTGCGGAACATGCCCTTTTTCAGGGACGAAAGGTGGTCGACGAACAACAACCCTTCCAGGTGATCGATCTCATGTTGAAAAGCGATGGCCAGCAAGCCATCAGCTTCCCGTTCGACGGTCTGTCCCGCCAGATCGGTATAACGCACCCGGACCTGGGCGCTGCGATGGATGCGGGTGTAATACCCGGGCACCGACAGGCAGCCTTCCTCCTCGAAGGAGGTGCCATGGCCTTCGAGGATTTCCGGATTGACCGCCACAATCAGTTCCGCCGGGCTCCCCTTGGGAGCGCAGTCCAGGACGATCAACCGCGTGCCGACGCCGACTTGGGGCGCCGCCAGGCCGACGCCGGGGGCCGCATACATGGTTTCCGCCATGTCCCGCGCCAGAGTCCTGATGCTGTCGTCGACTTCCGTCACCGGCTCGGCACGCTGCTGTAATACCGGATCCGGATAGTGTCTTATTGCCAGAATCGCCATAGGGTTATTCGTCTCTTCCTTAAATCGTGCCTCACATCTTCGGGAAATCCGAAAACACTGAAGATTCATGATAATTTCAGGGTGCAATCAAAGTCAACTGCCGGCCCCGCGGCGCAACGCCTGCTGCATGGCTTCGGCCAGTCGCGCCGGACCGGTTGCGACTTCGACCCCGGCCGCCTGCAAAGCGGTGATCTTGTCCACAGCCCGCCCGCTGGCGCCGCTGATTACCGCACCGGCATGCCCCATGCGCTTGCCCGGCGGCGCCGTGCGGCCGGCAATGAAGGCCGCCACCGGCTTGCGCATATGGCGCCCGATCCAGGCAGCCGCCTCCTCTTCGGCACTGCCGCCGATTTCACCGATGAGAAACACCCCCTCGGTGGCCGGATCCTCGTTGAACAGCTGCAGGATATCGATAAATGAGGTCCCGATGATGGGATCGCCGCCAATACCGACGCAGGTCGACTGGCCGAGGCCCGCATCGCTCAACTGCTGAACGGCTTCATAGGTCAGGGTGCCGCTGCGGGAGACCACCCCGATAGCGCCCGGCCGGTGGATTTCTCCCGGCATGATGCCGACCTTGCAGGCCCCGGGAGTAATCAGACCCGGACAGTTGGGGCCGATAAGCCGGGTTCGGCTTTCCCGCAACATCCGGTTGACCAGGACCATGTCCCGCACCGGAATCCCTTCGGTTATGCAGACCGCCAGATCCAGTTGTGCAGCACACGCCTCGAGAATGGCGTCGGCCGCCACCGGCGGCGGAACGAAAATCAATCCGACATCGGCCCCGGTCTGACGGACCGCCTGCTCGACACTGTCGAAAACCGGGATCCCCTCGACCTGTGTGCCGCCCTTGCCGGGGGTCACCCCGGCCACCACCTGGCTGCCATATTCCCGGCACAGCAGGGCATGGCGGCGACCGGCGCTGCCGGTCAGCCCCTGGACCACAATCCGCGAATTATTATCGACAAGTATCGCCATATCCCTTCACCCGCCGCCCGCGGCGGCGCCCCCTTGCAAGACGGCTCAGTAACCGGATCCTGCTCAAGACAGCTGCCGGACGATACATGCCGCCGCATCCGCCAGGTTGTCCGCCCAAGTCACCTTGAGCCCGGAATCCTCCAGCAGGCGACGGCCCTCCGCCTGCCGGGAACCGGCCATGCGCACCACCATGGGCAGCCGGCAGCCGGTTTCACCGGCCGCTTCCAAAAGACCTTCGGCAATCCGATCGCAGCGCATGATACCGCCGAAAATATTGATGAAAATCCCTTCGACCGCAGCATCGGTAAGCAGAATGCGAAACGCTTCCACCACCTTGGCGTGGTCGGCACCGCCGCCTACATCGAGGAAGTTGGCCGGCCGGCCGCCGCATTCGGTAAGCATGTCCAAAGTCGCCATGGCCAGACCGGCACCATTCACCAGGCAGCCGATGCGACCATCCAACTTGATATAGGCGATATCCGATTGCGCGGCCCGCACCTCCAGGGGATCATATTGACTGTGGTCCGTCAACTCGGCCCAATCGGCATGACGAAACAGGGCGCTGTCATCAAAGATGCATTTGGCGTCCAGGGCCAGCAACCGGCCATCCCGGGTTTTTGCCAGGGGATTGATCTCGACCAGGCTGCCGTCCAGTTCCCAAAAACAGCGATATAGGTTCAGCAGCAGGCCGGCGCTCGGTTGCAGAGCACTACCCCCCAGCCCCAAATGAAGAGCGATGTGGCGGGCCTGAAACGGCTGGAGGCCCAGGGCCGGATCGATGTCGATCCGCAAAATCTGCTCCGGGGCCCGACGGGCGGTCTCTTCGATGTCGACGCCGCCGACGGCGCAGGCAATGAGAACGTAACGGCCCCGTTCCCGGTCCAGAGTCAGGGACAGATAATACTCGGCCTCGACCTCCAGCGCCTCTTCCACCAACAGGCGGGAAACGGACAGGCCTTCCGGCCCGGTCTGAGGCGTCACCAACCGCTGGTGCAACATGGATGCAGCAATAGACCCTGCTTCGGCCGGACTTCCGGCGCGGCGAATGCCGCCTCCCTTGCCCCGCCCGCCGGCATACACCTGGGCCTTGAGAAGACAGGCTCCCCCCAGTTGGTCCGCGGCCTGCACAGCCTCTGCGGCACATTTCGCGACCAGTCCGCGCGGCACGGCAATGCCGAAGCGGCTCAGCAGCTGCTTGGCCTGGTATTCATGAATTTTCATGCTTCACGCTCCCGAGTTGCCGGGCCGCAGCCCCGTCCGTCACACCTGGCTTTTCTGCCAATCGGCCAGAAAACGCTCGATGCCCGTATCGGTCAGAGGATGTTTAGCCAGTTGCAGCAGCACGCCGTAGGGAATGGTGCAGATATCGGCGCCGATGAGGGCGGCGTTGAGAACATGCAGCGGACTGCGCACCGAGGCGACAATGATTTCCGTGGTGAATCCATAGTTGTCGAAAATGGTCCGGATCTGCTCGACACCTTCCATGCCCAGGTGTCCAACGTCATCCAGGCGACCGACAAAGGGAGAAATGTAAGCCGCCCCGGCCTTGGCCGCCAGCAGCGCCTGCAGGGGCGAAAAAGCCAGGGTCATGTTGACCGGAATGCCCTCATCCGCCAGTTGCCGGGTGGCCTTGAGGCCGGCGGGAGTCATAGGCACCTTGATGACGATATTCTTGGGGTGAAGCTTGATCAGTTCCCGGGCTTCCGCCAACATGCCTTCCGTGTCGAGGGCGACAACCTCGGCGGAAATGGGTCCGTCTACCAGAGCGGCGATTTCCGTCAGCACCTCATGGAAATTGCGACCGGTTTTCGCAACCAGGGAAGGGTTGGTCGTCACGCCGTCCACCAGGCCCATGTCATGTGCAGCTCGAATCTCGTCCACATTGGCAGTATCGATGAAAAATTTCATGCTTTCTTCTCCTTGGCGGGCAACCGGCAGCACAGGTTGAAATTACCGGCTTCTGGCAGGTTGCGTTACGGTTTATCGAGAAAGGCTCGGCGGCACTGTTCTGAACAGAAGTAGTGCAATTCGCCGTCCACCACCTGGCGCAGGGCCTGGCTGCGGGGCAAAAAGACGCCACATTGGGGATCCCGCACCATGTCCTCCCCCTGGACGGTTTTTTCCGGGCGCGGTCCGTCAGGGCCGCGACCGGCGGCAAACCATCGGGTCACGATGCGTATAAGATAGTAACACGCCCAGAACAACAGAATGAGACGCAGCAGGCCGGTCATGGTCACCATACCCTGGCCAGTCTTCTAAGACCGGCGCCCGGCGGCAGATCCCGCAGCAGCTGGCGCACCGTTTTGCCCAGCAGCGGATGAACGAAATCGGCGGCCAAATCATGCAGTGGAGTCAAGACGAAGGAACGCAGATGCAGGCGCGGATGGGGCAGGACCAGATCCCTGCCCTGACGGATTGTGGAATCGTAGAACAGCAGATCGATATCGATGGTGCGGGGTCCCCATCGTTCCAACCGCTCCCGCCCCAGGGCTGCTTCCACGCCAAGGCATCGTTCCAGCAGAAGTTCTGGCGCAAGCTCCGTCGCGATCTGCACCACGGCATTATAGTAGCAGGGCTGCTCTTGGGGGCCGCCGATGGGTTCGGTTTCGTAGAGGGCTGAGGAGCCCGTCACCCGCACCCCGGTCAAGCCCTGCAGGGCGCTCCGCGCTTGGCGCAAGGCATCAAATCGGTCACCGAGGTTGGATCCGAGGCCCAGGAACGCAGTTACGATCTTGTCATAACACATAACTCGGCATTTAAACACAGGCGCTCCACAGGAGTCAACGCATCGCCCAAGGTCCCTGCCACCCTGAGGCAGTTAAAAAAGGACGGCCGGGTAAAACCCGGCCGTCCCATTTCTTCTTATTGCAACTTGTCCAGGACAGAACGTTATTCGAAGCTTTTGCTTCGCTGCCCTGTCGGAGCAAATTACATGGCAGCCTTGAAGATGCCGATAACCTGATCCAGCGTAGCGGTACGCGGGTTGGTGAACTGGCAGGCGTCCTTCTTGGCGTTTTCGGCCATGACTTTGAAGTCTTCTTCCTTGACGTTCAGGTCTTTGAGGCCGGCGGGGATGCCGATGGAAGCGGACAGTTCACGGATGGCTTCGATACCGGCAGCGGCTGCTTCGGTCACGCTCAGGCCTTCGGTCGGCACGCCCATGAACTTGGCGATGTCGGCGAAACGCTCCGGGCAGGCGATCAGGTTGAAATCGCAAACGGCCGGCAGCAGAATGGCGTTGCAGACGCCGTGCGGCAGGTTGTAGAAGCCGCCCAGCTGGTGAGCCATGGAGTGAACAT
>NZ_JAFCIY020000056.1 GCF_020194955.2 Desulfuromonas sp. CSMB_57 | reverse complement strand
GATTCGCAGCGCATGGATCACCAGGGCGACGCTTTCCGGTTGCGAAAGAGGGATGAAAAACATGGAATAGCCTTTCAAAAGCAAGAAATCAGACTGAAGGCTGACACAAGGCAGAATGAAGTCCGAAGTCTGAAGTCTGAAGTAAAATTCTGGCAATATCCCGCCACGATTGAGGAAAATTCCTTGTTCCTGCTAGAGTTCTCTTCCGCCCCAGACGGCGTTGCACACAATCCCTTCAGCCTTCAGCCTTCAGCCTTCAGCCTTCAGCCTTCAGCCTTCAGCCTGTTTTCACACTTCCCGGTCCGCTGCGGCGGCGAAGGCCCGCAGGCGGGTCATGGTTTCGGCAAAGCGGGCCGG